>NZ_JAUCGS010000002.1:0-541234 GCF_059916605.1 Chromobacterium sp. CCUG 30098 | reverse complement strand
ACCGTGGTGGGGCCGGTGGACGCGGAAGTGCATACCGACAAGCTGGGCCGCATCCGCGTGCACTTCCACTGGGACCGCTACAAGACCCAGGAAGAAGACGCCTCGTGCTGGATCCGGGTGTCGCAAGCCTGGGCCGGCAAGGGCTGGGGCGTGCTGGCGCTGCCGCGGGTGGGCCAGGAAGTGCTGGTCACCTATGTGGACGGCGATCTGGACCGGCCTATGGTCACCGGTATTGTCTACAACGGCGACAATCCGACGCCTTACGACCTGCCCAAGGACATCCGCTACACCGGTCTGGTCACGCGCTCCTTGAAGCAGGGCCGTTACAGCAACGCCAGTCAGATCACCTTCGACGATCAGCGCGGCGCGGAGCGGGTGATGGTGCACGCCGAGCGGGACATGCAGCAGACCACCGAGCGCAACAGCTCGGAGGCGGTGGGCCAGGACCAGAACATCGATGTGAAAGGCACGTCGACCTCGGTCACCGGCGCGTCGATCAAGTTCACCGGGGTGTCGGTGTCCTTCACCGGCCTGTCGGTCAGCTTCACCGGGGTATCGACCAGCTTCACCGGCCTGTCCACCAGTTTCACCGGGGTGTCCACCAGCTTTACCGGCGTCTCCACCGGCTTCACCGGGGTGTCCACCGGTTTTACCGGCGTGTCCACCAGCTTCACCGGCATTTCCACCGGTTTCACCGGGGTGTCCACCAGCTTTACCGGGGTGTCCACCAGCCTGACCGGCACGCGCACCTCGGTGACCGGCACCTCGCAGGGCATGACCGGCATTTCCACCTCGATGACCGGCACCAGCGTGTCGGCCACCGGCATGTCGCAGAGCATGACCGGGGTGTCCTCCTCTTATACCGGCACCTCCACCAGCGTCACCGGCAGCAAGATGTCGGTGACCGGCACCTCCAAGAGCGTGACCGGTACCTCGATGTCGGACACCGGTTCCTCGGTCAGCATCACCGGCACCTCGATGTCCACCACCGGCTCGTCCACCAGCGTGACCGGCAGCAAGATGTCCACCACCGGGTCCGACGTCGGCGTCACCGGCTGTTCGGTGTCCACCACCGGCGCTTCGGTCAAGTTGGTGGGCAGCGATACCTCGATGACGGGTTCCGAGACCAAGGCGGTGGGCAGCAAGATGTCCACCACCGGTTCCAGCATCAGTTCGGTGGGGTCTGAGGTCAGCAGCACCGGCTTCAGCAACTCCACCACCGGTTTCAAATACTCCTACACCGGCGCGTCCTACTCGGACACCGGCGTGGATCTGAAAAAAGTCGGCATGGAGGTCAAAAGCTGATGCCCTTGCGTCATATCAAACCCCAGGCGGCGCTCGTGTCCTCGTCGCGCACCCAGATCGGCGCTCAAGCCATGTTGCGCGTCGGCGTCGGCGTCGGCTTCCGCCTGAGCGATCCCTTCATCCTGGCGCACGAGGCCGCGTGCTGGGAGGCGATCAAGGCCGCGGAGCCGGCGCTGCCGCTGTTCGAGCCGGCCATGCCCAAGCTGCGCGCCGAATGGCTGTTGCTGGGCAGCGCGCATTATCGCGGCCCGGCGGCCGGCGCCGGCGCGCTGGACTGGCTGGCCGAGGCCGAGCTGGGCGGCGTGCGCAAGATCGCGAGTTGCCGGGCGCGGCCGCGCGTGGACGGCGGCCGCGCCGAGGCCAGCCTGGCGCTGGACCCGCGTCAGGCCGCCGCCGGCCTGCAGGGCGAAAACCCGTTCGGCCAACGCCACGCGGCGCCGCCCTTGCAACGGGTCCGCGGCCTGAGCGTGAGCCCGGCGCCGCTGGCGGCGATGGGGCCGCTGGGCAGCGACTGGCCGGAACGCCGCCAATGGCAGCCGCGCTTCGCCGGCTCGCCGCAGGCGATGGCGGAGGACGGCAGCCATATGGGCTGGCCGGCGGCCACCGATCTGCGCTTCTTCCAGCAGGCGGCGCCGGACCAATGGTCGGAGCAGGCTTGCTGGCCGGCGCAAGCGCCGTACGCGCTCAGCGGTTTTCGCGGCGGCGAGCTTCAGGGCCGCTTGCCGGCCCTGCGGCCGCTGCTGCTGGCCGGGCGCGGCGACGGCCCGCTGGACGAGCGCCCGGAACTGAGGCTGCAAACCGTATGGCTGCTGCCGGACGCGGATCTGGGCGTGATGTGGTGGAACGGCTTCCTGCCGCTGGATTACGTGCTGGACGACAGCGTCGGTCGGCTGGCGCTGGGCTTCAAGGACGCCGCCGAGCCGGAGCGGCCGGCGGAGCTGGCCGCCTTCGCCGAGCGCCGCGCGCGGCTGGACGACCAGGACCCGCTCTTGCTGGCCGATCACGCGCTGATGCCGGACCCCGCGCGCGGCTGGGTCTGGGAGCAGATCCTGGACTCCGCCGACCATCCGCGCTTCGCGCCGCCGCCGCGCGATCGCGCCGAGATCCGCGCGCGGCTGGAGCAGAGCCGCGAGGATTTGCGCGAGGCGCAGGCGGCGCAAAGCCGGCTGCAGTCCTTTGTCCGCGCCAATGAAAACGCCTTGGCCGGTCTGCCGCAGGCGGCGGCCGACGAGGAAGACTGGCGCGCGCGGCTGCAAAGCGAGCGCGGCCCCTGGAGCGAGCTGACCATACGCGACGCCGATCTGAGCGGCCTGGTCATCGACGGCCGCGAACTGAACCAGGTCCGCTTCGAACGCTGCAAGCTGGATCACGGCCGCTGGCGGCAATGCCGGCTGGAGCAGGTGCAGTTCGTCGATTGCTCGCTGGCCGGCGCCGTGCTGGAAGCGGTGCGCTGGAGCGGCGGCGGCTTGAACCGCTGCAATCTGGGCGCCAGCGTCTGGAACGGCGTGGAGCTGGCGCAGCTGGGCATAGAGGATTGCCGGCTGGACGACATCGCGGTCAACGGCGGCGCCTGGCGCGCGGTCACCGTGCAGGGCGAGGGCGGCGCCGGCGGCCGGATCGGCCAGCTGCGCTGGGATCAGGTCAATTGGTGCCGGGTGCGCGCCGAGGACTGGCGCTTCACCGGACTGCAGGCCGACGGCCTGGGGCTGGTGGAATGCCAGCTGCCGCGCAGCGGCTGGCGGCAATGCCGGCTGCTGAAGTTCAGCGCGCTGGACACCGATCTGTCCGCCAGCGTCTGGCAGCGCTGCCAGCAACGCTTCGGCGTGGTGTCGCACGGCAGCTCGCTGCGCCAGGCGCGGCTGGAAGACTGCGAACTGCTGTCGTGCAGCTGGCAGGAACTGGACGCGGCGCAGCTGCGGATGGAGCACTGCGCCTGCCCGCAATTGCACGCTCAGCGGCTGCGGGCGCCGGATTCGCTGTGGCGGGGCTGCGCGCTGGACGGCCTCAACGCCACCCACGCCGATCTGACGCGCGCCCGCTTCGAGGCCTGCGCCTTGAAGGACGCGCTGTTCTACGGCGCAAGCCTGGAGGACAGCCGGATGGAGGGCTGCAATCTGATCGACGCCAAAACCGCCTGGATGCGGCCGCCGTCCGGCGGCGGCTGGAGAGGCAATCTGGAAACCGGACGCCAAGACTGGCCGAGGAGGGCGCCATGAGCGCGGCGGGAGAGGAGGTCTTGCGGGAGCTGGCCGGGCAGTTGCCGGCGGTGGTGGAGGGGCTGCGTTTCGACGCGCCGCCGGCGGCGGCGCTGAACCGCGCCGTCTACATCGACTGCCGTTTCGAAGGCGTTCACTGGCAGCGGTGCCGCTTCGAGGAGGTCCGCTTCGTCAACTGCCGTTTCGAGGCCAACCGTTTCGAACGCTGCGTCTGGCGCGAGCTGGGCTGCGCCGACAGCCAGTTCATCGACTGCGTTTGGGACGAATGCGAGCTGGAACGGGTGGGCTGGCAGCGGGTGAGCGCGTCCGGGGCCCAGTGGCGCGGCGGGCGGCAGCGCGACTTTTCCTGCGTGGGGCTGGACGCGGCCGATTGGCGGCTGAGCGATGTGCACAGCGCGCACGGCTCCTTCGTCGATTGCCGGCTGCGCGAGTGGCAGTTGCAGGGCGGGCACTGGTCGGACAGCGCCTGGATCCGCAATCAGCTGGACGGTTTCAGCGTGGAAGGCGCGGAGCTGCGCAACTTCATCCACGGCCAGAGCCGGGCGCGGCGCGTGGCGCTGAGCGCCTGCCGGGGCCTGAACGCGCGCTGGATAGATTGCGAGCTGGAGCATATGGCGCTGGACCACTGCGAGCTGCGCCAGGCGGCCTGGTCGCACAGCGTCTGGAACGGCGGCGCCATCCGCGCCAGCCGTCTTGCCGGCGCCAGTTTCGACCAGGCCCGGCTGCGGCGGGTGCAAGCGCGCGAGGCCGATCTGGAGCAGGCCCTGTTCGACGGCGCGCGGCTGGAGGACTGCGCCTTCGAGCAATTGAGCGCGCCGCGGCTGTCGCTGCGGCAGGCGCGGCTGGAACAGGTCAATCTGTCCGGCGCCAATTTGCGCGGGCTGGACGCCAGCGGCGCCGCGCTGCAGTCGGTGAAGCTGTCCGGCTGCGATTGCCGCGGCGGCAGGCTGATAGGCCAGCCGCGCGGCGCATGGAGCGCGGCGGACACCGCCGGCGCGTTGTTCGACGATAGCAAACTTGAGCAAGACCGGGCCTGGCGGCAACAGGCGCAGCCCGGACCTAGAGGAGCCGCATGATGACATGGATGCAAGAGAGCGCCCTGGCCTGGGCTGAAACCCCGGCCGAATCCGATCCGGTGCTGCGCGCGCTGCGCGTGGCCGCGCCGACGCCGCGCCCCAGCCAGGAATGGCTGCCGGCGCGGGTGTGCGCGCAAGGCGAGGGAGACGGCGAATGGCTGGTCCGGCTGCCGACCGGCGCGCTGCGCCAGGCGCGCGCCGCCTTCAGCTGCCTGGTGAGGCCGCAGCGCGGCGATCTGGTGCAATTGGCGGCGTCGGAAGAGGGGTGCTGGGTGCTGGCCGTGCTGGAGCGCCCGCAGCCGGGCGGCGTCTGCCGGCTGGAACTGGGCGCGGCCAGCGTGCAGCTGCACGCCGCCGAACTGCATCTGTGCGCCGACGGCGAACTGAGCCTGAACGGCCGGCAGCTCAACAGCCGCGCCCAGGCCATCGCCACCGCGGCACAGGAGCGGCAGACCCATATCGGCGGCACCGACGCCGCGCACTGCGGCAGCCTGCTGCTGCACGCGGACCGCCACATGGGGCTGCACGCCAAGAGCACGGCGCTGAGTTCGGCTTCGCTGTTGAAGCTGGACGCCGGCCAGATCCACGTAGCTTGAGGAGAATCGCGATGTTCGCCAATTGTTCCGCGGGCGGCATGGCCCTGGCGGCCTCCGACGTCTGCAAGACCCCGCCGCTGGGGATTCCGTCCACCTACGCCAATATCGCCAACAAGCCGGAGGCGGTGCCCAATGTGCCGACCATCATTTACGCCGGCGGCCCGGTGCACAACCTCAACACCATCATCCCGATGACCCACGGCGACGAGGGCGGTTCGATGGGCGGCGTGGCTTCCGGCACCGTGGCGGCGTTGTCCCGCCACGTGACCGGCTCCGGCAAGGTGCTGATCCAGGGCGCGCCGCAGACGCGGCTGACCGACACCAATCTGCCCAATAACCAGAACACCGCCGGGCAGACGGTGGCTCCTTCTCAGACCATCACCATGACCTTGAGCTAATGACCTCCTTCTCCTTTGTCCGGCGCGCGCTGCTGCTGTGCGCGCTGGCCGGCCTGGCGGGCTGCTCCTCGCTGTTCTCCTCGCGGAGCGACGAGGGGCCGCGCCAGCTGCACGTCACCCTGGTGGGCGGCGGCCAGCTGAACAACAGCGGCGGCGGCCCGCGGCCGGTGCAGGTCTGCCTGTACGTGGTGCGGGAGGCCAACTGGCTGCCGCCGGCCGGGCTGGAGGATTCCAGCTGCGCCCAGCGCGGCCGCGAAGTGGCGGCCGAATCCCGCCACGTGGTGGCGCCCAATCAGGTGCAGCAAGTGCTGCTGCCGGCCTCCGGCTCGGACCCGGTCTGGCTGCTGGCGGACGCGGACTTCGCCAGCAAGCCGCCCGGCTACGCGCCGCTGCGCATCCGGGTGGACGGCCGCCAGCTGATCCATCTGGCGGTGCTGCTGGAGCGCAGCCGCATCGTCGACGCGCTGCGGCCCGCCCCCTTGCCGGCGGACGCCTCCGCGGCGGCGCCCGCCGCGTCGCCGCCGCCGGCCAAGCCCGGCCGCAAGCCTTGGCGCAAAACGCGCAAGGCGCCCATCGCCCATCTGGAGGAAAGCCCATGAGCGCTTTGCCGGTAGGACCCGTCGCCTGGAGCGACGGCATGTTGATAGAAACCCAGCATTTTCAGCAGCAGGAACGCCATCTGGCCCATCAGTTCGGCCTGCGGATGCGCCAGACCTCCAACCACGGCTGGGGCTTTTTCCGGCTGGACGTGGACAGCGACGGCCTGGGCCTGGGCCGGCTGGGCCTGCGCGCCGCCGAAGGCGTGCTGCCGGACGGCACCCCGTTCGCGCTGCCGGCACACGACCCCTTGCCGGCGCCGCTGGACACCTCGGAGGCCCAGGCCGGCGACATCGCCTGCCTGGCTTTGCCGGCCGCCGGCTGCGGCGGCCCGGAAATGGCCTTCGGCGACGCGCCGGCCGCCGCGCGCTACCACGCCGCCGCCACCGAAGTGCCCGATCTCAGCGTGGGCCTGGACGCGCCGGGCTCGCCGCGGCGGCTGACGCTGGAAACCGGCCGCATGATGACGCGGCTGTGCTGGCAATCGCAATTGCGCGCCGATGAAACCGCCTTGCCCTTCGCCCGGGTGGCCGGGCGCAGCAGCGCGCTGACCCTGCTGCTGGACCCGCGCTTCATCCCGCCGCTGCTGGACAGCCGCGCCCACCAGACGCTGCGCGCGCTGATCGAGGAATTGCAAAGCACGCTGCAAGTGCGGCTGGCCGGCAGCGCCGGCTTGCGCCTGCTGTCCGCCGGCGGCGGCCTGGCCGATCTGGTGGAGCTGATGCTGCGCCAGGGCATCGCCGAATACCGGATGCGGCTGGCCCACCTGGACGCCTTCGACCCGTTGCCGCCGGCCTTGTTGTTCCAGGAGCTGATCGGCCTGTTGGGCCGCCTCAGCGTGCTGCCCGGCGTGGACGAGGCCCTGGCCGAGCGGCAGTTCGTCTATCAGCACAACGACCTGCAAGCCGGGTTCGAGCCGCTGGCGGCCACCTTGCGCTACGCGCTGGCCAGGGTGATCGAAACCCCGGTGCTGCCGCTGAAGTTCGAGGACCGCGGCGACCAGGTCCACGTCTGCGTGGTGGACCGCCAGTGGAAGCTGCAGAAGATGGTGTTCGCCTTCTCCGCGGCGATGCCGGCGGACAAGCTGCGCCAATTGCTGCCGCAGCAGGCCAAGCTGGGCGCGGTGGAGCAGATCCAGAAACTGGTGGACCTGCAATTGCCGGGCGCGCGCCTGATCCCCGCGCCCAATCCGCCGCGCCAGGTGCCGTACTACGCGCAGAGCGTGTATTTCGAAGTGGAATCCAGCGACCCGTTCTGGGCGCAGGCCTTCGCCGGCTCGGCGCTGGCGCTGCGCATCGTCGGGGACTTCCAGGACTTGAGGTTTGAGGCCTGGGGGCTGCGCGAAGGCAAGGTTGCTTAGAACCAGTTTGCAGCCTGCAGCGCGTGCTCGCGGGACCGTAAAATAGGTTCAAAACCCAATAGCCGAAAGAGTGAACCTAAATGAATCTGCTGCATAATTTTTCCTCCATCTTTCGCCGGGCCTCCACCGCGCACCTGAACAGCGGCATGCTGGAAGGCGCGATGCGCAGCCGGCTGGAAAACCTGCCGCTGCTGATGCCGGGCCAGCAAGTGTCCACGCTGGACGCCCAGCCGGAGCCTGAGACGCTGGACGCCTTGCCGCTGGCGCTGCCGCCCGCCGCGCCGCCGACGGCGGGCGCGGGCAGGGCGCAGGCCGAGCCCGACGACGCGCCGGTGATCTATCAGCGCTCCGGCGCGCGCGGCGGCCTGCTCAAGGCCGGCCTGCAACAGGCGCAATGGGACAATCCCTTCATCTCCCACGCCTTGCCCGCGGTGCTGCAATTGCAGCGGCTGCAAGGCGGCGCGGCGGAGAGCCAGGCGCAGATCCGCGCGCAGCTGGGCCTGGAACTCAAGCTCTACCGCGAACGCCTGGCGGCCTCCGGCTGCGAGTGGCAACAGGCCCAGGACGCCTCCTACCTGCTGTGCACCTATCTGGACGAGGTCTGCAACGACGCGGCGCGCGGCGCCGGCCAACAGCCCTACGACGGCGAGCGCAGCCTGCTGGTGGAGTTCCACGACGACGCCTGGGGCGGGGAAGACGCCTTCGCCGACCTGCAGCGCTGGCTGCGCCACGAGCCGTCGCCCACCCCCTTGCTGGAGCTGTACGAACTGGTGCTGGCCCTGGGCTGGCAAGGCCGTTACCGGGTGCTGGATCGCGGCGAGGCGCTGCTGCAGGACTTGCGCTCGCAGCTGCACGCGGCGATCTGGCGCCAGCGGGAGCCGGAGCCGCTGGGCGCGGAATTGATCGCGCCGCCGCCGCCCCCGCCGCCGCCGGAACCCGAAGCCCCGCCGCGCCAGCGCTGGCTGACCCCGCTGCGCGGCGGCGCCATCGCGCTGGGCGTGGTGGCGCTGGCCTACGGCGCGGCCAATATCAGCCTGGACCTGCTGGGCCGGCCGATACGCGAAGCGCTGGCGGCCTGGACCCCGCCCTTGCGCAGCATCAATCTGGCCACCACCTTGCCGCCGCCGCTGCCGCAGCTGCTGTCCGAAGGCTGGCTGGTGGCCTATAAGCATCCGCAAGGCTGGCTGCTGGTCTTCCGCAGCGACGGCGCCTTCGACGTGGGCAAGGCCGAGGTGAGGGCGTCCTTCCAGAAAAACATCGAACGGCTGGGCCAGGCTTTCGCGCCGTGGCCGGGCGATCTGGAGGTGATAGGCCATACCGACCGCCAGCCGATCCAGACCAGCGCCTTCCCCAGCAATCAGCGCCTGTCCGAGGCGCGCGCGCGCTCGGTGGCGGACACCCTGCGCCAGACCGCGATTCCCGGCGGCGCGCAAGCGCCCGACAACGCGGTGGCGCGGCGCATCGATTCCTCCGGCCGCGGCGACAGCGCGCCGCTGGACGCGGCGCAAACGCCGGCCGCCTATGAGCGCAACCGTCGCGTCGACGTGTTGTGGAAAGTGGCGGACGCGGCCAAGGGCGCGGCGGCCGCCGCCCCGTCGCCCGGTCAAAACGCTCAGACGCCGGCCCCGCTGGCGTTGGCCCCGGGCGTCGGCATCGCCAACGGCCCCAGCCCGCTGGAGCCCGGCTATAAGGAGCAACAACCATGATCCGGCAAAGCATGCGCGTCTTGATCGCGCTTTTGATCGCGCTGGCGATCTGGTGGATAGGCCCGCTGATCTCCATCGGCGTCTACCGGCCGCTGGGCTGGGCCTTGCTGCGGCACATCCTGGTGGCGGCGGCGCTGATCTGGGGCTTTTGGCCGCTGCTGAGCTGGCTGTGGGGCCGGCTGACCGCCGCGCCGCGCGCCTTCCGACGCGCGCCCAAGCCCGCGCCGGAACCGGAGCCGGACCCCGGCCCGCCGGACTATATCAGCGACACCTTGCAGCAACTGGAACGCCAGCTGAGCCGCCGCGGCGGCGCGCCGCTGCCGTGCTATCTGCTCTTGGGCGCCGCCGGCAGCGGCAAAAGCAGCCTGCTGTCCTGGACGCTGCGCGACGGCGCGGCGCCGGCGACGGCGATAGGGCAGGGCCTGGGCCTGGATTTCCGCCTGTCTTCGGACGCGGTGTGGCTGGACACCCAGGGCCAGTGGAATGTCGGCGAGGGCTATGACCAAGAGGCCTCCGCCGCCTGGGACAAGCTGCTGGCCGGCTTGGCGGCCCTGCGCGACCAGCTCAGCGTCAGCGGCGTGGTGCTGTGCGTGGGCGGCGACGATTTGATCGCGATGGCGTCCAAACGCCGTCAGCAAATGGCCGCCACCTTGCGCCAGCGCCTGCTCAAGCTGCGCGACGGCCTGGGCCGCACCCCCAATGTTTACCTGGCCCTGACCGGGGCGGACCGGCTGGACGGCGCGCTGGCGATGCTGAACCAGATGCGGCCGGAGCGATGGGCGCGCGGCATCGGCTTCCCGCTGCCGCTGGAAGCCGGCGCGGACGCCGCCGGCGCCTGGGCGCCGGCCTTGCACAGCCTGGAGCAAAGAGTGCAGCGCCAGGTGCAGTTCGCCGCGCCCCTGGCCGGCGAGGTGGAGGCCAACCACGCCCAGCTGCGCTTCGTGGAGGCGCTGGGCCGGCTGCGCCAGGCCTTGCAGGGCCTGCTGCCGCCGCTGTTCGCCCGCGACGGCGACGAGGACGCGGCTCATCTGCGCGGCCTGTGGCTGGGCTCGGTGGCGGAAGTGGCCGACATCGAAATCGACGGACCGGAACCGGCGACGCGGCCGCTGGGCGAGCTGTGGACGCCCTTGCTGCGCCAGGTGGCGGTGGAACGGCAGTTGATGGAGCAGAACCTGACCGCGGCCGAACGCCAGGCGCGGGAAAGGCCGGCCCCGCCCGCGCCGCCCTCGCGCAAGCGCCGCTTGCTGAACGCGCTGCGCTGGGCGGCCTTGCCGGCCTTGGCGCTGGGCCTGCTGGTCTGGGTGGCCTGGGGCTATTTCGCCGAGCGCAACTATCTGGAATACGTCTGGGCCCAGTTCAGCGAGGGCAAGACGCTGGCGCGGGAACAGGCCGGCAGCGCGCCCAGCGCCGGATCGCCGCTGCTGGCGGTGGCCGCGCAGATGCGTTACGCCCAGGCTCAGGCGGAAAGCGCCGAACGCGGGATGAGAACCCCGTATTTCGAGCACCGCCGCGTGGCCGAAACCGCCACCGCCACCTATCACCGCCATCTGCAGAAAACGCTGATGCCGGAGCTGTACAACGAGGTGAAACGCACCTTGCTGGCGCAGACCGAGGGCAGCCCCGGCGACATCTTCCTGACGCTCAAGGTTTACTTGATGCTGTGCCGGCCGCAATACCGCTCCGCCGACGCGGTGGAGCGCTGGATCGCCGGGCGCTGGGAGGCGTTGTCCGAAGGCCAGTACAACGACGAGGACCGGCGCATGCTGATCGCCGACGCGCGCGCGCTGATCGCGCTGCCCGGCCTGCCGGCGGCGCCGGAGGACGCCAATCTGGTGCAGACGGCCCGCGCCCGCGCCTCGCAGATTCCGGTGGTGACCCGGGTGCTCAACCATGTGCGGGAGCAGGGCCTGCCGGCGCAGATTCAGGACATCTCGCTGGCGCGCGCGGCCGGCTTCGGCTCCGCGATGAGCTTGCGCATGCGCAACAACGTGCCGGACACCGACAGCGCCGTTTCCGGCTGGTACACCCGCGCCGGCTATGTCGACGCCTTCCTGCCGCGGCTGGAAACCAGCGCCCGCGCCATGCTGGAGGAGCAGAGCTGGGTGCTGCGCAACGAACCGCTGCGCGGCAACGGCTTTGAAATCGACAGCCTGGTGCAGAAGCTGGCCGACAGTGCCCGCAACCAGTATCTGCAGGACTACATCACCGCCTGGCAAAGCTTTCTGGCCAATGTCAGCGTGCGCTCCGTCACCGGCCTGGACGACGCCGCGCAACTGGCGGCGTCGATGATGAACTCGCAGTCCCCGCTGGCCAATCTGCTGCGCTTCGCCGGACGCGAAACCATGCTGACCGGCAACTACGACGGCGGCATGGATAGCTGGATAGACCGCCAGAAGGCGCGGCTGGAGAAAAGCCGCCGCTCGCTGGTGGGCGAGATCAACGGCGAGCGCTACCGGACCACCTTGCTGCCGGAACACGCGGTGGAGGAGCACTTCCAGTCCTTGCGCCAGATCGCCAAGCAATTGGAGAGGAACGACAACAGCGGCAGCAATCCGCTGGCGCGGCTGTTCGATTCGCTGTACCGCCAGCTGGGCCTGGTCAACGGCGCGCTGCAAACCGGCCAGGTGCTGCCGGCACAATACGATGTGTTCACCAAGCTGCGCGGCGACGCCGGCCTGCAGCCGGAACCGGTGCGCGGCATCATGCTGGACCTGATCAACAACGGCAGCGCCGCCACTTCCAGCCAGACCCAGGCGGTGCTCAACAAGGGGGCGGCCGGCGCCACGCGCAGCGCCTGCGACCAGGGCCTGACCGGACGCTATCCCTTCCGCCGCGGCGCCGGCGCGGACGCCAGCGTGGAAGGTTTTGAGCGGCTGTTCGCGCCGCAGGGCGCGATGGCGGTGTATTTCCGCGAGCACCTGGCCGCCTATGTCGACACCTCGGTCACGCCGTGGAAGGCGCGCAGCGTGGACGGCGGCAAGCAGGCGCTGCTGAGCCCGGACGTGATAGGCGCTTACGAGAGCGCCAGCCGCATCCGCGACGCGATGCTGGACGACGGCGGAC
This sequence comes from Chromobacterium sp. CCUG 30098, assembly GCF_059916605.1. NCBI lineage: Bacteria > Pseudomonadati > Pseudomonadota > Betaproteobacteria > Neisseriales > Chromobacteriaceae > Chromobacterium > Chromobacterium sp. CCUG 30098. The sequence continues at coordinate 528,917 of NZ_JAUCGS010000002.1, read as the reverse complement.
GCTTGCGCGTGCCCACGGTCTTGCGCTTCCTGGACATGGACCCGCAATTGGCCGAGGTGCAACTGGATCTGGCCGGCCAGACCCTGCGCTTCGCCCACGGCGCCACCACGCCGCAGCGCATCGACTGGAACGGCCAGAGCCAGAAGCTGGCGATACGGCTGCAGATGAAGTCGGTGGACGGCCGGGTCAACACCCTGCAATACGACGGGCCGTGGGCGCTGTTCCGTTTCTTCGACGCCGGCCGCGGCGTGGGCGGGACCGCGGACCGCCGCGAGCGTCTGTACCAGGGCAGCCTGGGTTCGGTGCGCATCGAGTGGCAGTCGCTGTCCTCGCCGTCGCCGCTGTGGTCCGGGCTGATCCAGTCCTTCCGTTGTCCGCAAGGCGGCTGACAACGGCTCCGGGGCCGGCGCGGCCGGTCCCGGGCAGCATTGCCGCCGTTTGCTTCATTCCATGACCCACTGAAAGGAAACACCATGACCAAGGCCGCAGAAAACATGATCAACCCGGCGGAAATCCTCAAGGCGTGCAGCGCCGCCCACCAGTACGGCCAGAGCGCCGGCGGCTCCATGGCGGAGCCGTTCATGAACTCGGTGCCAGGCATGTCCACCGCCTCCGGCAGCAACGCCAGCAATATGATAGGCAATGTGCAGGACGTGGGCCGTCAGATGCTGGATCACATGACGGCGATCAAGTCCGCGGTGGACAAGCAGGTGGCGGTGCACCAGGACCAGCAGCGCCGGCAGAAGACTTACGACTTCCAGCCGGACATGTCCGACCTGCGCCCCAGCGACGCCAAGGGCTTCCCCACGGAAATGCCGGAAGCCTTCTTCGCGCCCTTCATGCGTAAATAAAGGCGGGCCCTGGATCAGGGCGAGTTTGGACTTGGGAACCGGCAGCGATCTTTTGTTGTGCTAGCGCGTTGTTGGATACGCAGGAGGCAACTTGTCCGATGTGCCCCGGTCCCTTCAAGCCTGCCGTCGGGTGGCAGGCCCGAGGTCTTAAGCGGCTGCCCTGTTTGAGCGATTTGACGTTAGCAAATCGCGAGTTCAGCCGCGCCTCGGGCCTGACGGGAACCGGCGGGAAACCGTAGGCCAGGTTTGCAGGGCGGCCTTTGGGGTGAAGGGGAATTTGGCCGAGCAAATTCCCCTTCCTGCCCGCCGGGCAGCCCCGGCAATGCAAATCATCATCCGCGTAGCGGATTCAATGGACTACGGCTTAGCCGCCGCTGTCGGCGAACTTCTCCAGATAGAGCTTGAGGCGCTCGCAGCCGTGACGGCGCAGCCAGTCGCGCATCGCGTCCACCATCGGCGGCGGGCCGCAGAGATAGATGTCGGCGGCCCGCGCGCGCAGCGCGTCCGCGTCCAGATGATCCGGGATCAGCCCGCGCTTGCCGCTCCAATTCTCTCCCGGCGCCGTCACCACCGGATGCCAGACAAAGCCGGGCAGCCGTTCGGCCAGGCCGCGCAAGCGCGGCAGCTCGCACAGATCGCCTTCGCGGTTGACGCCGTAATACAGCGTCACCGGCTGGCCGCAGCCGCCTTGTTCCGCCAATTGATCCAGCATGCCGAGAAAGGCGGACAGGCCGGTGCCGCCGGCCAGCATCAGCACCGGCTTGTCGATGTGGCGCAGATAGAAGCTGCCCAGCGGCGCCTCCAGCTCGATGCGGTCGCCGGCCCGCCAGCCGTCGCGCAGATAATTGCTCATCGCGCCGTCCGGCAGCAGCCGCACCAGAAAGCGCAGCTGCTTGTCCGCGCCGGGGGCGTGGGCGAAGGAATAGGCGCGCCACTGCTCGCCGCCGGGCACGCGCAGCCTGGCGTACTGGCCGGGCAGGAAGGACAGCGCGCCTTCTGCGGCGGAGGCGTCCAGGCACAGCACGGCGCAGCTGTCCGACACCGGCTCCACCCGGCTGACCACGGCGCTGAGACGGGCGGCCGGCGCGCCGCGGCACAGGCTGGAGTCGAAGTCGAAGGAAAAGGCCGCGTCCGACAGCACCCGGGTCTGGCAGGACAGCACGCTGCGTTCCGCCAATTCCTCCGCGGACAGCGCCTCGGGGTCGACATAGTCCTGGCTGTAATCGCCGCGGTCGCAGCGGCCGCGGCAGGTGGCGCATACGCCCTCGCGGCAGTCCATCGGGATCTTGATGCCCTGGCGCAGCGCGGCGTCCAGCAGCAATTCCCCCGGCCGCGCTTCCAGAAATAGCGTTCTGCCATCGAGAAAATTCAAAGCCACTTGATGCATATCGGCGCTTTCCGATTCAAAGATGGTAGAAGTCCAACACCGCGTTGACGGTATCGTTCAGCAAGAGCACATGCTGACGCCGGATCAGCCAGCCGTCGCCGTTTCGCGCCAGCGTGTACGCGGCGCGGCCGTAAAAATAGCGGGTCTCGCCAAAGCGGGTGTAGAAGGTGGCCCAGTTGACGCGCGCCTCCACCAGCCCGTCCGCGCCGCGTTCCACGCGGAGATTGGCCAACTGGTGCAAGGTGCGCGGCATCGGGTTGCAGGCGGCGGATTTGCCGGTGCGGATGCGGAATACCCGGTCTTCCAGGCCGGCGCGGCTGGCGTAGTAGATCAGCGACATCTCGCGCTTGGGGTCGGTGGTGTACACATGCTCGGCGTCCCATTGCGGCACGTGGTATTCGCAGTCCGGTGCGTAATCGGCCAGGTAGGCGTCCCAGTCCTGGCTGTCGCAGCGCTCGGCGTGGCGGTAGAGGAACTGCTCCACCTGATAATGCAGTTCGATATTCATTGCTCGGCCTCCTCGGCGGCGGCGCGCCGCTCCAGCCCTTGCAGCAGGCATTGCCGCCAGGCGCTGTGCTGGTTGACGTACAGGCCCTCATGGGTGATTTCGGTTCCGGTCAGGCAGGGGCGGATGCCCAGGGTCAGGCTATTGGGCGTGGCGCCGGTCTGCCAGCGCGGGTGGCCGCGCGAGATGTCGCTCCAGCGCTCCAGCCGCCCCTGGAAGCCGCGCTGGGCCTCGCAGAACTCGGTCAGATCGTCCGGCGTGCCCATGCCGGACACATTGAAGAAGTCCTCGAACTGGCGGATGCGGTTTTCGCGGTCGGCGGCGGATTCGCCCTTGACGCCCAGGCATTGGCTTTGCACCAGGGTCTTGTTCCAGGCCAGCGGGCGGATGATGCGCAGCTGGGAGCTGATCTGGTCCATGAAGAACAGGCTGGGGTAGATGTTGAGATTGCGCAGCCGGTGCATCATCCATTCCGCCTTGGCCTGGCCGTGTTCGGCCACCAGCCGCGGCATGATGCCGGCGTAGCCGGGCCGCACCGCGGGGTTGGGCATGTCGCTGAACAGCAGACTGTGGCCGTTGGGGAAGGAGAACCAGCCGTCGTCGGTGGCGGCGTCGCCGGCGCCCAGCTTGCTGTAGTCCAGCGTGGCGGCCTGCGCCTCGCCTTGCTGGCGGCTGACTTCCTGGCGGTGCTGCACCGTGGCCACGTAGTTGTAATGCACGGTGCTGACGTGGTAGCCGTCCAGGCCGTTTTCGTTTTGCAGCTTCCAGTTGCCGTCGTAGGTGTAGCTGGATTTGCCGGGCAGCACTTCCAGCTCGCCGCTGGGGGATTGCGCCACCATCATGTCGAAAAAGACCTTGGCGTCGCCCAGATAGTCTTCCAGCGCGTCCGCGCCGTCCGCGTCCAGGCTGACGAAGACGAAGCCCTTGTAGCTGGCGACGCGCGCCTGTTTCAGCGATCGGCCGGCCTTGTCGAAGTCCGCCGGGTATTCGCCCGGGGCCTTGACCTTGAGCAGGCGGCCGTCGTTCTTGTAGCACCAGGCGTGGAAGGGGCAGGTGAAGGTGGATTGATTGCCCTTGCACTGGCGCACCAGGGTGGCGCCGCGGTGCTGGCAGGCGTTGACCAGCGCGTGCAGGCCGCCGTTGGCGTCGCGGCTGACGATCAGCGGCTGGCGGCCGGCCTGCAGGGTGATGAAGTCGTTGGGCTCGGCGATTTCGCTTTCGTGACAGGCGTAGATCCAGACTTTCTCGAAGATCAGCTCCATCTCCAGCTCGAACAGCTGAGCGTCGGTGAACATGTCGCGGGCGATGCGGTAGACGCCGTCGTCCGGGCGGAAGTCCAGGCAGCCGCCGACGAAGCTGCGCCATTGCGCCGTGGTGCGGAAGGTTGTGCTCATCGTAATGTCCTTGAACAGGTTCTGCGTTCCGGCGGGCCCGCCGCGCCGGGCGGAGGGCCGCGGTTTCAATCAGTCCATCAGCCTTGGTCCATCAGGCCTGGGCGCGGGCGCGGCTGACCTCGGTGGAGGGGGCCGGAGCCGCTTCGCGGTGCAGGGTGAAGTTGAACTCGATGCGGGCGAAAGGCTTGCCCACGCCGCTCTGGCGCAGTTCCTCCGGCGCGCTGACGCGCTGGACGTCCGGCACCAGCCCGTCGCGGGTGCCGAAGGCGAAGTCGTCCCACAGATGCGGATCGTCCTGGATGTTGATCTGGGTGGTCAGCTTGCGGAAGCCCGGCGCGGACACGAAGAAATGCACGTGGGCCGGACGGTGGCCGTGACGGCCCAGCTGCCGCAGCAGACGGTCGGTGGCGCCGCCCGGCGGCACGCTGTAGCCACAGGGCATGATGCTGCGGAAGCGGTAGCGGCCTTGCTCGTCGGCGCGGATGCCGCGGCGCAGGTTGAAATCGCTCTGGGTTTTGTCGAAGTAGGAGTAATTGCCCAGGCTGTTGGCGTGCCATACCTCCACCAGCGCGTGCGGCACCGGCCGGCCGGCGTCGTCCCGCACCTGGCCGCGCATGAACAAGGGCTCGCCGTCGTCCTTGCCGTCGTCCAGCCGCGCCTCGCATTCGCACAGCGGCGCGCCGGCCACGTAGAGCGGCCCTTCTATGGTGCGCGGCGTGCCGCCGAGCAGGCCGGCCTTGCGTTCGGCCTCGTCGGCGCGCAGGTCCAGGAAGTGTTCCAGCCCGAGACCGGGCACGATCAGGCCCAGCTCGCCGCTGCGGCCGGCGTCGGCCAACAGCTCCACCGCGCTCCAGAACTCCGACGGCTGGATGTCGAAGTCCTCGATCGCGTAGCACAGCTCGCGCATCAGATGATTGACGATGGCGCGGGTGCGCGGATTGGCCTGCTCGGTGGCGGTTTGGTCGAAGCGTTGCAGCAGGGCGTCGATTTCGGCGCGTTCCATGGTGTTTCTCCTTTGTTGACGGGCGGGGCGGGGGTCTTGTGTTTTGCCGCCGTCGCAGTGGACCGCTAAAGCGGGCGCCTAGCGGTCGTCGGCGTGGATGCTGGACGGATGCCGGTTCAAGGGCCGGACCTCGATGCGCATGAAGGGGAAGAGCGGCAGGCTGGACAGCAATTGGTGCAGTTCTTCGGCGTCGGCGACGTCGAACACGCTGATGTTGGCGTACTGGCCGCTGAGCCTCCATAGATGGCGCCATTGGCCGCTGCGTTGCAGCGCTTGCGCGCGTTCGCGCTCGTCCAGCTTCAAGGCCGCCGCCCGCTCCGGGTCCAGGTCGTGCGGCAGTTGTACTTGCATTTCCACATGAAACAGCATGGTGGTCTCCTTGGGAGGTCGGGTGTCAGACCGCGTGCAGGCGCGGCGCGGTCCGGTCGCGACGCAGGGCCGCCAGCTTGTCCGGGTCCGGGCGCACGCCCAGGCCGGGGCCGGACGGCAGTTGCAGTTCGAAATCGCGGTAGCAGAGCGGCTCGCTCAGCAATTCCTCGGTCAGCAGCAGCGGGCCGAACAACTCGCTGCCCCAGTCCAGCCGCTCGAAGGTGGAGAACAACTGGGCCGAGGCGATGGTGCCGATGCCGCCTTCCAGCATGGTGCCGCCGTAGAGGCCCAGGCCGTTGACGGCGGCGATCTCGGCCACCTGGCGCGCGGCGAACAGGCCGCCGGATTGGGCGATCTTGACGGCGAACACATCGGCGGCGTCCAGGCGCGCCAGCTGATTGGCGTCCGCCGGGCCGTGCAGGGATTCGTCCGCCATGATGGGCACCTCGAAGCGCCGCGCCAGCCGGGCCAGCGCCGCCGGGTGTTCGCGCGGCACCGGCTGTTCGATCAGCTCCACGCCGCCGTCCTGCAGCCGGGCGATGGCGCGCTCGGCCTGCATCTCGCTCCAGGCCTGGTTGACGTCGACGCGCACGCCGGCGCGGCCGTCCAGCGCGCGGCGTATCGCCAGCACATGGGCCACGTCGTCTTCCGGCGCGCGCAAGCCTATCTTCAGCTTGAACGCGCGGTGGCGGCGCCGCTCCAGCATGGCCTCGGCCTCGGCGATGTCGCGGCCGGTGTCGCCGCTGGCCAGGGTCCAGGCCACCGGCAGGCTGTCGCGCACCCGGCCGCCCAGCAGCTCGCTCAACGGCACCTCCAGCCGCCGCGCCTGGATGTCCAGCAAGGCGGTTTCCAGCGCGCACTTGGCGAAACGGTTGCCGCGGGCGCCGCGGCGCAGCTTGCCCAGCAGGCGGCCGAAGTCGCGGGCGTCCTCGCCCAGCAGCAGCGGCGCCAGGTAGCAGTCGATATTGGTCTTGACGCTTTCCGGGCTTTCTTCTCCGTATTGCAGCCCGCCTATGGTGGTGGCTTCGCCCCAGCCTTCTTGTCCGTCGCGGCAGCGGATGCGGACCAGGGCCAGCGTCTGGCCGCGCAGGGTGGCCACCGACAACTGGTGCGGGCGGATGGTGGGCAGATCGACCAGAATGGTCTCCACCGTGTCTATCGCGGTATCAGGTATCAAGATTGCGCTCCCGTGGTTTCGGATATCATGCAAGCCTGTGGAACCGCGGGTCCAACACCGTTTTCGTCTGCTTCCATACCTGTGAGGTATTGAATGGAATTGCGCCATCTGCGCTACTTCGTCGCCGTCGCCGAAGAGCTCAACTTCACCCGCGCGGCGGAACGGCTGCACATCGCCCAGCCGCCGCTAAGCCGGCAGATCCAGCAACTGGAGGAGGAACTGGGCCTATTGCTGCTGGACCGCGGCGCGCGGCCCTTGCAACTGACCGAGGCCGGCCGCTTCTTCTACGCCCAGGCGCGCAATCTGCTGGCCCAGGCCCAGGGCATGCGCGCGATGACGCGCAAGATCGCGCTGGCGCGCCGGCAACTGGTGATAGGGTATGTCGGCTCCACCTTGTACCGGCCCTTGCCGGAGGTGATACGCCGCTTCCGCGCCATCCATGTCGACACCGAGCTGTCCTTGCTGGAAATGACGTCCTTGGAGCAGGTGGAGGCCCTGAAGGCCGGCCGCATCGACGTGGGCTTCGGCCGGCTCTTGTTCGACGACCCGGCGCTGGAGCGCGAAGTGCTGGCCGAGGAGCCCTTGTGGCTGGCCTTGCCGCTGGAGCACCCGCTGGCGCGGCGCGAAGGGCCCTTGCGCCTGCGCGACGCGGCGGAGGAAACGGTGCTGATCTATCCGCGCCAGCCGCGGCCCAGCTACGCCGATCAGGTGCTGGCCGCTTTCCGCCAGCGCGCGCTGGAGCCGGCTTACGCGCTGGAAGTGCGAGAACTGCAAACCGCGCTGGGCCTGGTGGCCGCCGGCATGGGGGTGTGCGTGGTGCCGGCCAGCGTGCTGAGGCTGCGCCGCGACGACGTGGTGTACCGGCCGCTGACGGACGAAGGCCTGGCCTCGCCGCTGATCATGAGCGCGCGGCGCGGGGACCGCTCCGAGGAGCTGGCCCTGATCCGGCGCTTATTGCGCGAGCTGCTGCCGCGCGAGGAGGCGCTGGAGGAGTAGGGCAGGCCGCCATCGCCGCAAGGGCGGGTTGAGGCGGCCCTTGCCGTTCGATGCCGGCGGCCTAGGCCGTTTTCTCTTGCAAAGAGCGGGCTATCCGGCGCTGCCCGGCCAGCGCGATCACGGCCATCAGCGCGCCGGCGGCCAGGGTCACGCCGAAACCGGCGCGCACGCCGATATGGTCCACCACCCATCCCGTCGCCGCCGCGCCCAGCGCCACGCCGCTGGCGAGGCCGGTGATCAGCCAGGTCAGGCCCTCGGTCAGTTGCGCCGGCGGCGCCATCTCCTCCACCAAGCCCATGGCCACGATCATGGTGGGCGCGAAGAACACGCCGGCCAGCAAGACGCCGGCGCTCAACATCCATAGATTGGAGACCAGCAGCAAGGGCAGGGTGGCCAGCGCCGTGGCGGCGGCCGCCCAGACGAAGAGCCGCGCCAGCGGCATGCTGGCCTTGCGCGCGCCGAACAGCAGGCCGGCCAGGCAAGAGCCTATCGCGTACACCGACAAGACGATGCTGGCCGCCGCCGGCTGCCCCTGCTGCTGGGCGAAGGCGACGCTGATCACGTCCACGGCGCCGGCGATGGCGCCCAGCGCCACCAGGGCGAAGATCAGCACCCGCATGCCGGCCAGGGCGGCGACGGAGCCGCGCCGTTCTTGGGTTCCGGGGTGCACCGGCGGTTCGGTGCCGGTTTGCGCGCAGAAGGCGGCGACGCCGACGGCCAGCAAGACGGCGGCGAGCAGCGGGCCGGCCTGCGGAAACGCCGCCACGCTCAGGCCCACGGCGATGGGAGGGCCGACGATGAAGCAGACCTCGTCCAGCACCGATTCCAGCGAAAACGCGGTGTGCAGGCGCGGCGTGCCGCGGTAAATCTCGGTCCAGCGCGCGCGCGCCATCGCCGACATGCTGGGCATGCAGCCGGCGAAGGCGGCGGAGACGAACAGCGTCCAGGCCGGCCATTGCGCCCAGCTGCAGAACAGGAGCGACAGCATCGCCGCCACGCTGAGCGCGGTGGCCGCGGGCAAGACCCGGCGCTGGCCGTAGCGGTCCACCGCCCGCGACACCTGCGGCGCCAGCAGCGCCATCGAAAAGGTGAAGGTGGCGGCGACGGCGCCGGCCAGCCAGTAGGAGCCCGAGGTTTGCGACAACATGGTGATAATGCCGATGCCGGTCATGGAAATGGGCATGCGCGCCACCCAGGCGGCGGCGGAGAAGGCCAGGCTGCCGGGGTGGGAGAACAGGCTGAGGTAGGGGTTGGCCATCGGGTTTCCTTGTGGCGGACGGCGCTGATCTCGCCTGGTCCGCTGTTTTAATATACGCGACGTATGCTAAACTAATTGACATACGCGCCGTATGTCAACAGCGGCGCGACGGCCAATGCGGAAACAGGGGAGCGGAATGATGAGCAAAACACGCAGCGAAGCCATGGAGGAAACCCGGCGCAGGCTGTTGCTGTCCGCGCGCCGCAGCTTTGGCGCCGACGGCTATGCGGCCACGGTGATGGACGAGCTGACCGCCGCGGCCGGCGTGACCCGCGGCGCGCTCTACCACCACTTTGGCGACAAGAAAGGCCTGTTGCTGGCGGTGGCCCAAGAATTGGACGCCGAGATCGAGGCCGGCCTGGCGCTGGCGGAGCGCGAGGCGGCGGACCCGTGGCAGGGCTTCAAGCGCCGCTGCCGCGCGTATCTGCAAGCGGCCACCCAGCCGGAGGCGCAGCGCATTCTGTTGCGCGACGCGCCGGCGGCGCTGGGCGCGGAGTACGCGCAGGCCGGCCAGCGGCAGTGCGTGAGCAATATCGCCGAGCGTTTGCGCGCCTTGATGGACGCCGGCCTGATCCGCCGCGCCGACCCGCAGGCGCTGGCGCGGCTGATCAACGGCGCGCTGGTGGAAGGCGCCGGCTGGGCGTCCGGCGCCGAGCGGCCGGCGGAGGCGCTGGCCCAGACGCTGGACGCGCTGGAACCCTTGCTGGAAGGCCTGCGGCTAGGCGCGGCCGGCTGAACAATTGGACGGCTCAGGCCGCGTCCAGAAAGTCCAGCAAGGCCCGCTCGAAGGCGAGCGGCGCTTCCAGATTGGACAGATGGGAGGCGGGCAGCCGCGTCAGGCGGGCGTTCGGCATCGCCGCGGCCATGGCTTCCGCCTCAGCCACTGTGGTCACCGGATCGAGCAGCCCGGCGATCAGCAGCGCGGGCGCGGCGATGCGCGGCAAGTCCGCGCGCAGGTCGGCGTCGGCCAGCGCCTCGCAGCAGGCGGCGTAGCCGTCCGGCGCGGTGGCCGCCAGCCAGGCGCGCGCCTGCTCGACGATGTCCGGCGCCTGGGCGCAAAAGTCGGCGCTGAACCAGCGTTGATGCGCGCTGGCGGCCAGTTCGGCCAGGCCGCCGCCGCGCACCTGGGCGGCGCGTTGCCGCCAGGCTTCGCTTGCGCCTATCTTGGCGGCGCTATTGCTGACCACCAGGCATCGCAGGCGTTCCGGCGCGTGGGCGCCCAGCCATAGGCCGGTGAGGCCGCCCATCGAAATGCCGCAGAAATGAGCGCGCTCGATGTCCAGCGCGTCCAGCAAGGACAGCGCGTCGCCGGCGAGGTCGGCCAGCCGGGGCGGAACGGCTCCGACGCCGCTGCCGCCGTGGCCGCGCGCGTCGTAGCGCAGCACGCGGTAGTGCCGGCTCAGCGCCGCCAGTTGCGGCCGCCACATTTCCAGCGTGGTGCCAAGCGAGTTGGACAGCAGCAGCGCCGGCGCGCCGGCCGGCCCGTCCACTTGGTAGTGCAGCGCGTGCGTGCCGAGTTTCAGCATGGGCATGGCGAATCTCCTTATCTATGCCTGGGATTTCAAAACCGCGGGGGCGGCGTCCCGCCGCGACATCTTAACCGGCGTTCAGACGCGCTCCATGATTAGCGCGATGCCTTGCCCCACGCCTATGCACATGCTGCACAAGGCGTAGCGGCCGCCGCCGCGCTGCAACTGATAGAGCGCCGTGGCCGCCAGCCGCGCGCCGCTGGCGCCCAGCGGATGGCCCAGGGCGATGGCGCCGCCGTTGGGGTTGACGTGTTCGGCGTCGTCCGGCAAGCCCAGTTCGCGCAGCACCGCCAGCGCCTGGGCGGCGAAGGCCTCGTTCAGCTCGATCACGTCCATCTGTTCCAGGCGCAACCCGGCCAGGGCCAAGACCTTGCGTATCGCCGGCGCCGGGCCGAAGCCCATGATGCGCGGCTCCACGCCGGCGCAGGCCATGGCCAGCACCCGCGCGCGCGGCGTCAGTCCATGGCGCTGCAGCGCGGCCTCATTGGCCAGCAGCAAGGCGGCCGCGCCGTCGTTGATGCCGGAGGCGTTGCCGGCGGTGACGCTGCCCTCGGGCCGCACCACGCCCTTGAGCCGGGCCAGCGCCTCCAGCGAGGTGGCGCGCGGATGTTCGTCGCGGACAACACGCAGCGGCTCGCCCTTGAGCCGCGGAATCGTCACTTCCATCAATTCGTCGTCCAGCCGGCCGGCCTCCTGCGCCGCGGCGGCGCGCAGCTGGCTGCGCAGCGCGAAGGCGTCCTGATCCGCGCGCGAGATGCGGAATTGCTCGGCCACGTTTTCCGCGGTTGCCGGCATCGAGTCCACGCCGTAGCGCTCGCGCAGCAGCGGGTTGACGAAGCGCCAGCCCATGGTGCTGTCCTCGATGCGCAGATTGCGGGCGAAGGCGCTGTCCGCCTTGCCCATCACATAGGGCGCGCGGCTCATGCTTTCCACGCCGCCGGCTATCATCAGCTCGGCCTCGCCGCTCTTGAGCGCGCGCGCGGCCTGGCCGATGGCGTCCAGGCTGGAGCCGCACAGGCGGTTGACGGTGCAGGCCGGCGTGGACGGCGGCAGGCCGGCCAGCAAGACGGCCATGCGCGCCACGTTGCGGTTGTCCTCGCCGGCCTGGTTGGCGCAGCCGTAGAGCACGTCGTCCAGTAAGTCCCAGTCCACGCCCGGATTGCGTTGTCGCAGCGCGCTCAGCGGCAGGGCGGCCAGATCGTCGGCGCGCAGGGAGGACAAGCCGCCGCCGTAGCGGCCGAAAGGGGTGCGGATGGCGTCGCAGATATAGGCCTGGCTCATGGCGTCTCTCCTTGGCGGGCGTCGGTCAGGGGCAGCGGCGTCAGCCGCTCTAGTTCTGCGAAATCCAGGCCGGGCACGCATTCGCGCACCAAGAGCTCGCCGTCGCGGAGGTCGATCACCGCCAGATCGGTATACACCCGGTGCACGCAGCCGACGCCGGTCAGCGGGTAGCTGCAGGCTTCCACCAGCTTGCAGTCTCCCTGCTTGTTCAGATGCTCCATCATCACGAAGACCCGCTTGGCGCCGATGGCCAGGTCCATCGCGCCGCCCACCGCCGGGATGGCGTCCGCCGCGCCGGTGTGCCAGTTGGCCAGATCGCCGCGCCGCGACACCTGGAAGGCGCCCAGCACGCAGATGTCCAGATGGCCGCCGCGCATCATGGCGAAGGAGTCGCCGTGATGGAAGAAACAGCCGCCGGGCAATAGGGTGACCGGCTCCTTGCCGGCGTTGATCAGGTCCGGATCCTCCTGGCCGGGTTCCGGCGCCGGGCCCATGCCCAGCAGGCCGTTCTCGCTGTGCAGGAAGATGTCCAGTTCCGGCGGCAGATAGTTGGCCACCCGGGTGGGCAGGCCTATGCCCAGGTTGACGTAAGCGCCCTCGGGGATGTCGCGGGCCACCCGCGCCGCCATCTGTTCGCGGTCCAGTCGCTTATGCATGCCGGCCTCCTTGCATGGGCTGGCCGGCGACGCAGACCAGCTTGTGAACGAAGATGCCCGGCGTCACCACGGTTTCCGGGTCCATTTCGCCCAGCGGCAGCAACTGCCCCACCTGGACGATGGTCTGGCGCGCGGCGGCGGCCATGATGGGGCCGAAATTGCGCGCCGCCTTGCGGTATTGCAGATTGCCCCAGCGGTCGCCGCGCCAGGCCTTGATCAGCGCGAAGTCGGCGTGGATCGGGTATTCCAGCACATAGTCGCGGCCTGCGATGCGGCGGGTTTCCTTGCCTTCCGCCAGCAGGGTGCCGTAGCCGGTGGGGGTGAAGATGGCGCCCAGGCCGGCGCCGGCGGCCTGGATGCGGGCGGCCAGATTGCCCTGCGGCACCAGTTCCAGTTCGATGTCGCCGGCGCGGTAGAGCGCGTCGAAGACCTGGGAATCCGCCTGGCGCGGAAACGAGCAGACGATCTTGCGCACCCGGCGCGCGCGCAGCAGCGCGGCCAGGCCGGCCTCGCCGTTGCCGGCGTTGTTGTTGACGATGGTGAGATTGCGCGCGCCGTGGTCTATCAGCGCGTCTATCAACTCCGCCGGCTGGCCGGCGACGCCGAAGCCGCCGATCATCACCGTGGCGTCGTCGTGGATGTCGGCAATGGCGGCTGCGGCCGAGCTTACCGTTTTATCTATCATCGACTGTCCTTTGCGGGCTGCATGCAGCCATGAATGGAAAGGAGTTTGTGCGATTATCGAACGATATGTTTTTAATCGCGCATTCAGCATGCTTGCCGGCCTGCCGCAGGGTCAATACGATGATCGCAATAGTGTGCGGTGATCGCTCAACGACGATAAAAGGTGACAAGATGCAACAGTGGCAAGAGGCGGCGGCCGAGGAGGGCGTGGAAGAGAACTTCAGCGGCGATCCCAATTACATGGCCTCGCTGGCGCGCGGCCTGGCGGTGATTCAGGCGTTCTCGGCGCAGCGCCGCCTGCTGTCCACCTCGCAGATCAGCCAGCGCACCGGCATTCCGCGCGCGGCGGTGCGGCGCTGCCTGTACACCCTGGCCAAGCTGGGTTTCGTGGACAGCGAGGACGGCCGGCATTTCGCCTTGCGGCCGCGCATCCTGGCGCTGGGCCACGCCTATCTGGGCTCCACGCCGCTGGCGCGCGCCGGCCAGCCGGTGTTGCGCCACGTCAGCAGCAGCGTCAACGAATCCAGTTCCATCGCCATTCTGGACGGCGACGACATCCTTTACATCGCGCGCGCCTTCACCAGCCGCATCATGACGGTGGATCTGGACATCGGCAGCCGCCTGCCGGCGGTCTGCACCTCGATGGGCCGGGCGATGCTGAGCCGGCTGCCCGCCGCGGAACTCGCCCTCTTGCTGGACCGGGCGCGGCTGGTCCGGCACACGCCGCACACCCTGATTGAGCGGCCGGCGCTGGAGGCGGAACTGGCGCGGGTGGCGGAGCAGGGTTACGCCATCATCGATCAGGAGCTGGAAATCGGCCTGCGCTCCATCGCCGTGCCCATCATCGGCGCCGACGGCCGCGCCGCGGCGGCCATCAATGTGGGGGTGCAGGCGGCGCGCGTCAGCCGCGAGGATTTGCTGTTGCGCATCTTGCCGGTGCTGCGCGAGGCCGCGGCGGAACTGGCGCTGCTGGCGGTGTGAGCAGTGCGGCGAGAACGACGCGGATAGGACATCAGAATTAACTGCGCGGCGGAAAACCCTATGCTAAACCTACAGCAATAAGACATAGGCGAAAGCAGGCTGTCATGTCGTTCAAATTTCCGGAAAGGGCGCCCGCCGGCGCTTCCGGCAATGCCGGGCTGGCCTCCGTGGTGGAGGCCGCTCCGGTGGGCGTGCTGGTGGTGGCGGCCGACGGCCGCATGCTCTACGTCAACAGCGCGCTGGAGAATATGTTTGGCTACAGCAAGGCCCAATTGCTGGGCCAGGCGGTGGAAATGTTGCTGCCGGCCGATATCCGCGAACGCCATCTCGATTTTCGCCAGCTGTTTTTCTCCCATCCCACGCCCAGAACCATGGGCAGCGGCCGCGAGCTGTTCGCCCAGCATGCGGATGGCCGCCAGTTTCCCATTGAAATCGGCCTCGGCTCCATGCCGCACGAAGATGAAATCTGCGCGGTGGCCTTTGTCAGCGACATCACGCCGCGGCGCCGGCTGGAGCATCGCTTCGCCAAGGTGGTGGCCTCGCTGCCCATCGGCCTGCTGATGGCGGGCGCGGACGGCAAGATCTCAATGACCAACCAGGCGCTGGACGCCCTGTTCGGCTACTCGCCGGGAGAGTTGACCGGCCAGCCAGTGGAGGTGCTGCTGCCGCAACGCGTGCGGCAGGGCCACCCGGCTTTGCGGGCCGCCTTCGCCAAGGCGCCGGAAGTCCGGGCGATGGGATCGGGGCGCGATCTGCTGGCCCAGCATAAGAACGGCAGCGAATTCCCGGTGGAAGTGGGCTTGACCCCGCTGGAAACGGAAGGAGAGCGGCTGGTGCTGGCCGCGATCACCGACATCTCCCTACGCAAGAAATTTGAGGAGACGCTGCAACAGGCCAACGCCCAGCTGGAGGAGTTCACCTATGTGGCCTCCCATGATTTGCGCTCGCCTTTGCGCGGCATTGCCGACCTGATCTCCTGGATACGCGAAGACCTAGACCCGTCCCAGTTGAGCGCGGACATCGAGAGAAACTTTGTCCGCGCCGAGGAACGCATCGCCCGCGCCGAACGCATGATAGAAGACTTGCTGGAGTACGCGCGGGCCGGGCGCCAGGACGAGCGCGTCGAGGAAGTCGATCCCGGCCTGCTGGTGCGCGAGACCCTGGAGCTGCTCGATATCCCCCCGGGCTTTCAAGTGGAAGTGGAAATCAAGGCCCGGCCGTTTCCCGCCGCGCGCACGCCGCTGTCGCTGGCGATCCGCAATCTGCTGTCCAACGCCTGCAAGCATCACGGCGGCGGCAAGGGCGTGATCCGCATCGCGGTGGAAGAGGACGGGCGCTTCAATCTGTTCACGGTGGAAGACGACGGCGTAGGCGTGCCGCCAGGCTCGGAAGAACGCATTTTCAAGCTGTTTCACCGCGCCAGCAGCCAGGCGGAGGGGCATGGAGTGGGGCTGGCGGTGACGCGTCGCATGGTCAATAGCAATGGCGGCACGGTGGTGCTGGATAGACACGGCACGCTGGGCGGCGCCTGTTTCCGCATCCGCTGGCCGCGGTTTCCGCTCAAGGAGGTGGGATGATGGCAAGCGTGGCGGTAGCAAGCGATATCACGGTTTTGCTGGTGGACGACGACGACGTGGCCATTGAGGGCGTCTTGCGCGGCGTGCGCCGTCAAGGGCTTGAATGCAAGATGGTCACCGCCTGCGATGGCCTGGAGGCCTTGCAAATCCTGCGCGGCGCGCATGACAGCAAGCGGATCACCAGCCCCTTTCTGATCCTGCTGGATCTCAATATGCCGCGCATGGACGGTTTTCAATTCCTGGAAACCATCCGCGCGGACAGCCAGCTGCGCAACTCGGTGATCTTCGTGCTGACCACCTCCTCGCGGGACGCGGACCGCATGCGCGCCTACGAGGAAAACGTGGCGGGTTATATGATGAAGTCCGCCGTGGGCCCGCAGTTCGTGAAACTGATGGAGCTGCTGCACTCCTACGCCCAGTCCGTGGTTTTACCCGCCCGGTAATCAAGATGATCGACGACGTCGAATGCCTGTTGGAAACGCCGCCGCAAGTCAGCGTGCTGGTGGTGGACGACGACGACGTCGACCGCGAGCGCATCATCCGCCTGCTGCACCGAAACGCCCTGTGCTCCCAGATTCTAGAAGCGGACTCCAAGGCCAGCGCCTTGAAGCTGCTGGGCCGGGAGTTGTTCGACTTTGTGTTTCTGGACTTCAAGCTGGACGACGGCGACGGCCGCGAACTGGTGCCGTCCATCCAGCAACGCAACCAATCCTGTCTGATCGTGGCGGTCACCGGCACCGGCAATGAGCGCATCGCCGCCGAGGCGATCAAGCTGGGCGTTTACGAATACCTGCCCAAGTTCGAACTGACCGAGGACCGCCTGCGCCAGACCATCAGCGACGGCGTGCGGGTGGCGGCGATACAGGCCAAGCTGCGCGAAACCGAACAGCTGCTGCAGCACCGCAGCCTGTACGACTCGCTGACCGATCTGCCCAACCGCAATCTGTTTCTCGACCGCCTGGATCAGCTGTGCGCCTTGCACGCTCGCAATCAACTGCCGTTCGCCGTGCTGATGATAGACCTGGACCGCTTCAAGGAGGTCAACGACAAGCTGGGCCATCAGGCCGGGGATTTGGTGCTGCGGGAGGTGGGGGCGCGTTTCGCCACCCTGCTGCGCGGCTCGGACACCATCGCGCGCCTGGGCGGCGACGAATTCGCCGCCTTGCTGCTGGAAGTGGATAGCGCGGAATGCGCGCTGGCCATGGCGGAAAAAGTGGGCCATACGCTGGACGCGCCCATTCTGGTGGGCGAGCACGCCTTGTCGATAGGCGCGTCCTTCGGCGTGGCGATGTGCCCGCAGCACGGCTGCGATCCCGCCCAATTGCTGTCCCGCGCCGATATCGCGATGTATCAGGCCAAGAGCCATCTGGGCGCCGTCGCCTTGTACGCGGGAGAAAACGACAAGCCCTGGCCCAAGGCGGGGCAAACCACCCAGGCCCTGATCACGCAATTGACCCGGGCGATCCAGCAAGGCGAGCTGGAAATGCATTATCAGCCCAAGGTCAGGCTGGATACCGAAGAGGTGGTGGGTTTCGAAGCCCTGGTCAGATGGAACAGCCCGGCGCAAGGCCGGGTAAACCCCGACGATTTCATGCCCACGCTGGAGTCATGCAATCTCTTGAGCCGTTTCACTTATCTGACGCTGGAGCTGGTGCTGTCCCAGCAACAAAGCTGGATCAGCCAGCGACAAAAGCCATTCAAGGTGGCGGTGAACATTTCCGCGCGCATGCTGGAGGACAATCGGTTTGTCGAAGAAGTGATGGCGCGGCTGGCGCTCTACAAGGTTCCGCCCAGCCTGCTGGTGCTGGAGTTGACGGAAACCGCGCTGGTCATCAACCCGGTCAAGGCCAAGGAAATGATAGAACAACTGCACGCTCAGGGCGTGTCCTTGTCGATAGACGACTTCGGCGCGGGCTTCACCTCCTTTACCTATCTGAAAAGCTGCCCCATCACCGAGATCAAGCTGGACAAGGCGTTTGCGCAGGACTTGGAGCCGGGCTCCTTCAACGCCTCCTTGATTCAGTGCATGGCGGTCTTCTGCCAAAGCCGCGCCATTGACTTCATTGTCGAAGGCGTTGAGCGTAAAAAGTATTGGCCGGTCTTGATGCAACTGGGTTGCTGCCTGGCCCAGGGCTTCAGCATTGCCAAGCCGATGCCGGCCGCCAAGGTCTTGTCGTGGTGGGAGACCTGGGAGCAAGGCAAGTCATGAGGGCGGGCCGGTCGCGTCTCGGATCGCGGGCAAGGGCTCAGGCAACGGTTCAGGGCAGAAACAGGCTTGCCGCGGCGCGGGGGTTGGACGGGAAATAGGCGTGGAAATAACTGGCCAACAGGCTGCCGCTGCGGTACAAGGCCTCGCCGGTTCCGGCGCCGCTGGCGCGCGCGGCGCGGGCGATCGGCTCCAGCGCCGTGTCCAGCCGGGTGTAGTGGAAGGTGTGGCCGCGCAGCGCGCCGCCGGGGAAGGTCATTTGCTGAAGTCCCAGCCCGCATAGCCTGTCTTGAAGGACCGCTTGGCCGGGCAGCAGGCCCAGCATAGACGCGCTGTCGCCGTCGCGGTTGGTCAGCCGTTCCAGCAGATAGAGCATGCCGCCGCACTCGGCGTATAGCGGCTTGCCGGCCGCTATATGTCCATGCAGCCCCGCTTTCAGCGCGGTGTTGGCGGACAGCGTGTCCAGATGCAGCTCCGGATAGCCGCCGGGCAGGTAGACGGCGTCGCAGTCCGGCAATGCCGTGTCGGTCAGCGGCGAGAAGAAGCGCAGCTCCGCGCCCAGCTGGAGCAGCGTTTCAAGATTGGCCGGGTAGACAAAGGCGAAGGCGGCGTCGCGGGCGATGGCGATGCGCCGGCCGGCCAGCAGTTTCGGCGGCTCGGCGGGCGCGGCGGGGGGAAAGGCCACCGCCGGCGGCAGCGCGGCCAAGGCGGTGGCGGCGATCTGGCCCGCCATGCGCTCGAGACGCACGTTGAGGTCGGCGATCTCCTGCGCCTGCACCAGGCCCAGATGACGCTCCGGCAGCCGCGCCGCCTCGTCCCGGCGCAGCGCGGCCAGCAAGGGCAGATGGGCCGGCAACTGCTGGGCCAGCATTTCGGCGTGGCGATCGCTGGCGACATGGTTGGCGATAAAACCGTGAAAGGCCAGGCCGGGGCGGAAGCTGGCCAGACCGTGGGCGACGGCGGCGAAGCTCTGCGCCATGCCGGCGGCGTCTATCACCGCCGCCAGCGGCACGCCGAGCAGGGCGGCCAGATCGGCGCTGCTGGGCGTGCCGTCGAACAAGCCCATGCTGCCCTCGATCAGGATCAGGTCGGCCTCGGCGGCGGCCTTGTACAGGCGGGCACGGCAATCGTCCTCGCCGTTCATCCACAAGTCCAGGCCATAGACGGTGTGGCCGCTGGCCCGCTCCAGCACATAGGGATCGAGGAAGTCCGGCCCGGTCTTGAACACGCGGACCCGGCGGCCCTGATTGCGGTGATGGCGGGCCAGCGCCGCCGTCAGCGTGGTCTTGCCCTGGTGCGAGGCGGGGGCGGTCAGGAACAGCGCCGGGCAGCGCAAGGACGTCATCAGAACTCCACCCCGCGTTGCGCCTTGATGCCTTGCTCGCGGTAGGGGTGTTTGACCAAGCGCATTTCGGTGACCAGATCCGCCGCCTCAAGCAAGGCTTCCGGCGCATGGCGGCCGGTGACCACCACGTGCTGCATCGCCGGCCGGGCGGCGAAGGCGGCCAGCACTTCGTCCAGCGGCAGGTATTCGTACTTCAGCACCACGTTCAATTCGTCGAGGATCACCATGTCGTAGTCCTCGCTCCCCAGCATCGCCAGCGCCTGCTCCCAGCCCTTGCGCGCAGTGGCGATGTCGGCCTCGCGGTCCTGAGTGTTCCAGGTATAGCCTTCGCCCATGGTATGGAAGTCGCAGTTGTCGAAGCCGCCCAGCAGATCGCGCTCGGCGGTATGCAGCGCGCCCTTGATGAACTGCACCACGCCCAGGCGCATGCCGTGGCCGACGGCGCGCAAGCCCATGCCGAAGGCGGCGCTGCTCTTGCCCTTGCCGGTGCCGGTGTTGACGATGAGCAGGCCTTTTTCGCCGGTGGCGGCGGCCTTTTTCTTTTCAAAGCCCGCCTTGCGCTTCTCGGTCATGCGCTGGTGGGAAGCCGGATCGGTTTTCATCGTGTCGTCCTTGTGTGGGGCCGGCGCCGTCAGCGGCGCAGCAGCCAGATAAAGAAGGCGCCGCCGACGGCGGCGGTGCCGACGCCCACCGGGATGTCTTCCGGCGCGATCAGGGTGCGCGCGGCGGCGTCCACCCAGATCAGGAACAGCGCGCCCAATAGCGCGCAGGCCGGCAGCAGGCGGCGGTGGTCGGCGCCGACGCAACGGCGGGCGATATGCGGGATCATCAGGCCGACAAAGCCTATCGCGCCGCTGACCGCGACCATGGTGCCGGTCAGCAGCGAGGAGGCGGCGAACACCGCCAGCCGCAGCCGGGTCACGCGTATGCCCAGCGTGACCGCGGTCTGCTCGCCGGCCATCAGGGCGTTCAGCGGCCGCGCCACGGTCAGCAAGGCGGCGAGGCCCAGGCACAGCGCGGCCAGCGGCGCCGGCAGCAGCTCCCAGCGCGCCTGGCCCAGGCCGCCCAGCATCCAGAACAGCACGGCCGAGGCCGAGCGGTGGTCGCCCAGATACAGCATCAGATTGGCCAGGGCCATCAGCAGGAAGGACACAGCCACGCCGGCCAGCAGCAGACGCTCGGCCTGCAAGCGGCGCTGGCGCACGGCGATGCCGGTGACCAGCAGGGTGGCCAGCAAGGCGCCGGTGAAGGCGGCCAGCGGCAGGGTGGCGCCGCCCAGCACATTGCCGCTGAACAGCAGCACCGTCACCGCGCCCAGCGTGGCGCCGGAGCTGACGCCCAACAGGTGGGGATCGGCCAGCTGGTTGCGGGTGGTGGCCTGCAAGGCCGCGCCCACCAAGGCCAGGCCGGCGCCGACCATGCCGCCCAGCAGCACGCGCGGCAGCCGCAGCTGCCAGATGATCAGATCCTGGCCCGGCTGCCAGGCCGGTTCCACCGGCAGGCCCAGCTGGTGTAGCAGCACATTGGAACTGACGGCGAATTCAACCGGCGCGGCGCCCAGGCCGGAGGCCAGCGGCAGCGACAGCGCCAGCAGGGCCAGCAAGAGGCTCAGCAAGGGCCAGGCCGGCGGACGGTTGGCGATGGCGCGGATCACTTGGCGAAGACTTCCGGGTGCAGGCCGCGCGCCAGCGCGCTGATGGCGTCGGCGTTGGCGATGCCGGGCGTGGCGCTGTCGTAGGGCAGCACGATGAAGCGCTTGTCGCGCACCGCCGCCATCTTGTTCAGCGCCGGGTGTTTCTGCAGGAAGGCGATCTTTTGCTGGGCGGTGACCTTGCCGTAGTCGATGATCACGACCACTTGCGGATTGCGCGCCACCACGGTTTCCCAGTCGACGCGGGTCCAGCTGGCGTTGACGTCGTTCAGGATGTTGCGGCCGCCGGCGGCCTGGATCAGCGCGTCGGGCATCGCCAGCCGGCCGGCGCTGAAGGGGCGATCCTCGCCGCTGTCGTAGACGAAGACCGACGGCGTGGCCTTGCGTTTGGCGACGCGGGCGGCGACGGCGTCCACTTTGGCGCGCATCTCGGCCACCACTTTTTGCGCGCGCGGCTCCACGTCGAAGATGCGGCCCAGATTATGGATGTCGCGATAAACGTCGTCCAGGCTCGCCGCCGGGCGTTTCATCACATGGGCGCAGGATTCGCTGAGCTCGTAGACATTGATGCCCAAGGGCGCCAGCGAGGCCGGCGTCACCGGGCCGCCCACGCGCAGGCCGTAGTTCCAGCCGGCGAAGAAAAAGTCGGCGTTGCGGGCCAGCAGCGCTTCCGACGAGGGGTAGTCGCCGGCCAGTTCCGGCAGCTTGCCCAGCGCCTGTTTCAACGGCGCGTTCAACTTGTTCCAGGCGCTGATGCCGGTATAGCCGACCATGCGGTTCTGCAGGCCCAGCGCCACCATCATCTCGGTCAGATTGATGTCGTGGCTGACCGCGCGCTGCGGCGCGCGCTGAAAGACGACCTTGCGGTTGCAGCTGTCCACGGTCAGCGGGTAGGCGCTGGCGTGGGCCTGGGAGGCCAGCAGCGCGGCCAGGCCGCAGGCGATGAGCGAAGGCGGATTCAGTTTCATAGGTTTTCTTCTTCCAACAGAGTGATGCGGGGGTGGCCGGCTTGCGGGTGGCGGTCCACCAGCGCGCGCACGCCGAACACCTCGGCCAGGAGCCGGGGCGTCAAGACGGTTTCCGGCGCGCCGCTGGCGACGATGCGGCCGGCCTTCAGCGCGTACAGGCGGTGGCAGAAGGCGGCCGCCAGGTTCAGGTCGTGCAGGGTGGCGACGGCGGCGATGCCCAGCCGGCGCACCAGGCGCAGCAGCGATAGCTGGTGACGCAGGTCCAGGTGGTTGGTGGGTTCGTCCAGGATCAGCAGCTCGGGCTGCTGCGCCAGCGCCCGCGCCAACAGCGCGCGCTGCTTCTCGCCGCCGGACAGGGTGGCGAAGGGCTGGTATTGCTGCGCCGTCAGTCCCACCTGGGCCAGCGCCTCGTCGACGATGGCGTGATCTGCCGGCGATCCGCCGCGCAGCAGCGACTGGTGCGGAATGCGGCCCATGTCCGCCACTTCGCGCACGGTCAGGCCGAAGTCCTCGGGGAATTCCTGCAGCACCACCGCCACGCGGCGGGCGAAGGCGGCGGCGGACTGAGACCAGATGTCGGCGCCGTCCAGCCTGGCTTCGCCGGCCAGCGGCTTGTTGAAGCGGAAGGCGCAGCGCAAGGTGCTGGTCTTGCCGCTGCCGTTGGGACCGATGACGCCGACGAATTCGCCGGGCCGCACCGTCAGCGCGATGTCGCGCAGCAGCCGGGTCTCGGGCGCCACGGCGGGGTCCGGCGACCAGTCCAGGCCGCATAATTCCAAGGCGCTCATCGGCTAGCTCCAGTGCGCGCCGGTGATGTCGCGCAGCAGCGCCAGCACCCGCGGGCGGCTGGGGTGGTAGCCGATGAAGACCAGCTGCGCCTGGCGCGGCGCGGCCAGCGTCTCGTCGCGGCTGAGTTCGATGCGGCTGCGCACGCCCTGGGCCAGCAAGCGGCCGGGGCCTTCCGCGCAAGCGGCGAAGCCCTTGATTCTGAGCAGCGGCTCCTCGCCGGCGATGGCCTCCAGCGCCGCGGCCAGCTTGTCGGGGTCTTGCGCTTCCTTGCTGCGGATCATGAACGATTGCCAGCCCGGGTCTTGCTCGTGGAAATGCTTGTGGGTGGACAGTCCATGGCTGTGCGCGGCCTGGCCGCCGTGGCTGTGACCGTCCAGCAAGGCCTGGTTGGCCAGCGGCCGCATCGCCAGCCCCGGCATGCTGGCCACCGGGCCGTAATGGCGGTGCGCGGCCGGCGCGGCCTCATGCAGGTGCAGGCCCAGCGTCAGCCGGGTGTCCAGCTTGGCCTGGTAGGCCAGTTCGATGAAGCGTATCGACGGCGCTTGCCGGCGCACGGCGTCTTCCGCCGCCAGCAGCGCGTCGGCGGACAGCGCGTCTATCTTGTTCAGCACCACGATGTCGGCGTGCCCCAGTTGTTGCTCGAACAAACCCGCCACCGCGTCGGCCTTGCCGCCGTCGCCGGCCGGCGCGAAATGCCCGGCCAGCAGCAAGGGGGTGTCGACCACCGCCAGCGTGGCGTCCAGCACGAAATAGGGCGCCAGCGCCTCGCTTTGCAACTGGGCCATCACCGCGCTGGGCAGCGCCAGGCCCGAGGTTTCGATCAGCACGTGGTCGATCTGCTGGCGGCGCTGCCACAGCGCCAGCATGGTGGGCAGGAAGTCGGCGTCGTCGTCGTAAGCCACCAGGCCCTGGGCGAGATCGTGGATTTCCACGCCGGCGTCGTCGTCGCCGCGCAGCAGGCCGCCGTCTATCGACACCTCGCCGAATTCATTGACCAGGATGGCCAGCCGGCGCTGCTTATTGTTTTCCAGCAATTTGCTCAACAGCGTGGTCTTGCCGGCGCCGAGGAAGCCGGTCAGCACGGTAACGGGCAGGCGCGGCGCGCTCATGCGGGTTCTCCCGCGGGCAAGGCCGCCAGCACGCCGGCGAAGTCGTCGAAGGCCTGCGGATAATCCAAGCGTGGCCGGTCGATCACGATGAAGGGGATGCCCAGCGCGGCCGCGGCGGCCGCCTTGGCGTCAAAGCCGCCGGCCGCGCCGCCGTCCTTGCTGATCACGCAGTCGATTTCCCAGTCGCGCCACAGCGCCTCGTTGGCGGCCTGCGAGAACGGGCCTTGCATCGCGCAGATGCGCGAGCGCGGGATGCCCAGCTCCAGCGCCCGTTGCAGGTGCTGCGGGTCCGGCGCCAGCCGGACGAACCATTCATGCTTGCGGCCGGCGTCGGCGGCGACGAAGCGGTGCAGTTCCTTGCTGCCGGTGGCCAGGAACACGCGTTTTCCTTTAGCCATCGCCAGCCTGGCGGCCGCATCGCTGTCGGCGCAGCGAATGAGCGGATGCGCGCTGGCGCTGGCCGGCCGCTCATAGCGCAGATAGGGCAGGGCCAGTTCCTTGGCCAGTGCCATCAGTTGCTGCGACATCTCGCTGGCGTAGGGGTGGGTGGCGTCGACGATGGCGCTGGCCCGGCTGCCGGACAGCAGTTCGCGGCGGCGCTCCACGCCCAGCCGGCCGCTGACGGTGGCGACGCCGGGCGCCGCCTGCTGCGCCTGCTCGCTGCCGTAATCGCTGGCGCTGCTGATCACCACCGCGCGGCCGGTTTCCGCGATGGCGCGGGACAGCGCGTTGCCGTCGCTGGTGCCGGAGAATACCCAGGCCGCGCCGGCGGGCAGCGCGTCGGCCTTCACCGTGTCCTGGGTGTCGTCCCAGTTGAAGTAGCCGCGCGGGGTGAACATCCAGTTGCGTTTGCGGCGGGTGAAGCGGTTGCCGATGACGATGCTGGTCAGCATGTCGAAGCGGCGGGTGCGCAGCTCGGCCAGGGTGACGATTTCCACCGCCTGGTCCTCGCGGTAGGCGTTGCGGACGATGCCGCACAGCGTTTCCGGCTTCTTGTGCTGCAGCATGATGTCCAGGATGCGGTAGACGCCTTCCTGGCGCTGGCGGCTTTGCACGTTGTAGAACACCACCGCCAGATCGGCCTGGGCGATGTGGCGGGCGCGGGTTTCAATCCATTCCCACGGGCACAGCAGGTCGGACAGGCTCAGGGTGGCGAAGTCGTGCGACAGCGGCGCGCCGAGCAGGGAGGCGCAAGAGTTGGCCGAGGTGATGCCGGGGATCAGCTGCACGTCGAAGCCATCGTCCTCGCGCATGTCCTCGTAAGCCAGCGTGGCCATCGCGTAGACGCCGATGTCGCCGCTGGACAGCAGAGCGACCGTTTTGCCGGCGCGGGCTTCCGCCAGCGCCAGCTGGGCGCGCTCGCGCTCCTGGGTCAGCGGCAGGGTGCGGATGTCCTTGCCGGTTATCCACGGTTGCACCCAGGTCAGGTAGAGATCGTAGGACACGATCACCTCGCTCGCCGCCAGCGCCTGGCGGGCGAGATCGGGAATCAGTTCGGCGCGGCCGGGGCCGACCGAGACGAGGTAGAGTTTGCCGGTCATGGGTTCATTCGTATTCATGGATGATGGCTATGCAATGTCGGGTGTTAGTTTGCAGATGGTTTCTGCAAAGCTGGATAGGTGTGCGCTGCGCCCCGCGTGGGAAAATCCCTGTGGCGGGTAAGTCCGTAGCGCGGGTTGGACGCCAGGCAATACCTGCGATTCCATTTTCGATGGCTCATGTTTTGTCGGCCGCATCGCTCGCGGGTATGGCATGGCCAACCCGCGCTACGCACTGCGTCAAGCCCCTCTCCCCTCGCGGGAGAGGGGTTGGGGAGAGGGGGGCATCCTCCACCACCGCCACCGTCACCCCGTCGCGCGCGGTCTTGGGGACGATCAGCCCGCCCCTGGGGCTGGCGATCAGCGCGCAGGGCTCGCACACGCCGTCCACGCCGACGTTCCGCCGCACCCAATCCGAAGGCGCGCCGGTCCAGCCGCGGGCGGCGACGTCGGCGCGGGCGATGACGCGCAAGGGCAGCGCGTGGCGGGCGCAGAACGCCAGCAGGCCGGCTTCGTCGGCCTTCAGGTCTATCGTCGCCACTTCGCGCACGGCGGACAGCGGCCGGCCGGCCAAGGCTTGCAGAACCGCTTGTTCGATGGCCTCGGCGCTTTTGCCGCGGCGGCAGCCTATGCCCAGCGTCAGCGGTTTCATCGCTTCGGTGGCGGTGGTGATGGCCGGGATGGCGCCGGTCAGCCGCGCCGCCTCGTAGGCCAGTTGATTGGCGCCGCCTTCATGGCCGGACAAGAGCGGGATGGCGAAGCGGGCGGCTTCGTCCATCACCACCACCGCCGGATCGCTGTACTTGCTTTGCGGCAGGCCGTCCAGGTAGCGGACGGCGATGCCGCTGGCCATCACCAGCACCCAGTGGCTGTGCGCATGGAAGGCGGCGCGGAATTGCTCGCGCGCGCCGGTCTCGGCTTGCAGCCACGGCTGGTACAGCCTGGCGTCCAGCGCCGCCGCCAGCTTTTGCCCCAGCGGCAGCGCCTCGGCGCGCACCAGCCACACGGCGCGGCTCATGCCTGCTTTTCTTTCTGAAGGCTGGCCCGCTTGGTCTGGCGGTCGTCGCCGTCGCGGAAGATGTGGGTGAAGCCGGCCGCGTACAGGCTGGATTCGACGCCGCCTTCGCGCGACAGCGCTGCGCCGACCAAGAGCAGCGTGGTCAGCAGCCAGTCTTTCTGCTTCACCTCGGACAGCATCTGGCCCAGCGTGGAGCGATGGACGGACTGGTCCGGCCAGCTGGCGCGGCGCACCAGCGCCACCGGGGTATCCGGCGGGTAATGCAGCGACAGGTCGGCGACGGTCTGCTTCAGCCGCTGGCCGGACAGGAAGATGCACATCGTCGCGCGGTGGGCGGCGAAGCTGGCGATCGACTCCGTCTCCGGCACCGCGCTGGCGCGACCGCTGGTGCGGGTCAGAATGATGGACTGGGACACCTCGGGCCGGGTCAGCTCGCTGCCCAATGCGGCGGCGGCGGCGGTGAAGGAGGACACGCCGGGCACCACTTCGTAGGCGATGCCCAGCGCTTCCAGCCGGCGCATCTGCTCGTTGGTGGCGCCGTAGATCGCCGGATCGCCGGAATGCAGCCGCGCCACGTCCTTGTCTTCGGCCTGGGCGCGGCGGTACAGCGCTTCCTGCTGGTCCAGGTTCAGTTCGGCGGTGTCGTGGATTTCCGCGTCCGGGCGGCAGTGGCTCAGCATCTCCGCCGGCACCAGCGAGCCGGCGTACAGCACCATGGGCGCCGCGCCCAACAGGCGGCTGCCGCGCAGCGTGATCAGGTCGGCGGCGCCGGGGCCGGCGCCGATGAAATACACTTTCATGAATGGCGTCTTTCTCTGGCTGTCTTGCGGATCAGCATGGTGGCGAGGTAGCCGCTGGCGTCTGCGCTCAGTTGCGAGACGTCGGCGCACAGCACTTCGCCGGGCAGGCCGATGCGGCGGGCGAAGGCGCACAGCTGGGCGATGCCCATCTCGTTCAGCAGCGCCAGCACGTCCGGCAACCGCTTGCCTATCTTCATCAGCACGATGAGGTCATGGCTGTCGATATCGGCCCGCAGCGCGGCCATCTCGTCCGGGCAGGGCAGGATCAGGATGCGTTCCTTGCCTTCGCCCAAGGGCCAGGACAGCGCCGACGCGGTGGCGGCGAAGCTGGTGACGCCGGGGAAGGTCTGCGTCTCCAGCGCCGGCAGCATTTCGCGCAGCGCCGCCAGCAGGTAGCCGTAGGTGGAGTAGGTCATCGAGTCGCCTATGGTCAGGTAGGCGACGTTCCGGCCGGCTTTCAGTTCGGCGGCCAGCCGCTCGGCCAGCGCGCCGTAATGGCGGGACAGCGCGCCGCGGTCCGGATTCATCTCGAATTCGATCTCGCGGAAACGGCCCTCATCCAGATTCAGCCCGACCAGGCATTGCCGGGCGACGGAGGTGTCGCTGGAGGTGGCGCGCGGCAGGTAGACGATGTCGGCCTCGCGCAAGGCGGCCAGCGCCGCCACCGGAATCAAGCCGGCCGGTCCGGGGCCGACGCCTATGCCTATCAATCGTCCCAGTTTCATGCTGCTTCTCCCAGCGGGGTGCCGTCCATGCTGAACAGGCGCACCGCCACCTGCCGCGCGCTGGGCACTTTCGCGGCCATCAGCGCCGCGGTGCGGCGTTCTATTTCCATCCAGTAGCCGCGCGCGTCCGGCTGGCTGCTCATGATCTGCACTACGTTCTCCACGGTATTCGCTTGTTTGATGGCGGCCACCAGCTCGGGCGCATAACCCCGCTCGGCGGCGACGGCGGCGACGGCGTCCATCGCCATGCCGCTCTTGCCGGAGTGGGTGTTCCACACCCCGTCCAGCAGCTTGGCGATCTTGCCCGGGTGGCCCAGCACCCACAGCGTGTCTAGGATGCGGCCCTGTTCGAGCAGCACCGATTCGGCGAAGTCCAGCGAGTCGCCGACGAAGTTGGCGATCTGCACCACCTGCTTTTTCTCCAGCCCCAGCGTGTCGGCGGCGTAGCCGCGGCCTATCTTGCCGGGGGTGAAGGCGATGGCCGGCGGCCGCTCGCCCAGCGCCACCCGCACATAGACCTCGATGGAGGCGATCCACGCCGCCTGCGACATCGGCTCGACGATGCCGCTGGTGCCCAGTATCGAGATGCCGCCGACGATGCCCAGCATCGGGTTGAAGGTGCGCTTGGCGATCTTGTCGCCGTCGACGCAGCCTATCGCCAGGTCGAAGCCCGGGTCGGGCCGGCCGGCCAGCGCCTCGGCCAGCGCCAGCCGCATCATCTGCCGCGGCACCGGGTTGATCGCCGGCTCGCCGGGCGGGATGCGCAGGCCGGGCTGGGTGACCATGCCGACGCCGGCCGCGGCCAGGAAGCGTAGCGCGCCGCTGCCGTTTACTTTTACCTCGGCGAAGATCGTCGCGCCGTCGGTGTTGTCCGGGTCGTCGCCGGCGTACTTCAGCACTTCGGCGCGGACAGTATCCGCGTCCAGCCAGGCCACGCTTTGCACCGGCACCGCCAGGTAAAAGTCCGGGTCCGGCAAGCTGATGAAGACCTCGTCGGCGTCCACGCCGTCCAGCAGCAGCAGCAGCGCCGCCTTGGCGGCGGCTGTGGCGCAGCTGCCGGTGGTGCGGCCGCGGCGCATGCCGTTGGGGGCGAGGGCGGCGAGGTCGTAGGGCTGGCGCACCGGGCTCAGGCTTCCTGCTGCTGATGCACGTGTTCGATCGCGTCTATCATCAGCGCGTTGACCACGGTGGCCGCCCACGGCGAGCCGCCGCGGGTGCCGCGATTGGTGATGCGCGGCACTTGCAGCAGCGCGCGCAGCTCGTCCTTGCATTCGCGGGTGCCGACGAAGCCCACCGGCAGGCCCACCACCAGCTGCGGCCGCCAGCCGTGATCGCGCACCAGGCGCACTACCTCGCGGATGGCGGTGGGCGCGTCGCCTATCGCCACCACGCAGTCGTTGCCGAACTTCTGCCAAGCGCGGCGGATGCCGGCGGCGGAGCGGGTGATGCCGTTGGCTTCGGCCAGCAGCCGGGTTTCCTCGTCGTGCACGCCGCACCAGGTTTCCACTTCCAGCTGGCGCAGCACTTCGCGCTTGAGGCCGGTTTCCACCATGGTGACGTCGGTGACCACGCGGCGGCAGCGCAGCAGCGCGCGCATGCCGGTTTCGCAGGCGCCGGGCGAGAAAAACAGCTCGTCCACGCTGTTGAAGTCGCCGGTGGTGTGCACCAGCCGCATCAGCGCGGTGCGCTGCTCGGCGGGGAAGGCCGACCAGTCGCGGCCCTCATTGATGATGCGCATGCTTTCCGCTTCTATCGGGTGCGGGGTGTAGCGTTTCCAGGCCGGCGGCTGGCTGGAGCTGGGCTCGCGCTCCAGCAGGCCGCGCACCTTGCCGTGGTGGCCGCGCTGCGGCTCGCCCACTTGTTGTTCGAAGCCGACGATCTGCACCCGGTACTTGCACAGCGCGCAGTTCATCGCCGCGCGGCCTTCCACGCCCTCCTGCGCGCGTTCCAGGAACACCTCGGCCACTTGCTCGTCCGGGCCCAGATAGCCGGCGCTCAGCACCTCGATCTCCGGATGGCGCGCCGCCAGGTCCGCCGCCGCGCCGTAGATGCGCTTGACCAGCACGCCGTCGAACAGAAAGTAGGGCAGCATCACGATGCGGCGGTAGCCCAGCATGGCGGCGGCGCGCAGGCCATCGGCCACCAAGGGTTTGGCGGTGCCGGAATAGCAGACGAAGGATGCGGCGAAGCCCAGGCCTTCTTCCAGCATGCGCGTGAGCTTGGAGATTTCGGAGTTGGCGTCCGGGTCCGAGGTGCCGCGGCCGACAACGACCAGACAGGTGTCGTTGCGCGACACGGTGTGCGGCGACGCCGCCTCGGCCTCGACGATGCGTTGACGACACAGCGCCAACAGCCGCGGATGCAGGTCCAGCGCCGCGCCGAAGTGAAAGTCAATGCCCGGATGCGCCTGCCGCAGCGCCAGCAGCTCGCTGGGCATGTCGTTCTTGGCGTGGGTGGCGGCCAAGAGCACGCCGGGCACCATCACCACGGTTTTGGCGCCGGCGGCCAGCACCTGGTCCACCGCCTCGTCTATGGTGGGGCGGGCGAACTCCAGAAAGCCGTGAGCCACCTGGCGCTCGCCGGCGCGCGCCTTCAGCGCGTCCACCAGCTGCATGAATTCGTTCACCCCGTCCGGGTCGCGGCTGCCGTGGCCGGCCAGCACGATGGCGTAGTCTTGCTGGCTCATTTGTGGGTCGGCTCGATCTGGCTGTCCATCGGCGCGAGCGTGCGGATCAGCATGATGCTCATGTCGGAGAAGCGCTGCTCCGCGCACTCGGCCAGCGTGCCGCGCCATTCCGCCTCGTTGCGGGTCAGGTTTTCCCACACTTCCACCTGCTGGCCGGCCGGGATGCCGTTTTCCAGCAGATAGGCGGCGATGTGCCAGGGCATGAAGGAACGCGCCTCGTCCCAGGGGCAGGGGATCACGATGGCGTTGCGGCCGTCCTGCAACACATGCACCAGGTGACGCTTGAACGGGGTCAGGTCGCCGCGGCGGTGGAAGGTGATGAAGCTGGTTTCGTCGAAGCACACCTTGCCGCGCGAGGCCAGGATCTGCGCCGACGAGATGCCGGGTATCGTTTCCACCGGGTGGCCGCAGGCGCGCTCCACCCGCTCCAGATACTGGAAGCCGCTGAAGTGGATGTCGCCCATGAACACCACCACGCAGTTTTTGCCGGCGCGATGGCGCTCGGCGACGATGTCCAGCTGCGCCACCTGGTCGCGGTAGCCCATCTGGATCACTTCGGCCGTGTCCGGGATCAGCGGGCGCACCACGTCCACCACCGCGTTGAAGCCGGCCACCACGTCGGCCTCGCGTATCAGTTGGGCCGAGCGTTGCGGCAGGTAGCCGATGTCGCCGGGTCCGGCGCCTATGCAGATGATCATGCGAGTTCTTTCCTTGTTTCATTGGCGGCGGACGGGCTACAGGACGCCAGCGCCACCGTCGGTCCGATGACGATCAGCGCCGGGCTTGTGGATGCCGGCCGCGCTCATGTCTTGTTCCAGCGCGTCCAGGGTGCTCAGCACCTGGCGCTGCTGCGGCAGGGTGCCGTTTTCTATCGCCGCCGCCGGGGTGTCGGGTTTCAGGCCGTGGCGCAGCAGTTCGGCGCGGATCAAGGGCAGCCGCTTGACGCCCATATAGATCACCAGCGTCATGCCGCTTTGCGCCAGCGCCCGCCAGTTGGGCTCGTCGCCGTCCTGATGCGGGTGGCCGGAGACAAAAGTGACGCCGTGGACGAAATGGCGGTGGGTCAGCGGAATGCCCAGCGTGGCCGGCACCGCCAGGCCGGCGCTGAGGCCGTTGACGATCTCCACCTCGATGCCGGCCGCTTGCAGCTTCAGCATTTCCTCGCCGCCGCGGCCGAAGACGAAGGGGTCGCCGCCCTTGAGGCGCGCCACCGTCCTGCCGGCGCGGGCCTCGTCCATCATTCTTTGCTCAATGGCGGCCTGCGGCGTAGACGGCCGGCCGCCGCGCTTGCCGACCGGCACGATTTCAGCGTCCGGCCGCAGCAGGGTGTGAATATCCGGATGCACCAGATCGTCCACCAGCGCCACATCGGCCAGCCGCAGGCAGCGCGCGGCCTTCAGCGTCAGCATGTCCAGGTCGCCGGGACCGGCGCCTATCAGATAAACCTTGCCCGTCATCTCAGCGGCCCAGTCTTTGTCGAATCGTCAATGTCAGTTGCTCGCCGGTCAGGGCGTCGCAAGCCAGGTATTCGGCGCCCAGCGCCTCGGCCAGTTCGCGGGCGCGGCCCAGGCGGACGAAGTCCTGCTCGGTGTCCAGCACCAGCGTCGGCGTGCCGGCCAACTGGCCGGCCAGGTCCAGCGCCTGCCGCCACGGGTCGCCGTCTCCGTCCAGCGCCACATTGGCGCGGCCGTCGCTCAGGATGACCAGCAGCGGCGCCGGGCCGCCCAGCTGGCGGGACAGCGTGTCGGCGGCCAGCGCCAGCGCGTGCGCCAGCGGGGTGCGGCCGCCGGTGGGCAGCTCGCGCAGCGCCCGTTCGGCCTGTTCCACGCGGTTGCACGGCGGCAGCAGCAGTTCCGCCTGCTGGCCGCGGAAGGCGATCAGCGCCACCTGATCGCGGCGGCGGTAAGCGTCTTCCAGCAGGCTCAGCACCGTGCCCTTGACCTGTTCCATCCGCTGGCGCGCCGCCATCGATCCCGACGCGTCGACGACCAGCAGGATCAGATTGCCCTGTTTGGCGACGCGGACCTTGTCGTGCAGGTCGGCGCGGGTGACCGCGAAGTTGTTGGGGTCGCGCAGCAGCGCGTGGCGCAGGGTGGCGTCCACCGCCAGCTGGGCCGGCTGCGGATTGGCCTCGGCGCGCACATAGTGGCCGCGCTGACGGCTGGCGCCGTCGCTGCGGCGGCCGGCGGCGTCGCCGGAGGAGGGAGCCTGGACGCGGATGCGGGCGATGTCGCCGGCCGGCGCAGCGGCGAAGATTTGCTCGCCGCCATGGCCGGACGTGTCCGCTTGCTGTTCGCCGTCGCCATCCGGCGGCGGCTGGTCGGCGCCGTTCCGCTCCTGCGGAGGCGGCGGATTCGACGCTTGCCGCGTCATCTGTTCCAGCTTGTCCTGATCCAGCCCGCTCTGTTCGAACGGCTTGCTGCGGCGGCGGTGCGGCAGCACCAGCCGGGCGGCGTCGCGGATATCCTCGGCGGAGGCGTCGACGCGGCCGTCCAGCGCCGCCAGCGCGCGGGCGGCCTTGTTCAGCACGATGTCGGCGCGCAAGCTGCTGACTTCGAATTCGCAGCACAGCTCGCTGACGAAGTGGAACAAGCTATCGCTGAGCCGGGTTTGCGGCAGCAAGGCGCGGGCGGCGGCGATCTTGGCGCGCAGCGCCTCGCTGTCGGCCTGCCACTGCGCGGCGAAGCCGGCCGGATCGGCCTCGAAGGCCAGGCGGCGGCGCACCACCTCGGCGCGCTGAAGAGGCTCGCGCGGCGCGGCCACGTCCACCATCAGGCCGAAGCGGTCCAGCAGCTGCGGCCGCAAATCGCCTTCTTCCTGGTTCATGGTGCCAAGCAGCGTCACCCGCGCCGGGTGGCTGACCGCCAGGCCCTCGCGCTCCACGGTGTTGACGCCCATCGCGGCGGCGTCCAGCAGCACGTCCACCAGATGGTCGGCCAACAGATTCACTTCGTCGATGTAGAGCATGCCGCGGTGGGCTGCGGCCAGCAGGCCGGGCTTGAAGGCCTGCTTGCCGCCTTGCAGCGCTTTTTCGAAGTCCAGGCTGCCCAGCACCCGGTCCTCGGTGGCGCCCAGCGGCAGGTTGATGAAGGGCACCGGGCCGTCATGCAGCGCGCGCGCGTCGCCGGAGCACACCGGGCACAGCGGCAGCGGGTGGTCCGGCTCGCAGTTGTAGCCGCAGCCGGCGGCGCGGCGGATGGGCGGCAGCACGGCGGCCAGGCCGCGCGCGGCGGTGCTCTTGGCGCTGCCCTTGTCGCCGCGCACCAGCACGCCGCCGACGGTGGGGTCCACCGCGCAGATCAACAGCGCCTGCTTCAATTGTTGCTGGCCGACGACGGCGGCGAAGGGGTAAATCGGGCTCATGCTGAAACCCTTATTTGCCGCGGAAGCACACGGAAAGACACGGAATTGGGCGCAGCGGGGCGATGTGGATGCTTCTGCGCCCATGCTCCGGGAAACGATGGGATTTTTCCGGTTTTCATTTCCCTGCTTTCCAAGTGTTGCCCTGGCTCATTGTGTTTTGGGGTTTCATGCTTTGCTCTCTCCGCGCGCTTCCAGCAGCGCCTCGCTATCCAGGTGCAGCTGGCGCAGGGCGGCCAGCGTCTCCGGGTCCGGCTCCGCCCACAACTGGCGCTGCGCGGCTTCCAGCAGACGGTCGGTGATGGCGTTCAAGGCCCAGGGGTTGCTGTCGGCGAAGAACTGTTGCATCGCCGGGTCCAGCGCGTAGCTTTGCGCCAGTTGTTCATAGACCCAGTCGTCCACCACCTGGGCGGTGGCGTCGTAGCCGAACAGATAATCGACGGTGGCGGTCAGCTCCAGCGCGCCCTTGTAGCCGTGCTTCTGGATGCCGGCTATCCACTTGGGGTTGGCCACCCGTGAACGGAACACGCGCAGCACTTCCTCCTTCAGCCCGCGCACCGCCGGCGCTTCCGGATTGTGGCTGTCGCCGAAGAAGGCGCGCGGCTGGCGGCCGCTGAGGCTGCGTATCGTCGCGATCATGCCGCCGTGGTATTGCAGGTAGTCGTCGCTGTCGAAGATGTCGTGTTCGCGGTTGTCCTGGTTGTGCAGCGCCACTTCCACGCCGGCCAGCCGGTGGCGCAGCGCGTCGCGGGCGTCGGCGCCGTTGGCCTCGCGGCCGTAGGCGTAGCCGCCCCAGTTGACGTAGGCGGTGG
This sequence comes from Chromobacterium sp. CCUG 30098, assembly GCF_059916605.1. Lineage (NCBI taxonomy): Bacteria > Pseudomonadati > Pseudomonadota > Betaproteobacteria > Neisseriales > Chromobacteriaceae > Chromobacterium > Chromobacterium sp. CCUG 30098. The sequence goes on along the minus strand of NZ_JAUCGS010000002.1, from coordinate 494,262 downwards.
CGAAGTCGGCGTCGTTCTGCCAGTTCTGCTCGTTGATCAGCGGCAGGATGCCGGCGCCGTAGCTGCCCGGTTTGGCGCCGAACACGCGGTACAGCGACTGCGCGTCGGCGTCGGGCAGGGCGCCCAGCAGCTCGTTTTTCAGGTCGGCCAGGTAGTGCTTGCGCAGGAAGTTCTGCTCCAGCGGCTCGTCCAGCCGCGCCACGGTGTGCACCGCCTCGTCGATCAGCGCAATCAGATGCGGGAAGGCGTCGCGGAAGAAGCCGCTGATGCGCACGGTGACGTCGATGCGCGGCCGGCCCAGTTCGGCCAGGGGGATCACTTCCAGACCCTGCACTCGGCGGCTTTCCTGCTGCCAGTGCGGCTTGACGCCGAGCAGGGACAGGATTTCGGCGATGTCGTCGCCATGGGTGCGCATCGCGCTGGTGCCCCACACGCTGATGGCCACCGATTCGGGATACTGGCCGGTTTCCTTCAGATGGCGGGCCAGCATCTCGCGCGCCAGGCCGTCGCCGATGCGCCAGGCGGCGTTGGAGGGCAGGCTGCGCGGGTCCACCGAGTAGAAATTGCGGCCGGTGGGCAGGATGTGGGCCATGCCGCGCGTGGGCGCGCCGCTGGGGCCGGCCGGCACGTAGCCGCCTTCCAGGCCGCGCAAGAGATTGTCTATCTCCTCCGCGGTGCGGGCCAGCTTCAGGCACAGCTCAGCGCAGACGAAGGTCAGCACGCGTTCCAGATCGGCGTTCGGTTCGATGCCGGGCAGCACGGCGGCGACGGCTGCCGGCACGGCGGCGCTGTCGTAGCCGCGCGCGGCCAGCTCGGCGATCAAGCCGCGCGCCAGCTTCAGCACCGCGTCGTGCGCGTCGGCGCGGGTGACCAGGGGCGGGCCGGCCAGCGCCTGCAAGGCTGCGGGGGTGTCGCTCAGCCGTTTGCCCTGATCCTGCTGCCACAGCGTCCAGTCGCCGCCGCAGGCCGCCGCCACGCTGGCGGGCAGGCCGGGGATGCCGAGGTTGGGCAAGCGGGTCAGCGCCAGCAGCATGTCGACCAGCGCCTCGCCCTGCGGCGCGTTGCCCAGCACGTGCAGGCCGTCGCGGATCTGCGCCGCGCCCAGCTCGCACAGATAGCCGTCGATGTCCTCAATCAGGTGGGCGACGTCCACGCCGTCCATCTTGGCCAGGCTCAAGGGCACGCCGTCTTCGTTCAGCGTGTCGTCCCAGTCGTGGTCATGATCGTGGTGGTCGTGGCTGTGGCCGTGATGGTCATGGTGATCATGGTGGCCGCGGTGATGGTGGTGGTCGCCATGATGGTGATGGTGGTGGCCATGATCGTGGCCGTGCGCGGCCTTGGCTGGGCGATACTTCGCCGCCGCGGCCGTCGCCGGTTTCATCGCGGCAGCCGGTTTGGCCGCCTGCGGCCGGTATTTGCCGTGGACGGCTGCGGGCGCGTGATGATGTCCGCCATGCGGGTGCGGGTGATCATGATCGTGGCGAGGCTCGTGCTCATGTTCGTGCTCATGCTCGTGATCATGTTTCAGCATCGCCGCCAGGTCGGTGTCGAGCTTGGCCTCCTTGATCAGGTCCCAGATCTGTTGCTGCAACAGCGGCAGCTTGTTCGGGTCCAGCAGCTCCACCTGGTAGTACTCGTCCACCAACTGGGTCAGCTGCGCCAGCGGGCCGTAGCTGTCGGCGGTGGTCATCGTTGGCGTCAGGTGGTCGATGATCACCGCGTGGCCGCGGCGTTTGGCCTGCGAGCCTTCGCCCGGATCGTTGACGATGAAGGGGTAGAACAGCGGCATGTCGCCCAAGAGCGCATCCGGGAAACAGTTCTGCGACAGGCCCACCCCCTTGCCCGGCAGCCATTCCAGCGTGCCGTGCTTGCCGACGTGGACGATGGCGTCGGCGCGCCAGTCGTCGCGCAACCAGCGGTACAGCGCGTAGTAATGATGGGTGGGCGGCAGGTCCGGCGTGTGGTAGATGGCGTCCGGGTCCATGCCGTAGCCGCGCGGCGGCTGCAGCGCGACGAAGACATGGCCGTAATCCAGGCCGGAAAACACCAGTTCGTCGCCGTCGACGTAAGCGCCGCCCGGCGGCTGGCCCCAGCGCTGCAGCATTTTGTCGCGCAGACTGTCCGGCAGCTCGTCGAGCCAGGCCTGGTAGCGCTGGGCCGGCACGCGGGCGGCGGCGTTTCGCATCTGCTCGGCGCTCAGGTAATCCTGATCGTAGGCGCCGCGGTCTATCAGCTCATGCATCAGCGCGTCGCTGTCCGGCGGCAGCGGGTCCATCTGGTAGCCGCGGCCCTGCATGCCGCGCAGCATCGCGTACAAGGAGGCCGGGGAATCCAGGCCCACCGCATTGCCTATCTGCGAGGCCTTGCTATTGGAGTTGGTGAAGATGAAGGCGATGCGTTTGTCGGCGTTTTCCACATGGCGCAGCCGCGCCAGGCGGGCGGCGATGCCGGCCAGGCGGCGGGCGCGGTCCGGCAGCGGCGCGTATTGTTCGGCCTGGCCGGGCTGGTCGATCATGGCCGGCTGCTTGAAGCTCAGCGGCACGCCGATGATGCGGCCGTCGAATTCCGGCAGCGCCACGTTCATCGCGGTGTCCAGCGGGTTGAAGCCGCGGTCCGAGGCTTCCCATTGCTCGCGCGTCATGCTGCTGGTGATGGCCTGCAGCACCGGCAGGTTCAGCCGGTCCGAAGCCTCCACCGCCCAGCCGGGCTGGGTGGGGCCGTCGTTGTTGATGTCGCCCATCGCGAACGAGGTGGTGTTGATCAGCAAGGACACCTTGGCGCGCGGATCGGCCAGCAGCGCCAGCGCCGCAGGCAGGCCGCCGTCTTGAATCGTGCGCAAGGACGAGGTGAACACCGGCAGCGCGTTGACGCCGCGCTCGGCCAGGCAATCGACCAATAGATCAATGAAGCGGGTGTTGCCGGACAGCCAGTGGGCGCGGTAGAAGCACAGGCCCACGGTGGGCCAGTCCGGGTTGCGGATTTCCAGCCAGTCGGCGAGCGAGCAGGGCGCGCTCAGCTCCGGGTGGTAAACGCCGTGCTCGGGCAGCGGCAGCGGCGGCTGGTAGCCGAAGCCGGTCAGCAGCAGCCTGTCCGCCAGGCAGCGCATCAGCTCGCCCAGATTGGCGCTGCCGCCGGCCTGCAGATAGGCGTGGACGTCCTGCTGCAGCGATACCGGCGCGCTGCACAGCGCTTGCAGCTCCGGGTCCGGCTCGCCGGTGCCGCTGAGCACGATGACCGCGGTCTGCAGCCGGCGCGCGTGGGCCAGCAACCGCTCCAGGCCGGGTATCGCGTCGGCGCGGCCCAGCACGCGCAGCACGATGGCGCGGGCCTGGGCCAGTTGGCCGTCCAGCAGTGCTTGCATCGCGGTCTCGTCGGCAATGCCTTGCAGCGAGATGCCAGACACGGAGGGGAAGTCTTCCGGCCAGCGCGCGCGCGACAGCGCGGCGAGATCGGTGCCGGCGTGGCTCAACAAGGCGAGTGCGGCGCTCATGCCTGCGCCTCCGTTTCGATGTCGCCGACGCCGGTTTTATGGAACACCAATTCCTCGACCGGAACGCCGCCCTTCAGATGCTGGCAGACGATGCGTTCGATATCGCTTTCATTCACCTTGCGGTACCAGACCCCGTCCGGATACACCACCATCACCGGGCCTTCCTTGCACACGGCGAAGCAGTGGCTGCGGGTGCGCTTGGCGCGCAGGCCTTCGCAAGCGTCTATGCTGCGGCCCAGGTGCAGGAACATCGCTTCCGAACCCTGGCCGTCCGGCGTGCAGCGCGGGCCGGTGCACATCAGCACGTGTTTGTCGTGGGTTCTCATCGCGCCTCCGGCGTCAGTTGGTCAAAACGCTTCCATTTATAAATGGCGGCGGAGGCAAGCCACGTCAGCAGGAACACGCCGATGACGAAGTAGCCGAAATGAGCCAGATCGTCGTTGAGCGCTGAGATCAGGTCCCAGAAGCCACCGGTGAGCTGCAGCTTGTCCGCCAGCAGGCCCAGGCCCTCCAGCCCGCCAATGCCGACGGCGACGAGGACGGAAACGAAGGTGATGGTCAGGTTGTACCAGAGCTTGCGCACCGGATTGACGAAGGCCCAGCCGTAGACTTCCACCATCATCATGCTGTCCAGCGTGTCCACCAGCGCCATGCCGGCGGCGAACAGCGCCGGGAACACCATGATGTGCCACAGCGCCACGCCGTTGGCGCTTTGCGAGGTGGCGATGGCGAACAGGCCGATTTCAGTGGCGGTGTCGAAACCCAGGCCGAACAAAAAGCCGATGGGCAACATATGCCAGCTCTTGGTCACCATGCGAAACAAGGGCTTGAGCAGGCGCGCGATCAGGCCGCGGTTGTTCAGCAGCAGATTCAGCTGCTCGTCGCAAATGGCCTCGCCGGCGCGGGCGCGGCGGAAAGCGCCCCATACCGCGCGCAAGGAAGACAGATTGATCAGCGCCAGCGTCAGCAGAAAGAAGGCCGACACGCTGGTGCCGATAACGCCGCCTATCTCCTTGAAGCCGGCGACGCGGCTTTGCAGCGCGCTGGCGGCGAACACGATCAGGGCGACGGCGATGACCACCACCGCGGAGTGGCCGGCGGAGAAGAACAGGCCCACCGCCGACGGTCGGCGGCCTTCCTGCATCAGCTTGCGCACGGTGTTGTCGATGGCGGCGATGTGATCGGCGTCCACCGCGTGGCGCAGGCCGAACAGATAGGCGAGCAGGGCGGTGGCGAGTTGGGCCGGGTGATCGGCGAAGGCGGCGAAAGCCCAGGCCCAGGCCAGCAGATTGGCCAGGATCAGCCCGGCGAGTATCGGCGCGTGCTGCGCCAGACGGCGGCCGGCGGACGGCGCGGTGGATGAATGCATGGTGCCCTCGGAGACGATTTCCGTCGCGCAAACGAGGGCACAGGTCGCCGAGTGTTCATGAGCGGCGCATGTGCGTATCCCCCGGTACACCCCGCCCGGTTTCTGCTTGCGTCGACACGTATGACGGCCGGTCTCCTGGCTCGCGCGTCGCCGTCCGGCGCCGCCTTCCCGGCCCGTTTAGGGGCCAGTGGCTTTAGGCGTGGACTCTGCGCTTACAGTTGCGGGGGCAGCCGCGGTCTTGCACCGCGTTCCCGTTTCACCCTCTGAGAACCTGTTACGAGCTGCCGCGCATCTTGGCTGGCGAGCTCGCACACAGGTTTTTGGGGCACCGTCATGATGGGGTCGGATGATACGTGACAAAAACCAGGCTGTGAACAGCTGGCGTTTTGATTTTAATTACAATCGCCGCCAATCCGCCAAGGCCTGTTCCAGCCGCGCCCAGTCCTGTTCGCCGCTAGGCAGGCCAAAGCGCAAGCTGGGCAGGGACTCGAAATAACGGCTCAAGATGCCGAGCCCCGCCAGATGGCGATGCAAGGGCCGGCTGGCCTCGCCGGGAACCCACTGGAACAGTTCGCAGCCGCCGGCCGGGGCGAGCCCGTGCCGCTCCAGACAGTTCCGCAGCCGCGCGCTATCGCGCAGCAGCTTGCTCCTCATGGATTGCTGCCACGCGGTGTCGCCAAGCGCCAGCGTCACCGCTTCGCGCGCCGGACCCGCCATGGCCCAAGGCCCCAGTTCCTCGGCCAAGGCCTGCCGCAGCGCGGCCTGGGCGAACACGAAACCGGCGCGGGCGCCGGCCAGGCCGAAGAATTTGCCGACCGAGCGCAGCACGATCAGGCCCGGCTTGCCGATATGGGGGAGCATGCTGTCCCGCGGCGACGCATCCAGAAACGCTTCGTCGACCAGCAGCCAGCCGCCGCGTTCCGCCAGCCTTTGCCGCCAGTCTTCCAGCAAAGCCGGTTCAAAACGGTCTCCGGTGGGGTTGTTGGGGTTGCAGATTTGAACCACGTCCAGCTGATCAATATTCGCGGCCAGCCCGTCCGGCGTGAACCGTTCCACGCGGTGTCCGCGCCTTTGCCACTGGTAGGGGTGTTCGGCGTAGCACAAGGTCAACATGCCGACGCGGCAGGGCGCTCGCAGCCGCGGCAGCACCTGGATGGCGGGTTGAGAACCGGCCACCGGCAACAGTTGCCCGCAACCGTAATATTCCGCCGCCGCCGCTTCCAGCCCGTCTTGGTCCTGCGGCAGCCGCAGCCAGCCGTCGGCGGACAGCGGCGGCACTGGCCAGCCATTGGGATTGACGCCGGTGGACAGGTCCAGCCAATCCCCAGGCGGAATACCGTATTCAGCGGCCGCGCGCAGCAGGCCGCCTCCGTGTTCAAGCATGCATGACTCCAATCAAAACAGCCCACAATAGGGAAAGACCGGCCCACAGCCATGCGCCGCGGCCGACCAAGCGCACCGCGCGGCCGATGTCCTGATGCGTGGGCGCGGGGCCGCAGCCCAAGGGCGGGCGCTCCTTCCACTGGCCATGGTAGCGCGCGCCGCCGCCAAGGGAGACGCCCAGCGCGCCGGCGCCGGCCGCCATCACGGGGCCGGCGTTGGGACTGTACCAAGTGGGCGCCTGCGCTCTCCAGCAGCGCCAGCCGCTTGCCGGGTGGCCCAGCAGCAAATAGGTGAGGGCGGTCAGCCGCGCCGGGACATAGTTCAACACATCGTCGAGGCGGGCGGCGGCCCAGCCAAAATGCAAATAGCGGGCGTTCTTATAGCCCCACATCGCATCCAGCGTGTTGGACAGCCGGTACAGTACCGCCCCGGGCGCGCCCAGCAGCAGAAACCAGAACAGCGCGGCAAAGACCGCGTCGCAGCCATTTTCCAGCACCGACTCAATGGTGGCGCGGGCAATCCCGGCCTCATCCAGCTCGCTCGTGTCGCGGCTGACGATCCAACCCACCCGTTCACGGGCCAAGGCGAGATCGCCGTCGGCCAGCGCCTGTCTGACCACCTCCGCATGCTGAGCCAAGCTCCTGGCGCCCACCGCCAGGTAGAGCAGAACAAGCGGGACAATGGCTGACAGCAGCGGCAGCCGGGCCAGCAGCCAGGCCGCCAGCGTCAGAGGCAGGATCAAGAGTGAAACGGAGAGGGCGCCGCGCAGACGCATGCGCCAGCGGGGCTCGGCATCGGGCGAGGAGGGGTAGGCAAAGCGCTCAACGGCCCGGGTCAGTCGACCGAAGCCGACCAATGGATGCCAGCGCCGCGGCTCGCCCAGCAGGCGGTCCAGCAACAGCGCTAGCGGTAGAAACAATGCGGAATTCAACACACAACCTTATATAATGGCCGACCGCCGCTTGGAGGTATCCAATGCGCAAATTTTTAGGGTTTGGGATGGCCGGAATGAATCAAGCCGCCATTCTAAGCCTTGTTCGCCATCTATGTGCAGGGGGAATGCCATGGCCAAGACCATCATGATTCAGGGCGCCACGTCCGATGCCGGCAAGAGCGCGCTGGCCACCGGCTTGTGCCGGCTGTTGGCCCGCCGTGGCGTGAGGGTGGCGCCGTTCAAGCCGCAGAACATGGCGCTGAACAGCGCGGTGACGGTGGACGGCGGTGAGATCGGCCGCTCGCAGGCGGTGCAAGCGCAGGCCTGCGGGCTGGAGCCGCATACCGATATGAACCCGGTACTGTTGAAGCCCAACAGCCATACCGGTTCTCAGGTCATCATCCACGGGCGGGCGATAGGGAATATGGAGGCTCGCGGCTATCACGACTACAAACCGGTGGCGATGAAGGCGGTGCTGGCGTCCCACGCCAGGCTGGCGGGGCAATACCAGTGCATCATCGCCGAGGGCGCCGGCAGCCCGGCCGAGATCAATCTGCGCGACGGCGACATCGCCAATATGGGCTTCGCCGAAGCGGTGGATTGCCCGGTGATCCTGGTGGCCGACATCGAGCGCGGCGGCGTATTCGCTCACCTGGCCGGCACCTTGGCGCTGCTGTCGGAATCCGAGCGCGCCAGGGTGATCGGCCTGGTGATCAACCGCTTCCGCGGCGACCCCAGCCTGCTCAATAGCGGCATCGATTGGCTGGAACGGCATACCGGCAAGCCCGTGCTGGGCGTGCTGCCGTATTTGCACGATTTGCACCTGGAGGCCGAGGACAGCATGGGCCTGGACAAGCCGGGCGGCGCGAGCGGCTCCGGCGACAAGCTGCGCATCATCGCCCCGGCCGCGCCGCGCGTCAGCAACCACACCGATTTCGATCCGCTGCGCCTGCATCCACAAGTGGAATTCACCCTGGTGCGCGCCGGCGCGCCCATCCCACCGGCCGATCTGATCGTGCTACCCGGCAGCAAGAGCGTGCTGGCGGACCTGGCCTGGCTGCGGGCGCAGGGCTGGGAAGAAGCGATACGCCGCCATCTGCGCTACGGCGGCAAGGTGCTGGGCATTTGCGGCGGCTTGCAAATGCTGGGCCGCAAGCTCCACGATCCAGACGGGTTGGAAGGCGAACCGGGCAGCGGCGACGGACTGGGCTGGCTGGATATGGAAACCACGCTGGCGCCGGAAAAGCGACTGACGCGGATGTGCGGCCGGCTGACCTTGGACCACGCCGAGGCCACCGGCTACGAAATCCACATGGGCGTCAGCGCCGGGCCGGCGCTGCAGCGGCCGGCGCTGCATTTCAAGGACGGCGGCGCGGACGGCGCGCGCTCGGAAGATGATCAGATCCTGGCCACTTATCTGCACGGCGTCTTCGACGAGCCGGCCGCCTGCCAGGCCATCCTGCGCTGGGCCGGATTGCAAGAACCCGTGGCGCTGGATTACCCGGCGCTGCGAGAAACCAATATCGACAAGCTGGCGGACATGCTGGAACAGTTTTTGGACCTTGGGCCTATCATCAGCGGCTTGCCTAAAAGCGATTGAACCACTGAAGCCCAGGGGTGGGCTTCAGGCGGGTTCTGGCGGTGCCTTGGTTTACCCTTATGTTCGCATAATGTATATTATGTCAAATCTTAGAAACATACGGCGCAGGGTCCGCAGCCTGCTCAAATGGTTCAATTCCCTGTCCTTTTGTACAGGTTAATAAAACACAACACTTTCCATCGTTGGGGGTTCGAGCAACAACTATCCGCAGCAAAATGAAACGCAAGCTACCTTGGTGTGAGTTCCCATGCAGCCCTGACGATCTCGTCCGGGCTGTTTGTTTTCGTGACGTAACGGAAATTGCCGCAGAGATCGGCGTAGACGTTGCTGAGGTTGGCCGCTGGCGATCTGGACATAAACCAGTCCCCAAGCTGGCCTATCTCTACCTGGCCAACAAAACGTCCACAGTGCTAGGAACACAGTTCGGCCCGTTCTGGGGCTGGAAGCTGGCCAACGATGGCCAGGCGCTAATCTGCCCAGCCACGGGCGAGCGCATCAACTACGAAGAAATCGCGCTAATGCATGACTATCGCCGGGCCAAGCGCCTTGTCGTGCAACAAGCGGAGCTGATCGAACGGCTCATGATCGAGCGGGACTTCTACCGAGAGAACTGCCACCGACAAGCCAAGTTCGGCGCAATGCTGAACCGGATCATAGACCCCGACGAAGGCTGCTAGCCAAGCCATCCCACCGGCATTCCCTTTCTCATTCTTGAGAAAAAAGACGCGCTCTGTTGAAAAGCACCAAAAGCCAGTCCTGGCGCGCCTTGCAGCGCCGTTTCGATGCTGCCGCCCTCCTACCGGTTTTCTCAAAATGAGAAAAAAGACGGGTATTACCAGTCACCCGTCTAGGCCGCTACGCGGCCCAGGGCGGCGCAATGCAAACATGTCACAACGCCCTACTACGCTCGGCCAAGGCCGAGCTAGTCCCCGTTCCGCCCATTGCCGGCACAAAACGCCGGCATGGGGCCCCCACGGGCGCGCGAGCGCGGGGCTGACCATAACTAATCGCTCTACACCGTTTTTACTGTCTGCAAAAGAGCCGTGGCGTGGCCTCTCTCTATTTTCGTTACGGTGACGAATAAGATGGGTTTGCATGTAGAGTTTATTCGTCTAGCATCGCCGTTACCGTAACGCGTGAGAAAAACATGACAACGATTGCAATCATTCTCATTGTCCTGATAGTCGTCGCTGCATTCATGAAGAGCAGCAAAAGCAGTGAACTGAAATTAAAAAAAGAAGAAGCCGGGGCAAAAAAAAATGAACCCGAATACAAGGCAAGCTCAAATAAATTTGGCAATGCCAGGTTCAAGCTCAAGGGGAAAACTCTGCTCACGCAACGTGAGCAAGAGTGCTTTAACCGACTGACAAAAAGCCTATCACCTGACTTCCTCGTTTTTCCTCAAGTAGCCTTTAGCCAGATTATCGACACTGAAGGAGGGAGCAAATTCGACAACGAAGGGCTGCGCAGAACAATGAGCCAGAAAGTAGCGGACTTCGTGATCTGCAAGACAGACCTCACAATGATCGCGATCATAGAACTTGATGACCGGTCGCACATTGGGAAAGAAGAGAAAGACAGGCAAAGAGATTCGATCGTCAGGCAGATAGGACTCATGCCGCTACGGATCCCAAGAACACCCCCACAGCGAACACTAGATGAGTACGCTAGCGTGCTGAAAAGAATGCACCCCAGGGAAGAACAAGCACTAGAGCGTGCTTAATAAATTGCGGGAGGTAGTTACAAAAAAGCCCAGGGCGAGCACCTGGGCATTTTTACGAGTGGAGTTTTCGTTACGGTAACGGCGTTGCCGTAGGAATTTCCAGGTACTCGAGCTTGCCACCAGCCGCGAGCCATTCCTGAACCCATAACGGTTTACGACCCCGACCAGTCCAGGTCAATAAAGGCTCAGCTGGATGCGCATAACGAGCAGGGAAATTGTTTTTCGTTACAGTAACGGATTTAGACGTATTGGGGATTTCCGTTACCGTAAACGGCTCTGCCCCAAGCGAACGAGGAAGCACTACAGCATGACCCTTTTTTGTACGAGTCTTTTTCGTTACGGTAACGGGTTTGTCCTCAATAACCTCAATTTCCGTTACGCTAACGCTTTCTTGGGCGGGTTGATTTTCCGTTACGGTAACAGGTTCTTTGTACCGATTTTCATCAAACCAGGCCGGCATGCCAGAACGTTTAGCGCCTGCAAGATAAACCTGCTCAACAATATGAGAATAAATAACCTGCCCTTCTTTGTTGCCTGAGTCAGATTCATATTGCATACGAAGAATTGCAGAAAGAACAGCCCAATCATCAGAGGACAAATCTATTTGTACTCTGTCTTTTTTTCTTTCCCTAAAAAGACGCTGGCGCTCAGCATTAGTTAAAGCTTTGCCACTAGCCGGACGGCCACGTTTCTTAGCAGCAGGAATCAATTCAAGCGTTGCGCTGTCATTCATGTCTTTAGCCATTTCAGTGACCTCCGTTTAGATAATTCATTATCCGTTATGGTAACGAATAATGGAAGTTATTTAATTGAAATTCGTCAATTAAATTATTGGAGTTGCATTTACGCAACTAAATGCTGTGCTTTAAATAAAAAGCCAGGGAGCAAACTAAGCAAAACAAAATAAAGCCAATAAGCGAATGTGAATCCATTGCTAAAATCCTTTTTGCTGGAAAATTCTCAGATATGAACGGCGAGAAATGTCGTGACTATGGCGAATAAAAAGTGACAGGTTCATAGGCATTACTCTTGCCGGCTGGAAACGATCTGGTCGAGCTTTTGCATGAAAGGCTCCCAATCCTTTTTGTTTCCTGACAACGAGGATATAAGGAATAACCATAAGAGCACGAAGAAAAAGGCCAAAAGCTTCAGAAAGTCCTGCATAACATTTCTCCATAAATGTCTTAGGAGGCGGCATGTAGCGCCCTACCCTATGCCATTCCGGCAACATGCAATAAGTCCCATCGTCCGATTCATCCATAATCACCTGCTCGGTGTCGTAGGCATCAAAAGCCCTTTTGCCAGACGTGTACCACGTATCAGCACGGACAGGCGGATTCATCCGGCCATAGAAAACCCGCGCAACAAAAAACTTGGGAGGCCTTAACCCTGTCAGTCGTGTCACGATTGGGATTGACAGCTTGTCTAGGCGCAAGCAGTCCACCGTGTATTCGTGCAACAGCTTTCGGATTTGGCTGTCCAGGGCATCCACGTCCTGAATCTGGATAAAGACGTCCCAGCGGAATTTTCTCGCATGGACGAGCCACGCCATAATTGAACGCCGGCCTTTTTCCTGCCAATCCCGAGAATTCAGGAACACGGCACATTCATCTAGGACGAGCGCGCCGAAGGTATCCTCTGCTCGGGTTTCCGAGCCAAGGCCCAAGGCATGCAAATCATCGGAAGTCGGGATATCCGGCAAACGGATATAGCTCTGCTTTGAGCGTGGATTCTGGCAGAGCTTCTCAAGATTGATTTCGACGTTGCCGGCAATGCGCCTGCCCTGCTCTGCATACGCGATCAAGCGGCCAACGGACTGGACACCTTTGCCACCGCCAAGATGGCCCGTGATGAAGTAAACCGACATCGCAATGCCCCCTAGAATTTCTGGCCGAGCTGATAGCCGTGGATAAACTGTCGGGTTTTCCAGGAAAACCACATATAGCCAAACTTCGCTATGCGAGCCGTGACGATGGCAGAGACGCAAGACGGGAAATTGCTTGGGAGTACCAGCCAAGCCGCAGTCTGAAACCATGTGTCAGACGGCGCATGTATCAGCACCACCACCAAGCCTTGAATCACTTGCTGGAAAGCCACAAACGCCGTGACAAGCGCCACCATCAACGTCATGGCTGCGGCCCAATTCTTAGCCGCTTTAATGCCAAACTTAGTCAGAACGTCAACAAAGAAACCGGCGAGCTTGCTGTAAAACCATTCAAAGATTTTACTCATTTATCATCCTCCGGTTTCGTGCCAAGGAACATGCCCATAATCGTCAATGCCGTGACACCATACCAGAACCAAATCATGGCATTTCTGATTGGCGGCAAATACTTGCAAACAGGAATCGTCATGGAATTCGTTGACGACATCATTGGCATGTCCAGTTGAATATCCGTACATTGCGGGTCTGGAAACATTTTCATGAGCCAATCCAGGCTCAAGCTGGGCATTGTCATTCCGGACAAAAGAGAAAAGTCCGTGTCATTGCTTGGAAGGTCGCCTTTTCCCGGAGAAGATGAATCTACCTTAGTCATATCCGTCACAAGATTCACAAGCTTGTCTACGCCGGTTTTAACACCCTGTTGTGTCGTTTCTTGAGAAACACCGCATGTCCCGACTTGCTGGCAAGTTATCGGTGTACCGCCTGTCCCGGTTCCCGTGCCCGTTCCCGGCGGATTGCTCGTTGTATTGCCGGCCTCAGTTGTCGAACTAACAACTTTGCCGTCCTTAATTGTTGTCGTAGTCGTCGTATTACTAACTTTGTCGTAGCTCTTGACTTGCGTGCCGCCATCAACTGTTGGGGAAACGGTTGCTGCCGGATTTTTGTTTTTAACATCATCCCAGCTTGGGTAGATAACGACATTTCCAGAAGAGGCATCATAAACATTACCATCGGCCATTTGATATTGACCATTTTTCGCACCATCGCAAGCTGGGTTGGTTCCATCAAAAGAATAAGTATTGCCAACTCTAACAATTGAGCACGTGACACCAGTTTTTTTAACAACAGATGGGTCTTTTATTATGCAACTTCCGCCAACCTGCAAATAGCCTGGAGGGCATCCACCCTGCAAATCCGGCGAACTTACATTGCCCGTATATTTGTTTGCATTTGTAATTGGACCAGGATAGCCATCCGCAAAAAATGAACCACGATTCACCCAATTAAAGCCATTAGGGGGAGATGGTGTGGTGCCATCATCATTTTCTTTAATCCAAACCCAGCACCAGCCAGAGGAACGGCAATATACTTGGCCCCAACTCGAATTAGGCCCATATTGATCATCTCTAGCATCATCACTTTTTGTGGGAAATTTGGCTGGAGTTGAGCTTGTAGATTCTGGTGGCGTTGGGTTGCCTGTTGAATCACGTGGCCAGCCATCAGGTGATGGGAGGCATGCGGGATTGACGGCCACCATGCAGTCATAGCTTGCATCACCCGCCGGATTAGACGTCATTGCAACACCAAGAACCGGATTCCCGGCAATAACTCTCGTTGCGACTGTCCCCGCCATTTTGCCGCCATTGATTGCAGCATTCAGTATCACCGGATAGAGCGTCTGGCCAACGCCCGCGTATGACTGAACAGGTGCCAGCAATTGATATAGCGTTACGGTGACGAGAATGATAATTCTGAGTGACTTGCCCATTTAATCCTCCTAGAAGGCAATGGCGCTGCCACTGCCGTGGCCGCGCCATTTCCTTCAGAGTCGGCCCAATTAGGCGATTTTCTTAAACAACTTTTTCGCGATGGCGTACACCAGAATGATTGCGGCCACACCCAGAACATACGGCGTTACAGCAGTCGCAGAAGCATTCGCGTTGGACATGACTGCGGCGCCGGTAGTGTTCAAAGCCGCAGCCATGTCGGGCAGCGTAACGCCATCGGCCATAGCGGCAGCGGAAGCGCTAGCGCCCAGGACAACCAGGGACAGACGGGAGCCGAACTTGCGAACAACGGTCAGGTGTTTCATAGGATTTTCTCCAGAAGCTGTTTAGACGAACGGAACATCATTCCGAGCAAATAGCCTGTTCCCCAACACAGGGAGCAGTAACCGGCAATCAAGCCGATTTCTTGAGGCGTCAGAGTCATCGCTGCTGCCCCGCAAAGAAGCCGAGCGCAAAGCAGATGAACAGACCGATAATCAGGTTCAGTTCATTGCTCGGGATTTGGCCAATAACTGACAGCGAAGCAGAAGCATCCATAATCACGACGCCTGTTTAGTGGCCCTAGCCGGTGCAGAAGCTTCCGGCTTTTGAACAGGGCGATAAGTGGGTTGAGAAGATTGCGCCTCAACACGAGCCGGAGCTGGGCTCGAAACGGTGTACATCGGAGCCGGCGCATACATGTCGTAGCCAGCGATGGCCACGAACGAGATCAGCAGGCCGATGACGAAGAAAACGAGATTTCGCATAGAAACTTTCCTTTACCGTTACTGTGACGAATATTGTTGAAACACTTGTGGCCTAGAGCGAGGGACTTCATAGTCCTTCGCGGCCTGGAGCAAGTTCGCGAGCCTGTCGGGATCTTCAATGCGGCCATTGGCCACCATCGGCAGCGGAATTTCCTCGTTTGCAGCAACAGCCGCGGCGCGATCTGAACGCTCGGCCTCAGCAAGCGCCTGATCGGCTTCAAGGCGTGTGCGCTCGACAAACAAGCGCTCTTGATGCTGCCAGTACCAGTCCGGGCAAGTTGCCGGTGCGACTTCAACGACCTTGATCACGTGATTGATCTTGTCGAACTTGGCCAGCGGTTCGCTGATGTCGATACCGTAATCACGCAAGGCTTTTGCGTGACGGTAGAACGTGGCCTGGCTGACTAACTGGCGAACGTCCTCGCCGCGCAAGTAGCAAGCGGCAGTCATGCGGATTTTTGAGGGCAAGCCCTCGATGTCGAGACGAGTGATGTCCTGGCGAACGCGGGACAAGAGAGGCCGGACCTCGGCGTCAAAGAGGTTAACGATGTTGTCCATCGTGATGTCTCCCAGGAACCGCAGACCTTTGTCGCGCAGCAAGAGGCGTCCTGCCTCCATTTCCAGCCGCACAATGCCTTGTTCCCGTGCAAATTGATAAACAGGGTCACACTTGATTTGAGAGGTAGAGCGCCCATGCTTGTGACCGGGGGCGAGCATTTCGAGATACTTGATGTAGGCCTTCAACATCTTGCGACCGCCCTTGCTGCCCCAGGCGCACGACTCAGGGCTAGCGCGGTTGCGTTTGACGTTGCTGATGGACTGTGTAGAGAGCCAGCGCATGAAGGCTTCGGCGTCCTTCGGACTGCCGGTTTGATAATTGCGCGTGATGTGAAGACCGGAGATCGTAGCGCCGGTCCAGTGGACAAGGTTGACGCCGTGTTCAAGGTCATACACTGACGGATTTGCGTTTACCACCTGCTCACCAGCGGTGAAAGGAGGCAAACGGAAACGCGACAGGACTTCATTGCACTTCGCAATGGTCTGTTCGAAGTCCATGTTGAACAGGTTGTCGGGCCGATCCAGGCGACCCACGTTGCCGGACAAGGTGATGCGGAAACCGTCGCACTTGACGATAACCAGGCTATCGAAAGAGCCGCGCAGGAACAGCTTTGAAGACTGCCCCCACTCAGGGTTATCAATCAGTTCACCGGTTTCCATGTCCCTGCCCCACTTGCCGACTACACCCGAATCGACCAGCGGCAAAGTCGGTTCAACTTCACCCGTTTCGGGGTTAAGTCGACCCGGATGCAGCTGCGAGATCGAGATGTAGTCGATGAAAGCGGACATATCAGGCGGCGGCCTTGTCTACAGGCTTGAGCAGCACAACGTGGGAAACGCCGTTGACCATGGGCTGCATCTTGCCGTTGAAAATCTCGTGGCTGATGTCCAGCTGCGCATGGCAGGGATAGGTCAACGACATGAAAGCCGGTTTGGCGGAGTCAGCCACCGGCAACTCAGCGACTTCATAGCCAACGCCCAGCTTGTTGAATTTCTCGGACGCGGCGTTCTGAGCCGGGACAAGCACAATCAATGTGCGCATGTCGAACGGCTTGCCGGACTGCTTGGCAATGCCGCTCATGTGAAGGAAACCGGACAAAATGGCTTTCATGGGTAGGTCCTCAGTTGGTGCGTGAAAGGGCCAGACGGACGACTGGCCGAGAAGCGAAGACAAAGCCGGTGCGGCAGACAAAAAAGAAGGGCTTGGACGTTGTCATGGCGTGGCCATGACAACGAAATAGAGCGCAGAATTTGGACCGGTACACGGCATGCCTCCCCTGCTAAAATTGGGTAACAGACAACTTCACTCGCATGAGTGACAACCGAATATTATTCTCACTCGGTTGAGTGAACAAGAGAGGAAAACATGAAGCTCAGCAGCGACTACCTGCGCGAAGCCATGGAAAAGATGGGCGAGACAAGCAATAGGAAGGCAGGAGAAAAGCTAGGCATCCATGGGAACACAATCGGGCAATACCTGAGCGGCGAACGCATCATGGACGACTTCGCATGCATCATGATCGCCAAAACCTTGGGCATTGACGGCATGATTGTCATCGCAGCAGCACAGATGGAACGCGAGAAAAATCAAGCACGTAAGGACGTTTGGGAGGACTTGCTAAAAAAGATGGGCGCCCTCGCCCTGGGCGGGCTGACGGCGGGGGCGATGCTGATGGGGAGTCTAAGCGCTGACAATGCTAGTGCGTCTCAGCGCATGACAAATGCTGCATGTAGCGTTGCCGCAACATGCCATTTGTATATTATGTCAAATAAAGGAGGCTAGGAAAAGCGCTTCAAGTTCTTCGCCGCCTTCATCGTCAAGCCCTCTCCGTCAGAACCTGCCATCTCACCGTGCCGGCCAACTGGTCGTTTTGCGTCTGATCGGCGTCGATGCCGATCCTGTTCACCGGCTGAGGCACCAGGGTCTGCACCATTTGGTAGCCCCGTTGCGGGATCTCCGGCACGCTGCTGCAAGATTGCCAGTAATGCTGGAAAGGCAATTCATACAACTGCGCTCCGCTCAATCCCGCGTCGGACCCTACATACAAGCCTGGCGCGTAGCCCGCGGCGGAAACCGCTTCAAACCATTGCGAGCAATAGTCGGCCACATCCTGCGCCGCCGTCCCGTCCGCCACGCCTTCCAGATCGCACCAGATGTTCACGCCGGGCAATAATCCGACCGTTTTCGCATGCGCGGCGGTGTTCTGGCCGTCGCTTTTGCCCATGGCCGCATTCGGCGACCAGCCGGGCTCTCTCACATGTTGCACGGCCATCAAGACCAGGCCCGCTTCAAGAATATCCTGCGCTTCGCTTGCGGACAGGTCTGAGGCGTACTCATCGGACCCTAGCGAGAGATAACGAACGCAAAATTGGTAGCCGGAGGCGGCGAACTGCCGGGCAAGCTCCAGGGACAGCGGCGTATCGGCGTCAAAGCCATGCGCGCCGGCCGGAGCGGCTTCAACGCAGACTCCGCTTGGACTGTAAGAGGCGTTCATCTTCTTGGTCTCACGCAAAAAACAACACTCATCAGCATAAGCCAGGCGGCGTCTTGCGCAGTGGCCATTGGGATGGTTGCGTCCTGGAATGACTATGTTTCGTTTTGACGCTTGGTCGCGGGCTTGTGAAAACAATCCGGCGGCGGGTTGCCCTTGATGGCGGCGCTGTAGATTTTTCTGGCCAGCGCGAAATCGGACTCGCCGTAACACGATGGATCGGCTTTCAGCGCCTGCTCCAGCATATTGGTCAGGTGGGCCCATTCCTTATCATTTAACGTTACGGTGACGGTATTTGCCCGGTACTTTCGTTGCCGTTCCGCCCCGGACATTGCAAGGCCGGTACTAGGACGGCCGCGCTTCCTGGCTGCGGCGGCTTCGCCTTGTCGCTGTTCTTCCTTCATTGCCCGCCCTCCTCTGCCCGTTTGTGCCTGTTGGTCCAAGTTAATTATGCGTCACTGTGACGTAAATTCAAAATTATCGTCACCGTAACGCAAATTATGCTCTTGGAGGCTATGCCACTTGGCGCTTTTGCCCGTTACTTCGCCCGGTATGCATAATTAATTCAATGAATATATGGTATTGAGATGCTATTTTTTTTGTTTTTGGATTAAAATTTGGAATAAAGTAAATATGTGACAGGTATTTGCATGGCATTTTATTTGTCGAGTTCGCCCTCTCGGGCGATAACCAGCAACACTGGCTGCGCGCAGCCGGAAGCAACGATCTAAATGACCAACAAAAACATAAAACTACATAATCAACGGCTGCCCCAGCACCTGCTGCGGGCCAGGGAATCGGTGATGGCTTACTTCCGCCCGATCCTCAACCGTTACGGGGTGACAGAGCAACAGTGGCGCATTCTGCGAGTGCTGGAGGACTTTGGCGATCAGGAGGCCGGCGTTATCGCGGACCGGGCTTGTATCCTGCCGCCAAGCCTGACCGGCATCCTGGTCCGCATGGAAAAAGCGGGGCTGATCCATCGTCAGCGCGACCATGTGGACAGCCGACGTCTGATCATTTCAATGTCGCGGGACGGCCGTGACCTGATTCAACAGATCTCCCCGCTGGCGGAAGACTGTTATCGCCAGATAGAAAGCCATTTGGGCCAGGAAAAGCTGAGCCAGTTGCTGGGCTTGCTGGATGACCTGGAGAGGCTGCCGGCACCGCGCGCCGGTTGATCAGAACTCCGGGCCCGGGGCGGGTTCCGCCTCGGGCTCGGGCAACCTCGCCGCCGGATCTTGGCGGTAGAACAAGACAAGCTGCTCGTACAGCTCCGGGCTGTCCAACTTGAGATGGTGCGGCAGCTCGAAAAAGGCTTCGCTCAACACGGCGAAGAACTCGGCCGGGTTCTCCGCCGCGTACGGGTCCAGCCAGCCGGGATCGATGCCACGGTCCAGCATTCGGCACAACAAGCGATAGCCCCGGGACCAGACGCGGCTCCATTGCGCCTGTTGCATGCCCTTGTGCAAGGGCGGCGAACCGTTGGCCGGGCCATTGAGCATGTCCAGCTTGTGCGCCACTTCGTGAATCACCACGTTCCAGCCGTCCAGCTGCTCGGAGGCGCGCGCGTCCGGCAGCGACAACACCACCGGGCCGTCCTGACGGGCCTGGCCTATCAGCACGCTCTCGCTCTCATGCTGCAGGCCTATGCCGTCCATCCAGATGTCGCGCGCGACAAACGGCGACGGGTACAGCACCACGTCGTTCCAGCCGCTCAGGGCGGCTTTGCCCAGATTCATGGCGGGCAGCGCCATTTGCAGGGCCACGCTGGCGCATGAGCGGGCGCTTAAGCGCACCCCGTCTTGGCCGGAGAAGCTTTTGCTGCGCAAAACCCAGGCCGCCAGTTCGATCAGGCGCGATAGCTCCGCCTCGTTCAGCCCGGCCAGCAGCGGCATGCGCGCGGCCTGCTCTCGCAGCGCGGCCATCGTTTCCGGAGCGGTTTTGCCGGATAGCGCGCGGCGAATCCACTCAATCACCATGAACTCTCGTCCCGTTTTATCGTCTCTCATACTCTGAGGGCGATTTCGCGCATTTCAATGCGCGTCCCATCCGATCCGTCGCAAGACGTCAACATTCCGCTTTCGCTGCGCCGGCTCAGGCTGGCGCGTCAGTCAAAATCAAAAATAAACGGGGGAATTATCATGAGCCTGCCTTGGCAAACGCTGGCGCTCAATCCTTTGGCGGCATTCGGCGTGCTGTTGTCGCTGGGCGTGATTGGCGGCCAGATCGCCGTGCGGGTGGCGCGTCTGCCCGCCATCGTCGGTTATGTGCTGACCGGCTTGCTGATTGGTCCGCACAGCCTGCGGCTACTGGACGAGCAACTATTGCAGCAAGCGTCCATCTTCGTGCACCTGGCCTTGGGCATTGCGCTGTTTGAGGCCGGGCGCCGCGTGGATTTGCGCTGGCTGCGGGTGGAACGCACCTTGTTGCTGACCACCTTGTTCTATTGCCTGCTGACCTTGCTTGGCCTGTTCGCCGCCTTGCAGCTGTTCGGCCTGGGTCTGGCGGCCAGCCTGATGCTGGCCGCGCTGGGCGTGGCCACTTCGCCGGTGGTCACGCTGGAGATTGTGCGCGAGTCTAACGCGGACGGACAGGTCAGCGAACGCCTGCTGGTGGCCACGGCATTGTCCAATCTGCTGGCCCTGCCCTGCTTCGCGCTGGCCTTGTCCTATGGCCATCTGTCCGGCAACAACGGCGTGGAAAGCGGCATTCTGCTGCCGGGCTGGCTGACCTTGGCCTCCTGTGCGCTGGGCCTGTTGGCCGGTCTCGCGGCAATCCAGCTTAATCGCTGGCTGGGCGGCCGGCAGCGGGAATCGCAGAAAGTCATGCTGTTCGGTTTGATCGCGCTGGTGGTCGGCGTGGCGGACATGCTGCAGGTCTTGCCGTCCCTGGCCTTGCTCACGGCCGGCCTGGCCACGCGCAACCTCAAGCACGGCCATACCGTGACCGAACGCGGCATCATGTCGTCCGCCCATATCTTTACCGTGGCGTTCTTCGTGGCCGCCGGCGCGCAACTGGCGCCGCAGTCGCTGGCGCAGTTCTGGCCGGTGGCCCTGGCCTGCCTGCTGCTGCGCACCGGCTTCGCCGTGTTGATCTGGTGGCTGGCGGCCGGCGCCAATGGCCTGCCCAAGCGCCACGGCGCCTGCCTGGGCTTGGCGCTGAACTCCTGGTCCGGCGGCACTTCTTTGCTGATGAGCTTGGGAGCGATTTCCCTGGGCGCCGCCGCGGGAAACTTCAGCGGAGTGATGATGGCCATCCTGGTGATCAATGAATTGTGCGCGCCGGTGCTGACCCGCCTGGCCTTGAAGCTGGCCGGCGAAACCCGGCCGCAGGAGTGAGACGATGCTGGAATTCAACCGCAGTCAGCCGCTGACCCTGGGGGTGGAGCTGGAGCTGATGATTCTCAATCGGCGCGATTACGATCTGACCCGCGGCTCGGACGATTTGCTGTTGCAGGTGAATCGCCTGCAGCACGGTTTCGACATCAAGCCGGAAATCACCCAGGGCATGATTGAGATCGGCACCGCCGTGCACAGCGACGTCAACAAGATGCTGGAGGAGATTCTGGCCATCCGCGAGCTGCTGGTCAGCAGCGCGCGCAAACTGAATCTGGGCCTGGCCGGCGGCGGCTCGCATCCGTTCCAGCATTGGGACGAGCAACGCATCTACCCCAAGGAGCGCTATCACCTGGTGTCCGAGCTGTACGGCTATCTGGCCAAGCAGTTCACCGTTTACGGCCAGCACATCCACATCGGCTGCCCGGACGGCGACAGCGCGGTGCGCCTGACCCATTATCTGGCGCGCTACATTCCGCACTTCATCGCGCTGTCCGCGTCTTCTCCGTTTTATCAGGGGGTGGACACGCTGTTCCAGACCTCGCGACTGACCAGCGTCAACGCCTTCCCGCTGTCCGGCTGCATGCCTTGCGTCAACAACTGGGCGCAGTTCAACGACTATTTCCGGCGCATGGCCAACCTTGGGATTGTCGCCAGCATGAAGGACTTTTACTGGGACATCCGGCCCAAGCCGGAGTACGGCACGGTGGAAATCCGCATCTGTGACACGCCGCTGTCGGTGGAGACGCCAGTGCTGCTGGCGGCTTACGCGCAGATGCTGGCGCACCGCTGTCTGAGCGAACGCCAGGACGAGGTGTGTCAGGAACATTATCTGACGTATAGCTACAACCGCTTCCAGGCCTGCCGCTTCGGTTTTGACGGAATGTTGGTGGATGCCGGCAACAATAGCCAAATCGGACTGCAGGAGGATTTGCTCAACACCTTGAATCAGCTGGAGCCGCAGGCCGAGGCGCTGGGCAATCAGGCGCAGTTGACCGCCTTGCGCCAGCGGGTGTTGAAGCGGCAGTCCGACAGCGCCTGGCTGCGGCAGGTGTTCGACGACAGCGGTTCTTTGTCCGAGGTGGTGCGCCGGCAAAGCGAACACTGGATGTACGCGGCGCCGGGAGTGGGCGTAAACTGAGGGGCTCAAACCTTAACCAAGCCGCCATGCCATTCGACCTGCCCGCCCTGCCCGATCCCGCGCTGCCTGCCCGCTACTGCATTTTCGAAGGGCCCAAGATCCTGTTGCTGGACCAGGCCCTGCCGGATGACCGCGCGCGCGCCTGGCCGCTGGCCCAAATCCTGTTCATCGGCGTGCATGAGGAACACAATCTGTTTCTGGCGGAACTGGTGGGTGCTCCGCCGGCCGGCTGCGAGTGGCTGGCCCTGCGCCCGGCCTTGCTCAGCCTGCCTTCCGGGCTGACGCCGGCCATCGCCCGCGCCGCGCAAATCCGCCAGTTCCAGCGCACTCATCGTTATTGCGGCCGTTGCGCCGGGCCGCTGCTTCAGCGGCCGGACGATAGCGGCAAACGCTGTTCCAGCTGCGGCCAGCTCTACTATCCCAAGCTGTCGCCGGCGATGATGGTAGTAATCCATCGCGGCCGGCAATTGTTGCTGGCGCGCAGCCCTCATTTCGTCCCCGGCGTCTACAGCGCGCTGGCCGGTTTTGTCGAGCCCGGCGAAACCCTGGAGGAATGCGTACACCGCGAGGCGTTTGAAGAGGTGGGCGTGCGCATCAAGAATCTGCGCTACGTCTGCTCTCAATCCTGGCCCTTTCCCCACTCGCTGATGCTGGGCTTTACCGCGGAGTACGACAGCGGCGACATCCAGCCTCAGGAGGGCGAGATCGAAGACGCCGGCTGGTTCGACATCGACGCCCTGCCGCAAACGCCGACGCCCATCTCCATCGCCTATCAATTGCTGAATCACACCGTGGCGTGGCTGCGCGCTCGGGACGAGGGGCGGGCCTAGCCGCATGGCGGAGGGCCCCGTCTCGCCCCCGCGCTACACCCCTATCCATCTTTCCATCACAAGCAGGCCGGCGCGCCTGCTTGATCCTCCACATCGTTTTGACGCTGTCCCCGTCTACTTCCTCCGCCCTCTCCCGTCGCCGCCCATCGCCGAATATTCAAGGGATCTTCACCTCTGCATATAAGTTTTTCTACTCATATCCATAAATACAAAAAGTAATGCTGATATAAGCGCGGTGATAAGCTTTAGTCATAGCCAAAGCGACGCGACTCCCGCCTGCAAGGGGAAATCTCGTCGAATTCAATGAAATACGGCGGCGATGACGCAGGCCGGCCTCCCTCCTCAGGCCAAATCACCGCGCCGCACAAGGAGCGCAAAATGAAAATCCGCATGCTTGCCTTATCCCTCTTGCTGGCCTGCGCTGCCAACGCTTCCCTGGCCAGCCCAACTCAATGCGAAAACAAAGACTACGCCTTGCAATTGCTGGGCTCGGGCGGGCCGATCTCCGATGACGGCCGTGCTTCGTCCGCCTCGCTGATCTGGTGGAAGGGCAAGCCGGTGGCGCTGATAGACGCCGGCGGCGGCGCCTTTCTGCGCTTCGGCCAATCCGGCGCGCGGCTGGAAGACGTCGGCTTCATCGGCCTCACCCACTTTCACACCGACCATGTATCGGACTTGCCCGCGCTGCTCAAGGGCAGCTACTTTTTCAGCTCGCCCCGCGCCATTCAGATGTCCGGCCCAACGGGCGGCGCCGGCTTTCCCAGTCTGAGCGGCTTCATGAACGCCCAGTTCAACGCCAAAAGCGGCGCTTACGCCTATCTGTCCGGCCTCTACTCCGGCCAGGGCGACATCCCGCTCAAGGTCTCGCTGTCCAATGTGGACTACCGCAAGACCACGCCGACCACAGTGTATGAAAAAGACGGCGTCCGCATCAGCGCGCTCGGCATTCCGCACGGCGACGTGCCCTGCCTCGCTTATCGGATCGACACCAAGGACGGCAGCATCGTCGTCTCCGCCGATCAGAACGGCGGCAACCCTCGCTTTATCGATTTCGCCAAGAACGCGGACATTCTGGTGATGCCGCTCGCCATCGACGAGCAGGCGGACCCCGCTTCCGCCTTCCTGCACGCCAAGCCGTCCGTCGTCGGCCGCATCGCCGCCGCGGCGAAGCCCAAGCAGCTGGTGCTCAACCATTTCATGGGCAAGGGCCTGCGGCTCAAGGAGCAATCGATCTCCATCGTCCGCCGTTATTACCCAGGCCCGATCCACGCCAGCCGCGACCTTTCATGCTTCCAGGCGCATTGAGCGCCGCCATCCCAAAGGAGAACCGACATGAAAAAACAGATCATTCTTTCCATCGCCATGACATCCTTGCTCGGCCTGAGCGCCGAAGCCGCATTGGCGGCGGAAGCCAGCCAGCCGGCGCAAGCGGTGAAAAGCCAAAGCGGCCATGGCGGCAAATGCGCCAGCGGCAAGTGCGGCACGGTGAAGATGTATGAGAAAGCCCCTCTCCGGCACGATCCGCAAGATCAATTGGTGCGCGCCCGCGACGGCAAGTGCGGCAAGACCGGCCAAGGCGTCCACTCCGACCAAACCGGCAAGGGAAAAATGGTGGAGGGCGTATGCGGACAATAAATCAACAGGCCGTCGGCGTGGGGCTGCGCGCCGAACATGCCCAATGGCTGGCCGATCACCCCCCGCAGCCTGAAATCGACTTCCTGGAAATCACGCTGGAAAACTGGATGGACATCGGCGGCCGCAAACGCGAGCAGCTGGACCGTCTGGCGGAGAAATACCCGTTGATCTCGCATGGGCTCAGCCTGTCGATAGGCGACGAGCTGCCGCTGGACGCGGACTATCTCCAGCGCGCCAAGCGCTTTCTCGACCGCTATCGCATCCGCCTGCACGGCGACCACCTCAGTTACTCCCGCGATCGGCAAGGTTATTTGTACGAACTGCTGCCGATCCCCCGCGGCGAAGCGACCGCGGCGCGCGTCGCCGCCAAGATACGCCAGGTTCAAGACCTCCTGGATAGACCGTTGATCCTGGAAAACATCAGCTACTACCACGCCCACGCCGGCCAGATGGAGGAAGCGGACTTCATCCGCGCCGTTGTCGAACAAAGCGGCTGCCAATTGCTGCTGGACATCAACAACGTCTACGTCAACGCCTGCAACCACGGTTACGACCCGCGACGCTTCATCGCCGATCTGCCGTCCCAGGCCATCCGCTACTTCCACATCGCCGGCCACTGGCGCCGCGACGATGGCATCTTGATCGACACCCACGGCGCGGCCGTATGCGAAGAGGTGCTGGAACTGGCCCGGCACGCCGTGGCTTTGCACGGCTCCCGTCCGCTGTTGCTGGAGCGCGACAACCAGTTGCCGCCGTGGCGGGAGCTGTGCGAAGAAGCGGCCGCGCTGCGGCGCCGCATCCACCTGCCGGCGGCCCAGGCCGCCTGAGCGCGGCAAAGGAGACATCATGAACGCGATATCGGACATCGAAACCTTCAGCCGGCGGCTGCGGGGCGGCCCGGAGGCCTCGGGCGAGCGTTCCGTCGAGCTTTACCGCCAGTTTCTGCGCGGCAATATCGAGGAAGTGCTGAGCCATGTCTTCCCCTTGTTCTGCGCCAGGCTGTCGGCTGAGCAGCTGCGCAGCCGCATCGACGACTTTTTGGCGGGTCACGCCTCGTCCAGCCCCGAGTTCCACCACATCGCCACCGAGTTTCTCTGTTTCTCCCAAGCCGGCCTGCCCGCGGATCTGCGGCAATGCCTGGAATACGAGTGGCTGCTGTTCAGCGTGGAAATAGACGAGGCCGTCGTGACGCCGCCCTCCGCCGGGCTGGCGACGGAAAGCTCCGTTTTCTCGCTCAATCCCACGCTGGCCTGCGTTGAACTGCAGCTGGACTTCGCCGGGCTTGCCGGCCCTTACGCCATCTTCCGCGACGCCCGACATCAGGTGATCCGGAAACCGCTGAGCGCCTTAGATCGCTGGCTGCTGGAGGCCTTGCGGACGCCTTGCGCCTATCCGGCGCTGTCGGCCGAAGTTCCGCCCGACGCGCTCTGGACCTGGCTCAAGGAAGCGCTCGTCACCGGCTTGATACAGATGCGCGACATGCGCGCGCCGGCGTCCGACGCCGCCCGCCCAATATGAGGAATACGAAAATGATTGCCAAGATAATGAATGGTTTCGACCAGGCGCTTGCGGCTTGCAAGCAATACGACTTCATCGCCCTGCTGGGCGTCCGCCTCTATCTGCTGCCGGTGATCTACGTCGGCGCCCATTCCAAGGTGGTCGGCTTCAGCGCGGCGGTGAGCTGGTTCGGCGCTCCGGCCAGCGAAGGCGGCCTGGGCCTGCCCTTCCCCGTGCTGTTCGCCTTTCTGGCCGCGGCCACCGAGGTGCTGGGCCTGGTCTGCATCGCGCTCGGCTTGTTCACCCGGGTGATGGCCATCCCCATGATGGTGCTGATGAGCGCGGCCAGCGCCATGGTGCACCTGCCGCGCGGCTGGCTGGCCATTGCCGCCAAGGACATGGAGTCCAGCCAGCGCTTGGCCGGCTTCCTGTCCTGGCTGGCGGAGAACTTCCCCGGCCGTTACAACTACATCACTGAACTGGGCGACCCGGTCATCCTGAACAACGGGATGGAGTTCGCCGCCACCTACTTCGTCATGCTGTTGGTGCTGTTCTTTTACGGCGGCGGCCGCTACGTCAGCGCGGATTACTGGCTGCGCAAGCGCTTTGCCGCTTAAAAGCGCTTCAAAATCCGCTGCGCGTCAAGCCGAGAGCGTTCTCGGAATATAGAGCTCGCCTGCAGGCCAATGATGGCCGCCCGTCTTTTGGTCAGTTCGAACAAGCATGCCGGCCGCCTATAACAGGCAGTAGCTGGCATCCTCATGTCGGCCTCCTGTTATGACCATGAGCCCCAGCCTGATTGGCTGGGGTCTTTTTATGCCCTCGAAAAAAGGGGCCTATCCCCTGATGGCAAGATGGTGGCCGACTAAAATGACGCAAATTGAAAATGCGATCGAGTCATAGGCAAGCAAGAATTGATAGGCATTGCTGCCGGCATACGAAAGAAAGGCGTATCCGGCAGAAACCAAGAGCATCCCAAAGAATTTTTTCTTGCTTCTTTTGCTTGGGCCCTTATCGTAGTAAGCGAAAAAATTGGCCAAAGCGCTGGTGAAGGCGGTCCCGTATACTGTCCAACTGGAAGAGGTGCGGGCCTCGTAGATCGCGAGGCTGTTCAGCGCACACAGTGTGGCTTGCAAGAAACCTGCTCGCCCGCCTTTCCAATTGAAATGAAACTGCAGTTCCCTTTGGGTCTGTAACCACAGCCAGCCAATTCTTACCGTTGCAAAATTCCAGCACTCTCTAAAAGCCATAAGGTCGAACTGCAAGTTCGGCGCCCATGGAAAGTTCTGATTCAGAATTCTCAGCGTTTCGGCCGCGCTTGTTTCGATATCGACTCTCATCCCTTCCGGAGTGAGGAAATTGCCATCTCCAGTCATTTGTCAGTCTCCCATAAGGGGTGAATCAAATTAACGATTGGCGTGCCGATTAATGTCGCCGTTACATCAATAAGTAGCCGACTAAAGTATTTTTCTACAGAAACAATGCTTTATGACGGTTTATAGGGGTGAAGACGATTCTTGGCTAAAGAAGTATGGGGAAAAGCGTAACAATGCGCGAAGCGGCGGGGCGGCGATATTTTGGCGTAGTGGGAAATATTAGCCAATGTGGCCGGCACTCCCCTAAAACGCACCAAGGGCCTATAGAGAAAACTCTATAGGCCCTTGATTTTATTGGTGCCGGCGGCAGGAATCGAACTCGCGACCCCCTGATTACAAGTCAGGTGCTCTACCAACTGAGCTACACCGGCGAAGAGAGGCGTATTATGTCTTGCCTCAATGGCTTTGGCAAGCCGTCAGCGCGTCTTTTTCGGCGCCTTTTTATGCGCCTTCTTCACGCTTTTTCCTACCTTTTTGTTTTTGCTGATTTTTTTAGCGGGCGCCTTGGCCTGCGGCGCGCGCTTTGCGGTTTTGGCTGCGTGACGCGGCTTTTTGGCCGTCGATTTTTTGACGGTCGATTTTTTTGTTGCCGGCTTGGCCGCCGCCTTGCCGTGACGCGTCTGCTTGGCGCTAATGGCCTTGGCCTGACGCTTGCCCTGCTTCGCGGATTTCGCCTTGGCCTTGCCTTTGGCCTGGCGAGCAGGCTTGGCTTGCTCTTTGGCGCGCGCCGGTTCCGCCGCCTGAACGGTTTTGGCCGGCGCGGCCTTGCGCGCAGGCTTGCTCGCCGGCGCCATCTGCACGTCGCCGGGCAGAGGCATGTCTTCGGGTTCGGCCAGGCTGGCCGGGCTGATCAACGCCAGGCTCAAGGCCAGCGCAATGGTGTGCGTCGCGAATTTCATGATCGGGGGTCTAATGCTCTCTGGGATGAAACGGGCCGCGCTTTGCGCCGCCAAAACCCGCATACTAGCACGGGGTTTCCCGCGCCCTGGCGGAAATTGACGACGGCGGGCAAAGTCCAATCCGCCGCGCGGACTGATTTTTATTGCCGCAGTGCGCCATCGCCGCCTCACATATGCTATACCCACAGTGCAATGCCAATGTAATTGCCTTTGCGCTCGTTTGCGCCGCTCGCTTCCCTTTCCTGACACGTAATGGAAACAGCATGCCCCAGCCCAAAATTTTGCTGGTGGACGACAGCGCCACCAATAGCCTGATGGTCCGCACCTTCGTTGAAGACCTGGGCTATCAATGCGATCTCGCCGGCAATGGCCGGGAGGCCGTCGCCAGGTGTAAGACAGTCGGCTACGACTTGATCCTGATGGACATCATCATGCCGGTGATGAACGGGCTGCAGGCCACGATGGAGCTGCGGACCCTGTTCGGAGAACACTGGGTGCCCATCATCTTCCTGACCGGCCTGAGCCAGCAGCAAGATCTGATCGAAGGCCTCAAGGCCGGCGGCGACGACTATCTGACCAAACCGGTCAGCCCGGACCTGCTGACGGCCAAGATCCAGGTATTTTTGCGCATCGCCCAAATGCAGCGGCAGATCAACCAGGACGCGGTGCGCCTGGAGCGCTACTTCCAGAACAATGAGCGCGAACAAAGCTACGCCTTGGAGCTGATCGAGCGGCTGAATCGGCAACAACTGGAACTGCCGGCCCATGTCTGGCGTCATTTGCGGCCGGCTTCCCAGTTCAACGGCGATCTGGTCTGCTATGCCCGCGCGACAGATCGGGAATACCTGATGCTGGCCGATTGCACAGGACACGGCCTGACCGCGGCCATCAGCGCCATCCCGGCGGTGGAGTGCTTTTACGAGCTGGCTCAGGCGCAAGCGGCCTTGGGCGACATCGCGGCGGCCATCAACGACAAACTGCACCGCCTGCTGCCCTCCGGGCGCTTCGTCGCCGGCATCCTCATCGGAATCGACGCGGCCGCGCAGTCTGTGCAGGTCTGGAACGGCGGCATTCCCTGCGCGCTGATGTTTGATCCGCAAGGGCGCAAGGTCAAGCAATTCCGTTCCGAGCACCCGCCCCTGAGCATTTTGGCGGCTAGACAGTTCGACCGTTCGCTGGAAACCAGCATGTTGAAGCCGGAGCATGCGCTGGTCGTCTGCTCGGACGGCATTACCGAGGCCCAGGCGGACAATGGCCAGATGTTTGGCCTGGACGGCGTGATCAAGGCGGTGGAAGCCGGCTGGCCCGGACGGATCGGCAATACCGTATTGCAGGCGCTGCAGCGCCACCGCCAGAACGAAGCCATCTTGGACGACGCGTCCTTGCTGGTGGTGCATTCGCCATCGGTCCCAAACCAGCCTGAGGCCGATATCGGCTGCGCCGTGCCAAACCGCTCCCGCTGGCACGACGCCTGAGCGCCGCGCCTAGTCCTCCACCTCTCTCACATAGCGCACCAGCGCCTGCAAGAGCTGGGAGAAACGATGCGCGGCCAGATTCCCGTCCGAGGGCGTGAGCCAGGTGCTGCTGATTTCCAGCTGAATGGCGGGCACGCCCAGCCGCGAAGCGAATTTGGCGATGGTCTGATGCTTGGACGCGGCGAAGTAGTTGTCGGAGACATTGAGCACGCCCTGCCCTCGCAAACGCTGCTCCAGCCGCTGTTGCAGCCAGGGCTTGCCCAGGAGCGAAGCCCCGTTCAAGGTGCCGAAATCCACGTCGTAAGGCCGGTAAGGATGGCTGCCGTGCAGGTCCAGCACCAGCAAGGGACGCTGATCGGCGATCAAAGCCGCCAGCTTGCGTTTGAAGGCGTTGTCGTCTTCGTAATTGGGGTCGGACGGCGAGGCGCGGGTGGTGTAGATCGCGGTGGCGCCGGCCAGTTGGTGCAGCATCGCCGCCAAGGCCGCGGTGCCGCCGCCGTTGGAGAAACGGTATTGCCCGTCGCGGAACGGGCTGGTGGCGTGCGGCGCGGTGACGATGATGGGACGCTTGCCCTCCAATACGGTAAACCACGGCTCGCCGTTTTGCGGCGGCCTGTCCTTGGCGGCATCCGCCTCCTGCTGCAGCTTGATGGCCTCGACGATGTGGGCCGGTTCGATGACGGCCTGTTCCGGCGGGGTCTTGCCGACGGCGGGCGCCGTCGATAAGGCCAGAATCAGAATCCCCGCTACCCATCCGCTTCTCATCGCCCTCCTCCTGATTCTTGCCCGATCATTGCTGGACCGGGCATGCGCGGCTTGGTTCTAAGAACCTGTTTGCGATCTGCTACGCGCCGGCGATACGGCGTTGAAAACAGCCATGCCGTTTTTCAGCCGTTTTCGCCTTGCCGCGACTTGCGCGAGACTTTGAACAGGTTCGGGCCAGTCCGGCAAGGCTGCGCTAACGCGCCGGCTTTCGCGCGGAGAGCAGCAGTAGGGCCGGACGGCGCGCGTGCGGCCGCAAACCGTCCCGATGCGCCAGGGTCTGCGGGTCCGGCGCGGGCTCGCCCAGGTGAAGCAGTTGGAAGCCGGCGTCCAGCAAGCCTTTCACATAGCTTTCCACCGTGCGGTGATGTTTGATCACGCCGTCGACGAACCAACGGCTTGCGCGCGCATCTTGCTGAAAGTAGGCGTCCAGCGTCCAGTGCGATGGCTCGCCCGCCGCGTCCAGCGCCCAGCCCTGAGGGCTGGCCGTGCAAATCGGGTGCTCCACCGTCAGCGCGAACACGCCGCCGGGCCGCAGCGCGGCGAACACGCGCGCCGCCGCCGCCGCGTAATCCTCCACATAGTGCAGGGCCAGCGAGGACACGGCCAGATCATAGGCGGCGGCCGGAGGCTGAAAACCCTCGATGCCCGCGCACTGGTATTGGATGGCGGAATCCTGGGTGCGCGCCCGCGCCTGTTCCAGCATGCGTTCGGACAAATCCACCGCGGTGACGCTGGCCGCGCCCTCGCCGCGCGCCCAGCGGGCGAAATCGCCGAAACCGCACCCCAGGTCCAGGATGTCGATGCCGGCCAGCGGCGGCAGCGCGCCGCGCAAGGCGGGCTGCTCCAGCACGCCGTTCAGCCCGGTGTCGCTGTCACGCAAGGCTTGGTATTGGGAGAAAAAGACCGGATGGTCGTAGATGTTTTGCTGCATGTGGAGGCTCCGTAAATACTTAAGGAAAGCGCCCCAGGGCGGCGCACGGCCATGCCGACGCGCAAAAGCGCGCCGGGCTCTCTGAGCCTGTTCAAAGTCTCGCGAGCAAGGGCGAGACAAGGCGAAAACGAGTGAAAAAGCGGAATGTACAAGTGGTACATGAGCATTTTGAGCTCGTTTTTAACGCCGTATCGCTGAAGCGCAGCAGACTTTGAACAGGCTCTCACGGCCTGGCGCGCGTCTTCTCTCATCCGGACTCTCACCGTCGGCTTCGGCTTCTCACCGAATCTGCTGACCCGCGCATCGTGGAAACGGCTGCGCGGCGCTCGCGGGCTCGTCGCCGGCATTCGCCGCGACATACCGCCGGTGGGGAATTTCACCCCGCCCTGAAGACCGGCACAGCATAAAGGCGGCGCGGAAGTTGGACAAGCCCCGCCCCATCGCGCATAGTCTGCGCATTCCAATTGCAATGGAGCGAAGCATGACCCCGAAGCTGCCGATCTGGCTGTTTTTTTGTTTGAGCGCCGGCGCGGCCGTCGCCGCGCCCACCCCGGCCGCCAAGAACGAGATCAACCATCTATTGGACTATCTGGCCCAATCCGGCTGCGAATTCAATCGCAACGGCAGTTGGTACGGCTCTAAAGAGGCCCGCGATCATCTAAACGACAAATACCAGTATCTGCTGAAAAAAGACTGGGTCAGCAACGCGGAAAGCTTCATCGAGCGCGCGGCCACCCAAAGCAGCATCAGCGGCAAGGCCTATCAGGTGCGTTGCGGCTCGGCGCAACCGGTGGCCAGCGCCGGCTGGCTGAAAGCGGAGCTGGGCCGCTACCGCCAGCGCAAATAAGCCGTTCCGCCGGCGTCCGGCCGGCAATCCAGGCCTGCCGGACCGCCACGCAGCTGTTATAATCGCCGCTTTCCTGTAATCCAGTGTTCTTTTCCCGATGACTGCTGCCCAGCTGCTGGCCCAACTCAAGGCCGACCTCCCCTCCTGCCTGATCCGCGACCGCCACGCCTTGCGCCGCAAACTGAGCGACGCCGCCGAGCGGCTGAAGAAAAACCAGCCCGCGGACAGGCAGCTGGCCGATATCCAGACGCAGATCGAGCGCTCCGCCGCCAAGGTGGCCGCGCGCCGCGCCCATCTGCCCAAGCCCGATTTCGACGACGCCCTGCCGGTCAACCAGAAACTGGCCGACATCAAAGCCGCCATCGACGGCCATCAGGTGGTGATCATCTGCGGCGAAACCGGCTCCGGCAAAACCACCCAGCTGCCCAAGATCTGCCTGGAACTGGGCCGCGGCGTGCACGGCCTGATCGGCCACACCCAGCCGCGCCGGCTGGCCGCGCGCTCGGTGGCCAGCCGCATCGCCCAGGAGCTGAAATCCACGCTGGGCGAGCATGTCGGCTTCAAGGTGCGCTTCACCGACAAGCTGTCGGACAAATCGGTGATCAAGCTGATGACCGACGGCATCATGCTGGCGGAAACCCAGACCGACCGTTATCTGGAAAACTACGACACCATCATCATCGACGAGGCGCATGAACGCAGCCTCAACATCGACTTCCTGCTGGGTTATCTGAAACAGCTGCTGCCGCGCCGGCCGGACCTGAAAGTGATCATCACCTCGGCCACCATCGACGCCGACCGCTTCTCCCGCCATTTCGACGGCGCGCCGGTGATCGAAGTCTCCGGCCGCACTTACCCGGTGGAAGTGCGTTACCGCCCATTGGCGCAACGCGACGAAGACGAGCGCGAAGTGGAAATGGAAGGCGCCATCGTCGACGCCGTCGACGAGCTGTCGCGCCAGGGCCCGGGCGATATGCTGGTCTTCCTGCCCGGCGAGCGCGAAATCCGCGAAACCGCGGAAAAACTGCGTAAATCCGGCATCCGCGGCTACGAAATCCTGCCCTTGTTTGCCCGCCTGTCCAACGAGGACCAGCAAAAGATCTTCAAGCCCTCCGGCGGCCGCCGCATCGTGCTGGCCACCAATGTGGCCGAAACCTCGCTGACGGTGCCGGGCATCAAATACGTGATCGACACAGGACAGGCGCGCATCAACCGCTACAGCCCGCGCGCCAAGGTGGAACAGCTGCAAGTGGAGAAGATCTCCCAGGCGGCGGCGCGGCAGCGCGCCGGCCGTTGCGGCCGCGTCGAGGCCGGCATCTGCGTGCGCCTGTACGGCGAGGACGACTTCAATCAGCGTCCGGCCTTCACTGATCCGGAAATCGTCCGCTCCAACCTGGCCGCGGTCATTCTGCGCATGGCCGCGCTGCGGCTGGGCAAAGTGGACGCCTTCCCCTTCATCGAAGCGCCCAGCAGCCGGCTGATCGCCGACGGCTACCAGGTGCTGACCGAACTGGGCGCGGTGGACGACAAGGGCGAACTCACCGGCGTGGGCAAGGAGCTGGCGCGGATTCCGGTGGACCCGAAAGTGGGCCGCCTGCTGCTGGCCGGCCGCGACTTCGGCTGCGTGCGCGAAGTGCTGATCATCGCCGCCGCCCTCAGCGTGCAAGACCCGCGCGAACGCCCGTTCGAGGCGCGCGAGGCGGCCGAACGCGCGCAGGCGCGCTTCAACGACGAGAAGTCCGACTTCCTGTCCTTCCTGCACCTGTGGGACTTCTTCTCCGACGCGCTCAAGCACAAGAAATCCAACCGTCTGCTGATCAACACCTGCCACGAGCACTTCCTGTCCCATCTGCGCTTGCGCGAATGGCGCGAACTGCACGCGCAGCTGGCGGACATCGCCGGCGAGCTGGGCCTGATCAAGCGCGAACAGGCGCACGCCGACGCCGAGCAGCCGGACGCGCAGATGACGCAGAAAAAGCGCCAGCAGCTGGACGCCGTCGCTTATGAAAACCTGCACAAGGCGCTGGTGACCGGCCTGATCGGCAATCTGGGCATGAAAAACCAGGAAGGCGACGATTACCAAGGCACCCGCGGCGTCAACTTCCACGTCTTCCCCGGCTCCGGCCTGAAAAAGGCCAAGCCCAAATGGCTGGTGGCGGCGGAACTGGTGGAAACCACCCGCCTCTACGCCCGCTGCGTGGCCAAGATCGAGCCGGAATGGGTGGAAAAGCTGGCGCCGCACCTGGTCAAATACCATTACTTCGACCCGCACTGGGAAAAGAGCCGCGGCGAAGTGGTGGCCAGCGAGCGCGTCACCCTGTACGGCCTGACCCTGGTGCCGCGCCGGCCGGTCAGCTACGGCCGCATCGCGCCGGAAGAAGCGCGCGAGCTGTTCATCCGCGGCGCGCTGGTAAATATGGACTACGTCAGCAACGCGCCCTTCTTCCAGCGCAATCAGCAATTGATCCGCGAAGTGGAGCAGCTGGAGCACAAGGCGCGGCGTCAGGACGTGCTGGTGGACGAAGAGGCGCTGTTCGCCTTCTACAGCGAACGGATTCCGGCCGAGGTGGTGGACGCCGCCAGCTTCGAGGCCTGGCGCAAGGAGGCGGAAAAGACCGAAGCCAAGCTGCTGCAGCTGACGCGCGAAGAACTGATGCGCCACGCCGCGCAACATGTCACCGAAAACCAGTTCCCGGAATGGCTGGAGCTGGAAGACGGCCGCCTCAAGCTGCGCTACCGCTTCGAACCCAACCACCCGCTGGACGGCGTCACCCTGGACGTGCCGCTGGCCATCCTCAACCGCCTGCAGCCGGCCGCTTTCGAATGGCTGGTGCCCGGCATGGTGCGCGAGAAGCTGCAACAGCTGATCAAGGGCCTGCCCAAGCAGATCCGCCGCTGCTGCGTGCCAGTGCCGGACTTCGTCACCCGCTTCCTCAGCGTCAATCCGGACCAGCAGCAGCCGATCGCGCCGCAGCTGGCGCGCTTCATCCTGCGCGAAACCGGCGGCGTCAAAGTGGACATCGACGATTTCCGCGTCCAGGAGCTGCCGGCCCATCTGCTGTTCAACTTCCGCGTCATTGACGACGGCAAGCAGGAAATCGGCCTGGGCCGCGATCTGCTGGCGCTGCAAAAGCAGTTCGGCCAGGCCGCCCAGCTGACCTTCCGCGACACCAGCGCGGAGTTCGAGCGCGACGAAGTCAGCAGCTGGGACTTTGGCGAACTGCCGGAAAGCATTCAGTTCGCCCGCGGCCGCCAGCAGCTGACCGGCTATCCGGCGCTGACGCTGGAGCAGGACAAGGTGGCGATCCGCCTGTTCGACACCCAGTTGATGGCCGAGCGCCATCACCGTCAAGGCGTGATCCGGCTGCTGCAACTGCAGCTCAAGGAGCAGATGAAGCAGCTGTCCAAGGGCCTGCCCGGCATGACCCAGCTGGGTCTGCAACTGCGCGCGGTGGCCAATGTCGACGAATTGCTGGCCGACGCCATCGCCTGCATCTGCGACCGCGCCTTCATCGGCGACGACGCGCTGCCGCGCAATGAGAAAGCCTTCAACGAGCAGAAAACCCGCGCCCGCACCCGGCTGCCGGCCGTCAACCAGGCGGTGACCCAGTATCTGGGCCAGGTGGCGTCCGAATACGGCCCGCTCAGCGTCAAGATGCAGAAGCACAAGCTGGGCTACGAGTTGCAGCAGCAATTGGCCAAGCTGGTTTACAAGGGCTTCCTGGCCGCCACGCCGTGGAGCCAGCTGCCGCACCTGCCGCGCTATATGCGCGCGATGGGCTTGCGCATGGACAAGCAGCCGGCCAACCCGCAGCGCGACGGCCAGCGTGGCGCGGAAATCCGCGACCTATGGCAGAAATGGGAAACCCGGGTGGCCGAGGACAATGAAGCCGAAGGCGCGTCCCAGGCGCTGCTGGATTTCCGCTGGCAGATCGAGGAACTGCGCGTCAGCCTGTTCGCCCAGGAGCTGAAAACGCCGTATCCGGTGTCTGCCAAGCGGCTGTTGAAGCTGTGGAGCGAACTACCACGCTAATGCTCGCCAGACCTTGAACTGGCTCGCCCTGGCATGAGAAAACGGCGGCGTCTTTATCGACGCCGCCGTTTTTCTATGCGCGCTTCAATGCACCGGATGGGACAAGCCCGGCCTATCCCCCCAGGCCAGCAGGAACACCCCCATCGCCAGCCCCTCCAGGCAGAAAATCATCAGATAGCCGGCCAGCGCCAGCGAGCTGGCCTCCATCCACACCGACAGCAAGACCGGCGTGAAGCCGCCCACCACCGCGTAAGCCACATTGTAGGAAAACGACAGGCCGCTGAAGCGGATGGGCGCCGGGAAGGCGCGCACCATCAGAAAAGGCACCGCGCCGACAATGCCGGCGAAAAAGCCGGTCAGCGTGTACAGCGGGCGCAACCAGCTTACGTCATGCCCCATGGTCTGGTAAAAACACCAGCTGCTGACGCCCAACAGCAGGCTGCCCGCGGTGAACACCGGCCCGCCGCCGAAACGGTCCACCGCCAGGCCGGCGACGATGCAGCCCACGCTCAGCGCGATGATGGCCAGGCTGTTGGCGGACAAGGCCTCCACCGGCGGCACGCCGAACTGCTTTTGCAAAAAAGTGGGCGTCATCAGAATCACCACCACGATGGTGACCGACAGCATCGCGGTGGCCGCCATCGACACGGCCATGCCCAGACGATGGCCGCGCAAGGCCGCCTTCAGTGGCAGCTCGGCGGACAGCGCCTTGCGCGCCTGCATTTCGTTGAACACCGGCGTCTCATGCAGCCAGCGGCGCAGATACATCGCCACCAGGCCGAAGACGCCGCCGATCAAGAAGGGAATCCGCCAGGCGCCGTCCTCCAGCTGCTGCGGCGTGAAGAACAGATTCATCGCCATCGCGATCAGGGAGCCAAACAGAATGCCTATGGTCAGCCCCGAGGTGATGATGCCGCAAGCCAGGCCGGTGCGGCGCGGCGGCGCGTGCTCGGCGACAAACACCCAGGCGCCCGGCACCTCGCCGCCGATGGCCGCGCCCTGCAATACGCGCAGCAGGAGCAGCAAGATCGGCGCCCATATCCCTATGCTCTGATACGTGGGCAGCAGGCCCATCGCCAGCGTCGGCAAGGCCATCAGCACAATGCTGAGCGTGAACATGCGCTTGCGGCCGAACAAATCGCCGAAGTGAGCCATGACGATGCCGCCCAGCGGCCGCGCCAGGTAGCCGGCGGCGAAAATGCCGAACACCTGCAATTGGCGCAGCCAG
This sequence comes from Chromobacterium sp. CCUG 30098, assembly GCF_059916605.1. Taxonomy (NCBI): domain Bacteria; kingdom Pseudomonadati; phylum Pseudomonadota; class Betaproteobacteria; order Neisseriales; family Chromobacteriaceae; genus Chromobacterium; species Chromobacterium sp. CCUG 30098. Next base: position 456,300 of record NZ_JAUCGS010000002.1, on the reverse strand, counting down.
CCCGGAATGTCGTGGGGGAAGAACAGCTTGCCCAAGACCAGGGCGAAGAACACGTAAATGATGAAGTCGTAAAATTCCAGCGCGCCGCCCAGCGAAGCCAGGCCCAGCGTCTTGCAATCGTTCCGGTTCAGTTTGCGCGCGGGTGCCGCGGCGGCGCTCGCCGTTTGAGTCATATCAGGTCCTTTCCGCGACCAAGATGCACACGCCCTCCCCGCCGCGCGGCGCGAAGGGCTGGGCCATTATTTTTTGAAGGGATTGATCGTCGGCGCGTCCTCGTGCTGGACGATGCCGAAGCTGCTGCGGATCAGCGAATTGAGCACAGGCTGGCGATGGCGTATCCACAGCGAGGTGGGCACAGGCTGGCAGCCCATCCTCGCCTTGGGTTCCAGCGCGGTGCGGCCGAAGATCACCCGCCGTCCGCCGGCGGCCAAGGCCGACTCGATCGCCGTGTGCAGCAGGCGCAGGTAAAGCGGCAGCTCCTTGGCCGCGGCGCGGTCGAAGCCTATCTGCGCGGCGGTGACTTCCGCGCCGTCTTTCAAGACCAGCAGGAAGCCCAGCAGCGCGCCGTTCCGCCACAAGCCGCGCAGTTCCGCCCGCTCCGACCCCAGCGCCGCCATCCGCCGCCAGTAGTCGGCGCTCACCGTCACCGGCCGCAGCGTGGCATTGTCTTGCACCGCCAGGTAAAGCGCTTGCATCCGCTCCGCCTGCGCGTCCACCTGTTCCGGCGTCATCACGCCGATCTCGCAGCCGGCGGCTTCCACGGGCTTGAAGATCTGCTGGCGGATGGCGCTGCGGTATTTGGAGGTCATGCCGGCCAGGTAGTCGTCGTAAACGCGCCAGTCCTCGGCCAGCGGCAACACCATATTGGGTTCCGTCTCCAGGGTGCTGTAGCTGAGCTTGCCCAGCGCCCGGCTGTCTTCCCGCGCCGTTTCGTCCATGTCCTTGACCAGCACGAAGTCGATCTGGCCGTTCAGCTTCTCCGCGCGGCGGATGCGGTAGAGAATCTCCGCCACCGCCTGCCAGCGGGTCTGCGGGTCCAGATCGGCGGCGAAGGCCGCGCCGTCCAGGCCGTAGCTGAGCATATTGCCGCAGACCAGCAGCCGTTGCCGCAGCTTGGGCTTGAGATTTTGCGCCAGCGCCGCGCGCAGCGAGCCTTCCGGCCGCGGCCCGGGATGGGCGTGCAGGGTTTCCAGGCTGACTTCCAACAGCTGCATCGCCACCGCCGCCACCGGCTCGCCGTCGCGATAGGCCAGCGCGTAGCGCACTTCGAAATGGGCGAGCTCGGACCGCTCCAGCGCGCGCCAGTAATCGCGGGACATCAGCAGCCCGTGCCGGGCCGCCAGCTGATCCCAGTGTTGTCCGTTCAAAAAGTCTATGCGCTCGGAGAAGGCGAAATTCAGCGCGCTGGCCTGCCGCAAGCGGCGGCGCAGCTTCCAGCCGTCGCCCAATTGGCGGGCCAGTTGTTTGATTTTCTTGCTCATGGCTTGGGGCGTAGAAGGCTGGTTCTATGATTGACAATCATTCCAGTGTGCCGCAATGCCAAACGGGCAACAAGCTCCCTCAAGGCGCGCCGTCGGTCAGCAAGCGCCGGTAACGCTCCGGGGAATAGCCCAACTGCTTGTTGAACATGGCGATAAAGGCGGAAGCGGTGCCGTAGCCCAGATCGGCGGCGATGTCCTGCACCGCCCGCCCCTCGCGCAGCCAGGCCAGGGCCCGCAGCAGCCGCACCCGGTTGCGCCACTGGACAAAGCTCATGCCCAGCTCGCGTTGAAAATGGCGCGCCAGCGTGCGCTCGGTGCCGTGCACGCGCCGCGCCCACTGCGCCAGCGTGGCCGCGTCGGCCGGATTGTCGCGGATGGCGGCCAGAATGGGCGCCAGCTGACGATGCCGGCTGTCCGGCAGATAGCTGTCCTGGTGGCCGGCCTGGGCCAGCCGCGCCAGCAGCAGCTCGGCCTGACGCCGGTCCCACGGGTCCCGGATCGCGGTAACGCCGCGCTGGCAGAAGTCATCCAGCAGCGCGCGCAGCAAGGGCGTTTGCGGAATCAGGCAGGGGTGGGCGGGCAGCCCGGCGGCTTCCTCCGCGCCGACGTAGACCGAGGTGTAGCGCATCGCCTGGCGCACCGAGGCGGAGTGGCGCACCCCGGCCGGCACCCAGATCAGAAACTCCGCCGGCGCCGCCAGCGCGCGTTCGGCCTGACCGGCTTCGATCAGGCTCAACTCGATCACCCCCAGGCTGATGCAGTTCAACTGCCCCCAAGGGTGGCTGTGCGGCGAGAACTCGGTCTGCGGCGTCAGCTGGTCGTAGCGCAGATGGATCGGCGCCGGCGCCGGCAAGCCCTGGTCCAGTTCGGAATAGTCCAATTTGTCGGTTTCCCGCTATCGTCTTGTCTGGTTTGCGTTATATGCATTGAATCAGACAGCGCTACACTGCGCACTGTCAATGCTTTTCTGTGCTCTCGCCCGCCCGATCGGACGAAAGCCGCATCCGGAGCCATCCCATGTATTCATTGTTTCCCATGCTGGCCGTGCTGATCTGGTCCGCCAACACCGTGGTGTCCAAGGCCGCGGCCCAGGCGCTGGACCCCGCCGCCATCTCCTTCTACCGCTGGCTGCTGGCCGCGCTGATTCTCACCCCCTTGAGCCTGCGGCCGGCGCTGCGCCAATGGCGCGCCATCCGTCCCTGGCTGGGCCGCTTCGCCGTGTTGGCCGCGCTCGGCATGGTGATGTACCAATGCCTGGCTTATTACGCCGCGCACAGCACCAGCGCCACCAATATGGGCGTGATCTGCGCCTTGATTCCCTTGCTGGGGCTGGCGCTGAACGCCGTCGCCTTCCGCCAGCCGGTGGGCGCTCACGCGCTGTTCGGCGTGGCGGTGTCCTTGCTGGGCGTGCTCTATCTGCTGGGCCAGGGGCGGCCGCTGGAGCTGCTCAGCGGCGGCGTCAACCGCGGCGACGCGCTGATGCTGGTGGGTTCGCTCTCCTACGCGCTGTACGGCATTCTGCTGCGCCGCTGGGCGCCGCCCTTCGGCAGCTGGACCAATCTTTACATCCAGGTGCTGCTGGCGGTGTTGATGCTGGTGCCGGTGGCGCTGAGCGCGGACAGCCTGGCGGTGCCGCCGCAAGGCGCGGGCCTGGTCGCCTTCGCCGGCATCGCCTCCTCGGTGCTGGCGCCCTATCTGTGGATGCGCGGCATTCAGGGCCTGGGCAGCGAGCGCACCGCCATCTTCATGAATTTGCTGCCCTTGTTCACCGCCGTGATCGCCAGCGCGCTGCTGGGCGAAACCATTCACGATTACCACTGGCTGGGCGGCGGCCTGATCCTGCTCGGCGTCAGCCTGAGCCAGGGCGGCTGGGCCAAGCTGCGCGGCCTCGTCCGTTCGACGGCCTGAGCTTCGCTTTTCCCGCCGCGCCCGGGCTCCACGGCCGGCGCGGCGGGATTGCCGCGGCCCCGCTTATCGCCTAAGCTCTGTAACAAAACCGCAGCCGGCGCGGGCCGGCCATGACAACCTCTTTACCGTGGAATCAGAAACCATGTGCCAGTTACTGGGCATGAATTGCAATACCCCAACCGATATCCTGTTCTCCTTTGAAGGCTTTCACCGCCGCGGCGGCCAGACCGACCACCACGCCGACGGCTGGGGCATCGCCTTTTTCGAGAGCAAGGGCTGCCGCATCTTCCTGGACGACAAACCGTCGGTGGAATCGCCGGTGGCCAATCTGGTGCGCAACTATCCGATCAAATCGGAAAACGTGATCGCCCATATCCGCAAGGCCACCCAGGGCGAAGTCAATCTGGCCAACACCCACCCCTTCATGCGCGAGATGTGGGGCCGTTACTGGATCTTCGCCCACAACGGCAACCTGGAAAACTTCCAGCCCGAGGCCGGCTGCCATTACAACCCGGTGGGCAGCACCGACTCCGAGCGGGCCTTCTGCCACCTGATGGAACGGCTGCGCGCCAAATGGTGCCAGCAACCTCAGCTGGACGATTTGTTCGCCGAAGTGGCGCGACTGGCGGCGGAGATCTCCAGCCACGGCGTGTTCAACTTCATGCTGAGCAACGGCGAGGCGCTGTTCGCCCACTGCTCCACCCATCTGCACTACATCATCCGCCAGGCGCCGTTCAACACCGCTCACCTGGTGGACGACGACGTCAGCGTGGATTTCGCCTCGGTCACCACCCCGCATGACCGCGTGGCGGTGATCGCCACCCAGCCGCTGACGGACAACGAAAGCTGGACGCCGCTCGTCCCCGGCGAGCTGCTGCTGTTCCGCGACGGCTCTCCGCTGCTGCAGCACCTGCCGGGCTGAGCGCCCGCCGACAAGCCCTTGCCGCCGGTGTTATGCTGGCGGCAATGTCTTGTTCCGCGAGGCCCGCCATGCAGCGATTCGACTTCAGCCACGCCCCATTCGACGCCCTGAGCCCGGACGAACGCCTGAGGCTGGAGGCTTGCGCCGACATCCTGTTCTACGCCGACGAGCAAACCGTGCTGGCGCCGGACGCGCCGGTCACCGCCCTATACGTGGTGATCAAAGGCGTGGTCAGGGAAATGGCCGGCGACGAGGTCGTCGCGCTGTACCGGGCGCAGGACGGCTTCGACGCCCGCGCCACCGCCGCCGGCCAGACCCGCCACCGCTTCATCGTCCAGGAGGAAGCGCTGCTCTACAGCCTGCCGCGCGCCGAAGTGCTGGCGCTGACCGAGAGCAACCCGCGCTTCGGCGCCTACTTTTACGCCAGCGTGTCGGAAAAGCTGGGCCGGCTGGCGCAAGGCGCCGGCCAGCGAGAACTGCAAACCCTGCTGGCGGCCACCGTGCGCGACGCCGGCGGACGCCAGCCGGTGTTCGTGGACGCCGGCGCCAGCCTGCGCGACGCGGCGGCGGCGATGAAGGAACACAAATCCAAGTCCGTGCTGCTGCGCGGCGACGGGCGGCTGGGCATCCTCACCACCACGGACTTTCGCGACATCGTGCTGAACGGCGTGCCTTCGGACGCGCCGGCGGCGGAATACTGCCAGTACGAGCTGCTGACCATAGACATAGACGACTTCCTGTTCAACGCCCTATTGCTGATGACGCGGCGCAATTTGCGGCGCCTGGTGGTGACCGAGCGCGGCGAGCCGGTGGCCATGCTGGCCCAGGTGGACGTGCTGTCCTATTTTTCCAATCACTCCCACTTGATCGCGCAGCGGCTGGAGCGCGCGGCAACGCTGGACGAACTGACGGAAGTGGCGGAGCAGATCCCGCGGCTGGTGCGCATTCTGTCCGGCCACGGCGTCAAGGCGCTGCAACTGGGCCGGCTGGTGCAAAGCCTCAACGCCCGCCTGTTCGCCCGCGCCTGGCGGCTGATCGCGCCGCCGGAGCTGGCGGCCAACAGCTGCCTGCTGGTGCTGGGTTCGGAAGGCCGCGGCGAACAGATACTCAAAACCGACCAGGACAACGCGCTGCTGCTGCGCGACGGCGCGCCCTGGCCGCAACTGGAAGCCAGCTGCCAGGCCTTTTCCGCCGCGCTGTCCCGCTTCGGCTACCCGCCCTGTCCCGGCAACATCATGCTGAGCCACCCGGATTGGCGCTTCAGCGGCGCCGAGCTGCGCGACCGCCTGCACCGCTGGGTGCACAGTCCGGACGGAGACGCCTTGATGCGGCTGGCCATCTTCGTGGACGCGGAAGCCGTCTGCGGCGACGCCGCGCTGCTGGAAGACGCGCAAAACTATCTGCGCGCCACCTTGCGCGACGACGCCGGCTTCTTCTCCCGCTTCGCTCGCGCCATCGAACAATTCGACACCCCCTTGGGCCTGTTCTCCCATCTGCAAACCCGCGAGCGCGACGGCCGCGCGGCGCTGGACCTGAAAAAAGGCGGCATCTTTCCGCTGGTGCACGGCATCCGCGCGCTGGCGCTGGAATACGGGGTGAGCGAGAACAATTCACAGCAAAGACTGCAGGCGCTGGCAGCTCAGGGACGGCTGGAGCGAGGCCTGGCCGAGGACGCGGGCGAGGCGCTGTCCTATCTGATGCAACTGAGACTGGAACAAGGGCTGGAACGGATGAGCGCCGGCAAGGCGGCCGACAATCTGCTGGAGCCGGACAAATTGTCCTCGCTGGAACGGGACCTGCTCAAAGACGCGCTGGGCGTGGTCAAACGATTCAAGACGCAGTTGCGCCACCATTACCGGCTGGGCAGTTTCTGATGCTGTCCGCCCTGCTGCGCCAATGGCAACGCCGCCGGCTGCGCGACCCAGCCTACGCCGGCATGTATAGCGAACACCCGGACGAGCTGGTCAGCCTGGACTGCGAAACCACCAGCCTGAATCCGGCGGAAGCCGAGCTGCTGTCCATAGGCGCGGTCAAGCTGCGCGGCAACCGCATCCTCGCCAGCGAGGCGCTCTATCTCTTGGTGCGGCCGGAGCGCGCGCCGCAGGCGGACAATGTGCGCATCCACGGCCTGCGGCCCATCGACGTCAGCCAGGGCCTGGCGGCCCGGGACGCCGTGCGTCTGCTGCTGGACTTCATCGGCGGCCGGCCGCTGCTGGGCTATTACCTGGAATACGACCTGGCCGTGCTCAACCGCTACGTCCGTCCCTGGCTGGGCGTGCCGCTGCCTCAGCGGCGCATCGAGATTTCCGGCCGCTATTACGACTACAAACTGAGACAGAACCCGGACGCCCACATCGATTTGCGGCTGGCCAGCATCTGCCGGGATCTGGACATGCCCGCGCCGCCGCGCCACGACGCGCTCAACGACGCCATCAACGCGGCCATGCTCTATCTGGCGCTGAAACAGCGCGGCTACGGCTGATGCCTTGCCTCCAACTCTGCGCGCCACGCTTCACGACGCGCGGAGGACTGGACCATTTCCCAACCCGCCACCGCCAGATCCGGCCCGTCAAGACAGGCCGGCGGCGATGGCGCCGCCGCCTTTGAACGACACGGCCAATAGGACAGGTGACACGCCCGAACTGACGCATCGCATTCTACAATGCCCTGCTGCGCGCCCAAGCTTGCGCGGCAAGCGGTCTATCCACAACAGGAGAAACACCATGCGTTACGCTCACCCCGGCACGCCCGGCGCGTTGATCGCCTTCAAGCCCCGCTACGGCAACTATATCGGCGGCGAGTTCACGTCCCCGGTCAACGGCCAGCATTTCACCACCACCTCGCCGGTGAACGGCCAGCCTATCGCCGAGTTTCCGCGCTCCGACGCCGCCGACATCGACAAAGCGCTGGACGCCGCCCACGCGGCCGCCGACGCCTGGGGCCAGACCTCGGCGCAAGAACGTTCCTATCTGCTGCTGCAGATCGCCGACCGCATCGAAGCCAATCTGGAGGTGCTGGCCGTCACCGAAACCTGGGACAACGGCAAGCCGGTGCGCGAGACGCTGAACGCCGACATCCCGCTGGCGGCCGATCATTTCCGCTATTTCGCCGGCTGCATCCGCGCCCAGGAAGGCACGGCGGCGGAAATCGATCACAACACCATGGCCTATCACATCCACGAGCCGCTGGGCGTGGTGGGCCAGATCATCCCGTGGAACTTCCCCATCCTGATGGCGGCGTGGAAGCTGGCGCCGGCGCTGGCCGCCGGCAACTGCGTGGTGCTGAAACCGGCGGAACAAACGCCGCTGGGCATTTCCGTGCTGATGGAAGTGATAGGCGATCTGCTGCCGCCGGGCGTGATCAACGTGGTCCACGGCTTCGGCAAGGAGGCCGGCCAGGCGCTGGCCACCAGCAAGCGCATCGCCAAGATCGCCTTCACCGGCTCCACCCCGGTAGGCCGTCACATCCTGCAATGCGCGGCGGAGAACATCATCCCGTCCACCGTGGAGCTGGGCGGCAAATCGCCCAATATCTTCTTTGAAGACATCATGCAGGCGGAACCGTCCTTCATCGAGAAGGCCGCCGAAGGCCTGGTGCTCGCCTTCTTCAATCAGGGGGAAGTCTGCACCTGCCCGTCCCGCGCCTTGGTGCAGGAATCCATCTATCCGGCCTTCATGGCCGAGGTGCTGAAGAAGGTGAAGGCGATCAAGCGCGGCGATCCGCTGGACACCGACACCATGGTGGGCGCCCAGGCTTCGCAGCAGCAGTTCGACAAAATCCTGTCCTATCTGGACATCGCGCGCCAGGAAGGCGCCGAGGTGCTGAGCGGCGGCAAGCTGGAACCGCTGGAGGGCGGCCTGGCGCAGGGTTATTACATCCAGCCCACCTTGTTGAAGGGCAATAACAAGATGCGGGTGTTCCAGGAGGAGATCTTCGGGCCGGTGGTCAGCATCGCCACCTTCAAGGACGAGGCCGAAGCCGTCGCCATCGCCAACGACACCGAGTTCGGTCTGGGCGCCGGGGTGTGGACCCGCGACATCAACCGCGCTTACCGCGTCGGCCGCGCGATCAAGGCCGGCCGGGTCTGGACCAACTGCTACCATCTCTACCCGGCGCACGCGGCCTTCGGCGGTTACAAGAAGTCCGGCATCGGCCGCGAAACCCACAAGCGTGCGCTGGATCACTATCAGCAAACCAAGAATCTATTGGTGAGCTTTGACGGCAAGCCGCTGGGCTTCTTCTAGGAAGCTGCGCACGGCTAGCGAGATCGTGAACGGTTGTTAAACCCCAAAGCGCCGCGATGCGACAATCATCGCGGCGCTTCAGCTGCGCTTAAGCATTGTTTTCTAGCATGGCTTCTCCAGGACAAACCAGCATGTCAAACCGGAGAAAGTCCCATGCGCAGCTCTGATCCACTCGAAGCCTCCCCCGCCTTTTGCCCCATTTGCGCCAAAGCGCTGAACGCGCCCGCCGTCTGCCGGGCCCATTTGACCGCCCGCGCTCCCCGCCTGTTTCTTCGCGAGTGGATAAACCGGCCCGGCCGGGTGGGCGCGGTCTGGCCCAGTTCCAAGCGCCTGGCGCAGTGCATGGCCGCCCAGACGCCGATGTCCGGCACCGGTTTGGTGATCGAGCTGGGCGGCGGCACCGGCGCCATTACCCAAGCCTTGCTGGCGCAAGGACTGAGCCGCGAGCGCTTGCGGGTGGTCGAACGCTCTCCGGCCTTTGCCCGGCATCTGCGGCAGCGTTTTCCCTCGGTCCAGGTGGTACAGGGCGACGCCGCGCGGCTGGCGGCCTTATTGCCGGAACACGCGGCGATAGACGCCGTCGTCTCCAGCCTGCCGCTGCGCTCCCTGCCGCGGGCGGAAGCCTTGGCCATCGTCGAACAATGGCGTCGCGTATTGCCGGCCGGCGGCGCGCTGCTGCAATTCAGCTACGCCTTGCAGGCGTCGGCGGACTGGCTGGGCGCGGGTTTTGCGCTGCGCGACAGCCAACTGGTCTGGCGCAATCTGCCGCCGGCCAGGGTGATGCGGTTCGAGCGCCTGGGCACGCCGGGCCATTAAAAAAGCGGCGCCGTCGGCGCCGCCCGTTTTAAACCGGCAAGACCGGCCGGCTCAGGACGTGGCCCACTGCTCGCCCTGCGCCGCGCCGCCCATCGCCGGATCGCTATAACCGTCGCGGCCGGTTTCCACCCGGCCGGCGAAGCGGCGGCTGAAGCCGGGGAACACCGGCGCGCTGACGCTGACGTCGTACCAGCCGTGACTGTCTTTCAACGGCCAGTTCAACACCGCCTCGCCCTGCGGCCCCACTGTGATGCGCTGCGGGTCGGTCTTGGCATAGGCGTTGGCGCGCACCAGGAACTCGCAGTTTTCGCGGCCGCTATTGTGCAGCTTCAGATAAACGTCGCCGGCGGCCGGGTCGTAACAGACCTGAATCTCCGGCTGCGCCTTGCTCACGCGGCCCAGTTGGCCGGCGTCGCCGCTGAAGTGGCGATGAAAGCCGTTGGGGCCCAGCACCCACAAATCGTAAAGATTGGCGTCGTAATTGACCCGCCACAGCCCGGACAGCTGCTTGCCGGCCTCCACCGCGTAGCGGCGCGGCGGCGCGTCCAGATGGCGACGGTCGTACACGTGGAACACCGCCGCCGCCTTGCCGCTGTTGGCGAAGATCAATTCCACGGCGCCGGCGTTGCCGTCCACCCGCGCGCTGGCGTGCAGCTCGTAAGGCAAGGCGCGCGAGCGGCGCAGGCCGACGGCCTGGACCGGCAGTTCCGGCAAGGCCGGCGCGTTGGGCTTGGTGCGGCCGGGCAAGGCGCGCGCCCGCGCCGCCAGCGCGGCGGTGGCCGGCAGCTTGGGCAGCTCGGCGTTGGGGTTGACGAAGTCGAAACAGGACAGCAGATCGCCGCACACCGCGCGCCGCCAGGCGGTGATATTGGGCTCCTTGACGCCGAAGCGCTGTTCGATGAAGCGGATCACCGAGGTGTGGTCGAACACCTGGGAGTTGACCCAGCCGCCGCGGCTCCACGGCGAGATCACGTACATCGGCACCCGCGGCCCCGGCCCGTAAGGCACGTGGATCAGGTCGGCGCGCTCATTGCCGGTTTCGCTGCTGCGCAGATGATGGTATTCGCCGTCGGTGGCCACGGTGGACGCGCCGGCCAGCACCGCTTTGGCCGGGTCCGCGTCCCAGCTCAGATAACTGGGCGCGGCCGGCGGCGGCAGATGGTCGAAAAAGCCGTCGTTTTCGTCGAAATTGACCAGGAAAACCGTCTTGCTCCACACCTCGGGATTGGCGGTCAGCGCGTCCAGCACGCGGGCGGTGTAATCGGCGCCCTGCGCCGGGCTGGACGGGCCGGGATGCTCGGAGCCGTCGGCGGTGGCGACGATGTAGCTGACCTGGGGCAGCCGGTTGGCCAACACGTCCTGACGCAGATCGTCCAGCGTCCAGGTGGACAAGCCCTTGCTCTTGAGCGCGGGCTTGGCGCCGGCCTCGCCGAAGTAGGCGGCGCGGAAGCTGCGGAAGCCGGCCACCGGGTTGTCGGTGAAGTTGTCGGCCATGTCCTGGTAAATCTTCCAGCTCACGCCGGCCGCTTCCAGCCGCTCGGCGTAGGTGCTGAAGGTGTAGCCGCCCTTGGGGTTGTAATCGACGGAGTCGTAGGCGTTGGCGATCACCGGGCCCTTGCCCTTCTGCAAGGGATCGTTGCCGCCGCACCACAGGAACACGCGATTGGGGTTGGTGCCGCCCTGAAACGCGCAGTGATAGGCGTCGCACAGGGTGAAGGCGTTGGCCAGCGCGTACTGGAACGGCAGGTCCGTCTCCTTGAAGTAGCCCATGGCGTGGTTCTGCTTATAGGTGGGCCAGGCGTTCATCACGCCCTTGCCCCAGGCGTATTGCGCGTCCGACCACACATGCGGCGTGCCTTCCACCCGCATATAGGCGAAAGTCTGGGCGGTGTTGAGGTGGAACGGCGCCACCACTCGCGGCGGCGTGGCGCTGTTCCCCTGATTGGTCTGATACCAGACGGTCTTGCGCTTGAGCAAGGCGCTGTCGGCCAGCGGCAGCGGGAAGCGGTCGCCAAAGCCGCGCACCCCGGCCAGGCTGCCGAAGTAATGGTCGAAGGCGCGGTTTTCCTGGGTCAGGATCACGATGTGCTCGACATCCTGAAGGGTGCCGGTGCGGTTGTTGGCGGGAATGGCCAGCGCGCGCTGGATGGAAGCTGGCAGCAGGGACAAGGTCAAGGAACTGGCGGCCAGCGCGCTGCCGCGCTTGATGAACTGGCGGCGGGAAGCGGAAACGGGAGTGTCGGTCATGGCGGGCTATCCGGGTTCAGGGCGCGCAGCGCAGCGTGGCAGGCGGCTTGGTTTGATCGGAATTGCCGTTGCCCGGTTGGCCGGCTTGGTCCTGATTGTCGCCCAGGCAGCCGGCGAGCGCGGCCGCCAGCAGACAGGCGGCCAGCCGGCGCGCCCAAAGGGCGGAGCTGGGCGAAAGAGTGGTGAGCGTCATCGGGGTGCAATCGTCTTGTGGCGGCGCGGCGCGCCGCGGTGAAAAACCAAGGGCCCGGGGGCGGAATCCCAGGCCCTTGCCCTGCCCGGCGATGAGGCCGGGCGGGAAAACGATAGCGAGAACGCGTTACCTAATGATGTCGGTTTTGTGAATTAGCCAAAAAATGCTTTTGTCAATGCGTTGGCGCGCTCAAGGCTGGGGCGGCTCCAGCGGCGCGGCGGCCTCCTCGCTCCGCGCGGAGAAGCGATACCAATCCAGCCGCCGGGTCAGCGTCATGATGGCGGTCAGCGCGGCGAAGAGCAGCAAGCTGCCCAGCAGCAAGGCGTTGTCTTCGGACTGCAAGAGGCCGTACAGCACCGCGTACAACAGGCTGATCAGTCCGGCGAAACCCAGGCCTCGTTTCCAGCCGCCCAGGATGTGGCTGACGTAGAAGCCTATCTGTCCGACGCAGGCCGTCGCCGCCAACAGATAGGCCGGCCCGAAGCCCAGGTGTTCGGACAAGGCCAGCAGAATCAGGAAAAACATCACCAGCGCCATGCCCACCAGCACGTACTGGATGGGGTGCACGCGCAGGCTGCGCAGCGTTTCCAGCAGGAAGAATGACAAGAAGGTCAGACCGATGAACAGCACCGCGTATTTGACCGAGCGTTCGTTCTGCTGGTACTGGTCCACCGGCTGCACCAGGCCGGTGCTGAAGGACGGCAAGGCGCTCAGGCCGGATTTGCCGTCGCTGAAGGCGGCCTGCTGGAAACGGTCGTTCAGATTATTGGCGAACCAGCTGCTCTCCCATTGCGCCTTGAAGCCCTTGGCGTCCACGCTGCGTTGCACCGGCAGGAAGTTGCCGATGAAGCTGGGGTGCGGCCAGTTGGACGTCAGGCTCAGCGTGCTGCTCTCGCCCACCGGCACATAGCTGATGCTGCGCGTGCCCTGCAAATTGAGTTGGAAGGCGAACGGCAGCGTCTGCGGCTTGGCGAAGTCCAGCAACTGCGGTAGCGGCGCGTGTATGCCCTCGCTCATCCGCGGCAGGCCGGCGCCGGCCGCGAAAGGATGCGGCTTGCCGCCGGCGCTCAGCTGCGGCACTTTGCCGATGCCGCGCGGATCGCTGATGCCCACCGCCAGATAGGGGGTTTTCAGCTGAATCGACGGTTTGAGCAGCTCAGGCTGCGGCGGGATCTCGAAATGGCCGCTGAAACCGGCCTCGCTGCCGAAGATCAGCGCCTGATAAATGCCCAGCGAACGCGAGCTGACCTTGAGCTTGCCGTCCACCGCCAGCTGGCGCGGCAGCACATAGCGTTCCAGTTCGTGCTTGACGCTTTGCGTCTTGCCGTTCTGTTTCTCCTCCACGGTTTCCACATAGGGGATCACCAGCACCGGGCCGATCACGGTTTGCTCGCCGCTGGTGCTGGCCACCACTTTTTCCACCGCTTCTTCCTGGTAGTGCTTGCGCTCGGAAATCAGATTGCTGATCGCGCTCACCGGCACCAGCAGCGCCAAGGACAGCGCCAGCAGGATCAGTATCTTGGTCAATAAGGGGTTTTTCTTCATCGCTTGTCTCCTGGTTGCATGACGGGAGACAGCCTAAATCCAGGCGATGAAGCGGGAATGAGCCCGTGTGAAGTCTCGGTGAAGTTGGCCGAAGCCGCTCGCTATCGAAGCGGGCTCAGCCCGCCGGCAGCCACAGCCGCGCCTCGGCGCCGCCGTCGGCGTGGTTGGCCAGTTCGGCGCGGCCGCCGTGCAGCTGGGCCACTTCGCGCACCAGGCTCAGGCCCAGGCCGGTGCTTTTGCCGCTGTCTGGCCGCGGCAGAGAATAAAAGCGCTCGAACACCCGTTCCAGCGCGTAATCCGGCACGCCCGGCCCGTGGTCGCGCACGCGGAGCAGATAGCCGCCCTCTTCCGGCGCGCCGCTCAATTCGATGACGCCGCCCGGCGGGCTGAACTCCAGCGCGTTGTCCAATAGATTGGACAGCGCCTGCGCCAGCAGCAGGCGGTCCGCGTTCAGCCGGGCCGGCGCCAGCCGGCAAACCAAGCTCACGCCGCGCCCGGCGGCGGCCAGCGCCTTGCCGTCCACGGTTTCCTCGATCAAGGCCGGCCAGTCCAGCGGCTGGGCGTCCGGCCGCAGCCGCGACTCCACCCGCGCCTGCCACAGCAGCCTTTCGATCAACTGCTGCATGCGCAGGCTCTGCGCCAGGATGTTGTCGACGAAGCGGCGGCGCGTGTCCGGCGGCGGGTCTTCCCGCAGCAGTTCGCCGGCGCCCCGTATCGCCGCCAGCGGGCTTTTCAATTCATGGCTCAGCGTGTGCACATAGCCTTCCACATAGGCCTTGCCCTCCAGCTTGCGCCGCATCGCCTCCACCGCCAGGCCCAGGCTGTCCAGTTCCGGGCTGCCCAGCCGCGGCACATTGGCCGGCTGGCCGGCCGCCACCGCCTCAGCGTAGCCCACCAGCCGGCGGATGGAGCGGTTGATCCACCACACCATCACCGCGCCTATCAGCAAGGCCGCGCCCAGCAGCGCGCCGCCGGCCAGCATGATCTTGCGCTCGCTGCGGCGGATCACCGGCTCCATCGTCACATTGGGCTTGGACACGGTCAGCGAGCCGACAATGCGCCCGTCCAGGCGCACCGGCGCGGCCACGTGCATCACGCTGCTGTTTTCGTCGTCCGGCCTGCTGCGGGTGCTGCGCGCGCCGTATTCGCCGCGCAGCGTGCGGTAGACGTCGTTCCAGCGCGAGTAGTCCCGCCCCAGATCGCGGCCGCTGGAGTCGAAGATCACCACGCCGCGCGCGTCGGTGACATAGACGCGGAACTCCATATTGTTTTTGACGATGCCGGAAATATTGGCGGCGATGGGCGGCCGCGCCTTGTCGCGGAAGGCGCGGGCCAAGCGTCCCTTGGCGATGTCGCCGTCGGCCAGGTCGGCGGCGGCGATGCCGGCCAGCACATTGGCGCTGTCCACCAGCGTGCCCTCGGTGGCGCGCCGCACGCCCGGCTTCACTTCCTGGGTGAAAATGGCCAACACGAACCAGCCGGCCACCGCCACGATCAGGAAATAGCCGAGGAACAGCCGCAGGCCGAAGCGCATCTCACTCGCCCAGGCTGTAACCCAGGCCGCGATGGGTCTGGATGGGCTGGGCGTCGGGGTCGATGTCGCGCAGCTTGGCGCGCAGGGTCTTGACGTGGGTGTCCACGGTGCGGTCGAAGCTGTCCTCGGCGTCGCGCCACACCCGTTCCATCAGCTGCTGGCGCGAAAACACCCGGCCCGGCTCCGCCAGCAGGGTTTTCAGCAGCAGGTATTCGTAGCGGGTCAGGTTCAGCTTGCGGCCGGCGAAATGGACGCAGGCGCGCGCCTCGTCCAGTTCGAAACCGGCGGGCGCCGGCGCGGCGGCCGGCGCCTGGCCCTTGGCGTAGCGCCGCAGGATGGTGCGCGCGCGGGCGCTGACTTCGCGCGGCGAAAACGGCTTGGCCACATAGTCGTCGGCGCCGATCTCCAGGCCGATGATGCGGTCCATTTCCTCGCTGCGCGCGGTCAGGAACATCAGCGGCACATCGGCGCGCTCGCGCAAGCGGCGGCACAGATCGAAACCGTTGATGTCCGGCAGGCCCACGTCCAGGATGCACAGCGCCGGGACGGCCCGCTCCAGCCGCTCCAGCAGCGGCAGGCCGCGCTCGAACCACTCGACGTCGAAACCGTCCGTCTCCAGCGTGTAAATCAGGGTGTCGGCGATGCCGGCCTCGTCCTCGGCCAGCCAGATCAGCGGCTTCATGGCCGCGCCGTCGCCGGCGCCAGCCTGTGCGGCAGCAGCCGCAGCGCCTCGGCGTTGGACGGCGAAAACACCTTGTCGGCGGCCGCGTCCCACGGCAGCCAGAGCTGGGCCAGATGCTCGCGCGGCGCCAGCGTCACCGTCTGCGGCCGCTCCAGGCACAGGCCGAACACATGCTCGTCGTTGTGGGTGACGCCGTCCGGATAACGGTGGCGCCAGTGCGGATAGATTTCGTAGCGGTTGACCAGGCCCCAGTCGCTGAGCCGGGCGTCGTCGCGCGCCAGGATCAGGCCGGTTTCCTCGGCCAGTTCGCGCAACGCGGTGTCGCGCAAGGCTTCCTCGCCTTCGCGGCTGCCGGTCACGGATTGCCAGTAGCCAGGCTTGTCGGCGCGTTCGATCAACAGCGCCTGGCCGTCCGCGGTGTGAATCACCACCAGCACCGACACCGGTTGTTTGTCGCCCATCAGCGCTTGCCTCCGTTGGCCGGGCTCTGGCTGGCCAGCAGGCCGGCCAGCTCCACCGCGGACTTGACGCCCATCTTGTCGAACACGCGGGCGCGGTGCACTTCCACCGTTTTCATGCTGATGGTCAGTTCCTCGGCGATCTGCTTGTTGAGCTTGCCGGTGAGGATCAGCTGCATCACTTCGCGTTCGCGGTCCGTCAGCAAGGACAGCGCGGCGGACACCTTGCTGCGGCGGCCGTGCAGCAGGCGGTTCTGCTCGTCGCGCAGCACCGCGGCCTCGGCGCGCTCTAGCAAGCGCTCGTCGTCGAAAGGCTTTTCCATGAAATCCAGCGCGCCCAGCTTCAGCGCCGCCACCGCGTGCGGCACGTCGCCGTGGGCGGTGAGCATGATCACCGGCGGACAGTAAGGCCAGCCGGCCAGTTTTTCCAGCAGCATGATGCCGCTCATGCCGGACAAGCGCAGGTCCAGGATGATGCCGTTGAAGTCGCCGCCGTCCGGGCAGGCCAGAAACTCCTCCGCGCTGTCGAAGCCGCTGGCCAGATAACCCTGGCCGTCCAGCAGCCATACCAGCGACTCCCGCACCGCGGCGTCGTCGTCTATGATTGCCAAGCGTTTGCCTGCCATGGCGGCGTCTCCCCTGCCTTAGTCTTGCGGCTTATCGTTGAGAATGCGGATTTCCCGCTGCGGGAACGGCATTTGTATGCCATGTTGCTGGAACAGCCGCCAGATTGCCATATTCAGATCGGATTTCAAGCCCATGAAACCGTTTTCCGGGTCCGCCACCCAAAAGCCCAGCTCCAGATTGATGCTGCTGTCGGCAAACAAGGTGACGAAGCCGCGCGGCGCCGGGTCCTTCTGCACTCGCGGATGGTCGGCCGCCTGCTGCAACAGCGCCAGCGCCTTGTCCAGATCCGTGCCGTAAGCCACGGACACCGGCAAGCTGGTCCACATGCTCTTGTCGGAATACGACTGGTTGACCACGGTATTGGACATCAGCGAATCGTTGGGAATCAGCGCCTCGGTGCCGTCCGCGCCCTTGAGCACCACGTAGCGGGAAGTCATCTTGGTCACGTAGCCGACGCGGTTCTCCACCATCAGCCGGTCGCCGATGCGGATGGAGTGGTCCAGCAGGATGATGAAGCCGGACACGAAGTTGCTGGCGATCTTCTGCAAGCCGAAACCCAGGCCGATACCCACCGCGCCGCCGAACACCGACAGCACAGTCAGATCGATGCCCACCACCGGCAGCGCGATCAGCACCGCGGCGATCAGCAGCCCGGTGCGGGTCAGCTTGGCGAACACGATGCGCAAGCTGGGGTCCAGATGCTTCAAATTCATCAAGCGGGATTCGATCAGGCGGCTGGCCCACAAGGCCACCACCACGATGATGGACACCCACAACAGGCCGTTGAGTATGGTCAACATGTTCAGGCGGCTTTTACCCACCGAGAACGACATCGATTCCAGCCACTCGATCACCACCATGTCGAAGCCGATGGCCCAGCTGACAAAGCCCAGCCACAGCACCGTGGCCAGGAAATGCTCGGTATGGCGTTCGAAACGCCCCTTGGGCAGTGCCTGACGCACCACCGCGCAGCACAGCCGGATCAGGGTCAGCCAGAACAGCATCGCGCTCAGCAAGTGCAGCACCATCGCGCGCTCGTGCAGCAGATGCACCCAGGCGGAGCGGGACAGCATCACCAGCGCCTGCGCCGCCACCGGCAGCACCAGGCGGAAGCCCACATAGGGCAAGAAGCGCTCATAGCGCTCCGGATTGTGATCAAAAAACTGTTTGAAGGCGAAACGGGCCAGATAGAAAGCGATGAACACGCACAAGACGCCTATCGCCGACTCCATCAGGCCGGACGGGGTTTGCAAAATATCCAGCAAGGCATCGAAGTCGATTTCTTCACGCTTGAACAGCAATGTGGTTTCTCCCAGAGTTGGTTTGCTCGGTTTTCAAAGCACCGGCTCAAAGTCTAGCGAGCAGAAGCGGGGCCGCCGCCAAGGGCGGACCGACGCGCCGCTCGCCTTGCGACGGAGCGTGAACCGGTTTCTAAACATCAAAGCGCCTGGCCGGCGGCCGCGCGCTCCTGCTCCATATCCATCAGCCGGCCCTCGTTCAGCCGCAGCGTGCGCTGAGTGCGCGCCGCCAGCTCCAGATCGTGGGTGACGATGATCAGGCTGGTGCCCAGCGTGCGGTTCAGCTCCAGCATCAGATCGAAAACCTGCTTGGCGGTGTGCACGTCCAGATTGCCGGTGGGCTCGTCCGCCAGCAGGCAGGCGGGCCGGGTCACCAGCGCGCGCGCAATCGCCGCCCGCTGACGCTCGCCGCCGGACAGTTCGCCCGGTTTGTGTTGCAAGCGCTGGCCCAGGCCCACGCGGCCCAGCATCTCGCCGGCCTCCCGCTCGGCCTGCTTGCGCGGCATGCGGCGGATCAACAGCGGCATCATCGCGTTTTCCAGCGCGCTGAATTCCGGCAGCAGATGATGGAACTGATAGACAAAGCCCAAGGAGGCGTTGCGCATCCGGCCGCGCTCCGACTCGGACATCGTCGCCAGATCCCGCCCCAACACCTCCACGCGGCCCTGGCTGGGCGTGTCCAGCCCGCCCAAGAGGTGCAGCAGCGTGCTCTTGCCGGAGCCGGACGCGCCGACGATGGCCAGGCTGGCGCCCTTCTCCACCGTCAGGCTGACATCGGACAACACCGTCAGCTGCAGCTTGCCTTCGTTATAGGACTTGCCCAGCCCTTGGCACGACAACACATTACTCATAGCGCAAGGCCTCCGCCGGTTGCGTGCGCGCCGCGCGCCAGCTGGGGTACAGCGTGGCGAACAAGGCCAGCAGCAGGGAAATCAGGGTGATGGTGGACACATCGCCCCACTGCACGTCGGACGGCAGGTAGTCGATCATATACACCTCGCTGGACAAAATCTTGCTGCCGATGACGCGTTCGATCAGCGGCACGATTACGTCCAGGTTCAAGGCGATCAACACGCCCGAGGCCACGCCGGACAAGGTGCCCAGCACCCCGGCCACCGAACCCTGAATCATGAAGACTTTCATGATGCTGGCCGGCGACGCGCCCAGGGTGCGCAAAATGGCGATATCCGCCTGCTTGTCCGTCACCACCATCACCAGCGTGGACACCAGATTGAACGCCGCCACCGCCACGATCAGCGTCAGGATGATGGTCATCATCCTTTTTTCGATCTGCACCGCGCGGAAGTAATTGGAATTGGTGTCGGTCCAGTCCGTCACCAGGTTTTGCGGCAGCTTGGCGCGCAGCGCCTGCTTCACCGTGGGCGCCAGCATCGGATCGTCCAGCTTGAAGCGCACGCCGCTGACGCTGTCCCCCATCCGCGACAACACCTGTGCGTCGCGCAGGTTCACCATCGCCAAGGAGGAGTCGAACTCGAACATGTCCACCTTGAAGATGCCCACCACGGTGAACTGCTTGGAACGCGGCAACATGCCCGCCGGCGTGATCATGCCCTGCGGCACGAAGAGCATCACCTTGTCGCCCAGGCCCACATTGAGCTGGCGCGCCAGCTCCGCGCCCAGCGCCACACCGAACTCGCCGGGGCGCAAATTCTCCAGCTTGCCGGTCACCATGTGCTGGCCCACGTCCACCACCTTGTCCTCCAGCGCCGGTTCGATGCCGCGCACCAGGCCGCCGCGCACATTGCCGTAAGCGGTAAACAGGCCCTGGCTGTTGACGAAGGGCGCGCCGGCCAGCACATGCGGCTGCGCGCCGCCCAGTTGCGCCACCTGCCGCCAATGATCCAGCCGGCCGTCGTAAGTGCTCACCTCCAGATGCGAGGCCACGCTCAGAATGCGGCCGCGGATTTCCTTCTGGAAGCCGTTCATCACCGACAGCACGATGATCAGCGCGGCCACGCCCAGGGCGATGCCGACGATGGAAATCAGGGAAATGAAGGAAATGAAACCGTTGCGGCGCTTGGCCCGCAGATAACGCAGGCCGATAAAGGCTTCAAAAGGCCACTGCATCAAAAAAGCTCCTTTCCGGAGCGAGTCGCGGGCTCGCCGCGCGTAGCCCGAGGGGGTGGATGAAAACGGCGCTCAGCGCCCTTGATAAGGGTTGTGCAGGCTTTGCATCACCTGCACCAGGAAATCCTTGACCTGGCCTTCGTCGCAGCCCATCAGCACCGCGTCCTCCAAGGCGTCCTGCGCCAATTGGGCCAGTTCCTCCAGGTTTTCCTGCATCACTTTCAGCTTCTCCACGCAGGCCACCACATTGCCTTGCGGGTCTTTCCACACCGGTATGTCCACTTTCAATGCCATCGTTTCGCTCCAAAGCACATTGCCCGCAACGCGGGCAATGTTGTTCCTGCATCCTTATCAGCTTAAGCCGCCAATCAACGCTTGGCTTTTTTCTTGGCGCCGCCGGCCGCCTTGCCGCCCTTCTTGGCCGCGGCTTTGCCGCCGCTCTTGCCGGGCTTCTTGGCTTCGGCCTTGCCGCCCTTCTTGGCGGAGACCTCCGGCTTGCACTTCTTGCCCTTGCGGCACTTCGCCGCCGGAGCGCTTACCGCCGCGGCCTTGCGCGTCGGCGTCGCCACGGTCAGATCGTCGGAAGTGTCCGCCGCCTGCGCCGCCGTGCTGCGGTTCACCCGTCGCGCGCCGTTGAAGCGGCCGTTCCAGTAACTCTGGTTGATATTGGCCACTTCGATATTCTTGCCGGTGCGCGGCGCGTGGATGAATTTGCCGTTGCCCATATACATGCCGACATGGGAATAACTGAAGCCGCGGGTATTGAAAAAGACCAGATCGCCGGGCACGAGTTCGCTGCGGTTGATGGATTTCCCAACGCGGGCCATTTCAGCGGAAGTGCGCGGCAGATTCACTTTCAAGGACTTTTGAAACACATAGCGGATGAAGCCGCTGCAATCCAGGCCGTTTTCCGGCGAGTTGCCGCCGAAACGATAGGCCACGCCCAATAGGCTCATGGCTTGCAACAACAAATCCCCCACCGCGTCTTCCGCGGGGGAGGAGAATTTCGAGATGGGGTCGTCCTGGCCAGACTGCGCGCTAGCTTCCGCCGCGGGGCGCCCTTCCGGAGGGGCCTTTTCCGGCGCCGCTTCAGCGAATACCATAAAGCCCGCCAGCACCAGAGTCATTAAGCGGAGTTGCAATTTCATAGGCCGAACTCTATCGGACGGGGGCGGCAGTGTAAAGCCGCAGGCAGGCCGTTTCCAGCGCTTTGGGCCGGCCCGCTTGAACCTTGGACGAGACAGCCGGCACTAATGGCGTACAATCCATCGCACTGGCATGGCCGGCGGCGAAACCGCGCGGCGGGACGGCGCCGGCGCACCCGGACGGCAAGCCTTTGTTTTTGAGCGAAAACCCAATGCCCACAAGGCAGAACCGATGCTGAGAGAAACCCTGATCGCCATGCGCGACCTGCCGCGACTGAAGGAAATCAGCGGCATTCTGATCCGTCACGGCCTGGGCGAATTCGCCCAAAGGCTAAAATTACCGCGCGCGGTGGAAAAGGCCGGCCAATGGCTGAACCTCAACCTGCCGGAGGCGGAAAACCGCCCGCCCACCCCGGTGCGCGTGCGCCTGGCCTTTGAAGAACTGGGCCCCACCTTCATCAAGCTGGGCCAGATTCTCTCCACCCGCGTGGACGTGTTCCCGCCGGACTGGATCGCCGAATTTGAAAAACTGCAGAACAGGGTGCCGCCGGTGCGTCCGGAAGCGGTGCGCCGCCTGGTCAAGGCCGCGCTGGGCGACGAGCCTGAAAACGTGTTCGCCCACTTCGACTTCAATCCCATAGGCTCCGCCTCCATCGCCCAGGTGCACCGCGCCACCCTGCACGACGGCAGCGACGTGGCGGTGAAACTGCGCCGCCCCGGCATTGTGGACAAGGTGGAAGCCGACCTGCGCATCCTCAACCACCTGGCCGGCCTGCTGGAACTGGAGTTTCCCGACGTGCGCCGCTTTCAGCCGGTGGAAATCGTCGGCCAGTTCGCCCGCTCGCTGAAGCGGGAAATGGACCTGGCGGTGGAGGCCCGCAATTCAGAGCGCTTCGCCCGCGACTTCGCCGACGATCCGGAAGTCCAGGTACCCAAGGTCTACTGGGACTACACCAACGCCGCCGTCAACGTGCAAGACTACATCGCCGGCGTGCCGGCCGCCCGGCTGGAGCAACTGGCCGACAGCGGCCTGGACCCGGTGCTGCTGGCCCAGCGCGGCGCGGACGCGGTGCTGAAGATGATTCTGATCCACGGCTTCTTCCACGCGGACCCGCATCCGGGCAACGTCTTCTTCCTGCCCGAACACCGCATCGCCTTCATCGACTTCGGCATGGTGGGCCGCATCAGCCATGGCCGCCGCGATGAAATCGTCGATCTGCTCGCCGCCGTGGCCAACCGCGACGAAGCCGGCATCATCGACGTGCTGATCGAATGGACCGGCAACACCCCGGTCAACGAACGCCAGTTCGCCCACGACGTGGGCGAATTCCTGTTCCAGTACGAACACGTGCCGCTCAAGGGCATCAACATCAGCCAGCTGATCGCCGACATCATGGCGCTGATCCGCGACCACTCCATCCTGCTGCCGCCGGACATGGCCATGTTGTTCAAGGCGCTGATCACCCTGGAAGGCCTGGGCCGCCAGCTGGACCCGGATTTCCAGCTCAT
This sequence comes from Chromobacterium sp. CCUG 30098, assembly GCF_059916605.1. Classification (NCBI taxonomy): domain Bacteria; kingdom Pseudomonadati; phylum Pseudomonadota; class Betaproteobacteria; order Neisseriales; family Chromobacteriaceae; genus Chromobacterium; species Chromobacterium sp. CCUG 30098. The sequence continues at coordinate 433,603 of NZ_JAUCGS010000002.1, read as the reverse complement.
CGCCCACATCACCCCCTTTGTGCGCGAGCTTTCCATCGCCCGCTACCACCCGGCGGCCCTGCTCAAACGCGGCCGCCATTCGCTGGGCGAAGCGCTGGCCATGCTCTCCAGCCTGCCGCGCGACCTGATGCGCATGGGCAAGGACATGCGCCACGGCAAGTTCCGCGTCAATCTGGACCTGCAGCGGCTGGACAGCTTCGGCCGTCAATTGGACCGCAGCACCAACCGGCTGACCATGGGCATCGTCACCGGCTGTCTGATCATCGGCTCCTCCATCGTGATGACCGTCAACGCCGGGCCCAAGCTGTTCGGCCTGCCCTTCTTCGGCTTCGTCGGCTTCATGCTGGCCATGTTCAACAGCGTGTGGCTGGTCTGGGCCATCTGGCGCTCCGGCAAGGATTTGTGACATGAAATCTAGCAAGACAACCCTGATCGCAGCCGCTTTGCTCGGCCTCGCCGCCGCGGCCAACGCCGCCGACGTGATCACCCTCAACTGGCGCGACGGCGACGAAGTGGCCGCCGCCTTGCGGCCGCAACTGCGCGACGGTGAAAAACTGGGCGCGCTGGGCAACCAGCTGATCCTGGACGCCCCGCCCGGCCGCAGCGCGGAGCTGCGCCGGCTGATCCGCCAGCTGGACGTCAAATCCTCGTCCCTGCTGGTGGAAGTGGCCCAGGACGGCGTCAGCCGAGAAAGCAAATCCGCGGTGCAATTGGGCGGCCAGGTACAGGGCGGCGGCTACAGCATCAGCACCGGCAAGCCGATGACGCTGCGCCCCGGCAGCCAAGTGGTGATCGCCGGCGGCGCCAGCCAGTCCAACACCCGGCTGCAAGCCAGTCAGGCGCTGCGCATGCTGGACGGCAAGACCGGCTTCATCGAGATAGGCAGCAGCCGGCCGCTGCCCTGGCTGATGTTCGGCCCTGACGGCCGGCCGGTGGTGGGCGTGCGCTACCAGGACGCCGTCACCGGCTTCTACGCCCGGCCGCGGCTGCACGGCCAGCGGGTGACGCTGGAGCTGGCCGCCAGCCAGCAAGCCTTCAACGGCCAGAATCTGGACAGCGCCAAATTGGCCACCACCGTGGAAGGCGCGGTGGGCGAATGGCTGACCGTGGGCGGCATAGGCCGCGACCAAGGCGGCCAGGAAACCGTGCTCATCGGCGTCAGCCGCAGCAATGTGCAGCTGGAGCGCAGCATCAAGGTGCGAGTGACGCCGGCGCAATAAGAACCTGTTTACGATCTGCTGCGCGTCGTGAGACGTGGCACGGTGAGCACCGCTTCGAAATGCTCATGTACCGCTTGTACATTCCGCTTCTTCTGCCGTTTCCGCCTTGTCTCGCCTTAGCTCGCGAGATCGTAAACACGTTCTAAGAGCCGCTAACAAAACCGCGCAGCGCACCTGAGCCAAGGCGCGCCGACGCAGGCAGTACAAGTGGTACGACAAGGAGGCGCAACGCGGGATCAGGGGTTTTGTTAGCGGGTCTAAGCGCCTACTCCGCCGGAGGCAGCCCTCGCTCACTGCCCGGCATCTCGCCGCGGCCGCCGCGCGGACCGCGCGCGCCCCGCCCGCCGCCGCGGGAAAGCGTCCGCGGCGAATCATAGGCCGAGGCCGGGCGCTCCAACCTGGCCTCCAGCTCGCCGCCGCGCCAGGTCCACAGCATCGCGTTCAAGCGATTGCGCGCCTGACGCGCCCGCCATGCGCCGCCGTCCTCGTCCACCGTCATCGCCCCCTCCTGATTGCAGCTGGCCACCAGCGTCCAGCTGCGCACCCGGTAGTCGCGCACTTGCAGCAGGCGGTAAGCCGGCGCGCATTCCGCATCGTCCGCGCGCAACAGCACCAGCGCGTCCTCGCCGACGACGCGGGCGTCCGCGATGCGCACCCGGCGCCATTGCGCGTCCAGCGGCGCCACCAGTTGGCGATCATAGAATTTCAGTTCGAAGCGCCCGCCCAGCGAAGAGCGCAGCACCAGATGGTTGCCGGCCAGCGGCACATCCTGATGCACGAAAGCCAGCGCTTCCTGCAGATCCAGCCGGCGTTGGAGCGAACCATCGGCGGAATGCTGCTGCGAACAGGCGGACAAGACCAGCAACAACGGCACGGCCCAGGCAAAGCGGCGAATCCTCGTCATGCCAGCCCTTTCGCGGCATGGTTGCTGATCGTTCAATACTACCACCAATATTTCCAGCCCCGCCCGCCACCCCGGGTCCGCGCACCTCGGTCCGGGCGAAACGCCGCGCTTGCCTAGCACGCCGCGAGCCGGCAATAATGCGCCCGTGCTTGAGATTACAGGCACCGGGATTGAGAGCCCGTTCTGCAAAGATTCCCGGTTGTTCAGCGCAACCGGCGCCATTGCTGCGCCCATTTTTCGGCAAGCCGTGGCGGGGAGGCCTTCATGGTCTGCCGGGTCCTTTGCGCCGGTCTCTCAACCCTGTCACGTGCTCGCCATCCCGAATGAGAGCGGAGTCGCGGGCATGAACCTCGCAAAGGAGCCTCTTCATGAAACGCAATCACCCCCTTCGCCGCCGTTATCAGCCCGATCCCCAACCCCTGCCTTACCATGCGCTGCCCTTCGCCGCGCAACTGCCCGACCAGGCCCGGCCCCACTACTGGACAGTGCCGCCGCTGGCCGATCGCCGCCAAGCCTATCTGCTGGGACGGGAGTACGCGGGCCATTACCTCGTTTTCCTGCAAGACAACCCCGGCAGCGCGGATCGCTTCCTGCTGGCGCGCATTGCCGAAGACGTCGACTTCAGCGCCCCGGACGCGGCCAACGCTTGCTGGACCGGCTTCTTCCATCTGATCGAGCAAGTGCTGACGCAAAGCATCGCGCCGCTGGACGTGTTCGAGTACATCGACCGGCTCAACACCTACGAGGCGGCGTTGCAGCGCCTCTTGCATCAAACTCCGCCACAAACTTAATATATGCACAAAACCAAACCGCTTTCCCCATCGCATCGGAGGCCTAGCCGCGGGCTCGCTTAGTCCGCAAAGCGATAGTCTTTCCGGCTTGCGGGCGGCAGGCCCGCCGATGGCAATTCCGCAACAAGCCGCGGCTAAAACAAAGCAATCTCAGGCTTAATTTGCGGAGGAAGCGACATTTCGACCGGTCCCCGGCTTAATATGGACAGTCAATTCATTTTGCATAAACAAGCGACGCCCGCCATGCGGCTTGGCGCGGCGTCGGCGGAAACCATGGCAGCTCTTTTATTTTGAGGATGATGAATATGCGCACTATATGCGTAGGCTTGTCGGCTTTGTTGGCGGCTCAACTCGCAGTGGCGGACCCGATACCGGAAGAAAACGGCTTCTCCGGCAGCATCGGCCTGGGCGTGGGCGGCAACCGCGTCAAATCCAACCTCTTCAAGGGGGACAAAAACCAAAGAACCAACAGCCTGAACAGCGCGCCGGAGTCCCATAACGACTCCTTCGCGCTGCCGGTGCTGGATCTCAGCTACACCTTCGCCGCCAGCCGCACCCAGATCGTGTTCGACAGCCAGATTCACGACCCGCTGGGCATGGACGACACCCTGGAACTGGGTGTGCGCCAGCAAGTGGGCAACAACGGCATCGTCTCCGCCGGCCTGCTCTATGGTGGCCTCAGCAAGAACACCTGGACCGATCCCTACCTCGTGGGCTCGGACCGCGACGGCACCAAGCGCAAATCCACCGGCCTGTTGCTGGGCTGGGAAAACATCATGGGCACCGGCTTCAAGGCCCAGCTGACCCAGCGCAACATCAAGATAGACGACGAGCGCAGCGGCCAGAGCGTGGCCGGCCTCAGCGCGGCGGACCGCGCCACGCTGAACCGCAACGGCGACGCCACCTTGTTGAAAGCAGGCTATGAATGGGCCTTCGCTCCTAATCAAACGCTGACCCCGGGTCTAAGCTGGGGCAAGGACAAGCTGGACGGCGGCGCGATGAGCAACAAGAGCTACGGCCTGAGCCTGGACTACGCCTACAGCAGCGACCTCAACACCTTCAGCGCCGGCCTGCAATTCCGCAAACAGCGCTTCGACCAAAGCAACCCGCTGTTCGGCAATAAAAAAGCCGATAGCAATGCCTACGCCGTCGACCTCAACTACCTGCGCCATCAGCTGTTCGGCGAGAAAGCGCTGTCCGCCTTCGTCAGCGCTGCCTACGGCAAATCCAACGCCGACATCAGTTTCTACGACGCCGAAATCCGCTCATTTGGCGTGGGACTGATTTACTCGTTCTAAAATTGCCGCGACGACACGCGAGCCGCTTGGCGACAAGCGCTCCACCCCATGCCGGGAACCCGCTGATGCGGGTTTTTCTACGCCTCAAGACCATGAAAGGCAATCTCCGCCTGTTTTTCGATGCTATGCCAGGCCATGTCGTGATCGAATTTTGAAAGAGCTTTATTAAGCGCTGTCTACAATCGCCACTTCAAATACTCATCGGAACAAGGCCATGCCGGGATCAATCTCTAGCGCGACACACTCTTCTCACTTTGATAGGAGCGATAGTTATCGAACCGATCTCGGTCGTTACATCCGCGACGTGGAAAAAAGCTTGGACTCCGGCGCTTGGACAACATCCAGTTTTGCCAAACTGGATAAAGAATTCATACCCGGCCTAATTGCATCCGCCAACACCTCCAAGCCTGGGCTTAATCTGACTTACGCAAGCGACGCGAGGGACCTGTCTGACAAAATATTAGAGATATTTCACAAGGGAAGCGAATCGGGAAGATATATCGTAAACATGGGCTGCGACGGCATTCATTTTGCCGTGTTTGACTATAGGCTGGTAGAGGGCAGACCCTCCGTTCTGATGTTTGAACCCGCCAACTTCAACTCAACTGGCCCAATGTTCCTGGCTTTCAGAGCAAAATCCGCGCTGGACCAGCTAAGCTCCCACAACATCTGCTTTTCCATGATGGAAATGGACATTCAAAGAAGCGGGAGCGAATGCGCTATTTTCAGCCTGGCTTTGGCCAAGAAGCTGTTCAAAGAGCATCAGGCCGTATCAGAACTGCACCAAATGAATGCTTCGGGCGCCATCCCTTCCAGCAATGGATTCTTCTCCTCATCCGTGGAGTCCGACCAATTGATCCCCCCCTCTTTTTACAAGCACACCCAAGGCCGCGGCAGGCTGGAGAAATACGTTACCGCCCGGCCGGGCAGAGAGGCGCAGGAGATTAACAAGAAAGGGGAAACCTTGCTTGAACGGCAAAAACAGCACCTGGAAAATATCGGCGGGAAAGAACTGGTTAACTCCATTCATCAAAAGAGACTGGAAGAGCTGAAGCAGCTGATGCAGTCCATCAGCGGCTAGTCAAGCCTGGCCCATATGCCCGCGCAACAGCGCTAAGCTTCACGGCCCCAAGCGCCACCTCCGTTGAGCTCGCTTGGGCGCTAGCAAAGGCGCATGAGCATTGGGACGCATGAGTGCGGCGAGCGCCTATGGGCCGGTCTTTTTTACATCTCTTTCCTTGCCGCCGCTCCAGCCGCGTATAATTGCGATGGTATTTTCCGGAGCCTCGTCCATGTCTTTGCCATTCCGCCTTGCGCCCGCGCTTTTGGGTTTCGTCGGCGCCGCCGCTCTTGCCGCCGGCGTCACCACCTTCAGCCCCCAGGGCGAAGTCAAAGAAGTGCAGCAGGTGCGCGTCACTTTCAACAGCAGCATGATTCCGCTGGGCAATAGCGCCGCGCCGGCGCCGTTCGCCTGGAGCTGCGGCCTGAAAGCCAAGGGCCATTGGGTGGACGACAAGACCTGGGTGCTGGACGTGTCGGAAACCCCGGCCGCCAATACCGACTGCCGCTTCACGCCCAAGCCCGGCCTCAAGGACCTGCAGGGCAAGGCCGTGGACGCCGGCCTGAGCTTCCGTTTCTACACCGGCGCGCCGGTAGTGGTGGAACGCTGGCCGCGCAACGGCCGCATCGAGGAAGACCAGGCCTTCGTGCTGCAATTCAACGGCGTCGGCGTGCCGGCCTCGTCCTTGTATTGCCAATCCTCCAGCCTGCCGGAACGCATCCCGGTCCAGCCCCTGCCGGCCGGCGAGCGCGCGGCGCTGCTCAAGCATCTGAAACTGGAACAACAATCCGCCAAGGTGCTGACGCTGCGTTGCGGCCAGCGCCTGGCGCCGGACAGCAAGCTCACCCTGGTGCATCTGCGCGGCGCGGCCGCGCCGGACCGCCTCAACTACCAAGTACGGCCGCCGTTCACCGCCAGCATGAGCTGCCTGCGCGAGAACGCCAAAGGCGCTTGCATCCCGTTCAAGCCCATCACCCTCAACTTCAGTTCGCCGGTGCCGGAAAAACTGGCGATGGCGGTGCGCCTGAGCGGCGCCGGCGCCGAACGCGCGCCCCAGGCGGAAGCACGCGGCAAGGGCGAGCCGGTGGACAGCATCAGCTTCGCGCCGCCGTTCCCGCCCTTGGAAACGCTGACGCTGAAGCTGCCCAAGGACTTTGGCGACGAGGTGGGCCGGCCGCTGGTCAACGCCGAGCGCTTCCCGCTAGCCATCAAGCTGGCCGACTATCCGCCGCTGGCCAAATTCGCCGCCGCGCCGTTCGGCATCATAGAGTCCGGTGCGGACGCGGCGCTGCCCATCACCCTGCGCGGGGTGGAAGGCGATCTCAACATCAAATCCGTGCAATTGGGCGGCCAGGCGCTGCGGCTGAACAAGGACCAGGACATGATGGCCTGGCTGGCCAAGGTGCTGCGCTATCACGAGAGCGCCCTGCCCGCCGGCAAGGACAAGACTATAGAAAGCCGCCGCTTGTCGCTGCTGGCCAAGGAGCCAGCCGCCCAGCCGCTGAAGCTGCCCAGCCAGCCGGACAAGCAGGGCAAATGGCCGTTCGAAGTGGTGGGCATTCCCCTACCCAAACCCGGCCTCTACGTGGTGGAAGTGTCGTCGCGGCTGCTGGGCAAATCCCTGCTGGCCAGCACCAAGCCCATGTATGTGCGCACGGCCGCGCTGGTCACCAATATGGCGGTGCACTTCAAGAGCTCCAAGGAAAACGCGGCGGTGTGGGTGACCACGCTGGACAAGGGCAAGCCGGTGCCGGCCGCCCGCGTCAACATCTACGATTGCAAGGGCAATGCGCTGTGGTCCGGCAAGACCGACGCCAAGGGCGTGGCCGCGGTCAAATCCGTGCTGCCGGCCGGCGAGTGCGACAACGAGGAGCTGTCCGGCCTCTTCATCACCGCCGCCGCCAAAGACGCCAAGGGCAACGACGACGTGTCCTTCGTGCGTTCCAGCTGGAACCGCGGCATCGAATCCTGGCGCTTCCCCTTCCCCACCCAGTGGAGCGACAGCCCCAACATCCTGGCCCACACCATCCTGGACCGCGCCCTGTTCCGCGCCGGCGAAACCGTGTCGATGAAGCATCTGCTGCGCACCCAGGTCAGCCGCGGTCTGGCCCAGCTCAAGCCCGGCCAGCTGCCTCAGCAATTGCGCATCGTCCACGACGGCAGCGGCGACGAAATCAGCCTGCCGCTGAGCTGGCGCAACGGCCGCTACGCGGAGAGCAACTACGCGCTGCCCAAGGAAGCCAAGCTGGGCGAATACACGCTCTACCTGGAACGCAAGGGCGCACGCGGTCCGGACGACAAGGACAAACCGTCCAGCCCGGAGCTGGACGGCTACTCGCTGCGCAGCGGCGGTTTCCGGGTGGAGGAATTCCGCCTGCCCACCATGACCGGCCGCATCTCCACGGTGAAGAACGCCGGCATCGCCCCCAAGCAGCTGCCGCTCAATGTGTCTCTGTCCTGGGGCAACGGCGGCCCGGCCAAGGGCTGGCCGGTGGAAGTCAGCGCCATGCTGGCCGACGCCTATCAGCGCATCAAGGGCTATGAGGCTTACAGCTTCTCGCCGCCGCAGCGTCAGCGCGATCAGGCCGAATCCTCGCTGGACGGCAAGGTGCTGCTGGACAAGTCCGCGCTGCAACTGGACGCCAACGGCAACGGCAAGGCCACGCTGGACAAGCTGCCCAAGCTGGACCGCCGCTACGACTTGGTCACCGAGGCCGCCTACCGCGACCCCAACGGAGAAGTGCAAACCCTGACCCGCCGCATTCCGCTGTGGCCTGCCGGCCTGCAAGTGGGCATCAGCGTGGACAGTTGGATCACCGCCGGCCGCGCGCTGCAGCTCAAGGCCGTGGTGCTGGACACCGCCGGCAAGCCGCTGGCCGGCAAGAACGTCAAGATCAGCCTGCGCGAACACCGCTACCTGTCCAGCCGCAAGCGGCTGGTGGGCGGCTTCTACGCCTGGGACCACAACGAGGAAACCGACGACAAGGGCAAGGTGTGCAGCGGCGGCACCGACGGCCGCGGCCTGATGTTCTGCGAAATCAACCTCAAGGACGCCGGCGACATGGAGCTGATCGCCGAAGCCGCCGACGACAACGGCAATCTGGCGCAAAGCGCGCAATCCGTCTGGGTCAGCAAGCACGACGAGCTGTGGTTCGACGTGGACAACAACGACCGCATCGACATCCTGCCGGAAAAAATCAGCTACGCCCCCGGCGAAACCGCCCGCTTCCAGGTGCGCATGCCCTTCCGCAAAGCCACCGCCTGGCTGGCGATAGAGCGCGAAGGCGTGATCGAAACCCGAGTGGTGGAGCTGGAAGGCAAGAACCCGGTGATCGAGCTCAAGGTCGAGCCGGGCTGGACCCCTAACGTCTACGTCTCGGTGCTGGCGGTGCGCGGCCGCGTACGCGAAGTGCCGTGGTACTCCTTCTTCACCTGGGGCTGGAAAACCCCGAGCGAATGGTGGGACGCTTATTGGAACGAAGGCGGCGATTACACCCCGCCCACCAGCATGGTGGACCTGTCGCGGCCGGCCTTTAAATACGGCATCGCCGAAATCCAGGTGGGCGACGCCGCCAAGCGGCTGGACGTGACGGTGAGCCCGGCGCGCAAGAGCTACGGCATCCGTGAAACCGCCGACGTGAGCATCCAGGTCAAACTGCCCGGCGGCAAGCCGGCGCCTGCCGGCACCGAAGTGGCCTTCGCCGCGGTGGACGAGGCGCTGCTGGAATTGCAGCCCAACCGCAGCTGGGAGCTGATGCAGGCGATGTACCAGCGCCACAGCTACGGCGTGGAAACCGCCACCGCTCAACTGGAAGTGGTGGGCAAGCGCCATTACGGCCGCAAATCGCTGCCGCCGGGCGGCGGCGGCGGCAAGGCGCCCACCCGAGAACTGCTGGACACCCTGCTGCTGTGGCAGCCGCGCGTGGTGCTGGACGCCAACGGCAGCGCCCGCGTCAAAGTGCCTATCAACGACGCGCTGACCCGCTTCCGCCTGGTGGCGGTGGCCGACGCGGGCAATGATCTGTTCGGCACCGGTGAAGCCGGCTTCAACGTCACCCAGGACCTGCAACTGAGCTCCGGCATCCCGCCGCTGGCGCGCGAAGGCGACCAGTTCAGCGCCGGCGTCACCGTGCGCAACGGCGGCGACAAGCCGCTCAAGGTCAAGGTCCAGGCCGGCGCGCCCGGCCTGCCGGACTTGCCGCCGCAGGAGATCAGCCTGCCGGTGGGCGAGGCGCGGCTGTTGAGCTGGCCGGTGACGGTGCCCAATGACGTCAAGGAACTGAAATGGAGCTTCAGCGCTCAGCAAGTGGACGGCAAGGCCGCCGACAAGCTGGCGCTGCGCCAGGAAATCGAGCCGGCGGTGCCCATCTCCGTGGAGCAGGCCACGCTGCAACGCGTGGAGCCGGAACTGAGCATCCCCGTCGCCTTGCCGCCGGGTGCCCTGCCCGGCCGCGGCGGCATCCGCGTCAGCCTGCAGGCCAAGCTGGGCAATGAACTGCCCGGCGTGCGCCGCTGGTTCCAGGACTACCCCTATGTCTGCCTGGAACAGCGCAGCTCGGTGGCGCTGGGTCTGGCCGACGCCAAGCGCTGGGATCAGTTGATGAGCGAACTGCCGCTGTATCTGGACGGCAGCGGCCTCGCCGCCTACTTCCCGCTGGCCGAAGGCGCGCCGGATCGCGGCAGCGACATCCTCAGCGGCTATCTGCTGGCCGCCGCCCACGAAGCCGGCGTCGCTATTCCCGAAGCCCAGCGCGCGCGGCTGCTGGACGGCCTGTCCGCCTTTGTCGAGGGCCGGATCAAACGCGATCTGCCGCTGGGCCGCCAGGACGCAGACGCCCGCCGCCTGAGCGCAATGGAAGCGCTGGCGCGCTACGGCCGCTTCCGCCCGGCCATGCTGGACGTGCTGGACCTCAACCCGCAGAAGATGAGCACCGCCATGCTGGTGGACTGGCTGGCGCTGCTGAACCGCGCAGCGGACATCCCGCAGCGCGCCGCGCGGCTGAGCGAGGCGGAAAACCTGCTGCGCGCGCGGCTCACCTACCAGGGCACGCGCATGGGCTTCAGCACCGAGGCCAGCGACAACGCCTGGTGGCTGATGGGCAGCGCCGACGTCAACGCCGCCAAGCTGCTGCTGACGGTGCGCAAGCTGCCGGGCTGGCAGGCGGATATGCCGCGCCTGCTCACCGGCCTGCTGGGGCGTCAGCAAAAAGGCCATTGGGGCACCACCACTTCCAATCTGTGGGGCAGCCTGGCCGTCGCGCAATTCTCGCGTCAGTTCGAAACCACGCCGGTCAGCGGCCAGACCAGCGCCGCGCTGGGCGGCGCCAAGCTGAACCTGGGCTGGCCGCAGGAAGGCGTCAAGGCGCTGGGCCTGCTGCCCTGGCCCGCGGGCGGCGGCAGCCTGCAGCTCAAGCACGCCGGCGGCGGCGCGCCGTGGGCCACGGTGCAGGCCGAGGCCGCCATCGTGCTCAAAGCCCCGCGCTACGCCGGCTACAGCATCAAGAAAACGCTGAGCCCGGTCAGCCAGAAAACCAGCGGCCAGTACCAGCCCGGCGACGTGGTCAAGGTCACGCTGGAGATCCAGGCGCAAAGTGATATGACCTGGGTGGTGGTCAACGACCCGATCCCGGCCGGCGCCACCATCCTGGGCTCCGGCCTGGGCCGGGATTCCGCGATCAACGCCAAGGCGGACAACGACGGCGACCCCGCCGATTACGTGGAGCGCCGCTTCTCCGGCTACCGCGCCTACTACGGCTACGTGCCGCGCGGCGGCCTGAAAGCCAGCTACACCATGCGTCTGAACAACCCCGGCGCCTTCAAGCTGCCGCCGACGCGGGTGGAAGCGCTGTACGCGCCGGACGTGTTCGGCATGTTGCCCAACTCAGTGTTCAAGGTAGGAAAAGGGGAAAATTAAGCCGACGCGCCCCCTTTGGCCAATGTCAAAGAGGGCGCGCCGCAAACGGGCAATGCCTCATGCCCGCGCGTCGACGGCTTGCGTTCAAGGCAGCGGTCGCCGCCTCCGGCAGCCGCCGCTTACGGAATGACGATGGACACGCTGAGCACGCGCGTTCCCAGCCTTTCTCCATGGGAGCCGTCAGACTTGGGGCGGCCGTAGAGATGGAGCGTGATGCGGAAATCTTCTCGACCAGAGTCCGTCACATCATGAGTCCAGTAAAAAAACGATGCTTTTTCAGCATGGAGCCGCGTCATATTGATTTCGGAAGTGGCGGCATCCTGCTCGGGCAGCAACTGCCCTCTTTTGCAGAGGCATGGAGCGGTGATCGAGGTGGCTGCTTGCCCTCCGACACGGTCAACGGCATAGGGGATGATGCCCATTCCCTGACTTGGAGAGGCGCTCGCGCCATACCAGCGTATCGTATTCCCCACCCTGGCATCGGGCAGAGACAATAGGAGCAGACCATTCTGTAAACGCTCCTCGACTAGGGTATGACTGGAAAAAACCCGTACCGCGCCTTCATTGACCGCTGCGGGCGAATCCTCCTGCAGACCCAAGACGTTTTGCGGCACGTCCGGTTGCAGCGCCAGGGTCAAGTCGATAACCGGATTCATAATTCATCCTTACAATAGGTGAAGTGCCGGCAAGCTGAACAGTTTGCCGGCACTTCGGTTTCAATGAAATCTGATATTTCAAGAAACCTGAATAACGGGATCCCAATAGAAATAACCAAGCGTTTTAACTTGATTGCCGCTTACTTGCTCGGTGATATAAAACCAAACCTGATAATTTTCAGTGCCCGTATCCGTTACGTTGCAGCCAAGATAGTAGTTTGGAATTTGTTGCGCCGTATAATTCAGCGGGTCCACCACTTTGTCCGCATTCTGATTGGGAATGGGCACCCAAGGTCTGGACTCGGTCGGAACCGGGATGGAGGTCACCTGACTGCCGGAGAATTTTTGAATTTTGTAAACGATAACGCTTTGGCTGACATTCGAAGACAAAGACAGTGCGCGCCACCGGATCACGTCATCCACCTCGGCCTTCACCGCCAAATCAGCGGAAGCTTGTCCGCCTGTTACAAAGCGGCTCTCCGCCACCATGTAAACGTCCTGATGGGCGATGCCGGTTGGCTGGCCAGAGTTTTGGCTTGGGCCAGGATACTTGTTGAGAATGGTTTGCGTATCGAACACCATTTCAATGTTGACAATATTGCTCATTCCTTCCTCCGCATGTAGATCATTAATTAGGAGAGGCAGCTTCACCCCAAGGCCTTTTATTGATACAACAGGATCAAGAGAATAGAACCTAGTGCAAATACCTAATTAACAGCATGCAAAATATTTAATTGCAGATTAAAATGTTTTATTACGTAATATCGCAACAACAATCAATTACCGTAAAGACCACATGCAATGCATGCTCCACTTTCATGCCACCCACTCAGCCACAAACTCGGTCTCGCACATGATGCGCACCCTCCCTCTTCGACTGCTGCGTTCTAAACCTCCACGCCAAGCCTGCCTTTGGGAGCAAACCTCCATAAAGGGGGGGCAGTGGCTGGCTGCCCTGATTCTGTGCGCCGCCGCCGCGCCGGCGCTGGCCCAGCCCAGTTTTCAGCAGGTCAAGGCAGAATGGCGGCCGTCGGACGTGGTGGTGCTGGACCGCAACGGCCAGCCGCTGCAGCGGCTGCGGGTGGACAAGCAAGGCCGACGGCTGGACTGGGCGGGCCTGGCCGATACCTCGCCGGCCTTCCGCCACGCGCTGGTGGTGTCGGAAGACCGGCGCTTCTATCAGCACAGCGGCGTGGACTGGTCCGGCGTGGCCGCCGCGGCCTGGGGCAATCTGTGGAACACCCGCACCCGCGGCGCGTCCACGCTGACCATGCAGCTGGCCGGCCTGCTGGATAACGATCTCAAGGTGGGCCGCAACGGCCGCAGCCTATGGCAGAAGATGGGCCAGGGCTGGTCCGCCGCCTGGCTGGAAACCCACTGGAGCAAGGCTCAGATCCTGGAGGCCTACCTCAATCTGGTCGGCTTCCGCGGCGAGCTGGTGGGCCTGTCCGCCTTGTCCGCCACCTTGTTCGGCAAACTGCCGGCCGGCCTCAATCTGGAAGAATCCGCCATCGCGGTGGCGCTGATCCGCGCGCCCAACGCCGCGCCGGACAAAGTGGCCGCCCGCGCCTGCCGCATTCTGCAGGACATGCGCCGCCAGCCCAATTGCGCGGCGCTGGCGGTGCGCACCCGCCAGGCGCTGGCGCAGAGCCGCGCCGCCAATCCGCTGGCGGAGCAGGACGCGCCCCACTTCGCCCAAAAGCTGCTGCAGCGCCAGCCCTTGACGGCCGGCAGCCGCATCGCCTCCACGCTGGACCTGGGCCTGCAGCGCTACGCCGCCTCGGTATTGCGCCGCCATCTGGCCGCGCTGGCTCAGCGCAATGTGCAGGACGGCGCGCTGGTGGTCTTGGACAACGCCAGCGGCGACATCCTGGCCTGGGTGGGCTCCAGCGGCCGCGGCCTGTCCAACGCCGCCGAAGTGGACGGCGTCACCTCGCTGCGCCAGGCCGGCTCCACCCTCAAGCCCTTCCTCTATCAGCTGGCGCTGGAGCGACGCTACCTGAGCGCCGCCTCCCTGCTCGACGACAGCCCGCTAAGCCTGCAAACCGGCACCGGCTTGTACGCGCCGCAAAACTACGCCAAGGACTTCAAGGGCCTGGTGTCGGCGCGCACCGCGCTGGCCTCCTCCCTCAATGTGCCGGCGGTGCGCGCCATCGAAATGGTGGGCCCCAACGCGCTGCGCGACCGCCTGTACCGGCTGGGCCTGAGCAGCCTGCAGCAGGACGGCGACTATTACGGCTTCAGCCTGGCGCTGGGCGCCGCCGACATCCGCCTGCTGGAGCTGGCCAACGCCTACCGCACCCTGGCCAACCAGGGCCTGGCCAGCCCGACCCGCTGGACGCTGGCGGACCCCAAGCCCAAGCCGCAGCGGCAGCTGGACGCCACCAGCAGCTTCATCATCGCCGACATCCTGTCCGACCGCACCGCGCGCGCGCGCACCTTCGGCCTGGAAAGCGCGCTGTCCACCCGTTACTGGAGCGCGGTCAAGACCGGCACCAGCAAGGACATGCGCGACAACTGGGCGGTGGGCTTCTCGCGCCAGCGCACGGTGGCGGTATGGGTGGGCAACGCCGCCGGCGAGCCGATGTGGGACGTGTCCGGCATGCACGGCGCGGCCCCTGTGTGGCAGGCGGTGCTGGACCGCGCGCAGCAAGGCGCACCGGCATCGCTGCCGCCATCCCCGCCGGCCGGCGTGGTGAGCCAGAACGTGCGTTATGAAGGGGATGTGGAAGCCAGCCGCCGCGAATGGTTCCTGGCCGGCACCGAACGCGCGCTGATCGTGCCGGAGCGCGGCAGCGCCGCCAGCCAGACGCCGGGCATCGCCGCGCCGGTGGACGGCAGCGTCTACGCGCTGGACCCGGATATTCCGCCGGCCAATCAGCGCCTGTTATTGCGCGCGCGCGGCGTGGCCCGTCCGCAATGGTGGCTGAACGGCAAGCGCCTGGGCGCCGGCACCAGCCTGGCCTGGTTCCCCTGGCCCGGCCGCCACGCACTGGAACTGCGCGACGCCAAGGGCCTGGTGGTGGAAAAGATCCGTTTCGAAGTGCGCGGCGCGGTGGCCACACCTGGCCGAAAGGCCGGCAAGCCCGGGCCCCGCGTCAACTAATAGCGGCAAACGCCGCGCCATGCCGTACACATAAATGGCGAGTCATTCCCATTTCAACGACAAGGAGCGGCATATGAAATATTCATTCGAAAACCTGGCGCTGTCCGGCGGCGGCGTCTGGGGCATCGCTTACCTGGGCATGCTGGAGGAACTGGAGCGGGCCGGCGCGCTGGCGCAGATCCAGCGCGTGGTCGGCGCCTCCGCCGGCGCCATCTCCTCCATGCTGATCAGTTTCCGCCTCAGCGCGGCCAAGACCCAGGAACTGTCCGACTCCCTGGACTACAGCAAGATCCCGCAAAAAGCGGCTGATCCGGCCACGCCGCAACTGCAGGCCGCGCACAAGGCCTTCCAGGCCCAGCTGACCCTGCAGCCGCACGCCAAAAACATCTCGCTCGAAGACTTCATCTGCCTGCTGCGCCTGTTCAACAAGAAAGGCTGGTATTCCAGCGACTACTTCTACCACTGGCTGAAAGGCGTGGTCGCCAGCCAGTTCAAGGACGGCCGGCCGGACAAGAAATACACCTTCGCCGACTTCGCCAAGCCGGCGCTGCACAAAAACGACCAGCCCTTCCGTCAGCTCCACGTGATAGGCTGCGACGCCAACGCCCATCAGGCCAGAATATTCTCCGCCGAGCTGACGCCAGACGTGGAAGTGGCCGAGGCGGTGCGCATCTCCATGTCCATCCCCTTCTTCTTCGAAGCGCAAAACTTCAGCTACCCCGGCCAACCAGCCGGCGTATTCGTCGACGGCGGCACCATCTGGAACTACCCGATCAACTTCTTCGACGACAAGTACCCAGCAAAGCCCAAGCAGGGAAAAGATGAGGAGGAGGAGGAGAAAACCTTCGGCGCCCGTTTCGACGCGCCGCCGGGCAAGCCGTCGTCAGACGCCAACCTGATCCAGCACATCCAGAACATCGCCCAGAGCGCCTGGCAAGCGCAAAACCTGAACTATCAGTATTCGCCGCGGGATCAGGCGCGCAGCATCAATATCCCCACCGAAGGCGTCTTGGCCACGGACTTCAATATCAAGACCGGCGACGACAAGTATCAGCGGCTATTCCAGGCCGGCGCCGCCGCCACCCGCACCTTCCTCGCCAGCTGCGAAAGCTAAGAAGCGGCTCAAAGACTCGCGAGCAAGCGCGAGACAAAGCGAAAACGGCTGAGAAAGCGGAATGGTCAAGCGGTACATGAGCATTTCGAAGGTGTTTTCAACGCCGTACCGCCGCAGCGCAGCAGATCGTAACAGCCGCCCGCGCCTGACGGCGCGGGCTACGCTCACTCCGCGGCCAGCAAACGCCAGCGCTGATTCGCGCCGCCGTGGCAGCTCCATTGAATCAGTTGCTGGCCGGCCTGGGACGAGGCATTGGCCACGTCCAGGCATTTACCGGCCTGCGCGCCCGCCAGGCTGTACGCGCCGGCTCCGTCCGCCTTCAGGCTGAAACGCTGATTGGCCTGGCCGCTGCACGGCCACTGAATCAGCTTGCCGCCGTCCTGCTTGGCGCCGCCCTCCACGTCCAGACACTGCCGGGAATGCGCGGCGATCAATTGATAGCCGTCGCCGCTGGCGGCCAGCTGCCACACCTGGTTTTGCCCGGCGGCGGCCTGCTGAACGACGGCCGCGCCGGCGGACGCGCTATTGTCCTTGACCGTCAGCCACAGCCCGCTGCTCAGGGACTGCAGCCGGTAAGACTTGCCCGCCTGCGGCCCGACGGCGCTGCTGTCTATCAGCTTGCCGGCGCGCGCGTCGCTGCGGTCCAGCACGTCGGTCACGGTCAGATTCACTTGCAGCTTGGCCGGCGTCGGCGTTCCCGCCGGCAGCTTCAAGCTGGCCGCGCGGCGCTCGCCGGCGATTTCGCCGCCCTGCGCCAGGATCTTGCCGCTGGCCGCGTCGCTGACGCTGAGCTGGTATTTGAACTGCGGCGCGCCATAGGGGCTGGTTTGCCAGCTCGCCGTCACCGCGCGCGCGGCGGCGTCGTAAGCGGCGTTCAACTGATCGATCTTGGCCGGATCCGCTTCCGGCGCGGCCGGACGCCGGGCGGTGGAAATCAACGGAGATTGGAAGCCGGCCAGCGGCGCGCCCTGCTGCATCACAAAGCGGCCCTGCGCGGACACCGCGTGTTGCTTGGCCTGAGCCGGCGTCAGTTCCGTGACGGTGGGCGTGGCGCGATTGATCGCCTGCCAGCCCTGAGCGCCGCGCGCCCAGACATCGTAATACTCGGCGCTGCGGGTCACCTCCTTGGCCTGGCCGCTCCAGTTCTCGATGAAGCTGTTGGCGGACTGGGCGGCGAAGTCGATATTGGCCGCCGGGAAATCGAAAGTGGCGTGATGGGTCCAAATCCGCGTGGCCGCATCCCGCGTCCACATGCCAAAGTAAGTGTGGCCGTTTTGCTGCCAATTGCGCACCAGGGACGTTACCGGCTGGCCCAGCGTCCACTTGGTCTGCAAATCGAAATACTTCAGCCCCTCGCCCTCGCCGCCAAAGCGTTCCACCTTGGCGCCGGGCTTGGCGTACACCGCGCGTATCGGCACGTCGTGCACCGACACCGGGTCCCAGATTGAAAAGATATAGGCCGGCGCGCCGTTGTTGTGGCTCTGAATGCCGGTATAGCCGCCGGCATCGCGGCCGCCGTTCCAACCCAGGGTCTCGTAATAAGTGTGCTGATGCGTGTTCAACACCTTCACCGTCATCATCAGGATGTCGGCGGACACATTGGGATAGTTGAGATGGGCGGAACCGGTGCCGGCCAGCGCCGGCGCAATGGGAACACAGACAAGAGCCAAGCGGGCGAGACCGCGGCTGAATGAGTACATGGCAACACCTTTATTCAATAAGGGAAACCAAGGCCGGCCGCATACGACAACGGCCTGCCGCCAAAACACTTAATAAGTGAGTGAACGACAGGCCGTCGGGTTCCGCCCCAGCGGCGGAATGGCACTATTTACACAGGCTCAACGCTGGATCAGATAACGTATCGTCGGGCCGTCCTGCTGGATTTCCAGCACGGTGTAGCCATGGTTCTTGGCGTCCAGCGGGATGTTGTTGATCGACTGCGGGCAATCGGTCACCACCTCCAGGATTTCGCCCGGCTGAAGCTGCGGCATCGCCTCCAGCGTGGCCACCGCCGGATACGGGCAAGGCTCGCCCATCATGTCCAAACGGTAATTTGGGGTATAACTCTGCTTGCTCATGCCGCCTCCTTGCTGAATCTAGCCGCCTGCGCCTTATTGGCGAAAAAGCGTTTTTCCCACCACATCACCGCCAGCATCGCCAGCGCCAACATCGCGTAAGTGAGCACCAGGCCGCCTTGCGGGCCAAACACCGCCAGCAGGTTGACCTTGGCGTAATCAGTGGCCACCGCCGGCGCGATATCGTCCCACCACGCCGCCAGCAAGGTGGCGCCGACGATATTGCCCAGCCCCACCCACCAGTAATGCACCTGGCCCTCCACCGCGCGATACATCCAGCCGGTTTCGCAGCCGCCGGCCAGCACGATGCCGAAGCCGAACAAGACCCCGCCTATCACCGCATTGGGGCCGGCCCACAGAATCTTGGGCGGCACGCCCAGCTGCACATAGCTGTACACGCCAATCACGCTCACCGCCATGCCGGCGATGATGGCCTTGGCCATCTGGGTGCGGCCGGTCAGCCACAAATCGCGGAAGGCTGAGGTGAAGCACACCTGCGCGCGTTCGATGATCAGACCGAAAGCCAGGCCGAACAAGGCCGCCAGCCCCAGCTTGGGCATGGAGAAGGTGCGGGCCAGCGCCCACAGCGTGAAGGCGACGAAAATCAGCATGCCCAGGCGGAAACGACGCCGCGCCTGGTCCTCGCGCTGCTGCAAGGGCTGCGGCGCGCTCACCTTCTGCAGCTTCACCGGAATGCGGAACACCGGCAGCATGGTCACGCGCGCGCCCAACCAGGAACCGGCCGCGGTGGCCAGCGCAAACAGCCAGGCATGCAGGGAAAACTGCGGAATGCCGGTGAAGAAGGCCGCCAGATTGCAGCCCATGGCCAGCCGCGCGCCAAAACCGGCGATCAAGCCGCCCAGCACCGCCTGCGCAATGCGGACGCGATGATGCGGCATGCGCAGCTTGACGTTATTGGCCCACAAGGCCGCGGACAGACAGCCGGCGAACATGCCTATGATCATCATGCCGTCCACGCGGTCCAGCGGCGTGCCCTCAAGATGGATCACCTTGAAATAGCCCCAGGTTTCCGGATGGAAGCCAAACAGCTGCAAGGCGTGCCCGCCCCAGCGCGTGAACTCCCCGGTCACCGCCCAGAAAGTGCCGGTAATGCCGAAATAATAAGCGGACAACACCCCGGCGGCGATCACCGCCGGCACCGGCGCCCAGAAGCGCACCAGGTATTGCGTCTTGAAATCCTGCCAAGTCATGGCTCAGACGTCTCCCAATAAAAAAACCTGCCCGCGGGCAGGGTCAAAAATATACGGTTGGCATTGTAGAACAGTGCGTGAACCATGTCAGCGCCGGATTGTCTCACCCGCCGCCTATCGCAGGCAAACCCAAAGCCGGCCGGACTTGATCTGACGCGGCACGGCGGACGCGCGTCGGGCTTGCCGGCTGGTACTGATTAAAACAAAATCCCTTTGGCATCAAAGCCTTCGCACAGGCCAGAAAAACATATTAAGCACCCAGATATCAAAGCCCCCCAAAAAAACTTCAGCCCCCTCCCCTTCATCTCATCGTCACCATTTCGTCATCCGCCGCGCCTAAGCTGAGCTGTATTCCACCATGTCGGCCGCGCGCCATGAACCACGTCATTACCCAGCAGCAATACGGCTCGGACCAGGCCGGGCTGATCTGTGGCTTTCGCTTTCATCCGGATTGCGCCGGCGAAGAGATCGATTCCGCTCAGGCGCAAGCCTGGCTACGCGCGCCGCCGGACGGCGACGCCTTTCTATGGCTGCATTTCAATCTGGCCAATGCCGCCAGCGAACGCTGGCTGCGCGCGGCCTTGCCCTTGCAGGAAGATTTTTTCGAGGCCTTGCGCGGCGGCTCCAACTCCACCCGCATCGAATTGCTGGATCAGGCCTTGCTGGCGGTGATCAACGACGTGGCTTTCAGCTTTGGCCTGGCCTCGTCGGACATCGCCACCCTGTGGGCGCATGCTCAGCCGCGGGTGCTGATCACCGCGCGCGTCAAGCCGCTGCACTCGGTGGACCGGCTGCGCGCGGCGGTGCGCGCCGGCGCGGCCTTCCGCTCGCCGGCGGCCTTGCTGGTGCATTTGCTGCAAAACCAGGCGGACGCGCTAGCCGGCATCGTACGCGCCAGCGGCGCGCAGGTGGATGTGCTGGAAGACAGGCTGCTGGCGCAAAGGCTGGACGATCAGCGCGCGCAGCTGGCGGCGATGCGGCGTTCCCTGGTGCGCTTGCAGCGCCTGCTGGCGCCCGAGCCCAGCGCGCTGTTCCGCCTGCTGAACCGGCCGCCGGCCTGGCTGGACGCGGCCGACGCGCAGGCGCTGCGTCAGTCTTCCGAGGAATTTGCGCTGACGCTGAACGATCTGGCCGCCTTGGTGGAACGGATCAAGCTTTTGCAGGAAGAACTGGCGGCGCGCCTGAATGAGCAGAGCAACCGCACCCTGTTCACGCTGACCCTGGTGACGGTGCTGGCGCTGCCCATCAATATCGTCGCCGGTTTCTTCGGCATGAACGTGGGCGGCGTGCCGCTGGCCAATCATCCGCACGGCTTTTGGGTGCTGGTGCTGCTGGTGGCCGGCTTCAGCCTCTTGGCCGCCTGGTGGGCTTTCCGCCGTCAGCGCGGCGCGTAGGCGGCGCTCACGCCGCCCCGCCCGCCGGCGCGAACATGCGCTGGCATAAGAAGTCCACGAAGACGCGCAGCTTGGGCGACAGCTGGCGGCTGGACGGCCACAGCACATGGAACATGCCGGTCTGGCCCAGATAGGGCTCCAACACGATTTGCAGCCGGCCGGCGGCCAGCGCGTCGCGCACGATGAAGTCCGGCAAGTACGCCAGGCCCTGATTCTGGCTGGCGGCGCAGATCAGCGCCTCGATATTGTTGCAGCTCAAGGCGCTGCTGGGCGGCCAGTCCTGGCCGGCCGGCGCGCCGTCCAGCGCCCAGGTCTGCAGCTTGCCGGTGCTGGGGAAGCGATAGCGCAGGCAGGCGTGATGGGCCAGGTCCTCCGGGCTTTGCGGCGCGCCGCGCTCGCGCAGATAGCCCGGCGAGCCCACCACCAGCAGACGGAAGGGCCCCAAGGGCCGCGCCATCAGCCGGGAATCCGCCAACGGGCCGCTGCGCACCACCGCGTCCAGGCCCTCTTCTATCACGTCCACCATGCGGTCGGAGAAATCCAGGTCCAGCTCCACTTCCGGGTAACGCCGCATGAAATCCGGCAGGATGGGCAGCAACATGCGATACCCCACCACCGGCAGGCTGACCCGCAGCTTGCCGCGCGGCGCGGCGCGGCTCTGCGCCAGTTCGGCCTCGGCGTCGTCGATATCGTCCAGGATGCGGCGGCAGCGTTCGTAGAACAATTCGCCCTCCGCCGTCAGCCGCACATGACGGGTGCTGCGCTGTAACAGCCGCACGCCCAGTTTTTCTTCCAGCCGCGCCACGCTCTTGCCCACGGCGGATGAGGACACGCCCAGCGCGCGGCCGGCGCCGACAAAGCTTTGCGCCTCCGCGGCGCGTACAAAAGCGGCCAAACTGCTCAAACTATCCATGCCCACGTCCTTATTGAGGATTTTTTGTCCGCTTAATTTGGACACAGCGCCTGTTTTTCGTCAATTGCCGTCAAATTATCATGTGTTCGCCCAATGACCATCCGCATCCGCCCGCCGCGCCGCGCGGGCGCTTGTCCCACTCTTTGAAAGGCGAAATCATGCATCCCTCCAAACCGGCGCCCTCCCAACGCGCTCCTTTACTGACCCTGGCCGCGGTCTGCCTGGCCGCGCTGACCACGCCGCTCAGCTTCACCGGCCCGGCGCTGGCCTTGACCGCGATAGGCCGCGAGCTGGGCGGCGACGCGCTGGCCCTGACTTGGGTCACCAACGCTTTCATGCTCACTTTCGGCGGCTGCCTGATGGCGGCCGGCGCGCTGGCCGATCAATACGGCCGCAAACGGGTGTTTCTGCTCGGCATTGGCCTGTTCTCCCTGTCCTCGCTGGGCTTGTTCCTGGTCGGCAGCCTGCTGTGGCTGGACTTGCTGCGCGCGGCCCAAGGCCTGGGCGCGGCGCTGTCCTTCGCCAGCGGCCTGGCGGCGCTGGCGCAAAGCTTCGCCGGCGCGGCGCGCACGCGGGCCTTCAGCCTGATAGGCACCACCTTCGGCATCGGCCTGGCTTTTGGCCCCTTGCTGTGCGGCTATCTGATTCAGGCGCTGGGTTGGCGTTCCATCTTCGCGCTGGCCGGCCTGGTGGGCCTGCTCGCCTTGGGCCTGGCCGTCTATTGCATGCGCGAATCGCGCGACCCTCAGGCCGCCGGCCTGGATTGGCCGGGCGCGCTCAGCTTCACGCTGGCGCTGAGCCTGCTGACTTACGGCGCGCTGGCGGCGCCGGAGCTGGGCTGGAGCAGCCCGCGGGTGATTGCCCTGCTCTTGGGGGCCGTAGCCGCGTTCTGGCTGTTCGTGGCGCTGGAGCGCCGCGCGGCGCGTCCCATGCTGGACCTGAGCCTGTTCCGCTATCCGCGCTTTGTCGGCGTGCAATGTCTGGCCGCCGCGCCGGCTTACGCCTTCGTGGTCTTGCTGGTGCTGCTGCCGCTGCGCCTGGTGGGGGCGGAAGGCGTCAGCGAGGCGGAGGCCGGCCGGGTGATGCTGGCCTTGTCCGCGCCCATGCTGGCGCTGCCGCTGTGCGCGGCCTGGCTGACGCGCTGGCTGTCCGCCGCGGTTCTGTCCGCCGGCGGCCTGCTGCTGTGCGCGCTGGGGCTGTGGTGGCTTAGCCGCTATCCGCAGCTGTCCGCGCTGCAACAGACCCTGTGGCCCTTGCTGCTGATAGGCGTGGGCATCAGCCTGCCCTGGGGCCTGATGGACGGTCTGGCGGTCAGCGTGGTGCCCAAAGAGCGCGCCGGCATGGCCGCCGGCATATTCAGCACCACGCGGGTGGCGGGCGAAGGCATTGCGCTGGCCTTGGTGGGCGCGCTGCTGGCGGCCCTGCTGCAACAACGTCTCGCCCCCTTGTCCGCGGCGGCGCCCCAGGCGCTGGCCGCGGCCGCCAGCCAGGGGGCGCTGGGCAAGCTGGCCGCCGTCGGCGAGTTCTTGCCCGGCCTCGCGCCGGAGGCGCTGTCCCAGGCTTACGCCGCCGCCTTCCAACGGCTGCTGACGGTGCTGTCCGCCCTGACCGTGCTCAGCGCGCTGGTGGTGGCGCTGTTCCTGCGCGGCGTCGCTCAGACGCAGACGGAGGAAACGGACGCGAATCCGGCGCTGGACTCCGCCTGCTCTTGAGCGCGCGCGCCGGTTTGCCTTCCCGCGAGCCGGCGCTCGGAACGTGTTTACGATCTTGCGAGCTCAGGCGAGACAAGGCGAAAACCGCTGAGAAAGCGGAGTGTCACGGTACATGAGCATTTCGAAGCGGTACTCACCGTGTCACGTCTCACGACGCGCAGCAGATCGTAAACAGCTTCTCAGGCCGTTTCATTGACGATGGCGATGGAAAACCCGTCCCAACCCTTGACGCCCACGGTTTGCAGCGCGGTGGCGGTCAGCCGCGGCTCGGCGCCCATGTCTTCTATGAAGCGGCGCACGCCGGGATCTTGGCTGACCACATTGGCCACCGCCCCGCCGCGCGCCACATTGTCGCCGACGATGGCGGCGCCGGGGCGCGCCAGCTTCAGCGCCCATTCCAGATAAGCCGGGTTGTTGGGTTTGTCGGCGTCGATGAAGATCAGATCGAAGGGCTCGCCCCCGGCCAGCAGCGGCAGGCTGTCCAGCGCCGGGCCTTCCCGCAGTTCCACCTTGTCCGCCACGCCGGCGGCGGCGAGATTGGCCCGCGCCGTGTCCGCGTGCGCCGGATTGGCTTCCAAGGTCACCACCCGGCCGTCTGCCGGCAGCGCCCGCGCCAGCCAGATGGTGCTGTAGCCGCCCAGGGTGCCGATCTCCAGCACCCGCCGCGCCTGCATCAAACGCGCCAGAATATGCAGAAAGCGCCCTTGCAGCGGCGACACGTCCTGCGCCGGCAGGCCGGCGGCGGCGTTGGCCGCCAGCGCGCCGTTCAAAACGCCGTCCTCCACCCGCAACGCCGCGGTGAAATAGCGGTCCAGACCGCTCCATTCTGCTTGCATCGGCTTCTCCTGGCGCGGCCGCCCCGAACAACGGCCCGGCTTGACCGCGCATGCTTGAAGCCACCATGATAAGCGCATTTCAGGCCCAGCCGCCGCCACGCCTGTCATTGCGCCCAGGGCGCCTCGTTTTTAAGGGGAAAAGGTATGGACAGATTTCAAGGCGGCGGGTCCGACGGCTACGACGAGCGCATCGCCAGGCTGATTCCGGGCTACGCCCTGCTGCACCAATTGAGCGAGGCCTTGCTCGCCGGCCTGTTGCCCGCCGATGCGCGCGTGCTGATCGTCGGCGCCGGCACCGGCAGCGACACCCTCGCGCTGGCGCGGCGGCATCCCGGCTGGCGCTTTTGCGCGCAAGACCCGTCCGCCGACATGCTGGCCATTGCGCGGCGGCGCCTGGAGCAAGCGGATGTCGCCGGCCGCGTGGATTTCCGCCCCTGCGCGCTGGACGCCTTGCCGGAAACGGAGTTCGACGCGGCGCTCTGCCTGCTGGTGCTGCATTTCCTGCCTTCTCCGGCCAAGCTGGCGCTGCTGAGCGCCGCCCGCTCCAGACTGCGGCCGGAGGCCCCGCTGCTGCTGGCCGACCTTGCCGCGGCCCCATCCGCCGCGCTGGCCGCCGCCGGCGGCCACGCTTCTCAAAGCCTGGGCATGAGCGCGGAGGACGCCGCCCAGATGCGGCTCAAGCTGGAGCGCGATTTCCACCCCTTGACCGAGGCCGAACAGCGAGCCTTGCTGCAAAACGCCGGTTTCGCCGCGCCGGAGCGCTATTTCCAAGCCCTGCGCATCCAGGGGCATTGGACGCGACGGCTGGGCTGAGCCGGCGCTAAGAGCCTGTTTACGATCTGCTGCGCGTCGTGGAGCCTTACGCGGCGAGTACGGCGTCAGAATGCTCGTCCGCCGCTGGAACACTCCGCTTCTTCAGCCGCAACGCCTTGTCTCGCTCTCGCTCGCAAGAGCGTCGACACCTTCTAAGCCTGAAGCGACGGCGCGCAGGCGCGCAATTGCGCGCGCAGCCAATCATGGGCGGCGCTGCGGCCGTGGCGGGCGTGGCTGTACACCTTGAGGGTGTAGGACGGGATATCGAACGGGGCGGCGTGGACGGCGATGGGCGCGGCCTGGCTCAAGGCCTGCGCCGCCAGCCGCGGCAGCGTCATGATCCATTCGGACTCCGCGATGATGAAGGGCGCGGCCAGCACCGACGGCAGTTGCAGCGCCACGTCGCGGCGCAGGCCCCGGCGCTCCAGCGCGCGATCGATGCCGCCGCGGCTTTCTCCCCAGGGCGTCACCACCACGTGGCGCGCCGCCAGGTATTGATCCAGGCTGAGGCCGTCCCGGATGCGCGGATGGGCGCGGCTGACGATGGCCACGTAGCGGTCTTCCAGCCAGTCGAAGCTTTCAATCCCGGCCGCCGGCTCCGCAATCTCCTCGACATAACCCAGCGCGAAGTCTATGCGGCCGGCGGCCAGATCCTCGGCGGACTCGCGGCCGCGGGAATGCACCAGCTTGAAACGCAGCCGCGGCGCCGCCCGCTGCAAGCCCGCCAGCAGGCGCGGCATCACCGCGAAGGCGGTGTAGTCGGTCACCGCGATCACAAAAGCCCGTTCGCTGCGCTCCGGCTGGAAACCGCCGGCCTCGGCCAGCCCCTGCGACAGCGTTTCCAGCGCGGCGCTCACCGCGCCGGCCAGTCTTTCCGCGTAGGCGGTGGGCTGCATCGCATTGCCGATGCGCACAAAGAGATCGTCGCCCAGGGCGGCGCGCAGCCGCGCCAGCGCGTGGCTGAACGCCGACGGGCTCATCGCCAGTTCGTCGGCGGCGGCGCTGACCGAGCGCTGGCGCAGCAAGGCGTCGAAGACCAGCAGTAGATTCAGGTCCAAGCGGCGCAGGTCGGAATGCAGGATATTCATCATGACTTGAAAACAATGCAACGCATGCAGTTTGTCTTGGCCGTAGTATAGCGCTTAATCCATTCACCACTATTCAGGTTCCGTCCATGTCCATCCATATCCGCCCCGCCCAAGCCCAAGACGCCGCGCTGATCCTGCGCCTCATCAAGGAGCTGGCCGTCTACGAACGCGCCGGCGATCAAGTGGCCGCCACCGAGGACAGCATCGTCTCCAGCCTGTTTGGCGCGGACAGCCCGGCGCGGGCGCTGATTTGCGAGGTGGACGGCGAACCGGCCGGCTACGCCGTCTACTTCTTCAGCTATTCCACCTGGCAAGCCAAGCAGGGCCTGTATCTGGAAGACCTGTATATTTCGCCGCGGCAACGCGGCGGCGGCGCCGGCAAGCTGATGCTGCGCCGCCTGGCCCAGCTGGCGGTGGAACACGGCTGCGGCCGCTTCGAATGGAGCGTGCTGGACTGGAACCAGCCGGCCATAGACTTTTACCTGTCCATCGGCGCCAAGCCGCAGGCGGAATGGGTGCGCTACCGGATGGACGGCGCCGCGCTCGCCGACTTCGCCGCCGGCTGAGGCGGGCCTGTTCATGGTCTCCAAGCCAGAGCGAGGCGAAAACCGCTGAGAAAGCCGAATGCACACGCGGCGCATCAGCATTTCGAAGCGGCCCTCACCCGGTCGCCTCTCAACGACGCGCAGCCGATCGTGAACAGCTTCTTAGCCGCTCACCGTCAGCGCGGAGCAACCGGCGGCGCCGGCCCGACCCACCCGGATCTGCACCGGGATGCGCTCCTTCAAGGCCTCCACATGGCTGATCACGCCTATGGTCTTGCCGCCGGCGTTGAGCGCGTCCAGGGCATCCAGCGCCAGTTCCAGCGTGTCGCCGTCCAGAGTGCCGAAGCCCTCGTCCAGGAACAGCGAATCGATCGAGGTTTTGTGACTGGCCAGGTCGGACAAGGCCAGCGCCAGCGCCAGGCTGACCAGGAAGCTTTCGCCGCCGGACAGGGTGCGGGTGTCGCGCGCGGCGTCGGCCTGCCAGCTGTCGACGATTTCCAGCTCCAGCTCGCCGTCGGCGCGGCGGCGCAGCCAATAGCGGCCGTGCAGCCGGCTCAGGTGGCGGTTGGCCAGCGCCACCAGATGCTCCAGCGTCAGACCCTGGGCGAAGCGGCGGTATTTGTCGCCGCCGGCGGAGCCGATCAGGCCGTTCAAGCGCTGCCAAACGTCGGCCTCCTCGCGCAGGCCGTCGATGCGGGCGAACAGCTCGCGCTGGCCGTCGCGGCGCGCGGCGTCGTTGTCGAGCAGGGCGCGCAAGGCGCCGTCCTCGCCGGCCAGGCTTTGCCGCTCGGCGTCCAGCGCTTCCATGCGCTGGCGCAATTCCGGTTCCGGCTGCGGCGAGGCGTTGTCCCGCTCCAGCGCCGCCAGCCGTTCCGCGGCCTGTTGCCGCAACGCCGCCGCGCTCAGCCTTTCCCGCTCCAGTTGCCGGCCGAGCGCGCTCAAGCGCTCGCGCTCGGCCTCCGGCAAGGCCGCCGCCAGAAAGGCGGCGGCGTCCGCAAACGGGCTGGCGGCCAGGGCTTGGCCCCAGGCCTGTTCCGCGTCCTCGGCGCGCCGCCGCTGGCGCGCGGCGTCGCTGTCCGCCCGTTCCAGCGCGCCCTGGATCTGGGCCAGGGTCCGCGCGGATTCCTCGCAATCCGCGACCGCGGCCAGCCAGGCGGCCTCGGCATCGCCGTCCTCCTGCGACGGCGCGCCGTCCGGCAGCCGCAGCGCCCGCCAGCGCGCGTCCCAATCCGCGACGCGTTCTCCGGCGAGCCGGTACGCGGCGGCCTGGGCCTCCGCGTCGGTTTCCGCTTGCCGGCGAGCCAGTTCCAAATCTTTCCAGTCCCGCCAATCGGCGGCGCGCTGTTCCAGCCAGCCGGCCTCCTGCCCCGCTTCCGGGGCCTCGAAGCCGGCGGCGGCGATGTCGGCGTCGCGGCCGCCGGCCAGTTCCCGCAGCTCGGCCTCGCGCTGCGCGAGCTCGTCCCGCAGCGTTTGCAGGCTCTGTTCCAGGCTACGCAGGCCGTGTTCTTGCAAGGCCCGTTTCTGGCCCAGCGCCTGAACGGCCTCGCTTTGCCGCTGCGCGTCCGCGCGCGCCCGTTCCAGCGCCGCTTCCGCCTGTTCCGCGGCGCGCAGCGCGCTTTCCTGCCGCTGCTGCAGCCCTTCCGCGTCCCGGCAGGCCTGTTCCAGCCGCGGTCCGCGCCAGTCCCCGTCCGCCAGCCCCCAGGGCGCGCCCTCGCTCAGCCATTGCGCGGCCAGGGTTTCGCGGCGCGCTTGTTCCTGTTCCGTCGCCGCGTCCAGCTGGCGCAGCTGCGCTTCGTCGCGCGCCAGCTGCGCCGCCGCCTGCTGGCCTTGTTCTCGCAGCGTCTCCAGCGCGGCCTCCTTGGCGTTCAAGGCCGCTTCGGCGGCGCCGATGTCCAGCGCCTGATAGGCGGCCACCGCCGGGTGCTCGCAAGCGCCGCATAAGGGGCAGGGTTCGCCCGGCCGCAAGGCGGCGCGGTGCTGTTCCAGGCTGAGAATGCGCCGCTCCTGCTCCAGCAGCCGCCGCTTGTCCGCCGTTTGTTCCTGCGCTAGCCGGTAATCGGCGCGCAGCCGCTGCAAGTCGGCGTCGCGGCGCGCTCGCTCGGCCTCCTGCGCCGCTCTTTCCTCGCGCCGTCCGGCCAGCCGCTCTTCCAGCGGCTTCAGTTCGGCAGCCAGCGTCGCCAGGCCGCGCAAGGCCGTGTTTTGGCGCAGCGCGCGCTGCCATTGCTCACGCCATTCGGCCAGGCTGCGGCCGTCCAGCGCCGCCCGGCCGCCCTCTTCCGCCCGCCGCAGCGCGGCGGCGGTCTCCAGGCCGCGCCCTTCCGCCGCTTCGGTCTCCGCGTTCAAGGCCGCCAGGCCCTGTCGCTGGTTCAGCGT
Source organism: Chromobacterium sp. CCUG 30098 (assembly GCF_059916605.1). Lineage (NCBI taxonomy): Bacteria > Pseudomonadati > Pseudomonadota > Betaproteobacteria > Neisseriales > Chromobacteriaceae > Chromobacterium > Chromobacterium sp. CCUG 30098. Next base: position 404,580 of record NZ_JAUCGS010000002.1, on the reverse strand, counting down.
CCGGGCGTCCAGCTCCGCGACGCGCGCGGCGCAGCCGTCGCGCTGTTGCCGCAAGCGCTGCTGTTGATCGAAACCGGCGCGCCAACGTTCCAGCAACTCGCCCAGGCGAGCGTGGTGTCCCAGACGCCGGGCGGCGGCCTCTTGTTCCTCCGCCGCGGCCTTGAGTGCGTCCAGACGCGCTCCTTGGGTCCGCTCCAGCCGGCGGGCCTGGCTCAAGGCCCGCCAATGGCCGGCCTGCCAGTCCGCGTTCCGCGCCGCTTGCGCATGGCCAAGCGCCTGGCTTTCCGCGCTCAGACGCAGCAGCTCCGCCCGCGCCTGCTCCGCTTCCCGCCATTGCGGCAGGATGCGCTGCGCCGGCTCGTCGCGGCGCAAACACGCCAGTTCCGGCTCCGCCCGCGCCTCCTGCTCGCTGGCCCGCCGCCACGCCTCGTCGGCGTCCGCGCTCTGACGCCGCGCCTGTTCAAGGGCTTCGCGCCACTGCCATTGCTTGCGCGCCAGCTCCCAGTCCGCCTGCGCCTGGCGCGAGGCCGCGCCCAGCGCGGCCAGCCTGGCCTCCATGTCCGCGCGCCGCTCCGGTTCCAGCAGCTCCACGCCGTCGGCGCGCGCCTGCCATTGCTCCAGGGTCTGGCGCGCGTCGCGGGCGCGCTCGAACACCTGTTGCGAGATCAGGCCGTAGATTTCGCTGCCGGTCAGTTCTTCCAGCAGTTCCGCGCGCGCGTTGGCGTCGGCATTGAGGAAGGCGGCGAAACCGCCTTGCGCCAGCAGCATGGACTTGGTGAAGCGTTCGTAATCCAGGCCGGTGATGGCTTCGACGCGCTTGAGCTTGTCCGCCACCTGGCTGCTGAGGATCTCGCCGTCGGCGTCGGCCAGCTCCACCTTGGGCGCTTGCAGCGCGCCGTCCGGCTTGTCGCGGGCGCGGCGCTGGCTCCAGAAGGCGCGGTAACGCCGGCCTTTGACTTCGAACTCCACTTCCGCCAGGCAGTCCGCGGTGTGCCGGCTCATGATGTCGTTGCTGCCCTGGGTCACGGCGTCCAGCCTTGGCGTCTTGTGGTAGAGCGCCAGGCAGATGGCGTCCAGCAAGGTGGATTTGCCCGCGCCGGTGGGGCCGGTGATGGCGAACAAGCCGCTGCCGGCGAAGGGTTCGGCGCTGAAATCCAGCTTCCATTCGCCTTGCAGCGAGTTGAGGTTTTTCAGGCGCAGGCTCAGTATCTTCATGCCTGTTCCTCCCGCAGGGCGGCCAGGGTTTCGCGATAGCGCAGCCGCAGTTGCTCCTGCAGCGGCGGATCAAGGGTTTCCAGCGCCAGCCGGCGCTCGAACACGTCCAGCGGCGTCAGTTCGTCCAGGGTTTCGCCGGCGGCCGAGGCCAGCCCTGAGGCGGCCTGCCCGCGGTCGCGCCGCACGCGCAAGAGCTCCAGCGGCAGATCGGCGCACAGCGCCTGCGCGCGGGCGGACAGATCGCTCAGGTAGTCGTCTGCGCTGACCACGATCTCCAGCCAGACCGGCCGTTCCGCGCTGCCGGCCTCCGCCGCCTGCGCCAACAGCGCCGGCAACTGCGCCAGGCTGCCGCGCACCGAACGCAAGGGCTGGAAGCAAGGCACCGCCAGCGGCCGGACGGAGCCTAGGCCCTGCTCGTCCAGCTCCGCCAGCAACACTTCCTTGCCCTGGCCGGCTTCGTCGAAGCTCAGCGGGATGGGCGAGCCGCTGTAACGGATGTGCTCGTGGCCGCCCACTTTCTGCGGCCGGTGGATGTGGCCCAGGGCGATGTAGTCGGCCGGCGGGAAGGCGTTGCTGGGAAAGGCTTCCAGCGCGCCGACGTAGATTTCGCGCACGGATTCGCTGGCGCTGGCGCCCACCGTGGTCAGGTGGCCGCTGGCGACGATGGGCAGGGGCAGGCCCAATTGTTCGCGGCGGCGGAGCGCTTGCTCGTACACCTGCCGGTAGCGTTCGCGTATGGCGTCCTGCAAGGATTGCTGCTTTTGCTCGGCGCTCTGGCCGGCTTGGCTGCGCAGCACGTCGCGCGGGCGGATATAGGGCAAAGCGCACAGCAGCGCGCCCGGCTCGCCGTCGCGGCGCTTGAGCATCAGGACCTGATCGGCCGGGTCCTCGCTCAGGGCCGGCACCACGCTGGCGGACAGATAGGACAGCAGCGCGCGGCTTTCCGCCAGCGTGGCCACGGAGTCGTGATTGCCGCCCAGCAACACCAGTTGCACGCCGGCGCGATGAGCGGCGGCGATCAGGCCGTTGTAGAGTTCGCGCGCGTAGCTGGGCGGCGCGCCGGTGTCGAAAATGTCGCCGGCCACCAGCACGACGTCGGCCCGGTGGACGTCGGCCTGCTCCAGCAGCCAGTGGATGAAGGCCTGGTGCTCCGCCAGGCGGGTTTTGCCGATGAAATGCTGGCCCAAGTGCCAGTCCGAGGTGTGGAGGATGCGCATGCCGGCCGCTGTGTGGGTTCAATGCCCGGCAGTTTACCGGCTTGCCGCGTCCCGTCCAGTCCCGGACCTCGGCTCAGTCGCCCCACTTGAGGCTGAGACCCAGCCCCTGGCAGTTTCTGTCGTCCGGCGCGCAATTGCTGTTGCGGGTATGCAGCTGCAAGGCGCTGTCCGCGCATTGCGGCGAATAAGGGTCCTGATCGCAAAGCTTGGCGCTACCCATGGGCTGGGGCGGCGCGGAGGCGTAGGCGCGCTCGGCGCCCTTGGGCTGGCAATAGGCATAGCCGGGATGGCTTTGGCAGTCCACAGGCGTCTTGGGCTCTTGCTTGCTGCGCAGCGCCTGGTCCGCCAGCAGGCGGGTGCGCTCGGACGGCGGATAGCTGAAGCGTTTACTGTCGTAGCCCAGGCTCCAGCCCGGCGGCGGCTTGGCCGCGGGGCTCGCCGTTTCGGGCGGCGTCGGCTTGAGGTCCAGGTCCAGCGCCAGACTGGGGCCTGCCAGGCCTAGCGCGGCCAGCAGCAGGCCAAGAGATAGAATGGGAGATGCGCTCATCGGAACCTTTCCCCGTTCCGCGCTTATGAACTACCCGCGCCAAAGCGCGGCGGGAACGGTGTCAATGAAAAAAAAAGATAGAGCCGCGATGGCGTGGACAAGTTCCGCCGCGCGCTCAATCGGCAAGGACAGATGTCATGCTGTACACATAGACAGCGCCGTCTATCCCGCCCAGAATGCCGCTGAAATCAACCACGCCCCTCCCCGCGCCATGCACCAAGCCGAATCCCTCGCCCTGCTCCGCCGCGTAGACCAACGCGTCCGCCTGCAACTGTCGCCGCTGGCCGCCGCCATCGACCAGCAAGGATATTATCCGGAGGAGATATTGCGCGGCCTGGGCGAAGACGGCGCCTACGCGGCCCTGTTGCCGACGGAAGCCGGCGACGGGCCGGGCCTGGTCGCGGCGATGGCGGCCATCGCCGAAGTCGGCGCGGTTTGCGGCAGCACCGCTTTTCTGGCCTGGTGCCAGAGCGCCAGCGTATGGCTGCTGCGCCACGCGGCGCCGCGGGCGGAGCTGAGATCGCTGATGACGGAACTGGCCGCGGGCCGGCGCCTGGGCGGCCCCGGCCTGTCCAACGCGATCAAGCACCTGGCCGGCCTTGAGCCGCTGCGGCTGCATGCCGAACCTTGCCCCAGCGGGTATCGGATATCCGGCGATCTGCCCTGGGTGTCCAATATCGGCGGCGGCCATGTGTTCGCCGCGGCGGCGGCCGCTTCGGACGGCGGCAAGCTGGTCTTCGTCGCCGATTGCGACGCGCCGGGGGTACGGCTCTGCGACGGGCCGCCCACCGCCGGCATGGCCGGTACCCGCACATTGAGCGTGAGGCTGGACAAGGTGTTGGTGCCCGCCGAGCGGGTGGCGGCGGAACCGGCCGACTTCGCCGCCTTCATACGGCGCGTCCGCCCCGGCTTCGTGCTGGCGCAGGCGGCGGCGGGCCTGGGCATTGTGCAAGGCTGCCTGGACGACATCCAGGAAGCCAATCTGCGCGACGGCGAGCAGAATCGCTGGCTGGACCACTCGTATCAGGATCTGGCGGCCGAACTGGCCGATTTGTGGCGCGAGGCGAAAACGCTGGCGCCTCAGGCCGAGGCGGGCCAGGTTCAACCCTTGAGCGTGCTGCGCTTGCGCGCCGCGGTGGGCGAATTGTGCCTGCGCGCGGCGATGTCGGCTCAGCTGCACGCCGGCGCGGCCGGCTTTCTGCTGTCGCATTCGGCGCAGCGCCGGCTGCGCGAGGCCAGCTTCATCGCCATCGTGACGCCGACGCTGAAACAGCTGCGACGCGAAATCGATCTCGCGGAACAGGCGCAGCCGGCTTAGAAGCCGTTCAAAATCCGCCCCGCCTCGCTCTGCGCAACGCAGGATAAGGCTTTGCCGGCGGGCCTTGGAACGTGTTTACGATCTCGCTAGCTAAAGCTAGACAAGGCGTTGCGGCTGAGAAAGCGGAATATACGAGGGGCGCGCGAGCATGCCGAACGCCGGCGCTCGCCGCGCCACGCCTCACGAAGCGCGGCGGACTTTGAATGGATTCCTTGGAACGGGCGCTTAGTGGCGTAGATAGGCGAACAGCCCCACCAGCGCGATACAGGCGATCAACGCCGCATGCAGCAAGACTTCCTCCTGTCGGGCGCTGAGCCGCCATTTGACATGGCGTTTGCCCGCCAGGGGCAGGTTGGGCGAAAAATGCTGATAAAACGCGCTGGGACTTCGATCTGCGGAGTCGGGATGGCCGCTTTTCATGAGAAATAACTCTGAAGTTGTCGGGTGTAAGCAATTTTACACCCGCCACTCTATGCTTTTTACATTTTTTTCACAAGTTCGGCTTGCCGGCCGGCGGCCCGGCGATTTATTCGCCGCCGGGCTGACCCAGGTCAAACGCCTACGCCGCCCGCCTGGAAGCCCGTCAACACATTCACCGCGTTGACGCCGATATCGTCCACCATATAACCGCCCTCCATCACGAACAGCGTCGGCAAGCCCAGCTCGGCGATGCATGCGCCCAGGCGCAGGAAGTCTTCGCTCTCCAGGCGGAACTGGCTGATCGGATCATCCTTGAAGGTGTCCACGCCCAGCGACACCACCAGCGCGTCCGGCGCATAAGCGGCTATTTGCCCGCAAGCGTGGCGCAAGGCTTCGCCGTAGGCCGGCCAGCCGGTGCCGTGCGGCAGCGGGTAATTGTGATTGAAGCCCAGGCCGGCGCCCCGCCCCCGCTCGTCGCGATGGCCGGAAAAATACGGGTAGGAGGATTTGGGATCGCCGTGCAAGGACAGAAACATCACATCGTCGCGCTCGTAAAAAATGCTCTGCCCGCCGTTGCCGTGATGGTAGTCCACGTCCAGCAAGGCCACCCTGGCCGCGCCGCCGTCCAGGCAAGACTGCGCCGCGATCGCCGCGTTGTTCAGATAGCAGTAGCCGCCCATATACTCGGCGGCCGCGTGGTGGCCGGGCGGGCGGCACAGCGCGAAGGCGCTCTTCTCTCCCGCCAGCAAGGCGTCCATGCCGGTCAAGGCCACGTCGGCGCTGGCGCGCGCCGCCCTCCAGGTGCCGGCGGTGATCGCCACCCCGGCGTCCATCGCGTAAAAACCCAGCTTGCCGTCGATGAATTCGGGTTCGATGTCGCCGCGCAGATCGCGCACCGGCCAGATCAGCGGCAAGGCGTCGTGGCTGCGGCCGGCGGCGGTCCATTCGTCCCAGGCCCGTTCCAGAAAACGTACATAGCGCCGGCTGTGCACGCGGGCGTAGCGTTCGCTGTCGTATTCGCTCGGCGCGGCCACCGGGCCCAGCCCCGTCGCCCTCACTCGCGCCAAGATGGTGTCGGCGCGCCCCGGCTGCTCGAAACAGGGCATCAAGACCCCGTCTTTCAACTCGCAACCATGGTGCAGATGGTGCGCGTCGCTGTAAATCGTCAACATCGCCGTCCCTCCTCGTTGTCTCGCTTGAATAAGGCAAGGCCCCAGTATGCGCCGCGGCCGCTGGAATAGTTTTGCTTTTGCCCCGCCTTCGGCGCTAATCTGGAGCAAGAAAAAAATATTGAAAGCGATTGTTGAGCATGAATAGACTCAAAACTCCGCTGGATGATACGGATCTGACTCTGTTGCGCTTGCTGCAGCAGGACGGAGCGATGTCCAACCCCAAGTTGGCCGAACGGCTGTCCCTCAGCGTCACCCCCTGCTGGCGGCGGCTGAAGCGGCTGGAGGAAGCCGGCTACATCAAGGACTACCAGGCCAATCTGGACCGCCGCAAGCTGGGCTATGATGTGCTGGCCTTTGTCCGGCTCAGCTTCGGCCAGCACGCCGACGACGCGCCCAATCGTTTTGAAGACCGGATGCGGGAGCGCCCGGAGGTGCTGTCCTGCCACAAGATCACCGGTGACGCCGACTATTTGCTGCAAGTGGTCGCGCCCAATCTGGACGCGTACAGCGACTTCATCGAAACCGTGCTGCGCCGCACCCCAGGCCTGCACTCCATCCACTCCAGCCTGGCGCTGCGCGAAGTCAAGGCCGGCAGCCGGCTCCCCATCTAGCGCGCTCCGGCGCAATGGAAGAACCCGCCCATGATCACCGTCCACCACTTGAACAATTCCCGCTCGCAACGCGTGCTCTGGCTGCTGGAGGAGCTGAACCTGCACTACCGCATTCAGCACTACCAGCGCGATCCGCTCACCCTGCTCGCCCCGCCGGAACTCAAGGCGGCGCACCCTCTGGGCAAGTCCCCGGTGATCAGCGACGGCGAGCTGACCCTGGCCGAATCCGGCGCCATCGTCGACTACCTGGTGGACACCTACGGCTCAGGCCGGCTCAAGCCCGCCGCCGGCGCGCCGGAGCACAGCGATTACCTGTTCTGGCTGCACCACGCCGAAGGCTCGCTGATGCCGCCCTTGGTGATGAGCCTGGTGTTCTCGCGGCTGGACCGGCCGCCGGTCCCTTGGCTGCTGCGGCCGCTGGCGCGCAAACTGGCCGCCGGCGTCCGCCGCGCCTATCTGCAACCACAGCTGGACGCGCTGCTCAGCCATGCCGACCGCTGCCTGGCCCGCCACGGCTGGTTCGCCGGCCCCGTCTTCAGCGCCGCCGACATCCAGATGAGTTTTCCGCTGGAAGCCGCGCGCGCGCGCGGTTATCTGAACCGGGAACATCCGCATGCGCTGGACTTCCTGCGCCGCGTCCATGCGCGGCCGGCCTATCGGGCCGCGCTGGAAAAAGGCGGGCCTTACGCTTACGGCGACGATTGATTCCTGCTGAAACCGGCTCCAAGTCCGCAGCGCTTCGTGAAGCCTTGCAGGGTGAGTGCGAGCTCAACATGCTCATGCGCCACGAGCAATTCCGCTCTTACGCTCGTTTTCGCCTTGTCTTGTTCTGGCTCGCGAGACTTTGAACCGTTTCTTATATTAATAAACGGCGAATATCCGCCGCATTGAAGACCCGGCTTCAGGCATTGCGACGCCGTTTTTCATTCCACCCCATGCCCATGGCTTATTTAGTGTTGCGCCGCACACAAAAATGTAAAAAAGTTTGATTCAGGATTGCCTATCCTCGTAAAGCCCCCTATAATCCGGGCATCTCAAATACTGCAAAGGTTCATCGTGGACAACGACGGAAGTAGTCGATCTTGTATCGCAACGCCGTCTTGCAGGATTTAGCAGAACCTTTTCTCTGCCACATCCTGCAATGACAGGGTGTGGTGTCTAAAATTCGGCAACAACGCACATCAGCGACCCGCCTAGCGCGCGGCCCAGTGCGAGCCGGACCCCAGGCCGAACGGCCAAGCTTTTCAGACATCCCCAGATTCGCGCCGCGCAGGCGGCTTGCCGCCTGATTGCGCACGGATTCCCTTTGACGGCGTTTGCCTTCGGATTTCGTCGCGTCCTCCTTGCATCGCCAATGGGAGGAATCATCATGCGCTTGATCACTAAACTGGCAGCCCTGCTGCGCCCAGGCAAAACCACCGCCCCGGCCGCCGTTTACCAGTTGAACATTTTTTGCGTCCATGCGGACCTGACCATGCTGCGCGTGCAAGCGGCCAAGCAATTGCACGCCCGCGGCCTGGAGGTGGAACGCATCGCCCTGACCGCCGGCGACAACGACCTGGCCTGTCTGAGCGTGCTCTTCGCCTGTCCGGACGTGGCCAGCCGTTGCCTGAACCAGCTAGCCGCGCATTTTTGCCAGCTGCCCCAGGTCAACCGGGTTCACTGGGCGCGCCACGCGCAGCGCCCGCGCGTGCCCAACCGCGCCTTTTTGCTGGCCCAACGGGCTCATTTGGCGCACTGAACCCACCCCGACTTCCCGCGCGCGGCCATGTCCGCGCGATCCTAATAAACGCAAACGCTGCCAGCCAGCAGGAGGTTCCGATGTTGATAGAAGACCCTGAACCGCGACCGCGCCGGCCCTTGGCGAATTGCTGATCTGAGCCCCTCCCTTATTGCGACAACGGGACCGGCCAATTAGCCGCCGCCGACCATCGCAATCGACCATTAAATTATTTTTATTTCTGCGTCTATAAAACACAGAAAGGGAATAATGCTGTCCGTCGCATTTTCAAAATGAAAATGAGGGAGTCAAATATGCGCCACAATAAACTGGCTTGGTTATTCAATTATCTCGCGCGCAATCCAAGCAAACGCCAAGACGAAACCAGCTGCCACCTGAATGTGATTTGCGACATCCCGGTCATTACCGCGCTGCGCAAACAACTCTTCTGGGAAATGCACACCCTGGGCCTGGCGGCGACCCACGTCGCCATCACCCCGGCCGCCGCCTCCGGACAAGCCTGCCTGAGCGTGCGCCTGGATTGCCCGGTCGCCCTGCGCCGCGCCTTCAATGAAATGGCGCTGCGCCTGAGCAAGATGCCGGAGATTCACCGCGTCCGCTGGGGGCGCCGCAAACCGGAGACGCGGGCCACGCCCCGTCGCTGGGCGGCCAGCGCCTGAGCGTCCATTGAGTTCAACCCCACCGCCAAGAAAGGCCAGCCATGTCTGAAGAACCGGAACCCCGATCTTGCAGACCCGAGGCCGCCCGCACCGCCTGATCTCCTCCGCCTGACGGCGGCGGGATAGGCCCGCGCGCCTCGCCACCGTCAAAAACAACCCTGTCATCGCATGCCGCCAGGCAGGGCCGGCACGTCCGCACGCGACGGAAGCCGGATCGCAAGGAGATCGCCATGAACGACATCATCCGCCACAACATCCGGCCGCAGCGCTATCAACTGTCGGTCATCTGCCCCACGCAAGCGGTCAAGGCCGCGCGCCGGGAAATCCGCGCCGCCGCCCAAGGCCACGGGCTGAAAGTGTCCAGCTGGAACGAAACCCTGCTGGCCGGCGAATGCCACGCCTCCGGCGCGCCGGCCAACTGGATGCTGGCCACCGAGTTCCGTTCCCGCGGCGACGCCTCCATGCATTTCCTGGAAGCCGTCATGCAGCGGCTCGGCAATCTGCCGCTGGCCCGGGTCCGGCTGGACATCCTGCCCGGCCAGGTCCGGCCCGAGTGGTCCGCCGGAGTCCGTCCGCTGGCCCAATCCTGATTCACCCTCCCGCGCCGCCCAGCCACGGCGGCGCGGGCCTCAAGCCCACATGAAGGAAACACCATGACCGACGACAGTTACCCGCTACCGCCCGCCCTGCACACACCGACAACAACGCAGGCGGGCGCAAAACAACAACCCGGAACATCCGCAACACCCGCCGTGCTGCGTCCGCCAGACACCAGGCCGGCCTGAACAGGCCCGGCCGCTCTGCGCGAAACAGGCGCGCAGGAGACGAAACAATGACGAAACACACTAGCAGCCGACACAAGCTGAAAGGCTATGTCGCCACCCCAGGCGCAAAACAGGAAAAACCGGTTATCCGCGCGGTACAGGAAGCCGAAAGCTCCGTGGAAGAAACCTTGCAACGCGTGCGCGGCCACCAGGACGGTCTGACCATGGCGGAGGCGCATCAGCGCTACGCCCAGTTCGGACCCAACGAGGTGGCCCACGACAAGGCTCCGCACCCGCTGATCCAGCTGGCGCAAGCGTTCAAGAACCCCTTTGTCGTGGTGCTGATGGTGCTGGCCGCCATCAGCTATTTCACCGATGTCTATTTCGCCAGCCCCGGCGACGAGGAATGGACCGGCATCATCATTCTGCTGACCATGGTCGGCATCAGCGGCCTGCTGCGTTTCTGGCAGGAATTCCGCTCCGCCAAGGCGGCGGAAAAGCTGAAATCGCTGGTGCGCAACACCGCCACCGCGCAGCGGCGCCCGGCCAACGGCAGCAGCCCGATCCGCCAGGAAATCGCGATGAGCGAGCTGGTGGTGGGCGACATCGTCCACCTGCAGGCCGGCGACATGATTCCGGCCGACATCAAGCTGATCGAATCCCGCGATCTGTTCATCAGCCAGGCGGTGTTGACCGGCGAAGCGCTGCCGGTGGAGAAGTACGACACCCTGGGCGCGGTGGCCGAGAAATCCGCCAACGGCCAGGCCAAGGGCGACGCCGATCTGCTGGACCTGCCCAATGTCTGCTTCATGGGCACCAATGTGGTCAGCGGCAAGGCGTCCGCCATCGTGGTGGCCACCGGCACCGACACCTATTTCGGTTCGCTGGCGCGCAGCGTGGTCAGCCACAAGCGCGTGGAAACCAGCTTTGACCGCGGCGTCAACAGCGTATCCTGGCTGCTGATCCGCTTCATGCTGGTGATGGTGCCGGTGGTGTTCATGATCAACGGCCTGACCAAGGGCGACTGGATGTCCGCCCTCACCTTCGCGCTGGCGGTGGCCGTGGGTCTGACCCCGGAAATGCTGCCGATGATCGTGTCCGCCAACCTGGCCAAGGGCGCGGTGGCGATGGCGCGGCGCAAGGTGGTGGTCAAGCGGCTGAACTCGGTGCAGAATTTCGGCGCGATGGACGTGCTGTGCACCGACAAGACCGGCACCCTGACCCAGGACAAGATCATCCTGGAACACCATTACAATATCCATGGGCTCAAAGACGAAGGCGTGCTGCAACTGGCTTGGCTGAACAGCTTCCACCAGAGCGGCATGAAGAACCTGATGGATATTGCCGTGGTGGAGCACGCGGACGAACTGGGCAGCCGGGTCAAGCCGGACGGCTACAACAAGGTGGACGAAATGCCGTTCGATTTCGTGCGCCGCCGCCTGTCCGTGATCGTGGAAAACCAGCGCGGCCGCCAGTTGATGATCTCCAAAGGCGCGGTGGAGGAAATGCTGGCCGTCTCCAGCCATGTTCAGGACGGTTCGCAGATCAAGCCTCTGACCGCCGAGGAGCGCGCCGCCCTGCTCAAGCGCAGCCAGGACTACAACGCCGAAGGCTACCGCGTGCTGCTGGTCGCCACCCGCGACATCCCCGCCGAAGAAGCCAAGCGCAACTACAAGACCAATGACGAGGCCCAGCTGGTGGTGCGCGGCTTCCTGACCTTCCTGGATCCGCCCAAGGACTCCGCGGCGCCGGCCATCCGCGCGCTGAAGGAATACGGCGTGGCGGTCAAGGTGCTGACCGGCGACAATCCCATCATCACCGCCAAAGTGTGCCGCGACGTCGGCCTCAGCCCCGGCGTGCCCTTGATCGGCAAGGACATCGAGGCGATGGACGACGTGGCGCTGTGCAGCGCGGTCAAGCACACCACCATCTTCGCCAAGCTGACTCCGCTGCAGAAGTCCCGCGTGGTCAAGGCCCTGCAGGCCAACGGCCACACCGTGGGCTTCCTGGGCGACGGCATCAACGACGCGCCGGCGCTGCGCGACGCCGACGTCGGCATCTCGGTGGACAGCGGCGCGGACATCGCCAAGGAAACCGCCGACATCATCCTGCTGGAAAAGAGCCTGATGGTGCTGGAAGAAGGCGTGATCAAAGGCCGGGAAACCTTCGGCAACATCCTCAAGTACCTGAACATGACCGCCAGCTCCAATTTCGGCAATGTGTTCTCGGTGCTGGTGGCCTCGGCCTGGCTGCCTTGGGAGCCGATGCTGGCGATGCACCTCTTGATCCAGAACCTGGTCTACGACGTATCGCAGATGGTATTGCCCTGGGACAAGATGGATCCGGAGTTTCTGAAGAAGCCGCGCAAGTGGGAAGCCAACAACATCAAGCGCTTCATGCTGTGGCTGGGCCCCACCTCCTCGGTGTTCGACATCACCACCTACACGCTGATGTGGACGGTGTTCGGCGCCGGCGCGGCCTACTACGCCGGCCTGGCCCACGGCGTCAGCGACGGCGGCGCCAGCATCATGCACTCCGGCTGGTTCATCGAAGGCCTGGTGTCGCAGACCCTGGTGGTGCACATGCTGCGCACGCGCAAGATCCCCTTCCTGCAAAGCACCGCCTCGCTGCCGGTCCTGCTGTCCACCTCGGTGGCCATCGCCATCGGCTGCTACCTGCCGTTCTCGCCGCTGGCGGACAGCATCGGCTTCGTCAAGCTGGACCCCAGCTACTTCTGGTGGCTGCTGGCGACCATGCTGGGCTATATGACGCTGACCCAGATCGTCAAAACCCTTTACATCAAACGCTACGGCCGCTGGTTCTAAGCCAGTGCTCCAAAGCCATCCCAACCCCGCTTGCGCGGGGTTTTTTTACGCCGGCGCCGGCCATTCCCAGCGTCTTGCCGCGCTGGCACAATCGCCCCATCCCTCACGATAAGGAAATCCCATGCATCTGCCCTCTTTGCGCCGCGCCCAGCAAGGCCTGAAAAGCCTGCTCGCGCTCTCCATCGCCCTGTTCGGCCTGCTGGCGGCCAGCGGCAATATGCTGGACTACGACAGCAATTGGCAGTTCGTCCGCCATGTGCTGGCCATGGACGGCATGGAACCCTGGTTTAGCGGCCACGCGTTGAAAAGCCGGGCCATCACCGATCCCGGCTTGCAGCAGGCCGCCTATCTGGCCATCATCGCCGGCGAGCTGCTGTTCGGCCTGATCTGCGCCTGGGGCGGCTGCGCCATGCTGCGCGGCGCGCTATGCGGACGCGAGGACGCCTATCTGCGTGGCAAGACGCTGTTCACGCTGGGCTGCGTTCCGGCGCTGCTGGTCTGGTACACCGGCTTCGCGGTGATAGGCGGAGAATACTTCGCGATGTGGGCCAGCCAGTGGAACGGCCAGATGAAGGCCTACGCCTTCATCGGCTTCATCCTGCTCAGCCTGGTCTACCTGTCGCAGCCGGAAGCGGCGGAGCGCTAGCCGGCCCGGCAACGGCGGCGGCCCTCGTATATCATGAACCATGCCGACTTCCGCATCCGCGCCATGATGTCCCGCCGCCTCACCCTGCCCGCCCGCATCAGCCGCTGGCTGTTGATCGGCGTCGCCGCGCTCCTGCCGCTGGCCGTGATCACCCCCATCGTTTACTGGCAGGAAAGCAACCGGCTGCGGCAGCAGGCCACCCTGCAGACGAGCCAGGCGGAAAACATGCTGGATCTGATGCTGGACTACGCGGAACAGGCCACCGTCACCGTCGCTCCGCTGACCGGCCAGCCGTGTTCGCGGATTGAACAGGCGCTGCGCAAACAAGTCACCATCGTGCCCTTCATCCGCAGCGTCACCCTGGAACGCGACGGCATTCTCTATTGCTCCTCGCTGTTCGGCGTCTACCACCGGCAGATTTCGCCGCCGGACACGCCGCGGTCGGCCACCGAGCTGCGCCTGATGTCCGGCAACGAGCTGACGCCGGACCGGCCCTTGATCATCTACCGCAAACAAGCGGGTCCGACGGCCATCTACATCGCCATCGACGGCGTGCATCTGCAGTTCAGCCTGGACATGGCCAGCGACTACAGTCCGGTCTATATGCGCGTAGGTCCGCACTGGATAGGGCCGGACCACGCGGTGCACCTCAACCCCAGCCCGTCCTTCGATCTGCTCACCATAGAACGCGCCTCCCCCCGCCACCCCTATGCCGTGATCAGCGGCTTCAACCACCGCGACCTGTACCGCCAGATGGCCAACAGCTACGAGCTGGTGTTTCTCAGCATGGCGGCCCTGGGCCTGGTGCTGGCCGCCGCGCTGCGCTGGCAGCTGAACCGGCCGGCCTCGCCCACCGTGGAATTGCAGCGCGCGCTGGACAACGGCGAGTTCGAGCCCTTTTTGCAACCGGTGGTGCGCTCGGACGGGCTGGGCTGGCAAGGCGCGGAGGCGCTGATGCGCTGGCGCCATCCGCGCGACGGCCTGATCCGGCCGGACCTGTTCATTCCTCGCGCCGAGGATTGCGGCATGATCGTGCCGATGACGCGGCAGATGATGCGCCAACTGGCGCGGACCCTGGGACGGAGCCGGCTGCCGCCTCAATTTCACCTGGGCATCAACATCACCGCCGCTCATCTGCGCGACGACGTCTTGCTGGGGGACTGCCGGCAATTTCTCGCCCACTTCCCGTCCGGGGGGCTGAATCTGGTGCTGGAGCTGACGGAAAGAGAGATGGTGGAGCCCACGCCGGAGGCCTGCGCGCGGCTGGCGCGGCTGCGCGAACTGGGGGTGAAGATCGCGATAGACGATTTCGGCACCGGCCATTCCAGCCTGGTCTATCTGCAACAGCTACCGCTGGACGGCATCAAGATAGACAAGAGCTTCACCGCCAGCATAGGCGCAGACGCGCCGTCCAGCCACATTGTCGACAGCGTGGCGGAGCTGGCGCACAAATTGAAACTGGAAATCGTGGCGGAAGGGGTGGAAACCGAGGCCCAGCGCGCCTACCTGACCCGCCTGGACGTGGGCTGGCTGCAAGGCTATCTGTTTGCGCGGCCGATGCCGCTGCGCGAGTTTCTGCTGCGCCCGGAACTGGACGCCGCGCGGGCGGCGGCGCCCGACGCCGACGCGGCGCCTTAGAACCTGTTTACGATCTGCCGCGCGTCTGAGGCCCGGCTCTTAGCGCCGGCTTTCCTTGCAGTCGTCCAGCAAGGCCTTGTCGGCGATTTCGTCGCGCAATGAGCCTTCCGGCCCCTTGGTCCACCAGCTGTATTGCTCGGCCGCGTATTTGGCGCCGGAACCGGACAGCACATTGCTCAGCAGCATGGTCTTGCCCTTGATCGGCAATACGGCGAAGCTCTGGCCGTTCTTGACGTTGTAATACTTGACCGTCAGCTTGGCGCCGTCGGCGCAGACGTAGTTGACGATCTGGCGCTGTCCGGCCGGGATCTCCGGCAAGGTCAGCGGTTTGGCCAGCGCGGCCGCGCTGCTCAGGGCCAGTACGGCGAATACGGCGGATTTCATCATTTCACTCCTGTTCTTGGCTGCCGGCCGCCGGCCATTCGGCGGCGACCGGGGATAGACCGCGGCGCGGCGGCTTCGTTCGCCTCCGCCATGAAAAAGCCCGCCTGACGGCGGGCTGGAAGGCGTGCGCTACGGCTCAGCCGTGCATGCGGGCGAAGTCCTGCATGAAGTTGGCCAGCGATTTGACGCCCTCGATCGGCATCGCGTTGTAGATGGAGGCGCGGATGCCGCCCACCGCGCGGTGTCCTTTCAGCTGGATCAGGCCGTTCTTGCGCGCTTCCAGCAAAAAGGTCTCCTCCAGCGCTTCTTCCTTCAAGCGGAACACCACGTTCATCCGCGAGCGGAACGGCGCGTCGATATGAGTGTGGTAGAAGCCGCCGCTGGACTCGATCACATGATTGAGCAAGCCGGCCTTTTCCTCGTTGCGGGTGGCGATGGATTTGACGCCGCCCTGCTCCTTCAGCCATTTGAACACCAGGCCGGAGATGTAGATCGGGAAGGTGGGCGGCGTGTTGTACATGGAATCGGCGTCGGCGTGCACCTGGTAGTTGAGCATGGTGGGCAAATCGGCCCGCGCCTTGCCCAGCAGATCTTCGCGCACGATCAGCACCACCAGGCCGGACGGGCCGATGTTTTTCTGCGCGCCGGCGTAGATCAGGCCGAACTGGCTGACGTCCACTTCCCGCGACAGGAAGTCCGAGGACATGTCGCAGACCAGCGGCACGTCCGGCAGGCTTTGCGGCACGAAGGGGAATTGCAGGCCGCCTATGGTCTCGTTGGAGGTGTAATGCAGATAGGCCGCCTTGGGATCGCGCTGCCAGCCGGCTTCGTCCGGCACGTAGGCGAAATTGCGGTCTTCGCTGCTGGCCGCCACGTTCACCTTGGCGTAGCGGCGCGTTTCCTTGATCGCCAGCTTGGACCAGTGGCCGGTGTTGACGATGTCCACGCTGTCGCGCTCGCCCAGCAGGTTCAGCGGCACCTGGGAAAACTGCAGCGAGGCGCCGCCTTGCAGGAACAGCACTTTGTAGTTGGCGGGAATGCCCATCAGCTCGCGCAGATCATGCTCGGCGTCATGGATGATCTCCATGAACTCCTTGCCACGATGGCTCATTTCCATCACGCACATGCCGGAGCCGTGCCAGTCCAGCATTTCGCTTTGCGCTTCGGCCAGCACCTGGTGCGGCAGCACGGCGGGGCCGGCGGAGAAGTTGTACACTTTGGCCATGTTCATCCTCTATTTGCGTTGACGGCCCTTGGCGCCCGCACCGGCGAACTTTCGGGCCTTGGTATGCGACAAGGCCCGATCGCTAAGCGCCGGGCCTTTGTTATAGCTTACTGACTAAGCAGGAAGTGGGCTCTCGCCACGGCAACCGGCTTTCGCCGGTCTTCTTGCCAGGCTTCGATCAGCACATTGGCCACCCGCTTGCCCTGCTTGGTGATCTCACACTTGGCGTACAGGGTTTGCGGCCGGCCCGGACGCAGATAGTCCAGCGAGAAATCGACGATTTTCGGCGTTTCCAGCGATTCCCGGTTCCACATCAGGTGCAGCATCGCCGAGCTTTCCAGAAAGCCGCCGATCAGCCCGCCGTGCAACGCCGGCAAGGCGGTGTTGCCGACGTTGCGCTCGGAAAAGGGCAGCTGAAACAACAGCTCGCCGGCCTCGTCCTCGCCCAGCTCCACCCCCATCAGCTTGATGTAGGGCAGTTCTTCCACGATGAGCGCATAGGCTTTTTGATCGCGCAGCGCGTTGAAACGTTCCATGAAGCGGCTCATGCGGCGGCCTCCGGCAACATCGGCGTGCGGCTGGATTCGCGCATGAAGGTGGCCACACCGTGGGCGATCGGATCGCTGGGCGATTCGTGATAGCACACGGCGCGGGTAAAGGCGATCTGGCTGGCCAGGCGATAACATTCCGCCCGGCAGAAGATGGGCTTGCCCGGCGTGGCCGCCTTCAGGTAGTCGATGCGCAAATCCAGCGTGGCGATGGTTTCCATCTCCGGCAGATGCGCCGTCACCGCCACCGCGCTGCAGGTGTCCACCAACGAGGTGATCACCCCGCCGTGCAGGATGCCGGTGACCGGATTGCCGACCAAGTCCTCGCGCCAGTCCACTTTCAGAGTGGGCCGGCGCCCCTCGGTGCCGATGTACTGGAAACCCAGGGCGCGACAGTGCGGAAAGGAGACGAAAAGCTGGCTCATCGCCTCCAGCACTTCGGGATTGGCCGGCGTCGGAATCATGCCTCGCCGCCCTCGTCGGCGGCTTCGACGCCGTCTTCGCCTTCCAGCGCGTCCGCCTCGTCGTCGCTATCGCCCTCGGCCACTTTCTCCAGGCCGATCAGCTGCTCGCCTTCGTCCAGATTGATCAGGCGCACGCCCTGGGCTGAACGGCCGGTTTCGCGCACTTCGGCCACCTTGGTGCGGATCAGCACGCCGCCGGTGGTGATCAGCATCACGTCGTCGGTTTCCTCCACTAGGCTGGCGGCCACCAGCTTGAAGCCGGTCTTGTCGGTCAGGTCCATGGCGATCACGCCCTGGGTGCCGCGGCTGGTCAGGCGGAAGTCGCCGGTGCGGGTGCGTTTGCCGTAGCCGCCGTTGCTGGCGGTCAGCACCATCTGGTCTTCGGAGTTGGTCACCAGCAGGGAGATCAGCTTCTGGCCTTCGCCCAGCTTCATGCCGCGCACGCCTCTGGAAGTGCGTCCCATCGGCCGCACCTGGCTTTCGCTGAAGCGCACCGATTTGCCGGCGTCGGAGAACAGCATCACTTGATCGCCCTCGACCGGCAGGCCGTCCTCGATCAACTCGCCTTCAACCGCGATGTCTTCTTCTACGATGACCTCGTCATCCTCGTCGCCCTGGCCGGCCACGCTCTTGCCGCAGGTCAGCGCCACGCCGATCAGATAATTGCCTTCGTCCAGATTGATGGCGATGATGCCGGCCGCGCGCGGCTTGGAGAAGGCGCGCAGCGGCGTCTTCTTCACGGTGCCGTCGGCGGTGGCCATGAACACGTACTGGTCGTCGCGGAATTCCTTGACCGGCAGCAGCGCGTTGATCTTCTCGCCCTCTTCCAGCGGCAGCACGTTGACCATGGGCTTGCCGCGGCTCTGACGACCGCCCTGCGGCAGATCGTAAACCTTGCGCCAGTAGCAACGGCCGCGGCTGGAGAAGCACAGCACGAAGTCGTGGGTATTGGCCACGAACAAGGTGTCGATGAAATCGTCGTCCTTGGTGGCCGCCGCCTGCTTGCCGCGGCCGCCGCGCCGCTGGGCGCTGTAGTCGTCGATCGGCTGGGCCTTGATGTAGCCGGTATGGGAAATGGTCACCACCATGTCCTGCGGGGTGATCAGGTCCTCGATATTGATGTCGCCGCCGAAAGGCTCGATCTCGGAACGGCGCGCGTCGCCGAACTGGGCGCGGATGGCGGTCAGTTCTTCGCTGATGATCTGATTGATGCGCTCCGGCTTGGCCAGGATGTCCAGGAGGTCCAGGATCACCGCCATGATGTCGCGGTATTCGGCGACGATCTTGTCCTGCTCCAGACCGGTCAGGCGTTGCAGGCGCATCTCCAGGATGGCCTGGGCCTGGGCGTCGGACAGGCGGTAGCCGCTGGCCTTGAGGCCGAACTCTTCCGCCAGCCCGTCCGGGCGCGCCTTGTCCTGATCCACGCGGGACAGCATTTCCTCCACCAGCGGCGAACGCCATTCGCGCTCCATCAGCGCGATCTTGGCTTGCGGCGGGGTTTCAGACGCCTTGATCAGCGCGATGATCTCGTCGACGTTGGACAGCGCGACGGCCAGGCCTTCCAGGATGTGGCCGCGTTCGCGCGCCTTGCGCAGTTCGAAGATGGTGCGACGGGTCACCACTTCGCGGCGGTGACGCAGGAACTCCACCAGAATCTGCTTCAGGTTCAGCAAGCGCGGCTGGCCGTCCACCAGCGCCACCATATTGATACCAAAGCTGTCTTGCAGCTGGGTCAGCTTGTACAGGTGGTTGAGCACCACTTCCGGCATTTCGCCGCGCTTGAGCTCGATCACCACGCGCATGCCGGACTTGTCGGACTCGTCGCGCAGGTCGGAAATGCCTTCAATCTGCTTGTCGCGCACCAGCTCGCCGATGCGTTCCAGCAGCCGCGCCTTGTTCACCTGGTACGGGATCTCGTCGACGATGATGGCCTGGCGGTCGCCCTTGCCGATGTCTTCGAAATGGACGCGCGCGCGCATGATCACGCGGCCGCGGCCGGTGCGGTAGCCTTCCTTGACGCCGGCGGTACCGTAGATGATGCCCGCGGTGGGGAAGTCCGGCGCCGGAATGATGTCGATCAGCTCGTCAATGGTCAGCTCGCTGTTGGCCAGCAAGGCCAGGCAGGCGTCCACCACCTCGTTCAGATTGTGAGGCGGAATATTGGTGGCCATGCCCACGGCGATGCCGGAGGAACCGTTGATCAGCAGATTGGGGATCTTGGCCGGCAGAATCAGCGGCTCGTGCTCGGAACCGTCGTAGTTGGGACCGAAGTCCACGGTTTCCTTCTCGATGTCGGCCAGCAGCTCATGGGCGATGCGCGCCATGCGGATCTCGGTGTACCGCATCGCGGCGGCGTTGTCGCCGTCCACCGAACCGAAGTTGCCCTGACCATCCACCAAGGGGTAGCGCAGCGAGAAATCCTGCGCCAGACGCACGATGGTGTCGTATACCGCGCTATCGCCGTGCGGGTGGTATTTACCGATCACGTCGCCAACGATACGCGCCGATTTCTTGTACGCGCGGTTCCAGTCGTTGGACAGCTCGTGCATGGCGTACAGCACCCGACGGTGCACCGGCTTCAGGCCATCGCGCACATCAGGCAAGGCGCGGCCCACGATCACGCTCATCGCGTAATCCAGATAAGAGCGGCGCATCTCCTCTTCGAGGCTGATGGGGATGGTTTCCTTGGCGAACTGGTTATCGGTCATAGTTTCTTGATTCGTAAGGATGAACAGGCCGCGCTGCGATTGCGGGTGCATTCACGCGCCCGCCGCAGGGCGGCCAGCATAGGTAATGACAGCTCATATTCTATCACGAAACGGTCATCTCCAACGGACTTCCGTCAGTCCGGACCGGGCTCTTCCGCCCCTTCCGCGCCCTCGTCTTCCGCCGCGCCCAGTTTAAGATGCTGCTGTAATTGCTTGTTATTGCGCACCCCCAGCTTGCGCAGGCGCTCGGCGCTGGCGACCAGGTTGCCGCGGCCGCTGGACAGCTGCTTCATCGCGTCGCCGAAGCTGTCGCGCGCCACGTCCAGCTGCTTGCCCAGCTTTTCCAGATTGGCGGCGAAGCCGACGAATTTGTCGTACATCGCCCCGCCCTGGCGCGCGATCTCCTGGGCGTTCTGGTTCTGGTATTCGTAGCGCCAGATGCTGGCCACGGTGCGCAGCGTCGCCAGCAGGGTGCTGGGGCCGACGATCATGATGCGGCGCTCGAAGGCCTCGTTGAACAAGCTCATGTCCTGCTGCACCGCCAGCAGATAGGCCGGCTCCACCGGGATGAACATGAACACGAAGTCCAGGGTGTTCAAGCGGTACAGGTCCTGATAGCGCTTCTCCGACAAGGTGCGGATGTGGTTGCGGATGGCCGCGACATGCGCCTTCATTTCCGCCGCGCGCTCGGCCTCGTCCTCGGCGGCGGTGTAGCGCACATAGGCGTTCAAGGACACCTTGGAATCCACCACCAGCTGCTTGCCTTCCGGCAGGTCTATCACCACGTCGGGCTGGTAGCGGCGGTTGCCGTCCTCGCCGGCCACCACGTCGGACACTTGCACCCGGTATTCGCGGTCCTTGTGCAGACCGGAGGTTTCCAGCACCCGTTCCAGCACCATCTCGCCCCAGGAGCCCTGCGCCTTGCTGCTGGCGCCGGTCAAGGCCCTGGTCAGCGCGATGGCGTCGTCGCCCAGCCGGCTGTTGAGTTCTTGCAGGCGCTTGAGCTCCGCCTCCAGCGACAAGCGCCCCTGGCTGTCTTTTTCATAACTGTCCTGCACCAGCTTGCCGAAATCCTGCAGCCGCTGCTGCAAGGGCCCGAGCAGATGGCCGAGGTTCTGCTGGTTCTGCTCGGTGAAGCGCTTGGCCTTCTCTTCCAGGATGTCGCCGGCCAGGGCCTTGAACTGCCCCGCCATGCTTTCGCGCGCCTCGGTCAACAAGGCCAGCTTTTCGGCGTTCTGGCCGCGCTCCTGCTCCAGCAAGGTCGCCAGCTCCTGCTCGCGCGCGGTGAGCCGGGTGATTTCCTCGCCCTGCGTCTGCGCGCGCCCCTGCAAAACGGCCAGCATCTTGCCCTGCTCCTCGCTGGCGGCCAGCTGCGCGCCAAGGCGACGCAGTTCCGCCTGCAGCAGCTCCAGCTGCCTCTCCCGCTCCTGCGCCTGCCGCTCCAGCTCCGGCACGCGCTGCGCGCGCGCCACATAGGCGCCCAACTGGGTCTGAACATCGCCCAGTTGCTGCCCCTGTTGCTGCACTTGCGCCAGCGCGGCCCGTTCCCGCTGCCTACACTCTTCCAATTGCAGGCGCGACATCTCCTGCTGCGCCCGCAGATCCGCCCCCTCCCGCGCGAAGCGCCCGCGCAGCAAGGCCGCGGCCGCGCCGGCGGCCAGCAAGCCCAGCAACAGACCGATCACCAACATTTCCATCATGAAGCCTTAAATTGGCTGGCCGGCTCTCCATGGCCAAGCCGCGATTGTTCGATGACGAAGCGGAGTCGCTGGGCCAAGGGCGCCGGCGGCACTTCGATGACTTGATAAGCCAGACGCCGATACGTCCGCTCCATCGCGGCGCAAGTGCGCTCCGCCTCGGCAAAGCTTTGCTTGCGCTCCTGATCCTGAATAAAGATTTCGCGCCACGGCGGCAGCAAAAACACTTGGCGATGGTAGGGAAACCGCTCGGCGGCAGCTTGCATATGCGCAGGTATCGGCAAGCCCTGCAAATCGAGATAGCCCAAGACATCGGGCAGGCCGCGATCGAAGAACACCGGCCCGGGCAAACCCTCGGCCAGCCGCAGGCTGCGCAACTCCCAGGCCAACATCGCCTCGGCGAAAGCGCCGGGGTCCACCCAGGGCAAGGCGCGTCCGCCGATCAACGCCTGATCCTGGATGACGGCGCGGCCGGCCTCGTCCATCACCGAAAACCCGGCGGCACGCAAGGCTTCCAACAAGGCGGTCTTGCCGGCGCCCGGACCGCCGGTCAGCACCAGCCGCCGCGAATCCGCCGGCCGGCTCACGTCGCCGCCCAGTGCTGCAAATAC
Organism: Chromobacterium sp. CCUG 30098; assembly: GCF_059916605.1. NCBI lineage: Bacteria > Pseudomonadati > Pseudomonadota > Betaproteobacteria > Neisseriales > Chromobacteriaceae > Chromobacterium > Chromobacterium sp. CCUG 30098. The sequence continues at coordinate 382,170 of NZ_JAUCGS010000002.1, read as the reverse complement.
ACTTGCAGTTCCTTGCGGCCCTGCCACTCGTTGGCGATCAACTGGTAGACCGCGTCGACATTGTCCGGCAGCCACTCCACCTGATTGAACAGCATGGCGTCGAACTCCTCGCCATCGCGCGCCAGCCGCAGCTTCAGGTGCTTGTCGCCGACCACGCGCTGGCTCATCACCGCAAAACGGTCGTGAAAATACGGCACTGGGAAGCCCTGGCCCCACACTTCGGCCGCCAATTGCTCGGCGAACGCCAGGTTCAATTCGCGCGGCGCCAGGCTGCCGTCGGTTTCTATGGTGCGGGTCAGGTGGCGTTCTTCCAGCAGTTCGCGCGCCACCGCCTCGAAGGCGCGCTGGAATTCGTCAAAGCGCGATTGCCGCAGGCTAAGGCCGGCCGCCATCGCATGGCCGCCGAACTTGAGGATCAGGCCGGGATGGCGCTTGAACACCAGGTCCAGCGCGTCGCGCAGATGGAAGCCGGGAATCGAGCGGCCCGAGCCCTTGATCTCGCCGTTGTCGCCGGGCGCGAACACGATGGCCGGCCGGTGGAAGCGCTCCTTGAGCCGGGAGGCGACGATGCCCACCACGCCCTGATGCCAGTCGTCGCGGAACAGGGTCAGCGTATAGCGGTTGTCGGCGTCGATGCCGGACAGCGCCGCCAGCGCCTCGTCCTGCATGCCGTGTTCTATGCTGCGCCGCTCGCGGTTGAGCTGATCCAGCTGCTGCGCCAGCCGCTGCGCCTGCTCCTCGTTGCCGGACAGCAGGCAGGCGATGCCCAGGCTCATATCGTCCAAACGGCCGGCGGCGTTCAAACGCGGGCCCAGCGTGAACCCCAGATCGAAGGTGTTGGCCTTGTAATGGGCGCGGCCGGCGACGCGGAACAAAGCGGCGATGCCCGGCGCCATGCGGCCGGCGCGCATGCGCTTGAGGCCGTTTTCCACCAGGGTGCGGTTGTTCTGGTCCAGCCGCACCACATCGGCCACCGTGCCCAGCGCCACGTAATCCAGCAGTTCGCCCAGATTGGGCTGGCCGCGCTCGTCGAAGACGCCGCGCTGGCGCATTTCGGCGCGCAAGGCCATCAGCACGTAGAACATCACGCCGACGCCGGCCAGGTTCTTGGACGGGAATTCGCAGCCCGGCTGATTGGGGTTGACGATCAGCGCCTCCGGCAAGGTGTCGCCGGGCAGGTGGTGATCGGTGACCAGCACCTCGATGCCTCGCGCCTTGGCGGCGAGTACGCCGTCCACGCTGGCGATGCCGTTGTCCACGGTGACGATGATGTCCGGGCTTTGGCGCGCGGCCAGCTCAACGATCTCCGGCGTCAGGCCGTAGCCGTATTCGAAGCGGTTGGGCACGATGAAGTCGACGCGCGCGCCCAGCATGGACAGACCCTTGACCGCTACCGCGCAGGCGGTGGCGCCGTCGGCGTCGTAATCGGCCACCACCAGCAGCCGTTGCCGGCCGGCGATGGCGTCGGCCAGGCGGCGCGCCATCAGCAAGATGTTCTTCAGGCTCTGATAGGGCAGCAAGGCCTTGAGGCCGTAATCCAGCTCGGCGCAGTCGCAAATGCCGCGCGCGGCGTACAGCCGCGCCATCAGCGGGCTCAGACCCTGGCGCAGCAATTGCTCATGCGTGTCGGCGGGAATGGTTCGGGAAACGATTTGGGACATGTTTTCTCAATACAAGGCGGACAGCGGCAGCGGCCGCTTCCAGAATTTCCACAGGTCGTTGCGGCGCGCCCTCAGCTCCAGCCCCTCGGGGCCGTGCGCGCGCAAGACCAGGCTGTCGATCCGGCCCTGGCGCAGCGCCTGCAGCAAGGGCGCGAACCAGTCGCGTTCCAGGCGCTGCAGCGCTTCGCGCCAGCCCCAGGCGTCGCGGTACTGCGCCGCCGCCTGCAGCGCGTCCAGCACCAGCAGGCTGTCGCGGCCGCCGGCCTGATCGACGAAGCCGGAAAAATCGTAAGGCGCCGGCAAGCAGGGTTCGCCGGCCTCGGCGGCGATCCAGCCCAGCCAGTCCTCGTCGGCGAACACCTGCTCGGCCGGCGCGCGCCAGCCCGGCTCCGCGCCGCCGCCCCACAGCCACAGGCTGTTGACGCCGAGTTCGCCGCGCGCCTCGCGCTCGTCGTTCAATGGATGGGCGTACAACAGCATCTGCAATTCATTCAGCAGCCGGCTCCAGTCCAGGCCGCGCTCGCCCTGCGGCAAATGCGCGTTGATGTCCTCGCCCACCACGTCCGGCAGCGGACTGAAGCTCGCGGCGGCCGGCGCGTCCAGCTGCAGCAGCCAGCGGCCCGGCTCCAGCGGGTGGATGCGCCAGCCGTCGTCGGCGAAATGACGGTTCGCCGCGTCGGCCAGGGTTTCAGCCTCGGCCTGGCTCAAGCTCATCACGCCGATATCGGCCAGCAAGGCGCGGTCGCGGTCCACGCGCACATGCACCGGATCGGCCAGCAGCCAGTCCCCCCGCTCCGCCGGCAGGCCGGCGCCGCGCGCCCGCAGCCGCGCCAGACCTGCCGCGGAGCCGCGCCACGGCGCGGTCAATAATTCGCTCAGCGCCGCCGGCCTGGCGGCGCGTTCGCCCTGGCCCAGCAGACGCTGCAAGGCGGGCAAATCCAGGCCCTTGCACACATCGGCGCCGTCGTGGCCGTCCAGCCAGAGCAGACCGGGCAACAACAATGTCAATTTCATTTATCGCTACACATGGATGACAAGATCGAAGTAATATCAAAGCCTTGCAAAAACGCCCTGGCATGGGCGCCCGGCGAAATCAGGCGGATAGCATCCGGAATCGCGGCTATAATTTACAGTTTGCACAGGAACTTATGCCGCGCAAGCTCCCCAAATGTTGAGACGCGGCCGCAAGGCCTGTGATTGGCAAATACGGAATTTACATAAGGTTGGCTCATGGCCAGCCTTTTATAGTGAACGATGGATTATCGCAAACTGCTACATATCCCGCAAAAATGCTTCCACAAGCTGATGAACCACCATCTGAGCTTGATCGGCGCGGCCGCCTCCCTACCCTTGTTCGGCATGGCCACCGCTTTCGCCGTGGCTCAGAACGGCGCCCAACCCGCCGCCGCGGACATCCAGCAAAAAGAAGTGACCGAACAACTCAGCCTGCCCGCCTTCAGCTTCAGCGAGAGCGGCACCCGTTATTGGCGGGACGAGGCGATACAGCGAGGCGACACCATCGCCCGCGTGTTGAACCGGCTGGGCATCCGCGACAGCGAAGCCAACCGCTTCCTGCACTCCAGCCCCTTGTCCAAGGACCTGCTCAAGCTGAAGACCGGCGCCACGCTGTCGGTGCAAACCAACGATCTGGGCGAACTCTTCGGCCTGCGCTTCCTCAATGACGACGAGAACGGCGAACAGGTGCTGGTGGCCATCGAAAAGGTCAAAGGCGAATGGCAGGCCAGCGCCGACCCGATCGCCACCGAGGCGGTGCAGACGGTGCGCTCGCTGCTGATCACCCGCTCGGTCGGCGCCGCGCTGGCCAAGGCCCAGGTGCCGCGCGACATCCGCGCCCAGCTGACGGAAATCTTCGCCGATCAGTTCAACATCAACTCCCTGGGCAAGGGCGACCGCATCAATCTGGTGTACGAAACCCTGCTCTACAACGGCGCGCCCATCGCCGCCGGCAACCTGCTGGCGGTGGAAATCCAGCGCTCCGGCAAGCTACACCAGGCGTTCTACTTCGCCCACGACAGCGAATCCGGCGCCTATTACGACGCGCAAGGCAAGCCGATCAAACAGGGCTTCAGCCACCAGCCGGTGGCCAACGCCCGCATCAGCTCCGGCTTCGGCTTCCGCAAACACCCGATCCTGCGCTCGCTGCGCCTGCATTCCGGCGTGGACTACGCCGCCGTCACCGGCACCCCCATCATCGCCCCGGCCGACGGCACCATGGTCAAGGTGGAGCGTCAAAACGGCTATGGCAATATGGTGGAAATCCGCCACAATCAGAAAATGACCACGCTGTACGCGCACATGAGCCGCTTCGCCCAAGGCGCCCGCTCCGGCAAGAGCGTCAAGGCCGGCGAGGTGATAGGCTATGTCGGCAGCACCGGCCGCTCCACCGGCCCGCATCTGCACTTTGAAGTGCGGATCAACGGCCAGGCGGTGGACCCGGCCACCAACGCGCTGCCGACCCCGGGCCTGAGCGCCACCCAGCTGGCCGAATTCAAATCCGGCAACCAATCGCTGACCGCGCACCTGAAACTGCTGCGCGAACTGCCCACCAATATCGCATTGCTAGACTGATGAATGAACGCTTGATCGGACTGATGTCCGGCACCAGCCTGGACGGCGTCGACGCCGTGCTGGTGCGCTTCGACGAACAGGGCGCGCCCAGCGTGGAAGCCGACCACTTCGTCGCCTACCCGCCGCGGCTGCGCGAACAGGCGCTGGCGCTGCAGGCGATCGGCGACAACGAACTGGACCGCGCCGCCCGGTTGGCCAATGAACTGGCCGAACTCTACGCTCAGGCCGTCAACGGCCTGCTGGCGGCCGAGGGACTGAAGCCGGCCGACATCGCCGCCGTCGCCAGCCACGGCCAGACCATACGTCACGCGCCGGACGCCGGCTACACCTGGCAAATCGGCAATATGGCCCGCCTCGCCGAACTGAGCGGCATCGACGTGATCGCCGACTTCCGCAGCCGCGACCTGGCCGCCGGCGGCCAAGGCGCGCCCTTGGTGCCGGCCTTCCACCAGGCGGTGTTCGGCGCGCCGAAACAAAACCGCGTGATCCTGAACATCGGCGGCATCAGCAATCTGACCCGGCTGCATCCGGGCCAGGCGGTGGTCGGCTTCGACTGCGGCCCCGGCAATATGCTGATGGACGCCTGGTGCCTGCGCCACCAGGGCCGGCCCTACGACGCCGACGGCCAGTGGGCGGCGCAGGGCGCGGTGGAGAACTCGCTGCTGCAGGCGCTGCTGGACGAACCCTTCTTCCGTCTGCCGCCGCCCAAGAGCACCGGACGCGATCTGTTCGACCTGCCCTGGCTGGAGCAAAAGCTGCTGGGCCGCCATGTGCCCGCCGCGGACGTGCAAGCCACGCTGCTGGAATTGAGCGCGCGCGGCATCGCCCAGGCCATCGCCCTGCACTGCCCCGGCAATCAGACGGTCTTCGTCTGCGGCGGCGGCGCGCGCAACGGCGCGCTGATGCGCCGGCTGGCCGCGCTGCTGCCGGAGCAAGCCATCGCCGGCACCGCCGCGCTGGGCCTGCCCGAGCACCAAGTGGAGGCCGCCGCCTTCGCCTGGCTGGGCTGGCGCTTCTTGCGCCGCCTGGCCGGCAACCTGCCGGAAGTGACCGGCGCAGCCGGCGGACGCGTGCTCGGCGCGCTGTATCCCCGCTAAGCGTTTCAATAGGGAACGCCATCAAGTCTTGTCAGCGGAGCTGAATACATTCCGACACGCTTAAACCGGGCGTGTCAGGCTATAATCAGCGACAGTCATAGCCGAACAAGAGAAAAATGCGACTTTTCAAGCGCAAAGCCGTAGTCAAAAACAGCCAGACGCCGCTGCCGCCGCAGCTGGCCTCGCTGCTGCGCGAGGCGTGGTGGCTGCTGATGGCCGTGCTGGCCGTCTATCTGGTGCTGGTGCTGGCCAGCTACTCCCCGCTCGACCCCTCCTGGTCCCATAGCTCTTCCGACCCCACGGTGCGCAACTACGGCGGCGCTTTCGGCGCCTGGCTGTCCGATATGCTGCTCTATGTGTTCGGCCTGTCCGCCTGGTGGCTGGTGGTGTTCTGCCTGGTGGCCATCGCCTGGGGCTATCAGCGGATGGAAACCCTGGGCTTCAAGCTCAATCCCATCACCGTCGCCGCCATCGGCGGCTTTCTGCTGCTGCTGTTTTCCAGCGCCAGCATTGAAGCCATCATCCTGGCCGAAAAAGCGCTGAATCTGCCGCTGTCCGCCGGCGGCATGCTGGGACATTTCATCGGCCTAGGCATCGCCCACGGCCTGGGCCTGTCCGGCGCCTATCTCTTGCTCAGCGTGCTGGCCGCCATCGGCTTCTCCCTGTTCACCGGCCTGTCCTGGCTGGACATCATGGAACGCCTGGGCGGCGCGCTGGAAGACGGCGCCCTGAAGCTGTGGCACAGCTGGCAGGCGCGCAAGGACAGGGAAATCGGCAAGGAAACCGCGCAGAAGCGCGAAGCCAAGATCACCACCGAGAAAAAGAAGAACGAAGAGAAAATCCCTCTGCGCATCGAACCGCCGGTGCTGGACGTGCCGCTGTCCACCAAGGCGCAAAAGCCGGTGCAGCACTCCTTGTTCGCCGATCCCAAGGACGGCGCGTTGCCCGGCCTGACGCTGCTGGAAGCGCCCAAGGAGCAGCAGGAGCCGGTATCGCAGGACACGGTGGAATACACCTCGCGGCTGATCGAACGCAAGCTGGCCGACTTCGGCGTCGACGTCAAAGTGGTGGCCGCCTATCCCGGCCCGGTGATCACCCGCTACGAGGTGGAGCCCGCGGTGGGCGTCAAGGGCGCTCAGGTGGTCAACCTGATGAAGGACTTGGCGCGCGCGCTGTCCCTGGTGTCCATCCGCGTGGTGGAGACCATTCCCGGCAAAACCTATATGGGCCTGGAGCTGCCCAATCCCAAACGCCAGATCGTGCGTCTGTCGGAAATCGTCGGCTCCGACGGCTACCAGAACATGGCCTCCCGGCTGACCATGGCGCTGGGCAAGGACATCGCCGGCCAGCCCGTGTCCGCCGACCTCGCCAAGATGCCGCACGTGCTGGTGGCCGGCACCACCGGCTCCGGCAAATCGGTGGCCATCAACGCGATGATCTTGTCCCTGCTCTACAAGTCCACGCCCAAGGAAGTGCGGCTGATCATGGTCGACCCCAAGATGCTGGAATTGTCGATCTACGAAGGCATTCCGCATCTGCTGGCCCCGGTGGTCACCGATATGAAACAGGCCGCCAACGCGCTGAACTGGTGCGTGGCGGAAATGGAGCGCCGCTACAAGCTGATGTCCAAGCTGGGCGTGCGCAATCTGGCCGGCTTCAATCAGAAGATCAAGGACGCGGACAAGGCCGGCGAGAAGATCCCCAACCCCTTCAGCCTGTCGCCGGAAACGCCTGAACCGCTGGACACCCTGCCGCTGATCGTGGTGGTGATCGACGAGCTGGCCGATCTGATGATGGTGGCCGGCAAGAAGATCGAGGAATTGATCGCGCGGCTGGCGCAGAAGGCGCGCGCCGCCGGCATCCATCTGATCCTGGCCACTCAGCGGCCGTCGGTGGACGTGATCACCGGCCTGATCAAGGCCAATATCCCGACGCGGATCGCCTTCCAGGTGTCCAGCAAGATAGACAGCCGCACCATTCTGGACCAGATGGGCGCGGAAACCCTGCTGGGCCAGGGCGACATGCTCTATCTGCCGCCGGGCACCGGCTACCCGGTGCGGGTGCACGGCGCCTTCGTCGCCGACGAGGAAGTCCACCATGTGGTGGAGTTCCTGAAAAGCACCGGCGGACCGGACTACGTGGAAGGCATTCTCACCGGCCAAAGCGAGGGCGACGACGGCGCGTCCTCCGGCCTCGACGGCGAATCCGACGGCGAAGCCGACCCGCTTTACGATGAAGCCGTCGCCATCGTGCTCAAGACGCGCAAGGCGTCCATCTCCTCGGTGCAGCGTCATCTGCGCATAGGCTACAACCGCGCCGCGCGGCTGATCGAGCAAATGGAGTCCGCCGGCCTGGTTTCGGCGATGGAAAGCAACGGCAACCGCGCAGTGCTGGCGCCGTCCCGCGAAGACTAAGACAAGCCACCAAACCCGGCCGGGCGCCATGCCGCCCGGCCTCAACCAAGAGGTCCCGCATGGCGGATTTCAAGCCCGAACCCCCGTTTCGTCACGACTACGCGCCCAAGACCGGCGTGCTGCTGATGAATCTGGGCACGCCGCAAGCGCCCACCGCCAAGGCGCTGCGCCCCTACCTGAAAGAATTCCTGTCCGACCGCCGCGTGATCGAAATCCCCCGCGCGCTCTGGTGGCTGATCCTCAACGGCGTGATCCTGAACACCCGCCCGGCCCAATCCGCCAAGAAATACGCGGCGATCTGGGAAAAGGACGGTTCGCCGCTCTACACCCACACCCGCAAACAGGCGGCGCTGATCAAGGGCCAGTTGGGCGAGATGGGCTTGCGCAATCTGGTGGTGGACTTCGCCATGCGCTACGGCGAGCCTTCGGTGGAAAATGTGATCGCCCGCATGCGCGAACAAGGCGTGGAACGGCTGCTGGTGCTGCCCTTGTATCCGCAATACGCGGCCTCCTCCAGCGCCACCGCCTTGGACCAGGTCTTCCGCGCGCTGATGAAGCTGCGCAATATGCCGGAGCTGCGCACCGTTCGCCATTTCCACGACGACCCCGGCTATATCCGCGCGCTGGCGGAACAAGTGCGCGCGCATTGGCGCGAACACGGCCGCGGCGACAAATTGGTGATGAGCTTCCACGGCGTGCCGCGCTTCACCCGCGACAAGGGCGACCCCTATCACTGCGAATGCCAGAAAACCGGACGCTTATTGGCGGAAGCGCTGGGCTTGACGCAACAGGAGTACCAAGTCTGTTTCCAAAGCCGTTTCGGCCGCGCGGAATGGCTGCAGCCTTATACCAGCGAAGTATTGGCTCAGTTGGGCAAAGACAAGACCGGCAAGCTGGATATTCTCTGTCCCGGCTTTATCGCCGATTGCCTGGAAACGCTGGAAGAAATCGCGATGGAAGGCAAGGAGACCTTTCTCAGCCATGGCGGCGGCGAATATCGATACATTTCGTGTTTGAATGAAAACCCGCAATGGATTCACGCAATCTCGACTATGATCAAACAGAATCTGGCGGGATGGTGCGAGGCCCCGGAGGAAAACGCCCCGCTGCGCCAGGAACGGGCCAAGGCCTTGGGCGCCAAAACCTGAAACCGGACTGCCGGCAAAAATCCGAACAAGTCGTTTAAATTCAAAAACTTGAAAAACAAGAAACGCCACCTGGCAGTTATTCCAGGTGGCGTTTGCGCTTTAGACACACCATTACCCAAGAAGTTTACAAATAGTTGCACCCCTCCCCGGTTTTGACATTGACACTCGCGCAAACAGCTACCCATAATCAAACGCAACCAATGGTCATTTTCACCAAATACCGTTGGCCACAAAGAGATGACTAGAGTCTACAGAATAGAGAATCAGGGGATACATCACATGAACAAATATGTCCGCCTCAGCGTCATTGCCGCTGCCGCCATGACCCTGGCCGCCTGCGGCAAGCAAGAGCAACCGGCCGCCAACCAGGCGGCTTCGGCCCCGGCTCAAGCCGCAGGCGACGGCGCCGTCGTCAAGATCGGCCAGGTATCGCCGATGTCCGGTCCGATTTCCCATCTGGGCAAGGACAATGAATACGGCGCCAAGCTGGCCATCGCCGACCTGAACGCCGCCGGCGTGGAGATCGGCGGCAAGAAGCTCAAATTCGAACTGGTGTCGGAAGACGACCAGGGCGACCCGAAGATCGGCACCCAAGTGGCGCAGCGCCTGGTTGACGCCGGCGTGGCCGGCGTGGTGGGCCACCTGAACTCCGGCACCACCATCCCCGCGTCCAAGATTTACTCCGACGCCGGCATTCCGCAGATCTCTCCGTCCGCCACCAACCCGGACTACACCAAGCAAGGCTTCAAGACCACTTTCCGCGTGATCGCCAACGACGTGCAGCAAGGCCGCGCGCTGGGCGAATTCGCCGCCACCGGTCTGAAAGCCAAGAAGATCGCCATCATCGACGACCGCACCGCCTACGGCCAGGGCCTGGCCGATCAGTTCGAGGCCGCGGTCAAGGGCAAGGGCGCCGAAGTGGTGAAACGCGAGTTCACCACCAACACCGCCACCGACTTCAACGCCATTCTGACCTCGATCAAGGCCAGCAAGCCGGACCTGATCTTCTACGGCGGCATGGACGCGCAAGCCGGCCCGCTGGCCAAGCAGATGCAGCGCCTGGGCCTCAAGGCCAAGCTGATGGGCGGCGACGGTTGGCAGACGCCGGAATTCATCAAGCTGGCCGGCGAGGCTTCCGACGGCCAGTACGCGTCCAGCTGCGGCGTGCCGCGCGACAAGATGCCGGGCTTCGCGGCGTTCAACGACAAGTTCAAGAAGCAGTTCAACACCGAGGTGCAGATCTACGCGCCGTATGAGTACGACGCGGTGATGGTGTTGGTGGACGCGATGAAACGCGCCAAATCCACCGACCCCAAAACCTATCTGGCCGAAGTGGGCAAGACCGGCTACACCGGCGTGACCGGCAAGATCGCCTTTGACGACAAGGGCGACATCAAGAACGGCGCGGTGACCGTGTACCAGGTCAAGGGCGGCAAGTGGGAAGTGGTGTCCACCGTCGGCGGCGAAGCCGCCGCCGCGCCGGCCGCCAGCGCCGCCCAGTAAGCCCAGTCCTACCGCTTGAACCGAAGAGGCGCTCCGCGCCTCTTTTTTTTCGCCCCGCCGCTCACGAAGCGCGGCGGCGGGTGAACGGGGCCAAGAACGAACAATGGCGCCCTAAGGCGCCATTGGAAACCCGCGAGACAAGCCTCGCTCAGTCGCGGAACTGCGCCGCGTGCCCGGTCAGGATGGCCATGCCGGCCTTCTGGATGTCTTCGGAGATCAGCATCGCCGCGTTCCAGTTCGCCACATATTCAAGGCCGTCCGCCACCGAGTGGTCCCGGCTGTAATTGAGCACCTCCTTGCAGCCGCGCATCGCCAGCGGCGACTTGCCGGCGATCAGCCGCGCCGATTCCAGCGCCGCCGCCAGCACCGCGTCCGCATCCGGCAGCACGCGGTTGACCAGGCGGATGGCCAACGCTTCTTCCGCCGTCGCATCGCGGCCGGTCAAGGCCAGCTCGCGCGCCAGGCCTTCGCCCACCACCCGCGGCAGCCGTTGCAGCGAGCCCACGTCCGCCACCATGCCGACGTCGATCTCGCGCACCGAAAACACCGCGTCCGCGGCCGCGAAGCGGAAATCCGCCGCCAGCGCGATGTCGAGGCCGCCGCCGACGCAGGCGCCGTGCACCGCGGCGATCACCGGCTTGCGGCAACGCTCCAGGCTGTTGACGCAGCCCTGCAGATCCAGGATCAGACGACGCAATTTCTCGCGCTTGCGCGCCTCGCAATCGTCGGCGATCTCCGCCTGGACGCCCATCAGCATGCCCAGGTCGATGCCGGAACAGAAATGACGGCCCTCGCCGGCCAGCACGCCCACGCGCGCGGCCGGGGTGTCGTCCAGCCACTCGAAGGCGGCCCGCAAGTCCTGCCACATCCGCTGGTTCAGCGCATTGGCCTTGTCCGCGCGATTGAGGCGGATCAAGGCCACGTGTTCGTTCAGCTCGACGCGTATCGTTTCCAGATTGATCATGCCGCCGCTCCTTGTTCCGGACGTTTCTTGGGAATCCACGCCCACAGCATTTCGCATTCGATCGGCGATTCGCCGGACTCGTCGGTGACCAGCACCGGCACCAGCACCTCGCCCTTTTCCGTGTCGTGCATCAGCTGGATCTGCTCCGCGTTCAGGCTGGCCACCGCGCGCATATCGCCTTGCGAGCGGCGCACGTAGTTGACCTTCATCGATTTGAGCAGCATCAGCTTGTCGTCCGGCATATTCATGCCGACGACGAAGCCGGTCGAGGTCTCCGCCAGCAGGGCCATCGCCGCGGCGTGCACGCCGCGGATGTGGTTCTGCACCTTCTTGCGGTTGCGGATGGACACCGTCAAACGCTGATGGCCCACCTCCTCGAAACGCAGGCCCGCGGTGGACAGAAACGGCACGATCTTGCCGAACATCATGCTCAATACCGTACTGCGCATTCCCGCCGGCAACTTGCCCACTTTGTCGGCAATGCGGCTCATGCTGTTTTTCTTGTACTCCATGTAGCGCCCCTCTGTTGTTGTCGTGATTCCGGCACTCAATGCCCGCCCAGGCCCAGCACCGCGCGCACTTGCTGCTTGATGGTCTCCAGCGCGTGCTGATCTATGCGCGCCAGCTGCAGCGCCCCTTGCAAGGCGGAGAACAGCATCATGCCGATGGCCTCCGGCGTGCCGGCGTAACGCATCTGGCCGCTGGCCGCGCCGCGCCTAGTGATGTCCACCGCCCACAGCCGCATCTCGTCGATGAAGGCCGCCGCTTCCCGCTGCATTTCCTCCGGCAGCGTCAGGAATTCGGTGCTGAGAATGCCGCTGGGACAGATCTGCCGGTGCTGCCGGTAATAGCTGTCGCTCAGACCGAAATACGCCTCCAGCTGCGCCTGGGGATCCAGCGCCGCCTGCTGGTCGATGAAGCGCTGGAAACGCCGGCGGTAACGCTGGATCAAGGCCACGCCCAGATCGCTTTTCTTGGGGAAGTGATAATGAATGGCGGCGTTGCGCACGCCCAGCTCCGAGCTAATGTGCTGGTAGCTGAAAGCGTTGAAGCCCCGGCTGAGCAGCAATTGCTCGGCGATGTCCAGGATGCGCTTGCGGGTGTCGGTCTTGGGATCTGGGCCTTGAGTCATGCGAAGCACTCTACTTACTGGTCAGTAAGGTGTCAATTGCGCGATTTTGCAAGCAAAGCTGGAAACTGAATCAATCGTCCCCATCTCTAAACCCCGATGCCGATTCCACGCGCCGCCGGCCGTCCGCGCCGCGTCGGAAAATCAGCCCGCTTGCGCCTACCATTAAGGTCATGGGCCGGAATCGCGCCCCCATCACCCACTAGCCCCCTAACCAGCACCCTAGATGAGCGAAAACAATCAGTCCCCCAGCCTGGAGCAGGCCTTGCGCCAGATCAGCCAAGCGCCGGCCCAGCTCGACGCCCTGTCCGCGCTGCTGCAGTGCCTGCGCCCCGACGACGCCGGCAAGCCGCAACAAGCCGTCGTCAATCTGCAGGCGCTGTCCTATCTGCTGGAACACCATGCCGAATACCGCGCGGCCCTGCGCAAGGCGCTGCTGCAATTGCTGACCGAAACCCGGCAGATTCCGCTGTACACCGAATGCGGCATCCTGGCCAACGAAGGCTTCGGCTCCACCTTGCTGCGACGCGTCGGCGAACGCATTCTGCCCATGCCTTATAAGGCGGATTCGCTGCAGGACCGCTTCAGCCGGCTGTTCAGCTGGAAGCAGGACTACATCTGGCTGGCGGCCATCCCCGACGCCACCTGGCACGCGCTGTGGCGGGCGATGGCCTGGCAGGAGAACGACAACGCCGACGGCTGGCAGCAGACTCGGCTGCAGTTGCTGGAATCGGTGCAAGTGCTGTCGGCCCAGATCACCGCCATCGGCCTGGAGCCGGAGCTGGTGCGCATCAATCCGGACATCGAACGCTTCGAATCGCCGTTTCTCAATCTGAACGCCGAAGTGCAGCGCTACGTCGACGGCTACCGCCGCGATCTGATCGAGGGCCTGCCGCGCGCCGAGGACGACAAGCACGTGCTGGTGCTGCTGGACCAGTGCGAAAGCATACTCAACAAGGTGCGCAAGAACGCGCGCCGCTTCGGCATCTCGGTCAACCTCACCTACCACGGCCTGCGGCTGGCGCAGAGCATCGCCCGCATCCGCGCCTTGCTGGCCATCCTGGACCCGGAACACGACCCGGCCGCGGAACCGCACTTGTTCCAGCTCATCGTCACCTTCGCGCGCGCGGAAAACCGCAAATACAGCCTGCGCGATCTGTTCAAATCCAATGTGGAGCTGCTGGCGCTGCAAGTCACCGAGCACGCCGGCCGCCACGGCGAGCACTACATCGCGGAAAGCCGCAAGGAGTGGTCCGCCATGGCCAAGGCGGCGATGGGCGCCGGCCTCATCGTCGGCTTCATGGCGCTGATCAAGCTGATGCTCAGCCGCGGCCACCTGCCGCCGCTGTGGGAAGGCATCGCCTTCGGCCTCAACTACGCGATCGGCTTCATCATCGTGCAAATCCTGCACCTGACCATCGCCACCAAGCAGCCGGCGATGACCGCCGCGCGCATCGCCGCGGTGCTGCACGAAAACAACGGACAAAAGAAGCAGCTGGAGGACCTGGCCGACCTGGTGGTCAAAGTGATGCGCACCCAGTTCGTCGCCATCCTCGGCAATGTGCTGCTGGCCATCCCCACCGCCGGCCTGATCGCCTTCGCCTGGCAGGCCGCCTTCGGCGCGCCGGTGGTGGACGTGGCCAAGGCGCAAAGCCTGCTGCACGACATCGACCCCATCCACAGCCTGGCGCTGCCTCACGCCGCCATCGCCGGGGTGTTTCTGTTCCTGTCCGGCCTGATCGCCGGTTATTACGACAACAAGGCGATCTACCGCCGCATCCCTGAGCGCATCGCCTCCCACGCCGGGCTGAAGCGGCTATTGGGCGAAAACCGCGCCTGGAGACTGGGCAACTATATCGAACACAATCTGGGCGCGCTGGCCGGCAACTTCTACTTCGGCATGTTCCTGGGCCTGACCGGCACCATAGGCTTCATCCTCGGCCTGCCCATCGATATCCGCCACATCACCTTCTCCGCCGCCAATCTGGCCTTCGCCACCGTGGCGCAGGACTTCCAGCTGCCCCTGGCCACCGTGCTGCTCGGCTGCGCCGGCGTGGCGCTGATCGGCCTGACCAATCTGGCGGTCAGCTTCTCGCTGGCTTTGTGGGTGGCCTTGCGCTCGCGCAAGCTGTCCGGCAGCCTGCTGTGGCCGCTGGTGCCGATGCTGCTCAAGCGCTTCCTCAGCGCGCCGCTGTCCTTCTTCCTGCCGCCCAAGACCGTCGCGCAGGAAGACGCCGCCGCGGACCCCGCCGCCGAGCTCAAAAACCACTCTTGAGCCGCCGCAGGGCCGTCAACCGCCCGGCCCGGCCCGCGTTATTGCGAGAGTCGGGCCGGGGATTAAAGTTGACGGCCAAACGGCCGATAACATGACAGTATTCCCCCGCCGGCTGGCAGCCGGCGGCCCCGTGATGGAACACGCAACGACCACAACGCTTGATTTTCTCGCAAGACAAGCGCGCCAGCGGCAGCGGCGCGCCAGGGAGGCGTCGTCATGGCATCCATCACCACCAGCGTAGGGCCGCTGGACGTGCAAAGCATTGTCAGCCAGCTGATCGCAGTGGACTCGCAACCGCTGACCCAAAGCCAGAGCCGGGTCAGCAATTATCAGTCCCAGCTCAGCTCCATCGGCCAGATCAGCTCCGCGCTGTCCAGCCTGCAGACCGCCTCCACCGCCATGGCCTCCGGCAGCTTTCTGCAGCAATTCCAGATCGCCTCCACCGACAACACCATCGCCAGCGCCAGCGCCACCAGCGGCGGCGTGGCCGGCAACTACGCGCTCAACGTCACCCAGTTGGCCCAGCCGAGACAACTGGTGTTCGACCAAACCTCGGGCGGGCAAGCCATCACCGACCAGAACGCCGCGCTGGCCGGCGCGCCCGGCGCGCTGAGCTTCACCGTCAACGGGACCACCAGCACCGTGCAGCTGGGCCAGAACGGCTCCGCCGTCTCGCTGTCCTCCATCGCCGACAGCATCAATAGCGCCGGCATCGGCGTCAACGCCTCGGTGGTGGAGTACAACAGCAAGTTCTCGCTGGTGCTGGCCTCCGCGCAATCCGGCCCCGCCAACGCCTTCAGCATCGCCGCCGGCGGCAGCGACAGCGGCGCCGCGTCCGGCAACACTCTGGCCGGCCTGAGCCAGAGCGGCGCGGCCGCCGGCGAATCCGCGGCGGCCCAGGACGCCTTGCTCACCGTCAACGGCGTCAATGTGTCCAGCAGCAGCAACACCCTGAGCAATGTGATCAACGGCGCCACCGTCAACCTCAACAAGCTGGGCCAGGTGACGCTGAACATGAGCCAGAACACCGCCAACGTCACCTCCACGCTGCAAACCTTCGTCAGCGCCTACAACCAGGTGATCAGCGCCAGCAACGCCGCCCTCAACGGCAGCATGAAGAACAATAGCGACGTCATCGGCCTGCAAGAGCAGCTGTCCGGCCTGCTCAGCACGCCGGTGCCGGGCGTCAACGCCTCCTCCTCTTACGCCTATCTGGCCCAGGTCGGCATCACTCAGCAGGCGGACGGCACGCTGAAACTGGATTCCAGCGCCTTCACCACCGCGCTGAACGCCGATCCCGGCGCGGTGGCCAATCTGTTCGGCAACGCCCAGAACAACGGCTACGCCAACGCCTTCAACACCGCCATCAACAACCTGCTGGGCCCCAACGGCATGATCACCGCCGATCAGGGCGACATCAACGTCAAGATCAACGACGAAACCAATCTGCAGGCTCAGCTCAACAACCAGTTGGCCAACGAGAAAAGCTCGCTGCTGAACGAATACACCGCGCTCAACAGCGAGCTGTCGGCCATGCAGCAGTCCACCTCCAGCCTGGCCAATCTGCTGGCTTGAGCGCGGCGACGCCGGCGGCGGCGCTCTGCGCCGTCGCGGCGTTTGCCGTATACTGACGCAACTCACGCAGCCTCGCGCTGTCGAACCCCGTTTGCACCGGCCCTTCGGCCCCGGATTCAATGACTGCCCGCATTCAATACTCTCGTCGCCAACTACTCCAGATGGGCGCGCTCAGCGCCGGCCTTGGCCTCTTGCAAGGATGTCGCACCATGGTTGACCAATCCCTTCCCGCGCCGGCAGCCGTCGGCAGCAGCCTCTATTTCACCGCCTGCTCCGGCCCCTTGCCGGACGCGCGCCAAAAGCAGCAAGCCGTGGAGCGGCTGCGCCTGGCCGGCTATCAGCTGGAAAACGTCCAGGCGCTGGACCGCCGCCATCAGCGTTTCGCCGGCAGCGACGCGCAAAGGCTGGCCGACCTCAATCAGCTGATCTCGCGCCGCAGCGCGCCGCAGCTGCTGGTGGCCGGCCGCGGCGGCTACGGCGCCACGCGGCTGCTGCCCCACATCGACTACGGCCGGCTCTGCCCGCTGCTGCGCGAATCCGGCAGCCAGCTGATCGGCTACAGCGACTTCACCGCCATTCAGCTGGCCTTGCTGGCCAAGGGCGGGCTGGGCAGTTTCGCCGGCCCCATGGTCAGCGACTTCGGCGCCAAACAACCCAGCGCCTTCACCCTCAACGAATTCCTGACCACCACCACCACGGCCAACCGCCAGCTGCGCGTCGACGCGCCGCAGCGCCACAACGCCAGCGGCGAAGGCGTGTTCTGGGGCGGCAACCTCAGCGTGCTCAGCAGCCTGGTCGGCACCCCCTACCTGCCGGACATCAAGGGCGGCCTGCTGTTCCTGGAGGACGTCGCCGAACAGCCCTACCGCATCGAACGCATGCTGCAGCAGCTGCATCTGGCCGGCGTGCTGGCCAAACAGCGCGCCATTTTCATCGGCGATTTCAATATGAGCCGCCAGGTCGACCTCTACGACCCCGGCTACACCCTGGACGCGGTGCTGGCGGAAATCCGCCGTCTGACCGGCGTTCCGGTGCTGACAGGCATTCCTTTTGGTCATGTCCACGACAAGACCACGCTGCCGCTGGGCTTCCCGGCCCGCTTCAGCGCGGACGGCGGCGGCCTGACGCTGCAGTTCTTCGACTACCCGGTGACGCCGGCCAATCCGCAACAAAAAGAACTACTTAGCGTTTCCGCGCCGCTCTAGGGCGCTCGCGCCTCCCGCCGCCCGCGCGCGGCGCGCCTTGACGCTCCTGCGAGACTAGGGCAAGTTTTTCCGCTTGCCCGCCATCCCTCACAGGAGCCCCGCATGCCCCCTCGTATTCCGCTGCTGGCCGGCGCGCCGTTGATCGCCGGCCTGCTGGCCGCGGCGCCGTCAAGCGCCGCCGAACAGGGCTATCAGACCCCGCCCGCCGAATTGCGCGCCCTGGTGGACGCGCCGCGCCCGCCCTTGCAAAGCCTGGGCCCCAAGCGCCGGACCCTGCTGCAAATCCACCGCCCCGGTCTGCCCGGCATCGCCGACGTCGCCCAGCCCGAACTCAAGCTGGCCGGCTTGCGCCTGAATCCCGCCATGCGCGCCGCCAGCCGTTTCGACTTCGGCAACGCGCTAAGCCTGCTGGACGTGAAACAGGGCCGCAGCCGCGCGGTGCGCGGCCTGCCCGCCGGGGCCCGCATCGCCGACAGCGCCTGGTCCGCCGACGAAAGCCGCGTGGCTTTCAGCCTATGGGGCGCCAAGGGCGTGGAGCTGTGGCTGTTGGACGTGGCCGACGCCCGCGCGCGCCGGCTGGGCGAGGTCCACCTCAACGCCGCCACCGGCCCCGGCTTCGCCTGGTTCGGCGAACAGCTGCTGATCAAGCGCGTGCCGGCGAAGCAAGGCCCGGCGCCGCGGCCGCCCCAGGCTCCGAGCGGCCCCAATATCCAGCAAAGCGAAGGCGGCGCGCCGTCCCAGACCCGGACCTATCCCGACCTGCTCAAGACCCCCTACGACGCCGACCTGCTGGACTACCAGCTGCAAAGCCAATTGGCCTTGCTCAGCCTGGACGGCAAGCTCAGCCCCATCGGCCAGCCCGACCGCTATCTCGGCGTCAGCGCTTCGCCCAATCGCCAATACCTGCTGGCCACCCGCCTGCAACGCCCCTACTCCGGCCTGGTGCCGATCTCCCGCTTCCCCAAGCGCGTCGACGTATTGGACCGGCAAGGCCGCATCGCGCATACCGTGACCCAGCGGCCGCTGCTGGAACGCATGCCTTCCGGCAACGACGCGGTGGAGACCGGCCCGCGCGAAATCGCCTGGCGCGCCGACGCGCCGGCCAGCCTGTTTTGGGTCGAAGCGCTGGACGGCGGCGACCCCGGACAAAACGCCGCCGAACGCGACGCGCTCTATCTGCAAGCCGCGCCCTTCCAGCAAGCGCCGCGGCAGCTGCAGCGGCTGGCCAGCCGTTTCGCCGACGTCCGCTGGGGCCGCGGCGACCTGGCCCTGGTGCGCGAACACTGGTGGAAAAGCCGTGAACTGAAAGTCTGGCGCGCGCGCCCCGACCAGGACCGCCCGCCGGAACTGCTGAGCAGCCGCAAATCGGAAGACCGCTACAGCGACCCCGGCGAGGCGGCCATGATCAGCAACGCCAACGGACAATCCGTGCTGCAAACCACGCCGGACGGCAAGGCCATCTATCTGCTGGGCGAAGGCGCCGGCCCCGAAGGCGACCGCCCCTTCGTCGACCGCTACGCGCTGGACGACAAACGCGCCACGCGGCTGTGGCAATCGCAAGCGCCCTGGTTCGAACGGCCGGCCGCGCTGCTGGACGACGCAGGCCGGGACCTGCTGCTCAGCCGCGAATCCGTCAGCCAGCCGCCCAATCTCTACCGTCTGGCGCTGGGGCAAGCGTCCGGACCGCTGGAGCTGACCCATGTGCCGCACCCGACGCCGCAATTGAAGGACGTCGCCAAGACACTGCTGCGCTACCGGCGCGCCGACGGCGTGGCGCTGACCGCCACCCTCTATTTGCCGCCCGGCTACGAGGCCAAGCGCGACGGCCCGCTGCCGATGCTGATGTGGGCCTATCCCACCGAGTTCAAAACCGCCGCCGCGGCGAGCCAGGTGACGGAATCGCCCTACCGCTTCAATCGGATCAGCTATTGGGGACCGCTGGCCATGCTGGCGCGCGGCTACGCGGTGCTGGACGATCCGGGCATGCCCATCGTCGGCGAAGGCGAGAAAGAGCCGAACGACAGCTATCTGCCGCAGCTGAAAATGAACGCCCAGGCCGCGGTGGACGAAGTGGTGCGCCTGGGCGTGGCCGACCCGGCCCGCATCGCCGTCGGCGGCCATTCCTACGGCGCCTTCATGAGCGCCAATCTGCTGGCGCACACCCGGCTGTTCCATGCCGGCATCGCCCGCTCCGGCGCCTACAACCGCACGCTGACGCCCTTCGGCTTCCAATCGGAGGAACGCAATTTCTGGCAGGCCAAAGAGGTTTATCAAGCCATGTCGCCGTTCAACTACGCCAATCAGATCAAGGACCCGCTCTTGCTGATCCACGGCGAAATGGACAACAACCCAGGCACCTTCCCGCTGCAAAGCGAGCGTCTATACCAGGCGCTGCAAGGCCTGGGCGCGGTTGCGCGGCTGGTGACCCTGCCGGCGGAAAGCCACGGCTACCGCGCTCGCGAATCGATATTGCACATGCTGTGGGAACAAGACCGCTGGCTGGGACGTTACCTGGGCCGCACCGGCGCCGCGCGGCAGCCGTCCTAGGAAACCGTTCAGAGTCGCGCGAGCAAGAGCGGGACAAGGCCTTGCGGCGGAGAAAGCGGAGCGTGCAAGCGCTGCATGGGCATTTCGAAGCCGTACTCGCCGCGCCGCGCCCCACGAAGCGCGGCAGACCTTGAACAAGCGCTAAGCGGCGAGGCCACGCGCGGCCTGCGCGGCCATCGCCAAGCCCACCAGGAACATCAGGCCGGCGGACAGATAGGGCGCGCGCCGCGCCCACTCGCCCAGGCCGCCGAAACGGGCGCCCGCCTGGCGCACGCCCCAGGCCGCCAGCACGCCGACGCTGACCAGCGCCAAGGCCAGCCCCAGGCTGAACGAAGCCACCATGGTGGCGCCCAGGGAGAAGCGCTTCAGATGCAGGCATAGCAGCAAAATGGTCACCGAGGCCGGACACGGTATCAGCCCGCCGGTCAGGCCGAACAAGGCGATCTGCGCATTACCCACCTTCCTGCCGGCGAAGCGCCGCTGGATGTGCTCGGCGTGCGCGCGTTCATGCGCGTCCTGATAGGCGGGCAGCGTCGCCGTCGCTCTTCGCGCCGGCTTGGCCGGCCCCGCGCTCACCGCCCGGCGATACGTCCCCGCCCCCTCGACGCCGGCCGCCGGCGCGAAACGCACGGGATAGCGATGAACGTGACCGCCATGGCTTAGGAGCAAGGCCTTCGCCATCGCCCCTGCCGGCAAGAGCGGGCTGAGCAGATACTCCCCCTCAGTTTCGAAAGCCAGTTCCCCGGCCTCCTCCTCGCCTTGCCACGCCAGAGCCAAGCCGCGCCCATCGGGTTTCAGCCGTCGCAGGCCGGCGCCGTACTGGTACAAGGCCACGCGCAGACCGTCCTCGCGCAGAAGCAAGGCCTCGACCAGACCATGGCCGGTGTCTATCATGCTGCCGCCGTTTGGCGGCCGCCGCATGGCCCGCGCCGCCAGATTGTCCCGCCGGGTGCGCCACAACATCCAGGCCGCCACCGCCAAAACCACTACGGCGGAAAACAGCATCAGATACGGCTCCGCCTGTTCGGCGATCAACTGATTGCCGTATTGGAGCGCCAGCGCCGCCAGCAGCCAGACGATCAGCGAATGCGACAAGGCCGCGCACAAGCCCAGCAGCACCGCCTGGCCTATGCTGCCGCGGATGGCGATGATGAAAGACGCCATCATGGTCTTGGAGTGCCCGGGCTCCAGCCCGTGCAGCGCGCCTAACAGGATGGCGGACGGAATGAACAGCCAGAGATTGATGTTGCCCTGTTGGATCAGCTCGGCGATTGGCGGCATCTTTGACCTTCTTTACAATGAGTTCCATTTGGCCGCCGTGAACGATTGGAATCAACGCGTCCGGCGGCGGATTGGCGTCAATATACTATACCCCAGTATATTATCAATAGAAGGAAGCCGCGCGCATGCCGCATACCGTGAAAGACAAGAAGAAATTATTGACCCGCGTCCGCCGCATCAAGGGCCAGGCGGAAGCGCTGGAACGCGCGCTGGAACAGGAAGTCGATTGCTCGGCCGTGCTGCAACAGATCGCCGCGGTGCGCGGCGCCGTCAATGGGCTGATGATGGAAGTGATGGAGGGCCATCTGCGCGAACATCTGGGCCCTGAGGCCGACGACCCGCTGCAGCGCAGCCGGGACCTGGAACAGGTGGTGGGCGTCTTGCGCTCCTATCTGAAATAAGAGCCTTAACAAAACCGCGCAGCGCACCTGAGCCAAGGCGCGCCGACGCAGACAGTACCAGTAGTACGACAAGGAGGCGCAACGCAGGATCGGGGTTTTGTCAGCGGGCCTGAGAACCTGTTTACGATCTGCTGCGCGTTGTGGAGCGTTACACGATGAGTGCCGCTTCGAAATGCTCATGTACCGTGTGTACACTCCGCTTTCTCAGCGGTTTTCGCCTTGTCTCACCTTCGCTCGCGAGATCGTAAACACGTTTTAAGCGCGCAAAAAAATTGGGAGGGCAAAGCCCTCCCATCAAGTCTTGTAGCCAGGAGTGTTACAAGAAATCCTGCGCCGCCGGCCGTCTGCCGGCGCGCGAATAAGCGCCTGCGCTTAGTTCCAATTCTGCGGCAGCTTGTAGCCCGCGTACTTCTGCTTGGCGAAAGCCTTGAACGCCGGCGAGTTGTAAGCCGCCACCACGTCCTTGGCCCAGGGCTTGGCCAGGTCCGCCGTGCGCACCGCGCCCCAGTTGACGTAGGCGTAGCTCTTTTCCTGATAGATCGCCTCGGTCAGCTTGATGCCGGAGCTGGTGGCGTAATTGCCGTTGATCACCGAGAAGTCCACATCGCTGCGCGAACGCGGCAGTTGCGCGGCTTCCAGCGGAATGATCTTGATCTTCTTCACATTGACGGCGATGTCGCGCTCGGAAGCGGTCAGCGGGTTGATGCCCGGCTTCAGCTTGACCCAGCCCAGATCGGCCAGCATCACCAGCGCGCGGGCGAAATTGGACGGATCGTTGGGGGCGGCCACGGTGGAACCCACTTTGACGTCTTTCAGCGCCTTGATCTTGCCGGCGTAGATGCCCAGCGGCGCGGTCGGCACCTGGAACGCTTCTTTCAGGTTCAGCTTGTGCTCTTTGACGAAGTTGTCCAGATAGGGCTTGTGCTGGAACACATTCACGTCCAGCGCGCCTTCCTGCAAGGCCAGGTTAGGACGCACGTAATCGGTGAACTCCACCAGCTTGACCTTGTAACCCTGCTTTTCCAGGATGGGCTTGATCGATTGCTTGACCATATCGCCGAAATCGCCGACGGTGGTGCCGATCACGATGTCCTTCTTGGCCGGGTCCGCCGCCAGCGCCGCGCCCGCCGTCGCCAAACCCAATACCGACGCCGCCACTGCCTTGATCACGAATCTACGCATTTGTTTCTCCTGCTTGTCCATTGATAGGTAAAAGCTTAGCCCTGCCGGCGCCTGGCGCCGGCGGATGTCAACGTTTGTCCAGCTTGGCGGCCAGCCGGTTGCCCAGCAGCTGGATGACTTGCACCAGCGCCACCAGCATCAGCACCATGGCCACCATCACATCGGTCTGATAACGGTAGTAGCCGTAACGGATGGCCAGATCGCCGATGCCGCCGCCGCCCACCACTCCCGCCACCGCGGTATAGCTCAGGAAGCTGATGGTCAGAATGGTCAGACTGGAAATCAGGCCGGAGCGCGCCTCGTTGAGCAAGACCTTGCAGATGATCTGCAGCGGGCTGGCGCCCATCGCCTCGGCCGCCTCCACCACGCCGCGCGGAATTTCGCGCAGCGTCTGCTCGACCAGGCGGCCGAAATACGGAATCGCGGCAAAGGCCAGCGGGACCGAAGCCGCCACCGGACCGATGGTGCTGCCCACCAGCGCTCGCGTCAGCGGCACCAGCGACACCATCAGGATGATGAAGGGGAAGGAACGCACCAGGTTCACCACCCAGCCCAGCACGCCGTTCAGCGCGCGGTTGGCGAACTGCTGACCCGGCTGGGTCAGGTAGAGCACGATGCCGAGCGGACCGCCCAGCAAGACGGCCGCGCTCAGGCCTATGCCCAGCATCACCAGCGTTTCCTGGAAGGCCTGCCAGATTTCCGGCCCCATGCTCACCAGGTTTTGCAATGCTTCGTTCAGGGTTGCGGCATCCATTACGCGGCCTCCAGCAGCGAGCGCGCCAGATCGGAATCCGCCGCCACCTCGTTATTCGACACATCCACCACTTCCACCACCCGGCCGGCGTCCAGGGCCGCCGCGCGATGGCAGATCGCCCTCACCACGCCCATCTCGTGGGTGACGATGACGATGGTGACGCCAAAGCGTTGATTGATGTCCTTCAGACAATCCAGCACGGCTTGAGTGGTTTTCGGGTCCAACGCCGAGGTGGGCTCGTCGGCCAGGATCACCTTGGGATTGGGCGCCAGCGCGCGGGCGATGCCGACGCGCTGCTTCTGGCCGCCGGACAATTGCGCCGGATAGTGATTGGCGCGGTCCAAGAGGCCCACCACTTCCAGGCATTCATGGACGCGCTTGTCGATATCCGCCTTGGCCCAGCCCGCCACTTCCAGCGGGAAGGCGACGTTGCCGGCCACGGTGCGGTTGGCCATCAAATTGAATTGCTGGAACACCATGCCGATATTCTGGCGCGCGCGGCGCAAGGCCTTGGCGGACAGGCTGGTCAGGTCTTCGCCGTCGACGATGACGGCGCCGTGGTCCGGACGCTCCAGCAGATTGATCAGGCGCAGCAAGGTGGATTTGCCGGCGCCGGAAAAGCCGATTAGTCCGAAGACTTCGCCCGGACGAATCGTGAGAGAGGTGTCCGTGACCGCATCGAACCAGCCCCCCTCGGGGTGACGGAAACGCTTACGAACATTTTGCAGATGAATCATTCCAAATACTCCAAAAACACAAGGCCCGCCAATGAACTTGGCGGGCCTTGCATGGGAATCTTCGGAATCACTGCGGAATCGAGATTACTGTAAGCAGATGCTGGATCACGTCCTGGGGCTGCTTACCCACGCTTTAGCTGTTTTACGCCCGCAAGCTGTGTTCAAATCGGCGACTAAATTTGTTTATGATTGAACATCTATTTTCGTTTCCAGTCAATAGTTCCGACTAAAAAAGATTGAAATTATCTCATCCCGCTCAAAAAAACCGCCCGCTTAGCGCTCAAACTTATAAGCAAATCAGTGCGCGGCATATGAAAAACCGCCGCCAGCAAACGCTGACGGCGGCGATCGGACATCGTTCAAACCGGACTTACTGCGCGTCGGACAAACCCTGCTTGCCCATCGTCACGCTGTACTTCTGACGCAAGGTGTCCAGATAGCTGGACAGCTGGGCGTTGGCGTTCATCTCGCCCAGGATCGCGCTCAGCTGGCCGCGTTCTGCCTCGCTGGCCGCCGGCGCCGGAATCACCTTGTCGATGCGATAGAGCGCGTATTCGCCGTTGTCGCGCTTGGCGCCGGCGAAGGCCGGCAGCTTGCCCGCCTGAGCGGCGAACACCGCCCGCGCGTCGGCGATGGGCAGACCGGCCGGATCGCGGCGCAGCAGGGTCTTGGCTTCGCTCCAAGCCTTGCCCTCGCCCTTGCCGGCCTTCAGCTCGGCCAACAGCGCCTGGCCCTTCTTCTCGGCCAGCTTGGCGCCTTCCTTGGCCACCAGCTCGGCCTTGATCACCTCGCGCACCTCGTCCATCGTCTGCTGACGCTCCGGCTGATGTTCGGCCACGCGCACCACCAACAGGCGGCTGTTGCCGATGTCCACCGGCTCGCTATTGTGCTTCTTCTTCAGCACGTCTTCGCTGAACGCCGCCTCAAGCACCTTGGGGCTGTTGAGCAGCGGGTCCGCCGCCGGCTTGCCGCGGCTCAGCCAATCGGAATGCTGCGGCTGCAGCTTCAGCTGCTCTTGCAGCGCCTTCAGCGAATCGCCCTGCTGGTAGGCCAGTTCGGTCAGCTTGTCGGCCTGGCTGCGGAACAGGCTGCCCGCCTGCTGACGCTGCAGCTTCTCGGCGATAGCCGCTTTCACTTCGGCGAAGTCCTGAGCCTTCACTTCGTCCAGCTTGATGATGTGATAACCGAACTCGGTTTCGATCACTTCGCTGATCTGGCCCGGCTTCATGCGGAACACCGCGTCGTCGAAAGGCTTGACCATCATGCCGTGACCGAAGAAACCCAGATCGCCGCCATTGGCCGCGGAGCCCGGATCTTGCGACTTGGCCTTGGCCAATTCGGCGAAACGGGCCGGGTTGGCGCGCACGTCCTTCAGCAAGGCCTCGGCTTCGGCCTTGATCTTGGCCTTCTGCTCCGGCTTGGCGTCCTTGGCCACCGTCAGCAAGATATGGGAGGCGCGGCGCTGTTCGTTGCTGAACTCGGCCTTGTGTTCTTCGTAGTATTTCTGCAGCTCGGCGTCGCTGGGCTTAAGGCCTTGAGCCAAGGCGTCCTGGGACAGCAGCACGTAGTCGAGCTTAACCCGCTCCGGTACGCGGAAACGCTTCAGGTTGGCGTCGTAGAAGGCTTTGAGCGCGGCGTCGTCGGTCTTGACCTCGGCGGCGAAATCCGCCGGCTTCAACAGCAAAGAGCGCACTTCGCGGCCCTCGCCCAACAGGCCGGCCAGACGGTTGACCACGGTGCCGGCGACGAACTCGGTGCCGGCGATGCCGGTCAGCTGGCTTTGCAGCACGATGTCGCGCTTGACCTGGGCTTCGAAGGCTTCCGGAGACGGATAGCGGTTTTGCAGGAATTCGCGATAGCGTTCCGGGCTGAACTTGCCGTTGTCCTGGAAGGCGGGAATGGAGGCGATGACTTTGCGCAACTGCTCGGGGCTGACGGTGACACCGCGGTCGTGCGCGTCGGACAGCAGCAGTTCCTGGCGGATCAGGTTTTCCAGCGCGGCCTGGCGGCTGGCCGGATCGGTGGGCTGGCCCTCCAAGGCTCGATCCAGATCGCGCTTGTAAATCTTGGCGGAACCTACCTTGGCGAGATAAGGGTCGTCGGAAGCTGCTTCATAGCTGCCCACGCCGAAGCCCACGAAGGTCAACGCAACAGCTCCCAATACAACCTGAATGAAGACTTTATTGTTCTGGACAAACTCGAACATGGCGATTGGCTTGAGCCACCCTTGTCAAAAAAAAAGGTGAACGCTGTATTTCGTTCACCTTTTTGTGAGTTCTGGCGGAGCGGACGGGACTCGAACCCGCGACCCCCGGCGTGACAGGCCGGTATTCTAACCAACTGAACTACCGCTCCGGACTGTGGTGGGCGTTGACGGAGTCGAACCGCCGACATTCTGCTTGTAAGGCAGACGCTCTACCAACTGAGCTAAACGCCCCTCGAAACACCTTGCCAGCCGCTAGGGGCTGCCAAGGCCGCTAATTATAGCGCGTCTTTCAGTGCCTTGCCAGCACGGAACTTCGGCGAACGAGCTGCCGGGATCTTGATGGTGGCGCCGGTCTTCGGGTTGCGGCCGCTGCGTTCAGCGCGTTCGCCAACGTAGAAGGTGCCGAAGCCCACCAGGGTCACGGTGTCGCCCTTTTTCAGAGCGTCGGTTACAGCGGCCACCATGCCGTCCAGCGCCTTGGCGGCGGCGGCTTTGGAGATATCGGCCTCAGCGGCAATAGCGTCAATCAGTTCAGACTTGTTCACGTAAGTCCCCTTTCGTCGTTCTCGGTCTACGTAATTCGGATAAAAACCGCTTGCTTTATAGCAAGGGCGAAATCCTTGTGTCAAGCGGCTTTGACGGGCATTTTGCCATTTCGCAAACACACTGGAAAGCCGCTTGAACACAAGTTATTCAGCGTTCGGCTAAGGCCATGATTCTTAATGCTTCATCACGGACACGCCTTGCGCTGCCTCCTGCGTCCCTCGCAACTCCTCCGCCGGCTTTTCTTCTTCCGACAAAGGCTCCGGTTGCCGCTCCAAGGCCAAAGCCAAGACTTCGTCTATCCACTTAACGGCATGGATTTCGATTTTATGCTTGATATTGGCGGGAATTTCAACCAAATCTTTTTCGTTGCCTTTGGGGATCAACACGTGCTTGATCCCGCCGCGATGCGCCGCCAGCAGCTTCTCTTTCAGGCCGCCGATGGGCAATACCTCGCCGCGCAGCGTGATCTCGCCGGTCATCGCCACGTCGGCGCGCACCGGAATGCCTGTCAGGATGGACACCAGGGCCGTGGTCATCGCGATGCCGGCGCTGGGCCCGTCTTTGGGCGTCGCGCCTTCCGGCACGTGGATGTGCATATCGCTCTTCTCGTAGAAGTCCGGCTTGATGCCCAGCGAACGCGCGCGGCTGCGCACCACGCTCATCGCCGCGGTGATGGACTCCTGCATCACCTCGCCCAGCTGACCGGTGCGGATGATGTTGCCCTTGCCCGGCAGCGACACCGCCTCGATGGTCAGCAGTTCGCCGCCCACCTCGGTCCAGGCCAAGCCGGTGACTTGGCCGATGCGGTTCTCGTCCTCGGCGATGCCGTAATCGAAACGGCGCACGCCCAGGAATTTGTCCAGGTTGCGGCCGCTGACGGTCACCTTGCTCGCCTTGCCGGCCTTCAGCGAGGCGCTGGTCACCACCTTGCGGCAGATCTTGGCGATTTCGCGGTCCAGGCTGCGCACGCCGGCTTCACGGGTGTAGTAGCGCACGATGTCGCGCAGCGCGGTCTCCTGCACCGCCAGCTCGCCCTCCTGCACGCCGTTGGCCTTCATTTGCTTGGGCAGCAGGTATTTGGTGGCGATATTGACCTTTTCGTCCTCGGTGTAGCCGGCGAGACGAATGATTTCCATCCGGTCCAGCAGCGCCGGCGGAATGTTCAGCGAGTTGGCCGTGGCCACGAACATCACGTCGGACAAGTCGAATTCGACTTCGGCGTAATGATCGATGAAGGAGTGGTTCTGCTCCGGGTCCAAGACCTCCAGCAAGGCCGACGACGGATCGCCGCGGAAATCCGCGCCCATCTTGTCCACTTCGTCCAGCAGGAACAACGGGTTCTTCACCGCCGCCTTGCTCATGTTCTGCAGCACCTTGCCCGGCATGGAGCCGATATAGGTGCGGCGATGGCCGCGGATCTCGGACTCGTCGCGCACCCCGCCCAGCGCCATGCGCACGAACTTGCGGTTGGTGGCGCGCGCCAGGGACTGGCCCAGCGAGGTCTTGCCCACGCCCGGCGGCCCCACCAAGCACAGAATCGGCGCCTTGAGCTTGTCGACGCGCTGTTGCACCGCCAGGTACTCCAGAATCCGCTCCTTGACCTTCTCCAGGCCGAAGTGATCCTCGTCCAGCACTTCCTCGGCCTTGGCCACGTCCTTGCTGATCTTGGTCTTCTTCTTCCACGGCAGTTCGAGCAAGGTGTCGATGTAGTTGCGCACCACGGTGGCTTCCGCCGACATCGGCGACATCATGCGCAGCTTCTTGAGCTCGGACATCGCCTTCTCGCGACCCTCCTTGCTCATGCCGGCGACCTTGATCTTGTTTTCCAGCTCGTCGAGGTCGCTGACCTCGTCCATCTCGCCCAGCTCTTTCTGAATCGCCTTGACCTGCTCGTTCAGATAGTACTCGCGCTGGCTCTTTTCCATCTGCCGCTTGACGCGGCCGCGGATGCGTTTTTCCACCTGCAGGATGTCGATTTCGCCTTCCAGCTGCGACATCAGGTGCTCGAGGCGCTGCTGCACGTCGAACATCTCCAGCACTTCCTGCTTCTGTTCCAGCTTCAGCGGCAGGTGGGCGATGATGGTGTCGGCCATGCGGCCGGCGCGGTCGATGCCGGCCAGCGAGTTCAGCACTTCCGGCGGAATCTTCTTGTTCAGCTTGACGTACTGCTCGAACTGCGCGAGCAGCGCGCGGCGCATCGCCTCGGTCTCGGTCGATTCCTCGGCCTCCGGGCTCAGCGGCTTGAAGGCGCCGACGAAACATTCGTTTTCTTCGCCCACGGATTCGATCATCGCGCGCTGACGGCCTTCGACCAGCACCTTGACGGTGCCGTCCGGCAGCTTGAGCATCTGCAATACCGAAGCGATGGTGCCGACTTGATACAGGTCGTCGGCGGACGGTTCGTCCTTGGAGGCGGAACGCTGCGCCACCAAGAGGATTTGCTTGCCCTCGTCCATCGCCAGCTCCAGCGCGCGGATGGACTTGGCGCGGCCGACGAACAACGGGATCACCATATGCGGGAAGACCACCACGTCGCGCAGCGGCAGCAATGGCAGCGTGGCTTCTTCTTTGAGTTCTGCGGGTTGCGGCATATCACCTAACCTTGCTTATGAAACAATGCTTGGGAGATGGGGGGCGGACAGTAAAATTCAACACCCCCATACTAAATCAGATTTCCGGCTCTACAAATAAAAAACCGCCCGGTTTGGGCGGTCTCCGGAGTCGCGGCGGACAATCAGGCCGATTGCGCCTTGTCGTCCTTGTCGCGATAAATGAACAGCGGTTTGTCGCCCTTGTCGATAACCTTTTCATCCACCACGACTTTTTCCACGTCGGCCATGGACGGCAGCTCGTACATGGTGTCGAGCAACGCCCGCTCCAGGATGGAGCGCAAACCACGCGCGCCGGTCTTGCGGCTCAGCGCCTGCTTGGCGATCACGCGCAAGGCGGACGGACGCACTTCCAGCTCCACCGACTCCATCGAGAACAGCTTCTGATACTGCTTGATCAGCGCGTTCTTCGGCTGGGTCAGGATGGTGACCAGCGCCTCTTCGTCCAGCTCCTCCAGCGTGGCCGCCACCGGCAGGCGACCGATCAGCTCGGGAATCAGACCGAAACGGATCAGATCCTGCGGCTCCACTTCCTGGAACAACATGGACAAGCTCTTGCCGTCGTCCTTGGAGCTGATGTCGGCGCCGAAGCCGATGCCGCCCTTTTCCGAGCGCTGGC
Source organism: Chromobacterium sp. CCUG 30098 (assembly GCF_059916605.1). Classification (NCBI taxonomy): domain Bacteria; kingdom Pseudomonadati; phylum Pseudomonadota; class Betaproteobacteria; order Neisseriales; family Chromobacteriaceae; genus Chromobacterium; species Chromobacterium sp. CCUG 30098. The sequence continues at coordinate 351,728 of NZ_JAUCGS010000002.1, read as the reverse complement.
GAATGATCTTCTCCAGCCCGTCGAAAGCGCCGCCGCAAATGAACAGGATGTTGGTGGTGTCCACCTGGATGAATTCCTGATTCGGATGCTTGCGGCCGCCCTGCGGCGGAATCGAGGCCACGGTGCCCTCGATCAGCTTCAGCAAAGCCTGCTGCACGCCTTCGCCCGATACGTCGCGGGTGATGGACGGGTTTTCCGACTTGCGCGAGATCTTGTCGATCTCGTCGATGTAGACGATGCCGCGCTGGGCCTTGTCCACGTCGTAGTCGCATTTTTGCAGCAGCTTCTGGATGATGTGCTCGACATCCTCGCCCACGTAACCCGCTTCGGTCAGCGTGGTGGCGTCGGCGATGACGAAGGGCACGTCCAGCAGGCGGGCCAGAGACTGGGCGAGCAAGGTCTTGCCGGAACCGGTCGGACCGATCAGCAGGATATTGCTCTTGGCCAGCTCGACCTCGCTCTTGCTTGCCGGGCTGCTCAGACGCTTGTAGTGGTTGTACACCGCCACCGACAGGGTCTTCTTGGCGAAATCCTGACCAATGATGTATTGGTCGAGATCCGCGCGGATTTCCTGAGGCGTAGGCAGCGGACTGTCTTCGGAGGAGGACGCGGCGTCGCCGACGCCCTTCTCCAGCTCCTCGCGAATGATGTCGTTGCACAGCTCGACGCATTCGTTGCAGATGAAGACCTGCGGCCCGGCGATCAGGCGTTGGACTTCATGCTGGCTCTTGCCGCAGAAAGAGCAGTAGAGAAGCTTTTCATTGCTGTTCTTATCAGCCATTGGCGGATTCCATCGCTCCTTAAGCTTTCACGTCCTTGTGGGACGTCAGCACTTTGTCGATCAAGCCGTAGGCCTGTGCCTCGTCGGCGGACATGAAGTTGTCGCGCTCGGTGTCGGCGATCACCCGCTCCAGTTGCTGGCCGCTATGTTTGGCCAGCAGCTCGTTCATCTTGGCCTTGACTTTGACCAGTTCGCGAGCATGGATCTCGATATCGGTGACCTGGCCGGACAGGCCGCCGCCGTACAGCAGCGGCTGGTGAATCATCACCCGGCTATTGGCCAGCGCGAAGCGCTTGCCCTGCGCGCCGGCGGCGAGCAGGAAGGCGCCCATGCTGGCGGCCTGGCCAATGCACAAGGTGGAAACATCCGGCTTGATGAAGTTCATCGTGTCGTAAATGGACATGCCCGCGGTAATCGACCCACCCGGCGAGTTGATGTAGAAGTGGATGTCCTTGTCCGGATTTTCCGATTCAAGGAACAACATCTGCGCCACAACCAGGTTGGCCGACTCATCCGTGACAGGGCCCACCAGGAACACGATGCGTTCCTTCAGCAGACGCGAGTAGATGTCATACGCGCGCTCGCCGCGACCGCTCTGTTCCACCACCATGGGCACCAGGCCCAGACCTTGAGGTTCCATCATCGATTTCATCGGCCACTCCAGCTGTTATCAGGCGTTGTTGCCCATCAGGGCGTCGAAGGACAGTTCTTTCTCTACAACATTGGCCTTGGACAGCACAAATTCAACCACATTGTCTTCCAGTACCATGGAAGTCGGGCCTTCCAGGCGGTCCGGGCTGGCGTAATACCAGGTCAGCACTTCAGCCGGATCTTCGTAGCTGTCGGCGAACTCGGTGATCATGGCCTTGACTTGGTCCTGCTTGGCTTCCAGCTTGTTGGACTCCACCACTTCGGACAGGATCAGGCCCAGAGCCACGCGGCGCTCGGCTTGCTGAGCGAACAGTTCCGGCGGGAACGGCATGTCTTTGACGTTCATGCCGCGTTGCTGCATGTCGCGACGGGCTTGCTCGACCAGACGGCCGATTTCCAGGCTGACCAGGGCTTTCGGCAGTTCGATCTCGGTGGCGTCCAACAGCGCCTGCATCACGTTTTCCTTGGTGCGGGCCTGCAGACGGCGCTTCACTTCGCGTTCCACGTTCTTGCGGATTTCAGCGCGCATTTTCTCAACGTCGCCGTCGGCGATGCCCAGCAGCTTGGCGAACTCTTCGTTCACTTCCGGCAGCACGGCTTCAGCCACGTTCTTTAGCAGGATTTCGAACACGGCGGTTTTGCCGGCCACATCCTTGCCGTGGTAATCCTCGGGGAAGCTCACTTCCACGCTCTTGATGTCGCCTTCCTTCATGCCGGCGACGCCCGCTTCAAACTCGGCCAGCATCTGGCCTTGGCCCAGCACGAAGGGGAAGTTCTCGGAAGAACCGCCTTCGAAGAGCACGCCGTCGATGGCGCCCTTGAAGTCGATGATCACGCGGTCGCCGGTGGCGGCTTCGCGCTCAACGCGGTTGTAGCGGGTGCGCTGCTTGCGCAGGATATCGATGGTTTTCTCGATTTCGGCGTCGGTCACCGGGGTCAGCGGCTTTTCCACTTCCTTGCCGGCCAGCTCGCCAACCTTCACTTCCGGGTAAACCTCGAAAGTGGCGGCGAACTTGAAGTTTTCCTTGTCGTCGCCGGCGGCTACCGGCTCGAAGCGCGGGTAGCCGGCAACGCGCAGCTTCTGCTCGCTCACGGCGGAGTAGAAACCCTGTTGAACCTGTTCACCCATCACTTCTTCACGCACCTGGGCGCCGTAGTTCATTTCCACGATCTTCAGCGGAGCCTTGCCCGGGCGGAAACCTTGAATCTTGGCGTTGCGGGCCACGCGCTTCAGGCGCTCGGCCACTTGCGTGTCGATGGCCGCCATCGGCAGGGCGATATTCATGCGGCGCTCAAGATTGCTCAATGTTTCCAGCTGTACTTGCATGTTAAATCCTTAAGTGTGTGACAGGTTTAGTCATCTGGGACGGTACGACGCCACGGATCGGCAGACACGAAGGACATTGCCTCACCTCAGAGGTGGCGCTGCGCGGAGTTACACCACGCACCCAACGCGAAAACGGACAGTATAGCACGCGGCCGGTGCTGGCAAGTAGCCGCCGCGCGGCCGCGGCGGGCCAAGCGGGCCTAGCCCCGCCGCGGATTCCGGCATGACGGCGCCCCGAAAAACGGCAAGCTTTTGAATCGACGCGTGAATGCGCAAATGATTTCAGCCAGAACCAAGCCCGGCCGATAGGACGGCCGGGAACAGCGATAAAGGAATTCAATCAGCAATGTTGAATATTCCAATCAAGCCAACGCTTAACCTTGCCCCGCCGCTCTTGTATATTGTCAGCCGAAACGCCGGCGCCCGCGCGCGGGCCCGCTGGCTGAATAGTCCGCTCTTGCTCTTGGATTCCGACGGACAGACACCATACTTCAGAACTGAACGACTCGACCTCGGCGCCCAACCGGCAGCCCCGGTTTGACGCAATCGGTTTCATTACCCGCTTCTCACACAGGAAAACATCATGACCACGACTCGCCACAGCCCCCTGCTGATTCTTGGCTCCGGCCCCGCCGGCTACACCGCCGCCGTTTACGCGGCGCGCGCCAACCTGAAGCCGGTGCTGGTCACCGGCCTGGCGCAAGGCGGCCAGTTGATGACCACCACCGACGTGGACAACTGGCCCGCGGACGCCGCCGGCGTGATGGGCCCGGAACTGATGCAGCGCTTTCAGCAGCACGCCGAGCGCTTCGGCACCGAAATCCTGTTCGACCACATCCACACCACCCATCTGCATGAAAAACCGATCCGCCTGGTGGGCGACGCCGGCGAATACACCTGCGACGCGCTGATCATCGCCACCGGCGCCTCGGCCAAATACCTGGGCCTGGCCTCCGAAGAAGCGTTCAAGGGCAAGGGCGTGTCCGCCTGCGCCACCTGCGACGGCTTCTTCTACCGCAACCAGGACGTGGCGGTGATCGGCGGCGGCAACACCGCGGTGGAAGAAGCGCTGTACCTGGCCAACATCGCCAAGCACGTGACCCTGATCCACCGCCGCGAAACCTTCCGCGCCGAGAAGATTCTGATCGACAAGCTGATGGACCGCGTCAAGGAAGGCAAGATCAGCCTGAAGCTGAACGCCACCCTGGACGAAGTGCTGGGCGACGCTTCCGGCGTCACCGGCCTGCGCCTGAAGTCCATGCAGGACGCCTCCACCGAAGAAATCAAGGTGATGGGCCTCTTCGTCGCCATCGGCCACCAGCCGAACACCGAGATCTTCAAAGGCCAGCTGGAAATGGACGGCACCGGCTACCTGATCACCAAGAGCGGCCGCGAGGGCAACGCCACCGCCACCAGCGCGGCGGGCGTGTTCGCCGCCGGCGACGTGCAGGACCACATCTACCGCCAGGCGGTGACCAGCGCGGCCTCCGGCTGCCAGGCCGCCCTGGACGCGGAACGTTACCTGGACAGCCTGAAGTAAACGCTTGAAAGCCTTCAAGAAAGCCTTGCAAGGCCTGCGCCAGCAGGTGCGCGACTCCCGCGCGCCGGCTGGCGTTTCCGTTTCCGCCGCGCCGCCGGCCGAACCGGAACCGGATTTCCGCCAGCTGTTCCGCGACGTCAAGCCGCTGAAGCCGGACAACCGCCACGCCAGCCCTCGCCCCAAGCCCAGCCCGCACCCGCGCCGCCGCCATCAACACGGCCAGACGTCGGAAGCGGTGCAACAGGCCTTGCTGCAGCAGATGGTGGGCTGGTTCGAACCGGCCGAGATCGACGCCCATTTCGCCCGGCCCGGCATGCCCTCCGCCACGCTGAAAAAGCTGCGCGCAGGCTTCTGGCCGGTCTGTCGCCAGCTCGACCTGCACGGTTGCGACCGCTACCAGGCCCAGGACGCCTTGGCGCTGTTCCTGCACCGGGCGCGGCGCCACGGCCCCTGCGTGCGGGTGATACACGGCAAGGGCTTCGGCTCCAACGGCCAGCCCGTGCTCAAGCGCATGGTGCGCGCCTGGCTCAAGCACCACCCCGACGTGCTGGCCTTTTGCGAGGCCGGCGAATCCATGGGCGGCGCCGGCGCGCTCTTGGTGCTGCTGCGGCGGGAACACGCGCCGTGAAAATTTCGTTACCCATTCCCATTGTCTAACCGGGCGGGAATCCGCTAATCTCAAAACAAGGCGGACGCACCAACCCAGTTCCACCACAGGAGTTACTGCATGTCCGGCATTGCTTGCCCCGACTTCACCCTGCCCGGCACCGCCGGCGTCTCGTTTCAGCTGTCCAGCAGCCCCAAGCCGCTGGTGATCTACTTCTACCCCAAAGACAACACCCCCGGCTGCACCAACGAAACCATGGATTTCCGCGATCTGCACGCCGAATTCGCCGCCGCCGGCGCCGCCGTTGTCGGCATTTCCCGCGACAGCCTGAAGTCTCACGAGAACTTCAAAGCCAAGCTGGAGCTGCCATTCGAATTGTTGTCCGATGCAGAGGAGGTTGTTTGCAATCTGTTTGGCGTCATCAAGATGAAGAATATGTATGGCAAACAGGTCAGAGGGATTGAACGCAGCACCTTCGTGATTGGCCGGAACGGCGACATCGCGCGCGAATGGCGCGGCGTCAAAGTGCCAGGCCACGCCGCGGCGGTGCTGGACTTCGTCAAGACGCTCTAAAAACCGCGACGGGGTCGGCCGATTCCCGGCCCGCCCCGCGATAAAACCAGGGGATCATCATGGCCAGCCGCAAAAAAATCAGCGCCAGCAAGCTGTTTGTTCTCGACACCAACGTGCTGCTGCACGACCCCACCTGCTTGTATCGCTTCGAAGAACACGATGTGTTCATCCCCATCATCACGCTGGAAGAACTGGACACCCACAAGAAGGGGATGTCCGAAGTGGCGCGCAACGCGCGCCAGGCCAGCCGTTTCCTAGATGAGATCGTCAGCGGGGCCGAAGCCAAGATCGAATCCGGCATTCCGCTGAAGAGCGCCAGCCGCGACGCCGCCGCCGGCAAGCTGATCCTGCAGACCCAGGCGATACACAGCGTGCTGCCGCCGTCTCTGCCGGTGGGCAAGGCCGACAACCAGATCCTCGGCATCGTGATGGCCTTGAAGGAGTTGCAGCAAGGCCGCTCGGTGATCCTGGTGTCCAAAGACATCAATATGCGCATCAAGGCCCGCGCGCTGGGCCTGGACGCGGAAGACTATTTCAACGACAAGGTGCTGGAAGACACCGACCTGCTCTACACCGGCACCCGGGAAATCGACGAAAGCTTCTGGGAGCGTAACGGCAAGGACATGAAGTCCTGGCAGGAACAGGGCCGCAGCTACTACCAGGTCAAGGGCCCGGACGGCCAGAACCTCTACGTCAACCAGATGCTGTGGCAGGAAGGCGCCCAGCCGCTGCAGGCGCGCGTGACCCAGGTGGAGGGCAAGACCGCGGTGCTGCAGACGCTGAAGGACTACAGCCACCACAAAAACAATGTCTGGGGCATCACCGCGCGCAACCGCGAGCAGAACTTCGCCCTCAATCTGCTGATGGACCCGGAGGTGGACTTCATCACCCTGCTGGGCCAAGCCGGCACCGGCAAGACGCTGCTGACGCTGGCCGCCGGCCTGGCGATGACGCTGGAACAGAAGCTGTACTCCGAAATCATCATGACCCGGGTCACTGTGCCGGTGGGCGAGGACATCGGCTTCCTGCCCGGCACCGAAGAGGAAAAGATGGCGCCGTGGATGGGCGCGCTGGAGGATAATCTGGACGTGCTCAACAAGAGCGACGACGACGGCGGCGACTGGGGCCGCGCCGCCACCCGCGACCTGATCCGCTCCCGCATCAAGGTCAAATCGCTGAACTTCATGCGCGGCCGCACCTTCCTCAACAAATACCTGATCATCGACGAGGCGCAAAACCTGACGCCCAAGCAGATGAAGACCCTGATCACCCGCGCCGGCCCCGGCACCAAGGTGGTCTGCCTGGGCAATATCTCGCAGATCGACACCCCCTACCTGACCGAGGGCAGCTCCGGCCTGACCTATGTGGTGGACCGCTTCAAGGGCTGGGGCCATTCCGGCCACATCACGCTGCAGCGCGGCGAGCGCTCGCGGCTGGCGGACCACGCCGCCGAAGTGCTGTGATGTCCCCGCGCCTGGAGCTACTGCATCAAGCCCCGGCGCCAACGGCGGCGCGTCTCGCGCCGCCGTTGTTGTTCGTGCACGGCGCCTTTTGCGGCGCCTGGTGCTGGCGGGAATACTTCATGCCCTGGTTCGCCCGGCAAGGCTACGATTGCTGGGCGCTGAGCCTGGAGGGACACGGCGGCAGCGAGGGCCGGGACTACCTGGCCGCGATCGGCGTCGACGACTATGTGCGCAATCTTGACGCGGCGCTCAAGCAATTGCCGGCCGCGCCGGTGATGGTGGGCCACTCCATGGGCGGCTACGTGGTGCAGCAATACCTGAGCCGCCACAAGCTGCCCGGCGCGGCCTTGCTGGCCTCGGTCCCGCCCGGGGGGCTCGCCTCGTCCAGTCTGCGCTTGCTGACGCAGGCGCCAGCGCTGTTTCTCAAGCTCAATATGTACCAGCACGGCCTGTACGATCCGGAGTTCATCGAACTGAAGGACATGCTGCTGTCGCCGGACGCGCCGGAATCGGCGGTGGAACTGCTGATCAGCCGTTGCCAGCAGGAAAGCCAGCGAGCGCTGATGGACATGACCCTGGTCAACCCGCTGGCCAACCGGCCGCTGGCGCGGCTGCCGGCGCTGGTGCTGGGCGCGGCCGAAGACCAGCTGGTGGGGCCGGAAGACGTGGTGGCCACCGCGCGGCGTCTGGACGTGGCGGCGGACATCCTGCCCCATCTTGGCCATATGATGATGCTGGACACGCGCTGGGAGAGTGCGGCGGAATGGCTGGCGAACTGGCTGGAACGGCAATTTCCGGAAGACTGGGATCAGGCGCTCAGCGCCTGATAACCTGCTTACGATCTGCTGCGCGTCATGAGACGTGGCGCGGTGAGCACCGCTTCGAAATGCTCATATGCGCATCGTGAACAGGTTCTGAACCCGGCAATAAAAAAAGCGGCCTAAGCCGCTTTTCCAGTCACCCCGCCGTCTCAGGCGCGGGTATCAATATTCTGCCCCAGATGGGCCGGATTGCTGGCCTGGGCCTGCGCCATATTGTCGGACGCGCCTTGCACCAAGCTCAAAGCCGACTGCGACTGCGCCGACATGGCTTTTTTCAATGCGTAGATCTGGATGCTGTTGGACACGCCCTGCCCGCTGATCTGACTCAATCCATCCATACTTCGCCTCCTTCTGAAACACGCACAATGCGCATGGCTATAGTCTAGACGCATCGTCGTCGGCTGTCATCGCTGAATTTAGTCTTTTGTATCCAATTCACGACAGCGCCGACCGCGCCGCGCCGTCGCCGCGCATAATCAGCCCATCCCTATTGACCCGAGCCCGTCCATGCGCCTGCACAGCCTGTCCCTGATCGATTTCCCCCTCATCCATCAAGCCTTCAGGCTGGCATTCAGCGACTACCTGCTGCCCATGCAAATGGACGAAGAACAGCTGGCCGCCATGCTGCATCGGCGCGGCTGGCGCCCGGAGTTGAGCATCGGCGCCTGGCGCGACGGCGCGCTCGTCGGTCTGTGGCTTGCCGGCGTGCACTGCGACGAGGCCGGCCCGATCGGCTATTGCGTCGCCACCGGCGTCACGCCCGACGCGCGCCGCCAAGGCCTGCTGCAAGCGATGGCCGCCGCGGTCAGCCGGCGGCTGGCCAGCCGGGGCATACAGCGTCAACAACTGGAGGTGATCAGCGACAACGCCGCGGCCATGGCCGCCTATCTGAAGCTGGGCTTCCGCCCTCGCCGCCGGCTGGACTGTTACCGCATTGAACACGCGCTGGCCGTGGACGCCGCGCCCGGCTGGCGCTGCGAAGCCGCTGACCGCTCGCAATGGCCGCGTTGGCCGCTGCACAGCGAGCCCGCCGTGCCCAATAGCCGCGACAGCCTGGAGCGCGCGCGGCCGCCGCTGCTCTTGATGACGGCGAAACAGAACGGCGATTTGCTGGGCTACGCGCTTTATTCCGCCGCCGGCGACGTCGCGGAACTGGCGGTTGCGCTGCCGCATCGGCGCCGCGGCGTCGCCCGCTCGCTGCTGGCCGCCGTTCAGCGGGACACCGCCGCGCCCGCGCTGGCTATCAGTAATCTAGACGTCGACGACGATGCCGGCGCGGGCCTGCTGCGGTCTTGCGGCGCTCGTCTGTGGCTGTCGCAATGGGAAATGCGCCGCCCTTGACCTCCGGCATGCCAATGCCGTAATATCAAACAAATGTTTGCAAAACGGACAAATGTTTGATGACTGAGCGGGAACAACAAATCCTCTCTCTGCTGCGCCTGGATCCGCTGATCCCGCAGCAGGAGCTGGCGGATCAACTGGGCATCAGCCGCTCGGCGGTGGCCGGGCACATCATGAATCTGGTGCAAAAGGGGCATATCCGCGGCAAAGGCTACATCCTGGCCGAACAGCGCTATGTCGCCGCCGTCGGCGGTGCCAATATGGACATCGTCGGCAGCGCCGCCGCCGCGCTGCGTCACGGCGACTCCAATCCCGGCCAGGTGCGCTGCTCGCCCGGCGGCGTGGCGCGCAACGTCGCGGAAAACCTGGCGCGGCTGGGCGCCGACTGCCGGCTGGTCTCGGTGGTGGGCGACGACATCCACGGCCGCTCGCTGCTGGAAGCCACCCAGCGCGCCGGCGTCGACGTGCGCGGCTGTCTGACGCTGCCGGACGCCGCCACCTCCACCTATCTGTCCATCCAGCAGGCCGACGGCGACATGGCGCTGGCCATCAACGACATGGACATCCTCAACCGGCTGACGCCTGAACGCCTGCAAGCGCAGAGCGAGCTGGTGCGGCACGCCGGCGCGGTGGTGGCCGACACCAATCTGAGCGCCGACGCGCTGGCCTGGCTGATCGCCGAAAGCGGCGACAAGCCGCTGTTCGTCGATCCGGTATCCGCGTTCAAGGCCGAGCGCGTCCGTCCCTGGCTGTCGCGCATCCACACGCTGAAACCCAACCGCCTGGAAGCCGCCGCCTTGTCCGGCCTGCCGTTGGAACGGGCGGAGCACGCGCCGGAGGCGGCGCGCTGGTTCCATGGCCAGGGCGTGCGCCGCGTAGTGCTGAGCATGGCCGGCGCCGGCATCTATTACAGCGGCGAAGCCGGCGACGGCTGGCTGGACGCGCCGGACTGCGCCATCGTCAACACCACCGGCTCCGGCGACGCGCTGATGGCCGGCCTGACTTGGGGTTGGCTCAATGAGCTGTCGCTGGCGGACAGCGTGCGCTTTGCTCGCGGCTGCGCCGCGCTGACGTTGTCCTCCGCCGCCACCAACAACCCTTCCCTGTCCCGCGCGGCGGTGGAAGCCTATCTGAACGCCTGATCTCGTCATCAACTAAGGAGCACGCAATGCACAACGCCCATCTCGACATTCATCCCGAAGTCGCCGCCGCCCTGGCCGCCAACCGCCCGGTGGTGGCGTTGGAATCCACCATCATTTCCCACGGCATGCCTTATCCGCAGAACGTGGAAACCGCGCTGCAGGTGGAAGCGGAAATCCGCGCCCACGGCGCGGTGCCGGCCACCATCGCCATCATAGACGGACGTCTGAAGGCCGGTCTGAGCGCGGACGAGATCGAGTACCTGGGCAAGGGCGGCCGCGACATCGCCAAGGTCAGCCGCCGCGACCTGCCCTTCATCGTCGCCGGCAAACGCAGCGGCGCCACCACCGTGGCCACCACCATGATCATCGCCGCGATGGCCGGCATCCGCGTGTTCGCCACCGGCGGCATCGGCGGCGTGCACCGCGGCGCCGAGCGCAGCTTCGACGTGTCCGCCGACCTGCAGGAACTGGCGCAAACCCCGGTGGCCGTGGTCTGCGCCGGCGCCAAGTCCATCCTGGACCTGGGCCTGACGCTGGAATACCTGGAAACCCACGGCGTGCCGGTTATCGGCCACCGCTGCGACCACCTGCCGGCCTTCTTCACCCGCGACAGCGCCTTCAAGCTGGACCACCGTCTGGACGAGGCCGTCGACATCGCCGCCACGATGCAGGCCAAGTGGAACCTGCAACTGCGCGGCGGCGTGGTGGTGGCCAATCCGATTCCGGAGCAATACGCGATGCCGCGCGACAAGATCGACGCCGCCATCGAGCAGGCGCTGGGCGAGGCCGAGGCACAAGGCGTGGCCGGCAAGGAATCCACGCCCTTCCTGCTGGCTCGCGTCTGCGAGCTGACCGGCGGCAACAGCCTGGCCGCCAACATCCAGCTGGTGCTGAACAACGCCCGCCTGGCCTCGGCGATCGCGGCGCGCTACTGCGAGCTGAACGCAGGCTGAGAACTGTTAAATCGCCGGCTTGACGGCGACGCGGATTGGGGCTGTAATCCCCTGCCCCAATCCTTGCCGCCGCCATGAACTCCATTCTCTCCGACACGACGCTAGACGACTGGCGCGTCCGCCTGATCGGCCTGCTGCAACAACAGCCGGGCGACGACGACGGCGCCCACGATCTCAACCATTTCCATCGCGTCTGGGCCTGCGCCCGGCAGTTGCTGGACGCCCATCCCGACGCCGACGCATTGACCGTGCTGGCCGCCTGTTATCTGCACGACCTGGTCAACCTGCCGAAAAACCATCCGGAACGCCATCTGGCCTCGCGCCAGGCCGCCGCCCGCGCCCGCGCGCTGCTTGCCGCCGGCGATTTTCCGGCGGAACGGCTAGACGGCGTGGCCCACGCCATCGAGGCGCACAGTTTCAGCGCGGCCATCCCGCCACAGAGCCTGGAAGCCCGCATCGTGCAGGACGCCGACCGCATGGACGCGCTGGGCGCCGTCGGCCTGGCGCGGCTGTTCTACACCGCCGGGCGCATGGACTCGGCGCTGGCTCATCCGCAAGATCCGTTGGGCGAGGCCCGCGAGCTGGACGACCGCCGCTGGGCGCTGGACCACATCGAGGTCAAGCTCGCCAAATTGCCGGCCATGATGCAAACCGAGGCCGGCCGAAAGATGGCGGAGCAACGGCTGCAGTGGCTGCGGGACTTCCGCCGGCAATTCTGCCAGGAATGGCGAACCGCCTAGCCCCGGATGACATCGAACTCGGTAAGCCTTTGATAGTCAAATCAAAACAATTCTAATTGTGAAACTATCAACACAATGACAAAACCATTGGCATGGCGCAAAATAGCCGCACCCCACCCCCGAGTTCGAGCATGATTCTGAAGCTGCAACGCAATACCCAAGGCCGCGATTGGGCGGTCGGCGACATTCACGGCTGCTTCCGCCAATTGTCGCGTTTGCTGAAAATGGCCGCCTTCAATCCCGAGTGCGACCGACTGTTGTCGGTCGGCGACATGATAGACCGCGGCGCCGACAGCGCGGCGGTGCTGGAGTGGCTGGCGCAACCGTGGTTCTACGCGGTGCGCGGCAATCACGAACAATTGGCGATCGATTCGATACTGGGCGACAAGCAAGCCGAAATCCGCCACGTCAACAACGGCGGCTCCTGGTTGCTGACCCTGCCCGCGCCTCAGCGACAAGCCTGCCTGGCCGCTTTTCAGCGCCTGCCCTACGCGATAGAAGTCAGCGACGCGGACGGCGGCAAGATCGGCGTGGTGCACGCGGATTGCCCCGGCAACGACTGGGACGCGCTGGCCGCCGGCCTCGCCAACGGCACGCTGCCGGAAAGCGGCCGCAACGTTGCGCTGTGGTCGCGGGAACGCGCGCGCCACGGACGCGGCGGCGTTGTGCGCGGCGTGGACCTGCTGCTGGTGGGCCATACCCCGCAAACCAGCGCCACCCGCTTCGACAATGTGTTGAACCTGGACACCGGCGCCGTCTACGGCGGCAAACTGACCCTGTTCTGCCTGAACGACTTCGTCGAACTGTCGCTGCCCAGCGAAGACGACGCCCTGCTCGGTTTCCACCTGCACGATTAGCGCGACGGTGGCGCGCCGCGGCCGGGATGGCTAGAATGCGGCGCTCTGACTTTTTCCCAGGAGCCCAAGATGGCGAGCAAGAAAGCCGCGACCAAGCCCCAGGCGCAGCAACGCCAGCAACAGGATAAGCGCTGGAACGCCGCGGAGCAGGCCTGCCGCGAAATCATGAGCTTGCTGGAGGCTTTGCAGCCCAGCCTGGCCGCTCAGCAAACCTCGGAGCAGTACGCGCAGATGGCGGCCGTGTACTACAAGAAAATCCGCAACGGCCGGGTGCTGTCGCCCGGCGATTTCAATCTGGCCGCCGACGTGGCCGCCAGCGCCCGCCGCGCCTTACAGGCGCTGTCCCCCGCGCTGGACTTCGCCGGCCACCCTCAAAGCGCGGACTGCCAGCGCATGCTGACGCTGGCCGACGCCGTGCTGGCGGCGATGAGCGAACTCAAGGCCGCCGGCCGACGCCAGCCCTGAGCCGGTTCAAGACCGCGGCGCTCCAGCGCGGCAGACTTGGAACAGGTTCTCAGACGTCGTCGGCCACCGGCTGCTCCGTCTGCTGCAAACGCCACATCTCGGCGTAGCGGCCGCCGCGCTCCAACAGCTCGCGGTGGCTGCCCTGCTCCAGCACGCGCCCGGCCTCCATCACCAGGATCTGGTCGGCGTCGACGATGGTGGACAGCCGGTGGGCGATGATCAGCGTGGTGCGGTTGGCTGAGATCTCCGCCAGTTCGCGCTGGATCGCCTTCTCGGTGCGCGAATCCAGCGCGCTGGTGGCCTCGTCGAAGATCAGGATGGGCGGATTCTTCAGAATGGTGCGCGCAATCGCCACCCGCTGTTTTTCCCCGCCGGACAGCTTGAGGCCGCGCTCGCCCACCATCGTGTCGTAACCGTCCGGCAGACTGCTGACGAAATCATGGATGTGCGCGGACTTGGCCGCTTCCATCACTTCCTCGCGGCTGGCGCCGGGCCGGCCGTAGGCGATGTTGTAATACACCGTGTCGTTGAACAGCACCGTGTCCTGCGGCACGATGCCGATATGGGCGCGCAGGCTGTCCTGGCTCAGCTCGCGGATATCGCGGCCGTTGACCAGGATGCGGCCCTCGCCGACGTCGTAATAGCGAAACAGCAGCCGCGACAGTGTGGATTTGCCCGCGCCGCTGGCGCCGACCACCGCCAGCGTCTTGCCTGCCGGGATGTCGAAGCTGACCTCGTTCAGAATCCGCCGCTTGCTCTCGTAAGCGAAGCCCACCTGTTCAAAGCGCACCGCGGCCGCCGGCGCGGCCAGCACCGCCGCTCCCGACGCGTCCGCCACCTCCTCGTTGGCACCCAGCAGCGCGAACATGCGCTCGATGTCGGCCAGCGAATGCTTGATCTCGCGGTAGACGAAGCCGAGGAAGTTCAAGGGCGCGTACAACTGGGTGATGAAAGTAGCCACCAGCACCACGTCGCCCACCGTCATCCGCCCGGCCACCACCTCGCGCGCGGACAAGACCATGATCAGGGTGACGCCGCTGGCGATGATCAGGCCCTGGCCGGCGTTGAGCATGGACAGCGACACCTGGTTCTTGATCGCCGACGCTTCCCAGGCCGCCAGATTCTTGTCGTAGCGCGCCGCCTCGTAGCCTTCGTTGTTGAAATATTTGACCGTCTCGTAATTGAGCAGCGCGTCTATCGCCTTGGCGTTGGCCTTGGAGTCCAGATCGTTCATGCTGCGGCGGTAGACGGTGCGCCACTCGGTCACCACCAGGGTGAAGGCGATGTAGACGGCGATGGTGCCGAAGGTCACCAGCGCGAACGGCCAGGCGTAGCGGTGCAGCAGAATGGCGGTGACCATGCCGATTTCCAGCAAGGTGGGCAGGATGTTGAACACGGTGAAGTTCAGCAAAAAGCCTATGCCCTTGGTGCCGCGCTCGATGTCGCGGCTCATGCCCCCGGTCTGACGCTCCAGGTGAAAGCGCAGCGACAGCCGCAGCAGATGCTGGAACACGCCGCCGGCCACGCTGCGCACCGCGCCCTGTATCACCCGCGCGAACACCGCGTCGCGCAGCTCGCCCAGCACGCTGGACAGCAGGCGGGCGCAGCCGTAGCCGGCCAGCGCCAGCACCGGCAAGGCCAACAGGGTGGCCGGCACCGAGAGTTGATCGACGATGTCTTTCAGGTACAAGGGCGTGCTGACCGCGGCCACCTTGGCCAAAATCATACAGGACAGCGCCAGCAGCACCCGCCACTTGAACACCCATAAATAGGGCACAAGCGTCTTGAGGGTGGCGATATCGTTGCGGCGGTCCGGAGCCGGGCCGGAATGGGTAAAACGCATATTTGGGATTGCCTGTTGCGTCAAGCTGTTCCAAAGTGAGAGTTGAGTTGTCTTGCGAACATCATCAACGCTCGCCAGGGGGCGCGGACATGTGGATATTATTGCTGGAAGCGGCGATTGCCGGCGGATTGGCCACCTTCATCGTGTGGTGGACCTGGCCCAGGGAAAAATAGCGCCGCCGGCTTTGCGAAGTCTCAGAGCCTGTTCAAAGTCCAGCGAGCGGGGGCGAGACAAGGCGTTGCGGCCGAAAATGCGCAATGGCCAAGCGGCGCATGGGCATTCCTAAGCCGGTTTCAACGCCGTATCGCCAGGGCTCGGCGGACTTTGAACGGGTTCTCAATGCAGCACGCGCGGCGCCACCAGATTCATCTCGGGGATTTCCGCCTCGAAACGCTTGCCGTCGTCGGCCAGAAACTGATAGCTGCCCTTCATTGAGCCGTAAGGCGTTTTCAGATGGGTGGCGCTGGAATAGTCGAAAGACTGGCCCGGCTCGATGCGCGGCTGCTCGCCCACCACCCCCATGCCGCGCACTTCCTGAACCTGCTCGTTGGCGTCGGCGATGATCCAGTGGCGGCTGACCAGCTGCGCCGGCTCGCTGCCGGTATTGGTGATGCGGATGCGATAGCCGAACACATAAATATCGTTGGCCATATTGGATTGTTCTTCGATGTAATGCGGTTCGGCTTCCACTTCGACACGGTAGGTTTTTTCCGCCATGTTCAGCGCTCCTTTTGTTGTTTGTGCTTCATTTTATCCCGCCGGAACGCTTTTGGCGCGGTAGAATGTGGCCATCCCGTGTTCATCCTTGCCCAAAGCAACGCCCTATGCGCACTTTCCGTATTGCTCCCAGCATTCTTTCCGCCGATTTTTCCTGTCTTGGCCAAGAGGTTCGCGACGTGATCTCCGCCGGCGCCGACATCATCCATTTCGACGTGATGGACAATCACTACGTGCCCAACCTGACCATAGGGCCTATGGTGTGCGAAGCCATCCGCCCGCACTGCGAGGGCACGCCCATCGACGTGCATCTGATGGTGAAACCGGTGGACAGCCTGGCCGCCGCCTTCGCCAAGGCCGGCGCGAACATCATCACCTTCCATCCGGAAGCCTCCGAGCACGTCGACCGCACGCTGGGCCTGATCAAGGACGCCGGCTGCAAGGCCGGCCTGGTGTTCAACCCGGCCACCTCTTTGTCCTATCTGGACCATGTGATGGACAAGATAGACATGGTGCTGATCATGTCGGTGAACCCGGGCTTCGGCGGCCAGAAGTTCATCCCGCACGCGCTGGACAAGGTGCGCGAGGCGCGCCGCCGCATCGATGAATACACCGCCAGGCACGGCGGCGAAATCTGGCTGGAAGTGGACGGCGGCATCAAGACCGACAATATCCGCGCGGTGGCCAAAGCCGGCGCCGACACCTTCGTCGCCGGTTCCGCCATCTACGGCCAGGCCGATTACAAGACCGTGATCGACGAGATGCGCGCCGAGCTGGCCCAACTCCGCTGAAACCGGCCCTCACCCCAGGAGCACAGAATATGCACGCCTTCATCGTGACCGGCGCCTCCCGCGGCCTTGGCCTGGCGCTGACCGAAGCCCTGCTCGCCGACGGCTACCGCGTCGCCGGCCTGGCGCGCGGCGCCGTGAACGCGCTGGCCGCGCTGACGCGCCGTTACCCGGAACGCCTGAGCGCCATAGACGCCGACCTCTCCGACGCCGCCGCGGTGGCGCCGGCCATCGCCGCCGCGCTGGAACAGCTGAAGCCGGCCGACTGCGCCAGCCTCAACCTGATCAACAACGCCGGCGTGGTGACGCCCATCGCCCAGGCCGGCCATTACCCGGCCGAAGACCTGGTCCGCGCGCTGGCGATCAATCTGGCGGCGCCGATGCTGGCCACGGACGCGCTGCTGCGCGCCAGCGCCGGCCTCAAAGCCCGCCGCCGCATCCTGAACATTTCCTCAGGCGCCGCCGCCAAACCCTACCCGGGCTGGAGCGTGTACTGCACCACCAAGGCCGGGCTGGACCACTTCAGCCGCAGCGTGGCCGCGGAACAGGCCGGCCAGGACAACGCCGCGCACATCGTCGCGCTCTACCCCGGCGTGGTGGACACCGACATGCAGGCCAGCATCCGCGGCAGCGACGCCGAGCAGTTCCCGCAGAAAGCCCGTTTCGACGCGCTGAAGGCGGACGGCGAACTGAGCACCCCGGCCGCCGCCGCGCGCCGCATCGTCGACCATCTGCTGTCGCCGGCTTTTGGCCTGCAAACCGTGGTGGACATCCGCAACCTGGGCTGAGAACCTGTTTACGATCTGCTGCGCGTCGGCGGGATGGATAGAAATGGGCGTTGAAACCGAGCTCAAAATGCTCATGTACCACCTGTACATTCCGCTTTTTCGCTCGTTTTCGCCTTGTTTCGCCTTAGCTCGCGAGATCGTAAACACGTTCTGAGAAGCGGTTCAAAACCTGCCGCGCGTAGCGAGGCGCGACACGTCAAGCCCGCCTTAAACTAAACCAAACCGGCGGCGGCCAAGGCCGCCGCGCTGAAACGCTTATGAACCTGAAACACATCAAAGCCGTCGCCTTCGATCTGGACGGCACCCTGGTCGACTCCATCCCGGATCTGGCCGCCGCCGCCAACGCCATGCGCGAACATCTGGACCTGCCGCCGCTGCCGGCGCTGCGCATTCAAGAACACGTCGGCGACGGCATCGCCAGCCTGGTGCACCGCGCGCTGACTAATGAGCGCGACGGCCAGGCCGATCCGGCGCTGTGGGAGCGCGGCTACGTCTTCTTCATCCAGCACTACCGCGAACACCTGAGCGACAACACCACCATCTATCCGGGCGTGACCGACGGCCTGGGCCTGCTGCGCGCGCTGCAGCTGCCGCTGGCGGTGATCACCAATAAATCCGAACGGCTGGCGCTGCCGCTGCTGGAACAACTGGGGCTGCGCGATTGCTTCAGCCTGGTCATCGGCGGCGACACCCTGGCGGAAAAGAAACCGTCGGCGCTGCCCTTGCAGCACGTTTGCCAGGTTTTGGGCATACAACCTGAACAGATGGCCATGGTCGGCGACTCCGCCAACGACGTGCTGGCCGCCCGCAATGCCGGCTGCGCCGCCGTGGCCGTCAGCTACGGCTATGCCGACGCCGCCGCGCTGAGCGCCGATCTCACGGTGTCCAATATTGCCGAACTATACGATTTGATGAAGAATAGCTGATCAGCTGATAACTTCTTTTACGGATGACGACTTCATGACGAAGCAAGGATACCGGCTTGGATGCCGATGGCGCCGCTCAATGCCTGTTTGACAAGCTGCATTCGACCTCACCACGACCACAAGAGCGCAGGACCCGCCATGACCCATGAAGAATTCAACCGCCTGGCCGCCGCCGGCTACAACCGCATTCCGGTCAGCCTGGAATTGTTCGCCGATCTCGACACTCCGATGTCGGTCTACCTGAAGCTGGCCAACCAGCCCTATTCCTATCTTTTGGAGTCCGTCGTCGGCGGCGAGCGCTTTGGCCGCTACTCCTTCATCGGCCTGCCGTCCACCACCCGCTTGCGGGTCAACGGCCAGCAGGTGCAGGTGGAATACGGCGACAAGGTGATCGAGCGTCACAGCGGCGATCCGCTGGCCTTCATCGAAGCCTTCCAACAGCGCTTCCGCACCCCGCCGCAACCCGGCCTGCCGCGCTTCGCCGGCGGCCTGGTCGGCTATTTCGGCTACGACACCATACGCCACATCGAAAAGCGGCTGTCCGAAACCAGCAAGCCCGACACCATAGGCACGCCGGACATGCTGCTGATGGTGTCCGAGGAATTGGCCGTGGTGGACAATCTGTCCGGCAAGCTTTATCTGATCGTCTACGCCGATCCGGAAGTGCCCAACGCGCTGCTCAAAGCCGAGGCGCGGCTGGCGCAACTGCGCGCCCGCCTGCGCGAGCCGCTGGAAGCGCCCTTGTCCTTGCCGGCCCAAGGCACGCAATCGGCGTCGGAATACGGCGAACAGGCGTTCAAGGACGCGGTGTCCGCCTGCAAGCGCTACATCCACGACGGCGACATCATGCAGGTGGTGCTGTCGCAGCGCATGCAGATGCCGTTCGCGGAGTCCCCGCTCAGCCTCTACCGCGCGCTGCGCAGCCTGAACCCGTCGCCCTATATGTTCCTCTATCACTTCGACGACTTCCACGTGGTGGGCGCCTCGCCGGAAATCCTGGTGCGCCGCGAACAGGACACCGTCACCGTGCGCCCCATCGCCGGCACCCGCCCGCGCGGCCAGACCCGCGAGCAGGACGAGGCGCTGGCGGCCGAATTGCTGGCCGACCCCAAGGAAATCGCCGAACACGTGATGCTGATGGACCTGGGCCGCAACGACGTGGGCCGCGTCGCCGCCACCGGCAGCGTTCGCGTCACCGACAATATGGCGATCGAGCGCTATTCCCATGTGATGCACATCGTGTCCAGCGTGGAAGGCAAGGTCGGCCCCGAGGTGTCGAACATCGACGTGCTCAAGGCCACTTTTCCGGCCGGCACCCTGTCCGGCGCGCCCAAGGTGCGGGCGATGGAGATCATCGACCAGTTCGAACCCAGCAAGCGCGGCATCTACGGCGGCGCGGTCGGCTATCTGGGCTTCAACGGCGATATGGACCTGTGCATCGCCATCCGCACCGCGGTGTTGAAGAACCGCATGCTCTATGTGCAGGCCGGCGCCGGCATCGTCGCCGACTCCTCGCCGGACATGGAATGGCAGGAAACCCAGAACAAGGCGCGCGCCGTTCTGCGCGCCGCGGCGCTGGCCCAGCAAGGACTGGATGCCTGATCCGAACAAACGGCCCGCCTTGGCGGGCCGTTCTCTATGGTGCAAAACACCGCGTCTCCAAACTCGACTTCAGGAGAAAAACGCTGAGCCAACCCATCGCCTTGCGCCCGGCCGTCCGCGGCGACCTCGCCTTCCTACTGGCGCTGCGCCGCGCCAGCATGGGCCCCCATCTGCAAACGGCGGGCCGCCCCTGTGATGAAGATGCACTCCTGAGCCGAGTCCACGATGGTTTCGAACACGCCTCCATCATCCTCGAAGGCGAACGGGACATCGGTCTGCTCAAAGTCGCGCGCCGGCTCCCCGCTTGGCGGTTGATCCAGTTGCAACTGCTGCCGGACTGCCATGGCCGCGGCCTGGGCGGCAAGCTGATCCGCAGTCTGCAACGCGAGGCCGAACACGCCGGGGCCGCCTTGGAACTCAGCGTGCTGGAGCGTAATCCGGCGCGACGGCTCTACCTGCGCCTAGGCTTTGTCGATATCCAATACGCCGACGGCGAATTCCTGATGCGCTGGACCGCCTGACAGACCTCAGGCCGCCGGCCACAGCACCGGAAACCAATCCTCGCGCAGGCGCTGGCCCGGCCTCATGCCGTGCTCCGGATACGGCGGCGAGGTGCGTCCCGGACGCTCGGCGTAACGCGCGTCGTCGCCCAGCCAGCGCAAGGACAGCGCCCGCCGCCGTCCGCCGCCGGGATTGCCGCGCGCGCCGTGCACGGTGCGGAAATCGAACAGCACCGCGTCGCCCGGCTCCAAGGCCCACTCCAGCACCCGCATGCCCGGCTCGCTGTCCGGATCCGGCGCGTCGCGGTAGCGGCGCGCGTCGCCCTCGTAGAAGCCGGAATCGTCTTTCCAGCGCACCGGCCGCACCCATTCCTCCCAGCGATGCGAACCGGCGACCAGCCGCAAAGTGGCTTCGCGCACCGGGTCCACCGGAATCCAGAAACTGGCGGTCTGTTCGCCGTCGACGAAGTAATACGGGATGTCCTGATGCCAGGGCGTGGGCTTGTGAGTGCCGGGCTCCTTGACCAGCACATGCTCGTGGAAGAATTGCGCGCGGGTCGAGCGCATCAGGGTAGCCGCAGCCGCCGCGGCCGGCGACTCCGTCACCACCGCCTCGAACTCGGGAATACGCCGCCAGTTGCAATAATCCTCGAAGAAGGAGCCCGGCTCGCCGGCGGCGACCACATTGCCAGCATAGGGGCCGGGCGCATGCAGATTACGCTCGATGCCGGCGGCGATGACATCCACCCAATCGCGGAACAGGCCGCGCAGGCAGACGGCGCCGTCGCGCTGAAAGGCGGCGATGTCGGCAATGGACATTTCGGGACAGGCTGACATGGGCTTCTCCTCCTCTTGTATAAATACGCACCGCCACTGCGGGCGACTGCCCTCACTATCAGCGCAAGTCCATGCCAAAATAAAATAATATGTTTTGATCATTCTCCTCGGAAAAAGCGATGAAGCTGACCTTGCGTCAATTGCGCTACGCGCTGGCCGTGGCCCGTCATGGCGGCATCAGCGCCGCGGCCGAACGGCTGAACGTCTCCCAGCCGGCGGTATCCGCCGCCGTCGGAGAGCTGGAAGGCATCCTGGGACAGGCCTTGTTCGTGCGCACCCGCGGCTCCGGCATGGCGACGACGCCGTTTGGCCGGCAAGCGCTGGCGCAGGCGCGACGGACCGTGGAAGCCGCGATGGCGCTGGAGGGGCTCGCCGACGGCGCGGACGCCTTGGCCGGGGAATTGGCCTTGGCTTGCTTCGAGGATCTGGCGCCCTACTGTCTGCCGCCCTTGCTGCGCGCGCTGCGCGAGCGGCATCCGTCCTTGCGCGTGGAACCGCGGGAGTGCGGCTTCGACCTGATCGGCCCGCAATTGCTGCAAGGCGGGCTGGACGTCGCCATCAGCTACGATCTGGCGCTGCCGCCCGCGCTGGCGCTGACCGAACTGCGCACGCTGGCGCCCCACGCGCTGCTGGCGGCCGATCATCCGCTGGCGCGAAGCGAGCAAGTGTACTTGAGGGAATTATGCGAATGGCCGCTTTTGCTGACCGAGCAGGCGCACAGCGGCCCGCATTTTCTGGACTTGCTGCGCATGCACGGCCTGCGGCCGGCCCGGCTGGAGTCGGTCCGCAGCCTTGAGCTGCAACGCGGCATGGTGGCTCACGGCCTGGGCGTGGCCATCGCCTACACCCGGCCCAGCGGCGACCACAGCTATGACGGCCGGCCGCTGGCGCTGCGGCCCATCGCCGATCCGCTGCCGGCGCAACGCATCGTGCTGGCCTGCCTGCGGGAGCGCGCGGAGACGCCGGCCGTCGCCGCCTTGCGCGAACGGGCGCTGGCCTGGTTCGCGGCCAGACCGGAGTTTGGCGTCGGCGCGCCAGACGAAGGCGGCTGAGATTTGCGCCGCCTCATCACGACGCGGACCGCGGTTCAGCCGGCCTGGGCTTGCAGATACTGCCCTATCTTGGCCGCGCTGATCTTCTGCATGCCGCACAGCTGGCCGTGCTCACATAGATGCGCGCCATAGCGGCTGCTCAGTTCGCCCTGCAAATGCGATAGCAAATGCGCGGCCATTTCCGCGTCGGCCAGCGCGCGGTGGGCGCGGCCGGTGTCCGGCAGGCTCAGCCAGCGCGCCAAAGTGCCCAGCTTGTGGTCCGGCGCCTGCGGCAGCACCCGGCGCGACAGCAGCAGGGTGCAGGCGAAGTCCTGACTGCGCGACAGGCCCAGCTGGGCCAGCTCGTAATCCCAGAACTTGCGGTCGAAGCTGGCGTTGTGAGCGGCCAGCGGCGTGTCGCCGACGAAGCGCGCCGCTTCGGCCATCGCCACCGCCGGCGGCGGCGCGTCGCGCAGCATCGCGTTGCTGATGCCGGTCAGCCGCTCAATCATCGGCGGAATCCACACCCCGGCGTTGATCAGGCTTTGGTAACGGCCGACGATGCGGCCGTCCTCCAGCAGCGCCACGCCGATTTCGGTGGCGCGACAGTCGCGTCCCGGGGACGCGCCGTTGGTTTCGAAATCGATGACGGCGATGCGTCGACTCATTTCAGCGCCGCCCGCGCCGCCTCTTCCGGGCTCAGGCCGTCGTAGTACTGGTCGGTGTACCACTCCGCCTGTTCCTCGATATGCTCCTGCGCCTCCGCCACCGTGGCGCCGGCCGCCACCAGATGGGTTTCCACCTCGGCGCACCATTCCAGCAACGCGCGGGTTTCCTCGTCCAACTCGTCTTGTTTTTGTTTCTTGGCCATGGCCGAATCCTCACATCGCTTTCGCGTGTCGAAAAACCGTGCATTCTACCCGCGCCGGCCGTGACGGCCAAACCGGATCAGACCCGCATATGGCGGATGGACTCGCTCAGTTCGCCAAAATGGCCGCGCAGCTGCAGCAATTCGTCCTGCACCTGCTCCACCGAACGGCTGGTGGTCCCGGCATGCTGGGTCACCGCGTCGACGTTGACCAGGATTTGCGCGCCGGCCTCTTTTTGATTGTCCAGCAGCCGGGAAATATTGCGGATGCGCTCCTCCGCCACCCCGGCCTGGCGGCCGATCTGGTCCACCATGCCGCCCAGCTGCTTCACCAGCTCCACGCCCTGCTCCACCTGGCCTACGCCGTTTTCCATGCCGCTGACCACTTGCTCCGAGGTGGCTTGCAGCTGGGAAATGACGTTGACGATGTCCGCCGTCGCCTGCGAAGTGCGCTCCGCCAGCGCGCGCACCTCGTCGGCCACCACGGCGAAACCGCGGCCGGATTCGCCGGCGCGCGCGGCTTCGATGGCGGCGTTCAAGGCCAGGAGATTGGTTTGCTCGGCAATGCCGCGGATCGAATCCACCATGCCGCCTATCTTGCGGATGTCGCCCTCCAGCAATTGCACGCTGTTGGCGCTGTGATGAATGGTCTGGGCCAGGTTGCCGATATTGCCCACGGTCTGCTGCACCGCCTTGCTGCCCTCGCTCGAGCATTGACCCACTTCGCCGGCGATCCGCAAAGTGCTGTCGGCGTGCTCGGCCACGCTGGCCAGGTGGTCGGCCAATTGCTGGATGGCGCCGGCCATGGACTGCGCCGAATCGGTTTGCAGCCGGCTGGCCTGCTCCACGCTCTGGGTGAGCTGGGAAATCTCGTCGACGGAGTCTCCCAGCGCGCCGGAAGTCTGGCCCACCTTGCCGACAATGCCTTGCAAGGTGTCCATCAAGGTGTTGAATTCGCCGA
Source organism: Chromobacterium sp. CCUG 30098 (assembly GCF_059916605.1). Lineage (NCBI taxonomy): Bacteria > Pseudomonadati > Pseudomonadota > Betaproteobacteria > Neisseriales > Chromobacteriaceae > Chromobacterium > Chromobacterium sp. CCUG 30098. The sequence goes on along the minus strand of NZ_JAUCGS010000002.1, from coordinate 327,606 downwards.
TGGCGGCGCCCAGCTCGTCGCGCCGCCCCGCCTGCGCGCGGATGGACAGATCGCCGCTGCGCTCTATGCGTTGCGCCGCGTCCTTGAAACGCTCGATCGGCGGCAGCACCGAACGCGCCACCCACCAGCACAGCAAGGCCATCAGCAAGGCCGCGGCCAGCGCCGCGACGATGATGAGCACGGCGGCCACGCCCACCTGCGCCACCGTGCTGTCGTTCTGCCGCCGCGAACCGTTGTCGATGGCGTCGGCCAGTTTTTCCATCTTGTCTTCCAGCAGCGCGAAGTCCTGCTGGAAATCCTTCAGCTTGGCCGTCGCCTGTTCCGGCTGGTCGAAGCCGACCGCGACGATGGCGGCGGCGGCGGCGGTGTAGCGCTCCACCACCGGCAGGATCTGCTGCAGCAAGGCGCGGGCGTCGGGATCGTTGATCTTGTCCTGGTTTTCCTTCATTGCCCCGAGAAAGCGCTTGCGGTGCTCGTCCACGTCCTTGCGGATTTCCGTCAGCGCGGCGCGATCTCCGTTCTTCTGCGCCAGCATCAGCGCCAGAACGTCGCCGTGCACCGCGTCGTGCATCATGTCGGCGTCCATCTGCCGGCGCACCGCGCCCTGGCTGTCCAACAATTCATTGATGCTGCGCGCCAGGTGCGCCGTGCTTTGGTAGCCGACCGCGCCGATCAGCAGGCAGGACACCACTATGCCGAAAGCCAGCAGCTGCAGCTGCGCCCTAATCGTCAAGCCTTTCATCGCGGCCCCTTTGCCTCAATATTAATGCCCACAGCATTAACACTAATACATTCCCGCGATTCCGCCGAAGCAATTAGGCCGGCTATAGATCCACTTTGCCGCGCAGGGACTTGACCTCGCCGCGCCGCGTCTTGCCGGCCAGCCGCCGCTGCTTGGAGCCGTAAGTGGGTTTGGTGGCGCGGCGCGCCTTGGGGATGTGGCTGGCGGCGTCGACCCAGGCCTGCAGGCGCTGCAGCGCGTCGGCGCGGTTCAATTCCTGAGTGCGGTGCTGCTGCGCCTTGATCACCAGCACCCCGTCCTTGTTCAAGCGTTGGTCCGGCTGGGCCAGCAGCCGCTCGCGCAGCCATTCCGGCAAGGAGGAGGCGCGCACGTCGAAGCGCAGGTGCACCGCCGACGACACTTTGTTGACGTTTTGCCCGCCCGCGCCTTGCGCGCGCATCGCGCTGAATTCCACTTCGCGCTCGCTGATCGGATACCGCGGCTTGTCCATGATGCAGACCAACAATCAAAAGAGATAATTGTAGCGCACCCGCCGCATCCCATGGCATGGGGCGGCGTTTTATTTCAGAGTGAAATTGTATGAATATCAATAGACTGCTATTGTCGTGCGCTTGCCTGGCCGATACCCTGCCAGACGCTCCTTGCCCATAGAACACGATGTCATTTTTCCTCGACCCACGGACAACGCTGGCTTGCACCGCCGGCTACAGCCTGGTCATCTCCCTGGTCACCTTCCTGTTCTGGCGACGCAGCCAGCGCCAGCCCGCCGTATTGGCGCTCGCCATCGGCGGCCTGCTGGACGCGGCGGCCGGCCTGCTCTACCTGGCGCCGCTGGATCTGGACCCCGCCTTGATCTCCATCGGCGCCAAGCTGTTGATCCAGCTGGCCGCCTTGCAGGTGCTGATCAGTATCGAGCGTTTTTACAATCATTCCAGCCAATACAGCCTGCCCTTGGGACTGGCCTTGATCTTCATTCCGCTGCTGCTGTTCTCCCACGACGGACTGGCGCATTCGGCGCTGGCCCGCCACGCCATCTTCTCGCTGGGCGGCTGCCTGCTGTGGGGGCTGATTGCCTGGCGGCTGTGGCAGGCGGAACAAGACAGCCCGCGCGCCGGCAAATCCCTGGCCTCGGCGCTGGCGGTGCTGACCCTGCTGCTGGAGCTGACGCAGTTGGCGCTGGCCCTGTCTTCCGGACTGCCGGAAATGGAAGTGGCCAGCCAAAGACAGAACCTCTTGCTGCTGATGACGCAGTGGTCCGGCTACGGCGTGGTGGTGTGCCAGCTCTACCTGGTGTACGAACGGGCGATGGATCAGTTGTTGCAGCAATCGCGCAGCGACAGCCTGACCCGCTTGCTGAACCGGCGCAGCTTCGACGAGGAGGCGGTAACGGCCTTCCGCCTGGCTCAGCGCGAGCGGCGCGCCTTGTCGCTGATCGTGCTGGATCTGGACCACTTCAAAAGCATCAACGACCGCCACGGCCACCTGGCCGGCGACCAGGCGCTGACCGCGCTGGCGGACTGTCTGCGCCGGCAGGCGCGGCAGACCGATCTGATCGGCCGCCACGGCGGCGAGGAGTTTTGCATTCTGCTGCCGGACACCGGCCGCGAGCAGGCGGCGCAGGTGGCGGAGCGCTTGCGCGCCGCCATCGCCCGCATCGAACTGCCGCTGCCGGACGCCGGCGCGCGGCTGCGTTTCACCGCCAGCCTGGGCGTGGCCTGTCTGAACAGCAGCCACGCCTCGCTGGAAAGCCTGTTCTGCGAGGCCGACGCCATGCTCTACCAGGCCAAGCATCACGGTCGCGACAAGGTGATGCTGTCGGCGCTGCCCGCCGCCGGTTGACTCAAGAGCGAGCGGACTGCGCCAGGCCCTCGCACACCGGCTTTTGCGGATCGCCGGCCGGCAACTTGGCGCACACCTCATCCAGCTGCCCGGCCAGCCGCGCCAGCGCCGCCGCCTGCTGTTGCTGCCGGCCCCAGGCTTTAAGCCGGTTCACCGCTTTTTCCAGCGAGCGCCGGTTGCGCTCGTAGAAGGCGCTGGGCGTGCCGCCCGCCTCCTTGAAAATGGCGCTGGCGGTGCTCTCTATCCGTTTCTCGTCTCCCGGCGCCAGTTCAATCGCCCCGCTCAGATAGCTGACGCCCCATTGCAGCCGCGTGGCCGGGCCGTTGGCCGCTTCGTAAGCCTGCCGGTACCAGTCCAGCGCCGCGGCCTTGTCGCCGCGCTGCTTGGCGTTGGAGGCCAGGATCAGCATGTGGTAGTACGGCGCGTGGGAGCGGCTCAGTTCCGCCTTCAGCAGCGCGTCGGATTCGTCCAGCCAGCCGGCTTGCGTCAGCAGGTCGGCGCCGGCGGTGATCACCGCCTGGCGTTCGTAAGGATTGCCGGTGGCCTTGTCCGCGGCCGCCACCCGCTGTTTGACTTCCTCGCGCAAGGATCGCGGCAGCTCGCCCTTGGGCTGGTTCAGGCGCGCCAGCGCCAGCCGCGACGACAAGGCCCCCAGGCGGTCCGCGGTGGACAAGCCTGCGTCCGCGGCCAGTTTTTCCAGCGCGACGTTCCACTGCGCCGCCAAGACCTGACGCTCCGCCCCGTCCGCGCTCAGCGCCTTGACGATGTCGGCGGCGCTATTGATCAGGATGTCGGCGTTGGCGCGCGGCTGCGCCAAGGCGGCGCGCGCGACGGCTAGCCCCGCTGCGCGGTCCGGCGCCGGAGCATCCTCGCCGGCAGCCGCGGCCAGCGCTTTCAGCTTCAGCCGCAGCGCGGTGGCCGCCGGCTGCGCCGGCGCCTTGTCCGCCAAACCCGCCAGCGTCGCCGCCACCTGTTTCTCCGGCACGATCTGCGCCTGATCGGTGTCCCAGGAATAATCCGCCAGCAATTGCCAATCGCCGTCCGCCAGCTTGTCCCCGGCCAAGGCCGCCTGCAGCAGCGCTTTCACCGGCCGCGCCGCCACCAGCCCCAGCTCCAGCGTGCGCAGATAGCGCTCCGGGTCCACCTCGCCCGGCAGGCGGGTGATCTCGGCGCCGTCCGGCCGGAACAGAATCATGGTCGGGTAGCCGCGCACTTTGAACTCGCTGCCCAGTTTTTGCGCGTCCGGGCTGTCCCCGTCCAGGTAGACCGGCACGAACTGGCGGGTGCGGGCGATGAAGTCCTGGCGGTTGAAAATGGTGGCCTTGACCTGATTGCACGGCGGGCACCATACCGCGCCCCAGTACAGGAACAGCGGCTTGTTTTCCGACTTGGCCTTGGCGAAGGCCGCCGGCACATCGCCCTGCAGCCAGGCGATGCCGGGCGGCAAGGCGTGGCCGTCAACCGGCGCGGAGGCCGCCTGCGCCGGCAAGGCCAGGCTGGCGGCGACAAAAGCCAGCGAGATCAAGGTAAGCTTCATCGCAGAATTCTCTTAGAGTTGGTTTGTCGAACCATGCTAACGCAATTATTCGAACGTAATAAAGTGCAATCCCTTCTGTGCTTAGCGATAAAAAATCCATTGTCGCGCGCGCGCCGCGCGACACCGCCACCGCAAGGACACCGCGCATGACCGCCCTACCCGCCTACTGGCTTGGCCCCTTATTGCTGGAAGACGGCTTCGAACGCGACGCCGCCGGCCAGATCGTCGCCACCGCCACCCGCCGCGCCCATTTGCTGATCGCCGACGGCCGCATCGCCGAACTGCGCTTCGACGCCGTCCCGGAAGACGGGCGGCCGCGCCGGGACGCGCGCGGCTGGCTGGCGCTGCCGGCCTTCGCCGACATGCACATCCACCTGGACAAAGGCCATTACGGCGGGCCTTGGCGCGCCGCCACCCCCTTCGTCAGCGTGGCGGAGCGCATCCGCGAGGAACAAGGTTTCCTGCTGGATTTCCTGCCGGACACCCGGCGCCGCGCCGAAGCGCTGCTGGATCTGATCGCCGCCGACGGCGTCGCCTTCGCCCGCGTGCATTGCAATGTGGACCCGGTGGCCGGTCTCGCCACCATGGAGCAAGTGCGTCTGGCGCTGGACAGCCGCAAGCATTGGCTGGATTACGAGCTGGTCGCCTTCCCTCAGCACGGCCTGCTCTCCGGCGGCACCCTCAAGCTGATGGACCAGGCGCTGGCCTCCGGTTTCAATGTGGTGGGCGGGCTGGACCCGGCCAGCGTGGACGGCGACATCGAACGCTCGCTCCACGCCACGCTGGAGCTGGCGGTCAAGCACGGCGCGCCGGTGGACCTGCATCTGCACGAGCGCGGCGAGCTGGGCGCCTATACGCTGGAACGACTGGCGCGGCTGAGCGAATCAGCCGGCCTGGCCGGCCTGGTCAGCGTCAGCCACGCTTACTGTCTGGGGGAACTGGAACCGGCCCGGCTGGACCAGGTGTGCGCGGCGCTGGCCGCCAGCGGCATCGCCATCGTGTCGGCGGCGCCCATCGACGTGCCGATGCCGCCGCCGCGCGTCCTGGCCGCGCACGGCATTCCGCTCAGCCTGGGCAACGACAATATCAACGACCACTGGACGCCCTACAACAGCGGCAGCATCGTCGAGCGCGCCAGCCGTCTGGGCGAGCGCCACGGCTGGAACGATGAATACTCGCTGAGCCGCGCCTTGCGCCACATCAGCCGCGGCCTGACGCCGCTGGACGACGCCGGCCGCCGCGTGTGGCCGCAAGTCGGCGACGCCGCCGATCTGACCCTGGTGGACGCCTGTTGCTCCGCCGAGCTGATCGCCCGCCGCAAGCCGGTGCGCGGCGTGCTGCGCGGCGGCCGGCCGGGCTGGTGGGCCGAGGGCTAGGCCCAATCAAGCTTCGCCGCCTGAAAAACTCTTACAGCAACTCCAGCGCCATCGCCGTCGCCTCGCCGCCGCCTATGCACAGGCTGGCCACGCCGCGCTTGCCGCCGCGCTGACGCAGCGCCGACAGCAAGGTGATGATGATGCGCGCGCCGGAGGCGCCGATGGGGTGGCCCAGCGCGCAAGCGCCGCCGTGGACGTTGACCTTGTCGTGCGGCAGGCCCAAGTCCTGCATCGCCGCCATGGTCACCACGGCGAAAGCTTCGTTGATCTCGTAGAGATCGACGTCGCCGGCGCTCCAGCCCGCCTGGGCCAGCAGCTTGCGGATCGCCTCCACCGGCGCGGTGGTGAACCAGCCCGGCTCCTGGGCATGGGTGGCGTGGCCGACGATGCGGGCCAGCGGGCGCAGGCCGCGGCGCGCCGCCTCCTCCGCCGTCATCAACACCAGCGCGGCGGCGCCGTCGGAAATGGAGCTGGCGTTGGCCGGCGTCACCGTGCCGTCCTTCTTGAACGCCGGTTTCAGCGTCGGAATCTTGTCGACATTGGCCTTCAAGGGCTGCTCGTCGGTGTCCACCACCTGCTCGCCGCCGCGGCCGCTGACCGTCACCGGCGCGATCTCGTCGCGGAACAGGCCGTCGCGGATGGCTGCCTGGGCGCGGTTCAGCGAGGCGATGGCGAAGGCGTCCTGGGCCTCGCGGCTGAAGCCGTACTTCTCCGCGCACCATTCGGCGAACACCCCCATCAGCTTGCCCTTGTCGTAAGCGTCCTCCAGGCCGTCCAGGAACATATGGTCCTTGATTTCGCCATGGCCCAGGCGCAGGCCGGCCCGCGCCTTGGTCATCAGATAGGGCGCGTTGCTCATGCTCTCCATGCCGCCGGCCACCATCACCCGCGCGCTGCCGGCGCGCAAGAGATCATGGGCCAGCATCGCCGCCTTCATGCCGGAGCCGCACATCTTGTTGACCGTGGTGCAGTTCACCGCCAGCGGCAGGCCCGCGCCCAGCGCCGCCTGACGCGCCGGCGCCTGGCCCTGGCCGGCCGGCAGCACGCAGCCGATGATGGCTTCGTCGATGTCCGCCGCCGGCACGCCGGCGCGCTCCACCGCGGCCTGGATCGCCGTCGCGCCCAGCTCCGCCGCCGTCTTGGCCGCCAAAGCGCCCTGGAAGCCGCCCATGGCGGTGCGCGCCATGCCCACGATCACGATGTCTTGCTGTTGCATTGCTCACTCCTCAAGTCGATTGCCGGGCATCCGCGCCGCGCTTGTCCAGCGTTTTCTCGCACTGATGCCGCAATTGGGAAATTTCGCTCAATACCACCTTGATGTCTTCCATCTGCTCCAGCAGCTGCTGTTCCTTGCGTTGCAGGATGCGGATGAATTCATGCAGCTGCGGCGCGTCGTCGCTGGCCGCGTCGTAGAGCGCGAACAGCTCGCGGATTTCCTGCAGGGACAGGCCGATGCGCTTGCCGCGCAGAATCAGCATCAGCCGCACCCGGTCGCGCCGGCTGTAGATGCGGCGCTGCCCCGCCCGCAGCGGCTCCAGCAATTGCTGGTCTTCGTAAAAGCGGATGGTGCGCGTGGTCACGTCGAACTCCTGCGCCAATTCGGTAATGCTGTAGGTCTGCTCCGCCATCTTCCTCTCCCGCCTCCCCGGCGCCGCCGGACCATTCGCGCAACATTCGCCGTTGCGCTTGTCATTGTTTATTGACGTTAACGTAAACGTCAAGCTATCTTGAATACAGCATAGAGCAAATAGTCGAGGAAACAACATGCAAGCCAAAATCGCAGTAGTGGGCGCCGGCACCATGGGCAACGGCATCGCCCAGGTCTTCGCCAGCCACGGTTACGACGTGCGCCTGGCCGACGTCAGCCAGGCCGCGCTGGACAAGGGCCTGGCCGCCGTCGCCTCCAGCCTGGCGCGCCTGGTGAAAAAGGACCAGCTAGCCGAGGCCGACGTCCCCGCCATTCTCGCCCGCATCCAGACCACCATCCACCTGGCTGATCTGGCCGACCGCGACCTGGTAGTGGAAGCCGCCACCGAGAACGCCGCGGTCAAGGAAAGCATCTTCCGCGAACTGGCCGCCGTGGTGCGCCCGGACGCGGTGCTGGCGTCCAACACCTCGTCGATTTCACTGACCCGCATCGCCAGCTGGGTCAGCCAGCCGGAGCGCGTGGTGGGCATGCATTTCATGAACCCGGTGCCGGTGATGCAGCTGGTGGAAATCATCCGCGCGCTGCAAACCGGCGACGCCGCCTACCGGCTGGTCTACGAATTGAGCCAGGCGCTGGGCAAGACCCCGGTCACGGTCAAGGACGCCGCCGGCTTCGTTTCCAACCGGGTGCTGATGCCGATGATCAACGAGGCCGCCTTCACGCTGCACGAAAACCTGGCCAGCGCCGAGGACATCGACACCGTGATGAAGCTGGGCATGAACCACCCCATCGGCCCGCTGGCCTTGGCGGACCTGATCGGCCTGGACACCTGCCTGTCCATCATGGACATCCTCTACACCGAATTCCGCGACAGCAAATACCGCGCCTGCCCGCTGCTGGCCCAACTGGTGCAGGCCGGCCACCTGGGCCGCAAGAGCGGCAAGGGCTTTTACAGCTACGCCTGAGCCGGCGCCGCCGGCAACGGGCTTTATTCAAGATCAGACGGAGGCAGCACCATGACCCAGGCAGTCCCCACCATCAAATTGCTGATCGGCGGCGAATTCGTCGAATCCCGCAGCGCCGAATGGCGTGACATCGTCAACCCGGCCACTCAGGAAGTGCTGGCGCGGGTGCCGATGGCCACCCAGGACGAAGTCGACGCCGCCGTCAGCGCCGCCAAGACCGCCTTCGCCGGCTGGAAGAAAACCGCCATCGGCGCGCGCGCTCGCATCTTCCTGAAATACCAGCAGCTGATCCGCGAGCACATGAAGGAGCTGGCGGCGCTGCTGACCGCCGAGCAAGGCAAGACCCTGGCCGACGCAGAGGGCGACATCTTCCGCGGCCTGGAAGTGGTGGAGCACGCGTCCGCCATCGGCAATCTGCAACTGGGCGAATACGCGGAGAACGTCGCCGGCGGCGTCGACACCTATACCGTGCTGCAGCCGCTGGGCGTCTGCGCCGGCATCACCCCGTTCAACTTCCCGGCGATGATTCCGCTGTGGATGTTCCCGATGGCCATCGCCACCGGCAACACCTTTGTGCTCAAACCGTCGGAACAAGACCCGATGGTGACCATGCGCCTGGTGGAGCTGGCGCTGGAAGCCGGCATCCCGCCCGGCGTGCTCAATGTGGTGCACGGCGGCGAACAGGTGGTCAACGCGCTGTGCGACCACCGCGACATCAAGGCGGTGTCCTTCGTCGGCTCCACTAAGGTAGGCACCCATGTGCACCAGCGCGCCAGCCTCAACGGCAAGCGCACCCAGTGCATGATGGGCGCCAAGAACCACGCCATCGTGCTGCCGGACGCCAATAAGGAACAGGCGCTGAACCAGTTGACCGGAGCCGCTTTCGGCGCCGCCGGCCAGCGCTGCATGGCGCTGTCGGTGGCGGTGCTGGTGGGCGAGGCCCAGCAGTGGATTCCGGAGCTGGTGGCCAAGGCGCGCGGCCTGAGCGTGGGCGCCGGCAAGGACAACCCGGACCTGGGCCCACTGATCTCCTGCGCCGCCCGCGAACGCGTGGCCGGCCTGATCGCCCGCGGCGTGGAAGAAGGCGCGCGCCTGGAGCTGGACGGCCGCGACATCCAGGTGGCCGGCTACGAGCGCGGCAACTTCGTCGGCCCCACCATCTTCTCCGGCGTCAAACCGGAAATGAGCGTCTACCACCAGGAAGTCTTCGGCCCGGTGCTGTGTCTGATGGCGGCGGATTCGCTGGACGACGCCATCGCCATCGTCAACGCCAACCCCAACGGCAACGGCACCGCGGTGTTCACCCAGAGCGGCGCGGCGGCGCGCAAATTCCAGGAAGAGATCGACGTCGGCCAGGTGGGCATCAACGTGCCCATCCCGGTGCCGGTGCCGCTGTTCAGCTTCACCGGCTCGCGCGGCTCCAAGCTGGGCGACCTCGGTCCTTACGGCAAACAGGTCGTGCTGTTCTACACCCAGACCAAGACCGTCACCAGCCGCTGGTTCGACGACGCCGCCAGCGGCGGCAAGGTCAACACCACCATTTCGCTGCGCTGACCGGGAGCCCGCCATGGATTTCGCACTGACCGAAGAACAAATCGCCTTTCAGGACAGCGCCCGCGACTTCGCCGCCAGCGAGCTCGCGCCGCGCGCCGCGGAATGGGACGAAGAGGAAACCTTCCCGCTGGAGGTGATCCGCCGCAGCGGCGAGATGGGCTTTCTCGGCCTGTACACGCCGGAAGCCTACGGCGGCCTGGGCCTGTCGCGGCAGGACTCCGCCATCGTCTTTGAAGAACTGGCCGCCGGCTGCACCTCCACCGCCGCCTATCTGACCATCCACAATATGGTCAGCTGGATGATAGCCAGCTTCGGCAGCCCGGAACTGGCCGAGCGCTGGGTGCCGCGCATGGTCAGCGGCGAGCTGCTGGGCAGCTACTGCCTGACCGAGCCCGGCGCCGGCTCCGACGCCGCCTCGCTGAAGACCCGCGCCGAGCGCAAGGGCGAGCACTACGTGCTCAACGGTTCCAAGATGTTCATCTCCGGCGCCGGCAGCACCCAGGTGCTGGTGGTGATGGCGCGCACCGGCGGCCCCGGCCCCAAGGGCGTGTCCGCCTTCGTGGTGCCGGCGGACGCGCCCGGCGTGCAATACGGCAAGAAAGAGAAAAAAATGGGCTGGAACAGCCAGCCCACCCGCGCCATCACCTTCGACAATGTGGAAATCCCGGCCGCCAACCGGCTGGGCGAGGAAGGCCAGGGCTTCACCTTCGCGATGAAGGGCCTGGACGGCGGCCGCATCAATATCGCCACCTGCGCGGTGGGCACCGCCCAGGCCGCGCTGGCCGCCGCCCAGCGCTATGTGCAGGAACGCCAGCAATTCGGCCAGCCGCTGGCCGAGCTGCAAAGCGTGCAGTTCCGGCTGGCGGACATGCTGACCGAGCTGGTGGCCGCGCGGCAGATGGTGCGGCTGGCGGCGTGGAAACTGGACCAGGCCAGCCCGGACGCAGGCGCTTATTGCGCCATGGCAAAGCGGCTGGCCACCGATTTGAGTTTCAATGTGGCCAACAACGCGCTGCAACTGTTCGGCGGCTACGGCTATCTGAAGGACTTCCCGCTGGAACGCCATGTGCGCGACCTGCGCGTGCACCAGATTCTGGAAGGCACCAATGAAGTGATGCGGATGATCGTGGCGCGCAAGCTGTTGCAGGACGGCGCGCTGGAAACCCTGCGCTGAGCGAAGCCGGGAATATCCCTGATGCTGCGTTGCGCCGGCTCGCCGCGGGGTTTTCCTGCCTCTCTCATCCACACCGAATCCATAAAGGCATACGCTATGAACCACTACGCCCACCTGAACGTGGAAAAACGCGGCCACACCGCCGTGATCACCATAGACAATCCGCCGGCCAACACCTGGAACCGCGACAGCCTGAGCGCACTGAAGCGGCTGGTGGCGGACCTGAACGCCGACCGCGACATCTACGCGCTGGTGATCACCGGCCAGGGCGAGAAGTTCTTCTCCGCCGGCGCCGACCTCAAGCTGTTCGCCGACGGCGACAAAAAGGTGGCCACCGAGATGACCATGCTGTTCGGCGAGGCCTTCGAGGCCTTGTCCGCCTTCCGCGGCGTCAGCATCGCCGCCGTCAACGGCTATGCGATGGGCGGCGGCCTGGAGTGCGCGCTGGCCTGCGACATCCGCATCGCCGAAGAACAGGCGCAAATGGCGCTGCCGGAAGCCGGCGTCGGCCTGCTGCCCTGCGCCGGCGGCACCCAGAACCTGCCCTGGCTGGTGGGCGAAGGCTGGGCCAAACGCATGATTCTGTGCGGCGAGCGCATCGACGCGCGCACCGCCGAGCGCATCGGCCTGGTGGAAGAAGTGGTGGCCAAGGGCCAGGCGCTGGACGCCGCGCTCAAGCTGGCGGAACAAGCCGCGCACCAGTCGCCGTCCTCGGTGGCGGTGTGCAAGCAACTGGTGCAGCGCGCGCGGCTGCAGCCGCCGGCGCACAATCTGATCCACGAGCGCGAAGGCTTCATCAAGCTGTTCGACACCCAGGACCAGGGCGAAGGCACCCGCGCCTTCCTGGAAAAGCGCGCGCCGCAATGGAAGAACGCCTGACCCTCACCCAAGGACGAATCCGCCATGTCCAACCTGGTACTGTTTGAAGAACTGCCGGTCCGCGGCGGCCAGCGCATCGCCATCGCCACGCTGAACGCGGAAAAATCGCTGAACGCGCTGACGCTGGACATGATACGGCTGCTGGACGCGCGCTTGAGCGCCTGGGAGAACGACGACGCCGTGGTGGCCGTGCTGCTGCGCGGCTCCGGCGACAAGGCCTTCTGCGCCGGCGGCGACGTGCGCTCGCTGCGCGCCGCGCTGCTGGAAGACGGCGAGGCCTATCCCAACCCGCACGCCGTCGCCTTCTTCAGCGAGGAATACCGGCTCGACTACCGCATCCACCGCTACCGCAAGCCGCTGATCGTATGGGGCGGCGGCATCGTCATGGGCGGCGGCCTGGGCCTGATGGCCGGCGCCAGCCACCGCGTGGCCACCCCGGCCACCCGCATCGCGATGCCGGAAATCACCATAGGCCTGTACCCGGACGTGGCCGGCAGCTGGTTCCTGCAACGGATGCCGGCCAAGCTCGGCCTGTTCCTGGGCCTGACCGGCGCGCCGCTCAACGCCGGCGACGCCTTGCTGTGCAATCTGGCCGACCATGTGCTGCCGGCCGACGGCCAGACCCCGCTGCTGACCGCGCTGCGCGATCTGGCCTGGGAGCAGCCGGCGGAACGCCACCACGGCCTGGTCAGCGCCCTGCTCAACGAGATGGAGCGCGACGTGGCGCTGCCGGAGGCCAACGCCGGCCGCAATCTGCTGGCGGTGCATCAGTTGATGAACCGCGGCAGCCTGGAAGCGGTGGCCGCCGCGCTGCGCGACACCGCCTTTGAAGACCCGTGGCTGGCCGGCGCCGCCAAGAGCTTCGCTCACGGCTGCCCGACGTCCGCCGCCGTCTGCTGGGAAATCTTCCAGCGCGCCAAACACCTGTCCCTGGCCGAGGTCCTGCGCATGGAGCTGGCGCTGTCGGTCAACTTCTGCGCCAAGCCGGACTTCCGCGAAGGCGTGCGCGCGCTGCTGGTGGACAAGGACCGCGCGCCGCAATGGCATTGCCGCGAGCTGGGCGATATTCCGCCGGGCTGGGTGGACAGTCATTTCGATTCGCCGTGGACGGAGGCCGACCACCCGCTGGCCGCGCTCCAATAACAATCGAGGAGAGAGAAGATGCAAACCATCGCCTTCATCGGCTTGGGCAATATGGGCGGCCCCATGGCCGCCAACCTGCTGAAGCAGGGTTATAAGTTGAACGTGTTCGACCTGTCCGCCGACGCGCTGGCCAAGCTGGTCGCCGCCGGCGCGCGCGCGGCCGCCAGCGCCGCCGACGCCGTCCGCGGCGCCGACGCGGTGATTTCCATGCTGCCGGCCGGCCGCCACGTGGAAGGCTTGTACCTGGGCGAGTCCGGCCTGTTCGCGCAACTGCCGGCCGGCGCCCTGGTCATCGATTGCAGCACCATAGACGCCGCCACCGCGCGCAAGGTGGCCGCCGCGGCCGACGCCGCCGGCCTCAAGATGCTGGACGCGCCGGTGTCCGGCGGCACCGCCGGCGCCGCCGCCGGCACCTTGACCTTCATCGTCGGCGGCGCCGCCGCCGAGCTGGAACGGGCGCGGCCTCTGCTGCAAGCCATGGGCAAGAACATTTTCCACGCCGGCGCCGCCGGCGCCGGCCAGACCGCCAAGATCTGCAACAATATGCTGCTGGGCATCCTGATGGCCGGCACCGCGGAGGCGCTGGCGCTGGGCGTGAAGAACGGGCTGGACCCCAAGGTGCTGTCCGACATCATCAGCCAGAGCTCCGGCCGCAACTGGGCCACCGAGCTGTACAACCCCTGGCCCGGCGTGATGGAGAACGCGCCGGCCAGCCGCGGCTACAGCGGCGGCTTCATGACCGAACTGATGCTGAAAGACCTGGGCCTGGCCGAGGAAACCGCGCTGCACAGCCACGCGGCCAATCCGCTGGGATCGCTGGCCCGCAATCTGTATGAGGAACACGCGCAGGCCGGCTTCGGCAAACTGGACTTCTCCAGCATCCTCAAGCACTTCCACCCGCTGGATTGAGTCAGAACGTGTTTACGATCTCGCGAGCTAAGGTGAGACAAGGCGTTGCGGCTGAGAAAGCGGAATGGTCAAGCGGTACATGAGCATTTCGAAGCGGTACTCACCGTGTGACGTCCCACGACGCGCAGCAGATCGTAAACAGGTTTTGAGGAAAACCTGGCCCAAGCCCGTAATGGATCAGTGCTTGGCCAGGCCGAAGAAACGCCGGATCTTGTCCACCAATTCCGCCCGCTGCGGCGAGCCGTGGCCCTCCTGCCAATCCTGCGGCAGCTTGCGGGTGCGCTCGGCCAGGCGTTCCGCCAGAATCGACGAGATCGCCTCGGCCAACTCCTTGCGCGAACTCAGAATGGACTGGAAGGACTCCTTGTCCAGCCGCAGGCACTCCACATTGGAACGCGCGATCACGGTGCCGCTGCGCGCCTCGCCGGTCATCAAGCCCATTTCGCCGAAGAAGTTGCCGCCCTCCAGCACGTCCACCAGTTTGCGGCTGCCGTCCGGCAGGTTCACCCACACCTCCACCTCGCCGCTGAGCATGATGTAGAGCCAATGCGCGACCGCGCCCTGATGCATGATGATGTCGCCGGTGACGAAGGGCGTGAACTTGAGCTGATCGGCCAACACCACCATTTCCTCGTCGTTGAGGCTGGTCAGCAGCTCCACCTTGCGCAGCGCCTGCACCCTCTCCTCCAGGTGCTTCTTCATCCGCGCTTCCATATACTTTTCATTGTCCTTGATGGTCAGCACATTGTAGTGCGGCGAGGACATTTTCAGATTATGGCGGCGCAAGGCGGCGTCGATATGGGTGCGCACCACGGAATCGGTCAGATCGTCGGCGGCGAGATCCGTCAGCCAGTAACGCACCGCGTACTTGCTGTAGCCGTTCTCGAAGCCCATCAAAATACAGTTGGGCTCCGGCGACAAGGCCACGCCGGGCAGTTGCGCCTCGCGCAAGGAGCGCTCCACCACGGTGATGATCTGATTGGGCAGCGTGTCCCAGTTGATGTTGAACCACACCCAGCGCCGCCATTGCAGCGGGCCGCCCTGGTGCTTGCCCAGGATGGCGAACTGCCCCTTCATCAGCTGGCTGTTGGGAATCACCACGGTTTCCCAGTTGCGGGTTTCCACCAGGGTGGCGCGCCAATTGATTTCCACCACCCGGCCGGACAGCTCGCCGGACTTGATCCAGTCCCCCACCTCCACCGAATTATCCAGTTGCAGCGACAGACCGGCCAGGATATTGCCCAGCGTGTCCTGCATGGAAAACGCCAGCACGCCGGTGATCACCGCCGAGGTGGTGACGATGTGGCTCAGGTCCAGGCCGGCCAGGCGCAAGAGCACCAAGCCCCAGCCCACGCAGCCCAGCACCAGCAGGATGTCTTCCAGAATGCGCGGCGGATGCAGGCGCAGCAAGGGCAGGAACAAGCGCATCAACATCATCGCCCACAGCCGGATCAGCGCCAGGCCCAGCACGATGATGGCCACCTGTTTGATCCACTCCGCCACCGCCTGATCGCCCTGCGGGCCCAGATTGATCACCACCAGCGCAACGGCGGCGGCCAGCAGCGAACGCAGCGTCGACTTGCGGGCTTCCGGCCGCAGCAGATAGAGCAAGGCGGCGCAGGCGGCCGTCAGCGCCACGAACAGCGTCAGACTGTCGTGCCACGCCTGAGGGATCAGCTTTTCCAGCCAGCTAACCGTCGGGGCCGTATCCATGCCGCCTCCGCGATGAAATCTTTGATGGGAAACCGCCGATGGCGGCGCCACTACGGCAGGGAAGAGGGGGAAACAACAGGCCGGCCGCTTTTCATTGATAGTCCATCGCGGCGGATAAAAAAAATCCCTCCCGTGTAGGGAGGGCTGCAAGGTATCGGGGAAGTGTAATCGCCGGAGCTGGGGAGCCGCCGGAATCACAGCGCCCTGCTATACCAGTGCAGCGCGCAATTGAATGCTACACATTCCCATAGCATTTAGATATGAGTACATTTACTTAGCAAGCATGTCTCGCAGTACAGGTTCCACATCGTCCGGCGTGGTCAGCCTACGGATGCGCTCGAACAAGACGCCGGCCTCGGGCCAGGTGCGCTTGAGCTGCCCCAGCCATTGCTTGGTGCGCGCCACCGGGTAGCGTCCGTCCTCGGACTGGACGCGGCACTGCAGAAACAGGTCCAGCACCCAGGGCTGCATCTCGCTCCAGGGCATGGCTTCGGCGCCGTCCCCGCGCTTGATGCGCAGCGCCAGGTCCGGGCAGGCCACCAGGCCGCGGCCTATCATCACCGTGTCGCAGCCGCTTTGCTCGCGGATGGCGCGGTAATCGTCCAGCGTCCACACCTCGCCGTTGGCCACCACCGGCACCGCCACACTCTCGCGGATGCGGGCGATCCAGTCCCAATGCGCCGGCGGCCGGTAGCCCTCCACCTTGGTGCGGCCGTGCACCGCCAGTTCCTGCGCGCCGCCGGCTTCCAGCGCCCGCGCGCATTCCAAGGCCCGGCTTTTGTCTTCATAGCCCAGCCGCATTTTGGCGGTGACCGGTATTTCGGCCGGCACCGCCGCGCGCACCGCCTGGACGATCTGGAACAGCAGCTCGGGATCGTTGAGCAGGACGGCGCCGCCGCGATGGCGGTTGACAGTGGGCGCCGGACAGCCGAAATTCAGGTCTATGCCCGGTGCGCCCAGGCTGGCGGCCTTGGCGGCGTTCTCGGCCAGACAGGCCGGGTCCGAACCCAGCAACTGCACCCGCACCGTGACGCCGGCGCGGGTCTTGCCGCCGCGCGCCAGCTCCGGGGCCAGCCGCATGAAAGTGCGGGTGGGCAGGAGCGCCGAGGTGACGCGGACGAACTCGGTCACGCACAGATCAATGCCGCCCACCCGGGTCAGCACATCGCGCATCGCCTCGTCCACCAGGCCCTCCATCGGGGCAAGAACCAATTTCATTGCAAACATCGCCGGAAAAAAGGCGAATATTGTACCGCAAAGCGGGGAAAGGCATTCAATGCAAATCGCCATCCGCCAGGCCGGCGCGGAATCCGTCCGCTGCTGGCTGCCCTTGTTTCTGGCCTACCTCGATTTCTATCAGGTCGCGCAGCCGGCGGAAGCCTGCGCCGCCTTCCTGGAACAGCGGCTGAGCACGGGCGAAGCGGTGGTCTTCCTGGCGGAAGACGCCGCCGGCGTCCAAGGCTTCGCCCTGCTCTATCCCGGCTTCTCCTCGCTCGCCCTGCGCCCGCACTGGCTACTGCACGACTTGTTCGTATCGCCGGCCTGCCGCGGCGGCGGCGTCGGCCGCGTATTGCTGGAGCGTTGCCAGGCCCATGTCGCCGCGCTGGGCGGCGGCCTCACGCTGCAAACCGCGCACGGCAATCTGAACGCGCAGCGGCTGTACGAACAATCAGGATTTAAACTGGATAGCGAATTCCGGGTCTATGAATGGAGCCCCGGATAAGCCGGGCGCGCCGGAGCTCGCCTTGACGCGCCGCCAAGCGCTGCGGCATCCTTCGCCCCCTTGATGACATTGCCCAATGGAGCCGACATGAAACAGCATCGCGTCATCTTCGACACGGACCCTGGCCTCGACGACGCGGTCGCCATCCTGTTCCTGCTGGGCGCAAGCGCCGACATCGAGCTGCTCGGCCTGACCACGGTGGCCGGCAACGTGGGCGTGGAACTGACCACCCGCAACGCCCGCATCGTCTGCGAATGGGCCGGCCGCGGCGACGTGCCGGTCTACGCCGGCGCCGACCGACCGCTGGTCCAGCCCTACCAGGGCGCCGAACACGTGCACGGCGCCAGCGGCCTGGACGGCGCGCCGCTGCACGAGCCCGCCATGCCGGTGCGCGCCGAACACGCGGTGGACTTCATCGTGGATACCCTGCGCCGCGAACCGGCCGGCAGCGTCACCCTGTGCCCGGTGGGCCCGCTGAGCAATATCGCGCTGGCCTTGCGCCGCGCGCCGGACATCGCCGCGCGCATCGGCCGCATCGTGCTGATGGGCGGCGGCTATTTCGCCGGCGGCAATATGACTCCGGCGGCGGAGTTCAACATCCACACCGACCCGCACGCGGCCGACATCGTGCTGCGCTGCGGCGCGCCCATCGTGATCTTGCCGCTGGACGTCACCCACCAGGCCACGACCACGCCGGCGCGCGTGGAATGGCTGCGCGGCCTGCCCAACCGCTGCGGCCCACTGGCGGCCGCGCTGCTGACTTCGCTGGAGCGCTACGATGTGCAAAAGCTGGGCCAGGACGGCGCGCCGGTGCACGACCCCTGCGTGATCGCCTATCTGCTGCGCCCCGAGCTGTTCCGCGGCCGCGAAGTCAACGTGGTGGTGGAACTGGCCGGCCACTACACCACCGGCGCCACCGTGGTGGACTGGCACGGCGAATCTGGCCGCGCGCCCAACGCGCTCTACCTGACCGAGGTGGACGCCGACGGCCTGTTCCAGCTGATGGCCGACGCCCTCTCCCATCTGCCGTAAACCCAAGGAGGCCCCATGAAAATCGCTCCCGGCATTTATCGCCATTACAAAGGCCCGCTCTATGAAGTGCTGGGCACCGCCACCCACTCCGAAACCGGCGAACTGCTGGTGATGTACCGCGCGCTCTACGGCGAGTTCGGCCTGTGGGCGCGCCCGGCCGGCATGTTCGAGGAAAGCGTCGCGCACGAGGGCCAGACCCTGCCGCGCTTCGCCCTGGTCAAGGCCTTCTGAGCGCCGCGATGCGCATTTTCCGCACCGATCAGTTCCCGCTGCCGCTGCCGCCCGGACACCGTTTCCCGGCGCAGAAGTACGCCTTGCTGGCGCAGGCGGTGGCCGGCTTCGCCGCCGAGGCAATGGACGCCGCGCCGGCGGCCAGCCGCTACGAGCTGGCGCTGGCCCACGACGACGCCTACCTGGACAAGGTGTTCAACGGCGCGCTCAGCGCCGCCGAGCAGCGCGAGATCGGCCTGCCCTGGAGCCCGCAGCTGCTGGAACGCAGCCGCCGCTCGGTGGGCGCCACCATCGCCGCCGCCCGCTGGGCGCTGACGCGCGGCTGCGGCGTCAACCTGGCCGGCGGCACCCACCACGCCGGCCGCGCGATGGGCAGCGGGTTTTGCGTGTTCAACGATATCGCCGTGGCCGCGCGGCTGATGCTGGACGAAGGCCTGGCCCGCCGCGCGCTGGTGCTGGACCTGGACGTGCACCAGGGCGACGGCACCGCCGCCATCACCCGCGGCGACGCGCGCATCTTCACCTTCTCCATGCACGGCGCCGGCAATTTCCCCTTCCGCCGCGAAGCTGGCGATCTGGACATCGAACTGCCGGACGGAACCGGCGACCAGACCTATCTCGCCGCCCTGGCCGAACACCTGCCGCGCCTGTTCGCCGCCGATCCGGACCTGGTCTTCTACCTGGCCGGCGCCGATCCCTACGCCGGCGACCGCCTGGGCAAGCTGGCGCTGAGCCGGGACGGCCTGGCCGCGCGCGACCGCATGGTGCTGAAAGCCTGTCGCCAGTCCAAGGCCGCCGTCGCCGTGGTCATGGGCGGCGGCTACGCGGTGCCCATAGAAGACACCGTGGCGATCCAGACCGAAACCGTGCGCCTGGCCTGGCAAATCTTCGGCGCCGAGGGACAGATCGCCCGCCCCGGCGCGACTCATACACACCCACCCCGTCAATGGAGTCCGACATGAAAACCGCAACCTTCGCCGGCGGCTGCTTCTGGTGCATAGAAAGCGCCTACAACCGCCTGGCCGGCGTCCACAGCGCCGTATCCGGCTATACCGGCGGCCCCGGCGCCCACCCCAGTTACAAGGAAGTCTGCGCCGGCCGCAGCGGTCACGTGGAAGCCGTGCAAATCCGCTACGATCCCGCCCAGATAGACTACGACACCCTGCTGCGCGCCTTCTTCGCCCTGCACGACCCCACCACCCTCAACCGCCAGGGCAACGACGTTGGCCCGCAATACGCGTCGGTGCTGTTCTATCACGACGAGGAACAACGCCAGGCGGCGGAGCGCATGATGGCGGAGCGGGCCGGCGATTACCCGGCCCCCATCGTCACCCGGCTGGAGGCCGCCGCGCCCTTTTATCCGGCCGAAGACTATCACCAGCAATACTTTGATCAACATGGCCACGAACCCTATTGTCAAATGGTGGTTGCGCCAAAATTGGCCAAGTTTCAGCAATATTTTTCTGTTTACTTGAAGAAATAAGCCACACCCTGCCAGGGGCGAGCCCAGCTCCCGGCTTGGTTCGCGCGCCCCGGGCATCGCCGCTATAATCCGGCTCAGTAGCGGCGATGCCCAGATTGGCTGCGCGCCGGACGAACCCAATCTCCCCATGGCAGACAAGCACAGCATCATCACTGCATTCCGCACCGCCCTCACCCGTCACCTGGACCTGTTGCGCACCGCCTCCCCGCGCGGACGCCTGGCCTGCGCCGTGTTGTGGCTGCTCACCTTCGCCCTCTTGCTGGGCCAATCGGTGGCGCTGGACCTCAACCAGCAGCATCAGGAGCACCAGCAGGTGCACGGCCTGATTCTCTCCAGCCTGCAAACCCGGCTGCAGGAAAGCGAGATGCTGCAACAAAGCGTGGTCGACATCGTCGATCAGGAAAACAGCCTGCGCGAACAACGCATCCGCCTCTTGGTGGAATCGCTGGCGCGCGAACAGCCGCAGCTCTACTTCATCGGCTACCAGCCGCTGGTCAGCCACGCCTACCGCCGCGAATTCGAGCGCATGCGCAGCCAGCTGCAAGGCCAGCCCTACCGCATCCGCGACTACCAGCACCAGCAGGACAACGCCTGGGACCAGCAGCAAGCCTGGCGGCTGGCGGCCAAACGGCCGCGCTACCTGCCGCTGAGCATGGCCGAACCCGGCCTCGCCTCGGACGACTGGCGCGAAATGGGCCTGGACCTGCTGGCCGACAGCGTGCTGGCGCCCACCGTCCACCGCGCGATGGGCCAGGGCGAAGCGGTGTCCCCGGTGCTGCGCCTCAACAACGGCAAACAGGGCCTGGCCTTCTTCTCCGCCGTCTACAACACCGAAGCGCCGTCCCCGGTGCCGCTGGTGCGCAGCGAACAGACCGCCGGCATGGTGGTGCAAGTGCTGTCCCTGGACAGACTGGTCAGCCTGACCCCCAATATGGCGACGCGCTACAGCGTGGCGCTGCAACGCAAAGACAGCGCGCCCAGCGGCTACGACCCGCTGATCTACCGCCACCAACAGCAGGACCGGCCCGGCTGGCTGGCGCAATGGCTGCTGCCGGCGCTGGAAATCCGCAAAAGCCTGGACACCCCCTATCTGCCCTACGAACTGACGGTGCGCCGCCAGCTCAGCTTCGACCGCACCGCGCCGCTGGAGCTCTTGCTCAGCGCCCTCTTCTCCATGGTGCCGGCCTACCTGCTGCTGATCATCCTGGCGCTGCTGGCGCAAAACCGCCAGGCGCAGGAACAGGCGCAAGACCGGCTGCACCGCGAGCGCGAATACGCGATGGTGGCGCTCAGCGGCATCAGCGACGCGGTGATCAGCATCGACATCGACCTGAGCATCCGCTACCTCAACCCGGCGGCGGAAACCCTGCTCGGCCTGAAGGCGCTCGACGCCGCGCAACGCAAGCTGCACCAAGTGGTGAGGCTCAACTACGAATTTGCGCGCCAGGTGGAAGAAGACCCGGTGCACAAGGCCATCCAGCGCCGCGAAACCGTGCTGCTGGCGCAAAACTGCTACCTGATACGCAGCGACGGCGAAAAACTGCTGATCGAAGGCTCGGTGTCCCCGCTGCCCGGCCGCGACGGCCGGCTGATGGGCGCGGTGCTGACCTTCCGCGACACCGCCCCCATCCGCCGCCGCATGCTGGCGGCGCTGGAAGCCAGCGAAACCCGGCTGCGCCAGCACGAAATGGAGCTGGCCCGCGTCGCCCGCATCAACACCATGGGCGAAATGGCCTCCGGCATCGCCCACGAGATCAACCAGCCGTTGTCCGCCATCATGAGTTACTGCCAGGCCGGGCTCAGCCTGCTGGAAGACGAAGAACCGGACATGGCCATGCTGCGCCGCGCGCTGGACTCCTCCGTCACCCAAGCCAGCCGCGCCGGCCAGATCATCCAGCGCCTGCGCGAGTTCGTGATCAAGAAAACCCAGCAATTCAACCCCATAGACCTGAACCAGGTGGTGGGCAATGCGCTCAACCTGCTGGAATACGAACTGAAAACCCACGATATTCATATTGAGCAGAATATTTGCCACGACCTGCCATTGGTCTACGCTGACAACATACAACTGGAACAAGTGGTGCTGAACCTGATGCGCAACGCGCTGGACGCCATGGAAACCGTCGCCCCCTGGGGGCGGCTCAGCATCGCCACCAGCCTGAACGGCCGCTGGATCCGGCTGAGCATAGGCGACAACGGCGCCGGCATCGCGCCGGAATTGCTGGACCGCATCTTCGCGCCCTTCTTCAGCACCAAGGCCAGCGGCATGGGATTGGGCCTGGCCATCTGCCAGACCGCCATAGAAGCGTTCGGCGGCAAGCTGAGCGCGCGCAATAAATCAACCGGCGGCGCGGAATTCATCATTGAACTGCCGCAACGGGACGCGCCGCCGTCAACGGGGTAACCGGCAGGAGTCAAAAACACAATGCAAAACACCACGCCAACCGTCTACATCGTCGACGACGACCCAGCCGTGCTGGACTCGCTGGCCATGCTGATCGCCGCGCAAGGCATGCGCACCGTCACCTTTCCCAACGCGATGGAGTTTCTCGCCCACTACGGCGGCAACGACATCGCCTGCCTAGTGCTGGACATCCGCATGCCGCAAATCACCGGCCTGGCGCTGCAAGAACAGCTGATCGACAAAAACGTGACCCTGCCCATCGTCTTCATCACCGGCCACGGCGACATCGAACAATGCCGCCGCGCCTTCCAGACCGGCGCCATCGACTTTCTGACCAAGCCCATAGACCAGGCGCGGCTGATCGAAAGCCTGCGCAAAGGCATACGGCTGAGCATTCTGCAACACCGCAAGGAAGAGGAAACCCAGGAAGTGATGGGCCTGCTCGCCCGCATCAGCGGCCGCGAGCGCGAAGTGCTGGAACTGGTGGCGGACGGCATGTCCAGCAAGGAAATCGCCCGGGTGCTGGACCTGTCCCCGCGCACCATAGAAGTACATAGGGCCAACCTGTTCAACAAACTCGGTGTAGACTCTCTGGCGGACCTGGTGCGCTTCTACCTGAAAGCGCTGGAAGCCACCGGCAAGAAACCCAACGACGACAGTTTTTTGAACGATACGCCCACCCCTTACTGAAACAACGCCATGGAACGACTGTTCAAACACGTCTGCCTGGTGGCGCGGCACAGCAAGCCCGCCATCGTCGAATCCCTGCGCCAGCTGGCCGACCACCTGTCCGCCTCCGGCGCCACCGTGCTGATCGACAAGGACAGCGCCACCCAGCAGGAAGCCGGCCCGCACGCGCTGATAGACCGCAACGATATGGGCAAGCTGGCCGACATCGTCATCGTGCTGGGCGGCGACGGCACCATGCTGTCCATCGCCCGGCTGCTGGCCCCCTACCGCGTGCCGCTGATCGGCATCAACCAGGGCCGGCTGGGCTTCATGACCGACATCCCGCTGCACGAGATGCTGGACTCCGTGGACGCCATCCTGCGCGGCGACTTCGTGCCGGAAGACCGCATCCTGCTGCAGGCCGCGGTGATACGCGAAGACGCCGAAGTGGCCAACGCGCTGGCCTTCAACGACGTGGTGTTCAGCCGCGGCGCGATGGGCTCGATGATAGAGTTCGAAGTCTTCATCGATAACCAGTTCGTCTACAGCCAGCGTTCGGACGGCCTGATCGTCTCCACCCCCACCGGCTCCACCGCCTACTCGCTGGCCTCCGGCGGCCCCATCCTGCATCCCACGCTGCAGGCCATCGCCCTGGTGCCCATCTGCCCGCAATCGCTGAGCAACCGCCCAATCGCGGTCAACGACTCCTGCGAAGTGGAATTCATGCTCACCCGCGGCCTGGACGCGCGCGTGCACTTCGACGGCCAATCCCATTGCGACCTGATGGAAATGGACCGCGTGCTGATCCGCCGCTACCGCAACCCGCTGCGCATCCTGCACCCGGTGGGTTACAACTACTACGACATGCTGCGCCACAAGCTCCACTGGGGCGAGCGCCTGCTCTGACACCTGACGCGAACACCCCATGCTCCTATCGCTGACCGTTAAAGACTTCGTCATCGTCGACAGCATCTCGCTGGACTTCCAAGCCGGCTTCACCGTGCTCACCGGCGAAACCGGCGCCGGCAAATCCATTCTGCTGGACGCCCTGAGCCTGCTGCTGGGCGACCGCGCCGAAGGCGCGCAAGTGCGCGAAGGCGCGGAGCGCGCCGAGATCACTGCCGAATTCGACACCCGCGGCCGCCCTGAAATCGACGCCTGGCTGGACGAAAACGGCCTCAACGGCGACGACGACGTGCTCCTGCTGCGCCGGCTGCTGGACAAATCCGGCCGCTCGCGCAGCTTCGTCAACGGCCAGGCCGCCACCCTCAGCCAGCTCAAGCAGCTGGGCGAATTCCTGGTCGACATCCACGGCCAGCACGCCCACCAATCGCTGATGAAGGCGGACGCCCAGCGCCAGCTGCTGGACGCCTACGCCGGCTCCGTCGCGCTGGCCCGTGACGTGAACAAGGCCTGGCAAGACTGGCAGACCGCCCGCCGCGCCCGCGCCGACGCCGAACGGCTGTCGCGCGAATCCGAAGTCGAGCGCGAACGGCTGAACTGGCAGATCAACGAACTGAGCGAGCTCAAGCTGCAGCCGGACGAATGGAGCGCGCTGAACCAGAGCCACTCCCGGCTGGCCAACGCCGCCGAACTGGCGCAAAGCGCCCAGCTGGCGGTGGACACCCTGTCCGAGATGGACAATAGCTGCCTGACCATGCTGTCCCAGGTGCAAACCCGGCTCAGCAAGCTGGCCAATCTGGACCCGCGGCTGGCGGACACCCTGTCGCTGCTCGATTCCGTGGACGCTGAGTTGCGCGAAGTGGTCTACAGCCTGCGCGACTACGCCAGCGACATCGACGAAAACCCCGGCCAGCTGGCCGAAGTGGAAGGCCGGCTGGAAGCGCTGATGAGCACCGCGCGCAAATACAGGGCGCAGCCGCAAGACCTGCAGGAAAAACTGGACGACTGGCAGCAACAGCTGCAAGCGCTGGAAGCCTCCGCCGACATCGAAGCGCTGGCGCTGGCCGAAGCCTCCACGCTGGCGCGCTACCGCGCGCAGGCCGAGGCGCTGTCCGGCAAGCGCCGCCAGGCCGCCAGCGAGCTGTCCGCCCGCATCGGCGCGGAAATGCAGCACCTGGCGATGAGCGGCGCGCGCTTCGCCATCGAACTGGCCGCCCTGTCCGAACCCGGCGCCCACGGCCTGGAGTCCATCGAATACCTGGTGGCCGCCAACGCCGGCACCAGCCTGCGCCCGCTGGCCAAAGTGGCCTCCGGCGGCGAACTGTCCCGCATCAGCCTGGCCATGCAAGTGGTGATCAGCCAGGTGGCCAGCGTGCCCACGCTGATCTTCGACGAAGTGGACGTCGGCATCGGCGGCCGCGTCGCCGAAGTCATCGGCCACATGCTGCGCCAGCTGGGCCAGCGCTACCAGGTGCTGTGCATCACCCACCTGCCCCAAGTGGCCTCCTGCGGCAGCCATCACTGGCAAGTCAGCAAGAGCGAGCACAAGGGCCGGGTCAAGAGCCGCATCGAGCCGCTGAACAGCGAACAACGGGTGCTGGAAATCGCCCGCATGCTGGGCGGCGTGGAGCTGACCCAGACCACGCGCGAGCACGCGGCGGAAATGCTGGCGTCAAATACGCCGGCCCTCTAGTCAAAGCGCCTAAGACCCGCTAGAATTGCGCCCTCTTACCGATTCGGGAAGCGTGGCAGAGTGGTTTAATGCAACGGTCTTGAAAACCGTCGTGGGTGCGAGCCCACCGTGAGTTCGAATCTCACCGCTTCCGCCAAATTCAAACCGCCTTGATCCGCACAAATCAGCGTTAAACTTAGACGCGGAGCGGATGTAAGGCGGTTTCATTTTTTGTTGTCTTGCTGGATAGGGCTGATTTACACGGCTTAGCGTGTCCCAAGTCTGCCCCAAATTTTTGGCAGATCAAGCCGTCCCTCATCAACTGGTGGCAAATCCGGAATAGTCACCGCGCAGCACGATGCCGTTCGGCTGCTTGATGTACTTCCCATAGTGCCCTCCTGACCATCTCCGCCGTCGTGTGCCCCAGCAAAATGGCCGCCAACAGTTCAGGCTCTCCATCCATCAGCAGCCGCGACGCGAACGTATGCAGCGTCTGGTTTTGATTCCAATGCCACACGCCACTGTCCTGCAATATTTTTGTCCAATGATCAAGCGTCGCCCACCCCCTACTCCAGCACCAGAGAATGTTGGACTTCACTTAACTACCACCAGAAATTCACCTGCAGTTTCAATAGTCCTTAATATGATTAGTGACCATGCTGTGTTATGCAATATTTAGGCAATCCACTTTATATTGCCTCATTTACAGAGACCGCTTGCATTGCGAGTAAATTTTTTCATGGCACATGAATCTACAACATTGGTTTAGATCATCAAAATTAGAAACCGCCTTAATCACAAGGCAACCTTTTACATTTTAATTTATCTAGGCGTTATCACCACTCACTTACCTATCATCCCCTTATAGCAAGCCAACATCACCCCGCAGGAAATCCTCTACGGCCTGCCGGGGACACATTGACCGCCATGAGTTATTCAACCTGCAGGCATCCTCATCAATTCCATTGCCCAGTTCCTACTGCAAAATTATCTTACAGCTGCGCCACCCCCCCCCCACCCTCTGAAAAACCGCACCGCCCGGGAGCCTGCCTTGGGCATCATCAGCTGCACTGCCATGAAGGATAGGCCTGGGATCTGACGCTGCCATAGATATTCCTCCGCGGGTCGAAATTTGAAAGTCTCGTCCGGTAGCTGATGCAATGATCCTTCATCCACCACAACTAGCCCAACCTCATGTCGCACAAAGAATACGAGAAGCCAAATAAGTGAGACAAGCCTTGCTGTGTGGCCAACATTGGTATCTACACGCGCATCCCAACTTCACAAGTAGCACAAGGAGGAGGGGCAACGTCGACTAGGGATTTGCTAATAGCTCTTGAGCCGCGCCATTACCCATCACTCTGAAAATCAATGAATATGAATTGCTTTACATTAACATCATCTTCTCCATTAAAAACAGACCACCAATAGAATCCATACTCATAACAACACTGCCTGCACGCCACGGAAGCATAAATAAAAAACAATTTACAACCCACTGCAAAAAGTCTTATTTACCGTCCAAAACCAAACAATGCACAATGCATTGCAATCACAAAAAATGAATGAGGCCACCAATGTCCGCTGGAAGGAAAATAGTTAAAGAAGCATTAGTTTCATATGGATTCCCACAAGCAATTATCGACAGTACAGACTCCTACCCATCCATATCAATGCATTTGGAAGATATGCCTGACGTTTTACTATCACATGACGATGACAGGCTATGGATATGGAGCCCGTTGCCATTCGAAATTAGTAAAATTGATAGTTCAGCAGCCATCACGATTATCAACACATTAACAGATGAACTTAAAGGAGCAGATGGATCTGGAACTTTTCTGCTACGCACAGACATTGGGCTTGAGCTAAAGGCCTCCATCTTAGAAAAAAATATCACTTCAAGTGATGATTTGATGTCAATCATTCTTGATTTCATCAAAAAGCTGCAAAAAATAATGTCATCCATCAATTAAGCAATACGGAGCAACACATGCAAAACACATCCATACAAGCCAATCAACCTCTCTTTTCATACAACAACAAAAGTGAGTCAACCACTCCATTAAAAATAATAATGGGGATAAATGGATCAAACAATAGTCAACCCACATCCAACCAGCATGAGCGTGTAACATTATATCTGGGCATACCGGCAAAAGATAAGATAGTCGAGACAGACCTCCTATCTGCTTTTGGAGGATATCTTCACCGCATTGGCGAAAAAGACCTCGCCCAATATCCTTTAGTTTTTAGCAGCAGAGAAGGATTTGATCAGTTTTGCAAAATCAGAGAGCAAATACCCAATATTTCAGACACTCCACCCCCCAGAGGTAGTAATGACGAGAATGTTGGCAGAGCTTTTGTCTATGCGTTGCACCACGTCCCAGTTTACTGTGCCGATGATTTTGACTTCAAGTCCAATCAAAAAATATATATTACTGGACATGGGACTAGCGGATCAGACCAATTGCAGATTGATGGCAAGATGTTCAGCATGAATGAAGTGGCTCAAAATCTTCACAAGATTGGAGTAAGCAAAGACATTCGGGATATACGTCTGACAAGTTGTGACTCTGCCGATGCAAAATCAGTCAACAACTTAAAAGAGAGTGACTTAAACAAATATTCATCAAGTTACAATGAAAAGGTTACGTTGCTTGGCTTTACACTGTCTGAAAAAAACACGATGGCGCCTGCGCAACATTTAGCGTACGCCCTTCACGAAAACGGATTCAACCATGCAACAGTAACGGGGTACCATGGAAAAGGAATATACACCAGCAAAAACAATTACCCTGAACATTTCTTAAGAAACCCTAACCTGCCAACGGATAGTGAATTTAAACACGACAACACCGTTAGGCGCAGCGAAGTAAAAGAAAAGTTCACAAGTGATATAGATTGAATCTCGTTTACGTAAATCCATATGGCAAGACATAAGCAGCCTCCGCCTCGTGCGCAGCTCAAAAGCCCGGACGCATCGTCCGGGCTTTTCTCATTCCCGCCCTCTCACCGGCGGCAATCTATTTGACGGTTTCTGTCCGCGCCGCCGCCAGCAGCAGGCGCAGCCGCTCATACGCGCATTCCACGCCATACCTCGCCTCCAGCAGGCTCCACAAAACCTCCGGGGACAGTTCTACGATGAATGGCGTTTGACGCGGCGGTTGACGGGACATCTCCCGGCGCAGCGCCTCGGGCAATTGTTTGAAATGGGATTGGGCGGCACGAATATGCCTGAGGGCGCGACGCGCCTCGCGGAGGGTGTTGATCTTGGCCATGGCGGCCTCCTAGTAGCATTTTTGATTTCGCCCCTTTTGAGAGGGCGGCCGGGTGCTCAAAACCGCTACTAGTCGGCGGGCGTATTCCCCTTGCGGGTATTGTATTAGCCGCACACCCGGCCATGGACGCGCATTGTCCCACAAGTGGGAGTTTGCCAAAACCATGGACGCAAAAAAACCGCGAATCTTACGGGTGCGGTAGCCGCTAGTAGTATAGGTGTTTTGAGCACCGGGAATGACCATAGCCCGTTGGCGCGAAGCATGTCAACGGCACATGGTCCGCCGTCGACTACACTCAAGTAGCATCGCCGTATTGGAGAATCCCATGTCCACGCCGCCGCGCCATCTCAGCGTCAGTATTGCCTGCCCTTTCGCCCGCGCCTACGCCTTGCTGGCGCTGCCGGAAAACTTCCCGCGCTGGGCGTCCGGCCTGGCCGGGGCCTTGCGCCGCGACGGCGACGGCTGGCTGGCGGACACGCCGCAGGGCGTGATGCCCTTGCGCTTTTCGCCGGCCAACGACTACGGCGTGCTGGATCACTGGGTGTCGCCGCCAGGGCAGGCGGAGGTCTACGTCCCCTTGCGCCTGCTGGCGCGCGACGAGGGTTGCGAGCTGCTGTTGACCCTGTTTCGCCAAGCAGGCGTCGACGACGCGCAATTCGAGGCCGACGCCGACTGGGTGGCGCGCGACCTGGCCGCGGCCAAAGCCTGGCTGGAGCGGGATGAATCCGCGGGGCTCAGTGCGCCGCCCGCGGCGACTCCGCGGTGAAGCAGTGCAGCACATGGCGGCCGATGCTGCCGGCCAACTCCTCATCGGCCAGGAACACCGCGCCCAGCCCTTCTCCGCGCAATAGTTCGGCTTCCTCCCCGTTGCGCGCGCGCAGCGCGATGCGCAGCTCCGGGTTCAAGGTGCGCGCCACCTCCACCATCTGTCGCAGATTGAGCGCGTCCGCCGTGGTCACCGCCAACACCGAGGCGTTGACGATATGGGCCTGGATCAACACGGCCGCCTCGGCGGCGTCGCCGGTCACCGCCGCCCGGCCCTGATTGCGCAGCGTTTCCACCAGCTCGCGATTATGGTCCACCACCACAAAGGGCACCCGATTGCGCTCCAGCTCCGCCGCCACGCCGCGGCCGATGCGGCCATAGCCCACCAGCACCACCTGGCCTTCCAGATATTTGCGTTCGGTGCTCATCGGCAGCTCGGCGTAGGGGTCCGCCCTGCGCTCCAGGCTGCGCGCCCATTCCGAGCGCGCCAGCAGCCAGCCGCGCAAGGGCTCCAGCAAGGCGAACAACAGCGGATTGAGGCCAATGGAGATCAGGGCGCTGGCCAGCACCAGGCTCATGCCCTGCGCCGACAGCAGGCCCAAGGACACGCCCAGCCCGGCCAGGATGAAGGAGAATTCCCCGATCTGCGCCAGGCTGGCGGCAATGGTCAGCGCCGTGCTCAGGGGATAGCGGTACAGAATGACCAGGGCCAGCGCCGCCAGGGTTTTGCCCAGCATGATGACGGCCACCGCGCTCAGCACCATCAGCGGCTGTTCCAGCAGAATCGCCGGATCGAACAGCATGCCCACGGACACGAAGAACAATACGGAGAAGGCGTCGCGCAGCGGCAGCGATTCGCGGGCGGCACGGTGGCTGAATTCGGACTCCCGCATCATCATGCCGGCGAAGAAAGCGCCCAGCGCAAAGGAGACGTTGAACAGATGGGCGGCGCCGAAGGCGATGCCGATGGCCGCCGCCGTCACGGCCAGCGTGAACAGCTCGCGCGATCCGGTCTTGGCCACCCGCCACAGCAGCCACGGCAAGGCGCGCCGGCCGGCGATCAGCATCAGGGCGATGAAGGCGGCCACTTGCAGCAAGGTCAGCATGATGGTCTGCCACAACGGCGCGGCGTTGGCGGCGGCGGGCGCGCCGCTCAACAACGCCGCCATCGGCGGCATCAGCACCAGCACCAGCACGCAGGCCAGGTCCTCCACCACCAGCCAGCCCACGGCGATGCGGCCGTTGATGGTGTCCAGGATGCCGCGCACTTCCAGCGCCTTGAGCAGCACCACAGTGCTGGCGCAGGACAGCGACAGGCCGAAGATCAGGCCGCTGGACCAGCTCCAGCCCCAGCACCAGGCGATGAACAGCGCCAGCCCGGTGGCGGCGCTCATTTGCACGATGGCGCCCGGCACGGCGATGCGCCGGACCGACAGCAGGTCCTTCATCGAAAAGTGCAAGCCGACGCCGAACATCAGCAGCATCACGCCGATTTCGGACAGCTGCGCGGCGATCTTCATATCGGCGACGAAGCCCGGCGTGGCCGGGCCGATGACGATGCCGGCCAGCAGATAGCCGACCAGGGCCGGGATGCGCATCCGCTCGCAGAGCAGGCCCAGAATCAGAGACAGGCCGAGGCCCGCCGCAATGGTGGAAATCAAGGACACATCATGGACCATGGCGGCCGCCTCCCTAGTGTGGATTTTTTATTTAGGCGCACAGGATGCTGCGCAGTTTGTTTTCAGACTAGAGGGGCATGAAAAGTGAAAGTTCCGCTGTAAAAATCACGTGGACAAGCGGGCGCGCCGCTCCGGGAAGCCGCCCGCGGCTAGCGTTTGGCGGCTTTGATCGAATACATCAGCTCGTCGCCCTCCGCCAGCAGCGCCTCGATGGAGAAGTGGCGTTCCGCGTCCAGCTCCACGATGCCGTCGGAAAACGCCAGCCGATAAGGCTGGCCGGCGCCGGCGTTGTAAGCCTCCAGGTGACGCGCGAACTTGGCCATCGCCGCCTGCGCCCGCTCATGTTCGACATCGGACAGCAAGACCACGAACTCGTCCCCGCCCAGCCGCGCCAGCAGGTCCGCGGAGCGGAAGGAGGCGCGCATCTGTTCGGCGAAAGCCGCCAGCGCATGGTCCCCGGCGGCGTGGCCGAAGCTGTCGTTGATCGCCTTGAACTTGTCCAGGTCCATGAAGGCCAGGCTGACCGGCAGGTTTTGCCGCGCGCAGAAATTGAGGCTGTACTGCGCCAGCAGCCGGAAGCCGCGCCGGTTGGAGAGGCCGGTCAGCTCATCGGTGGTGGCGGCCTGGAAGGCGATCAGCTCCGCCTCCACCATGCGCGCCAGATCGTGCAGCGCCTGCGCGTCGTCGTGATCGAACTCGCGCGGCTGGACATCGATCACGCACAGGGTGCCCACCTTGGCGCCGTTGGCCGCGTGCAGCGGGCAGCCGGCGTAGAAGCGAATATACGGCGCGTCCGTCACCAGCGGGTTGTCGGCGAAGCGCTCGTCCGCCAGCGCGTCCGGGATGTAGAAGATGTCGTCGCCCAGTATGGCGTGGCCGCAAAAGGAAATATCGCGTCCGGTTTCCGCCGCCGACAGGCCGACGCAGGATTTGAACCACTGACGGTTCTCGTCCACCAGGCTGACCAGGGCGATGGGCACCCGAAACAAACGCTTGGCCATGCGGGTCAGGCGGTCGAAACGTTCCTCCGCCGCCGTGTCCAGCACGCCCAGCGCGCGCAGGGTCGCCAAACGCTGCGGTTCGTCGGCCGGGCTGTCCGGTGTCTTCATCTCCGCCTCCTGCTGTGTGTCCGCCGCCGATGCGGCCCCATGCCATGATAATAGCATTTCATGACGCAAACAAAACACCGGGCCGCGCGCCGACGCGCCGGTCAGCGTGGACGCCAGCCGCTTTCCCGCAAAGCCGCCAGCAAGCGCTCGGCCTTGAGGCCATGCGCCGCGTGGCCGTGGTGGCCGCTCAGATCGCCCGCCGCCAGCAAGGCGTTGACGATGGCTTCTTCCACCGCTTCCGCCGCCGCCTCGAACAAGGGCGAGAGATGGTCCGCGTTCACCATCTCCACCGCGCAGGTCAAAGCGCCCTTGCCGGCGTAATCGGTCATCGGCAGGCCTTGGTTGCCGGTGGCGAAGGCCACGAAGATGTCGCCGCTGGAATCCTCGGTGCCGCCGCCGGTGCGGGCGATGCCGATGCCGGCGCGCTGCGCCAGCCGCCGGCATTGATCCGGCAGCAAGGGCGCGTCGGTGGCCAGCACCGCCACGATGGAGCCCATGCCCGGCTGCGGCAGCCGTCCGGCGTCAAACGGCGAGGGAATCTCCGCGCAGCTCAGATGACGGCCCACCGGGTAGCCCTCCACCAGCAAGGAGCCGCGCTTGCCGTGATTGGCCTGCACCAGCGCCCCCACCGTCCAGCCGCCCGCCTCCGCCGGCAGCCGTCGCGAAGCGGTGCCGATGCCGCCCTTGAACTCATGGCAGATCATGCCGCTGCCGCCGCCCACGCTGCCCTCGGCCGGCAGGCCGCCGCTGGCCGCCGCTTGCGCGGCGCGCGCGTGTTCCGCCTTCACGTGGAAGCCGTTGATGTCGTTGAGCAGGCCGTCGAAGGTTTCCAGCACCACCGGCATGGTCCAATACAGCTGCGGCTCGCCGGCCACCGCCTCGCGCTCGCCGGCGATCAAGGCGTCCCGCACCACGCCCACGCTATGGGTATTGGTCAGCGCGATCGGCGTGCTCAGCACGCCGGCCTCGCGCAGCCACTCCAGGCCGCTGGCGTCGCCGTTGCCGTTCAACACATGCACGCCGGCAAAGCACGGCATGCGCCGCGCCAGACCCGGCCGCGGTTCGATCACCGTGACCCCGGTGCGCGCGCGGCGGCCGTCGTCGAAATCCGCCCAGGCGGCGGCGTGCCCCACCCTCACGCCGGGCACGTCCGTAATCGCGTTCAGGGGGCCGGGCTGGCCCTGGCCGATGCGAATGCCCAATGCTCTGGCTCGTTTCAACATACTCACCTCTCTTTCTGTTCTTCAACGATCAATACGGCGGCGGGCTGCTTACGGCCCGCCAGCAAAAGCCCGGTCAGCGCGATGCCGCCGATAATCCACCAGTCCCGCGCGGGCGCGTCTCGCAGCACCGCCCATAATAGGGAGAGGCTGCCCGCCGCCGCCAACAAGGGCGGCCACGGCCAGCCGGGCATGCGGTAAGGATGCGGATGCCGGCCCAGGCGGCTGCGCAGGGCCGCCAGCGCCAGCAATAGATAGTTCAGCATCAGGATGATCACGGTGAAGGACGCCAGATCGCCCAGACTGGAATGAAAGGTCAGCAAGGCGGACGGGACGGCCAGCGCCAGCGTGGCCACCCAGGGCGTGCCGAAGCGCGGATGGATGCGTTGCAGCGCCCGGCTCGCCGGCGCCGGCCACAAACCGTCCCGACCGCTGGAGTACAAGAAGCGGCCGCTTTGCACCACGATGGCGATGATGGCGTTGAACACCGATAGAAAGATGCCGCCGCTGATCACCCGCGCCAGCCCCTGGCTGCTCAAATGACTGAGCACGTAGTTGATCGGATCGGCCTGCCGGCTCATTTCCGCCAGCGAGGGCGCGCCCAGGATCAGGGCGGTCACCGGTATCAGTTCCACCAGCACCACGATGGACAGCGCCGCCAGCACCGCCTTCGCCACCGGCCGGCCGCTTTCGCGCATGTCCTCGGCAAAGTACACCGCCCCGCCGAAGCCGTTGTAGGCGAACACCGCCGTCCCCACCATGGCGATGATCGCCGCGGCGGGCACCGCGGCGAGGCCGCCGTCCGCCGCTGCCCTCACCGGCTGCCACAGCACCGTCGCCGGTTGCTGCGCTTCGCTGAAGCCCAGCCAGGCGATCAAGGCCAGCGCGGCCAGTTCCAGCAGCAGGAAGGAGCCGGTCAGCCAGGCGTTCAGCTTGATGTCCAGCACCGCGATGCCGAAACACAGCACGATCATGGTCAGCGCCACTTCAGCGCCGTCCAGCCGGGTGCCCAGCGCGGAGTTCAGATAGGGCGCGGCCCCGGTGGCCAGCACCGCCGGGATGAATAGCAGCAGGCATAGAATCAGCAGATACATTTGCAGGCTGAGCGCGCGGCCGAACACCCGCTCGATGATCACGTACTCGCCGCCGGCGTTGGGGTGGGCCGCGCCCAGCTCGGCGTAGCACAGCGCGAACGCGACGGCCAGCGCCGCCGCCAGCGCGAAGGCCAGAAAAGCCCCGCTGCCGGCGCCTTGCAGCGCAAACGGCGCGATCACGAAAATGGAACTGGCCGGCGTCACGCCGGACACGGTTATCAACACGACGTCCGTCACGCTCAATGAACGGCGCAATCCGGGGCGGCTTGCGGCTTGGCTCATAGTGTTCTCCTCTTATCGCTATGGTCTTGTAGTCAGACTTGCGGGAGACAGTGTATTTTGACGCGGGAGGGCGCCCAATCACCGTGATGGGTTACCCCGAGCGGGGATTGCCGGATGGAAGCTTTGTTGAAGGAACTGCCGCTGCACCATCATCTGGCGCAGCTGATGGCGCACATCGGTCTGCCCGGGTTTTGGCGTCAGCTGGTCTTGCTGTTGCACGGCAGCGTGCCGCTGGACAATGCGCTGGCCGCCTGTTTCCACGCGAACGCGCCGCCGCAGATTCTGGAAGAATGCGATTTTCAGCACTTGGCCGCGCCGTCGCCGATGGCGCTTTACTGCCAGGGCCTGTATCTGCTGGACCCCTTCTATCAATACGCGCAGCGGCCTTTTCCCGACGGCCTCCACCACTTGCCCGACATCGCGCCGGACCACTTTCGCCAAAGCGAGTATTTTCAGCGTTATATGAGCGGCGAGGTGGGCGTGGACGAGGTCCAGCTGCTGCTGCGCCTGGCTCCGGACCAGGTGTTGACCTTGTCGCTGGGCAAGGCCAGCGCATTCGAGCCGGCCGACATCGGCAAGCTGCGCGTGATGCAGCCCTGGCTGCTGTCCGCGATGCGGCGTCACTGGCAGCTGAGCTCCGCGCCCACGCCGCCATCGCAGCGCCTGGCTGATCAACTGACGCAGACGCTGAGTCATTTTGGCCACGGCAGGCTGTCCGAGCGCGAGGCCGAGGTGGCGCGGCTGACGCTGTGCGGCCTGTCCAGCAAGGCCATCGCCCAACAGCTGGCCATTTCGCCGGAAACGGTCAAGGTTCACCGCCGCAATCTGTATCTGAAGCTCGGCGTGGCCAGCCACGCCGAGCTGTTCAATTGCTATATCGAGCAACTGCGAGGCAGCGAAGCCTAGGTCAGACTCACTTCCCCAGCCACTTGGCCAACAGGCCGGCGAATTCGCCGTTTTGCAGGCTCTGGCTCAGCCATTGATCCACCCAGGCTTTCCAGCGCCAGTCGTTGGGCAGCAGATAGGCTTTTTGCGAAAAGTCGAACGGCTTCTCCGGGTGCACCGCGCACAGCTCCGGATGCAGCTTCTGCTGATAACGGGTTTCCACCGCGTCCGTCACCATCAGATCGGCCTTGCCGTCTATGATCTGCCGGAAAATGGTGACGTTGTCCGGATGCACGGTCAGCGCGGCCGCCGGCAAGCGGGCGCGCGCGAACTTTTCATTGGTGCCGCCCGGATTGACGATCAGCTTGACCCGGGGCTGGTTGATCTGGGCGATGGTCTGAAAACGCTGGACGTTTTCACAGCGGGTGATCGGCGTCTTGCCGTCGTTCAGATAGGGCTGCGAATACAGCGCCCGCTTCTGCCGCTCCAGATTGATCGACACCCCGCTCATCGCGATGTCGAACTTGCCGGCCTCGTGGTCGCGCATCAGCGTCGGCCAGCTGGTGGCCACCAGTTCCAGCTTGACGCCCAGCGCCCGCGCCAGGCTCTCGGCCATCTCGATGTCCAGGCCGCGATAGGCGCCGCTGGCCGCGTCCCGCTCGCTGAACGGACGGTAATTGCCGGTGGTGCCCACTCGCACGCTGCCGCGTTGCAGGATATCGTCCAGGCGGTCCGCCAGCGCCGGCTGGCCGGCGATCAGGCCGGCCAAGAGCAGGCCGCCCAGTTTCTGTGATTTCTTCATCATGCTTGCTTTCTTCTTCTGTTGTTTGCGCAGCGGACGCTGCCAGCGCCCTGCTCGCAAGACTCGTTCGACGCGGCCTCAATAGGCCAGCGGGAAGGCGAAGACGTCTCGCTGATACGTCTCCACCACCACGCTGAACGGCGCGTTGTCGCTGCCGCGGTAGAGCACGGCGCGGTGTTGCAACACTTCCGGCGCGATATCCAGGCCGCCGGCGGCGACGCCCTGGGCCGCGGGCTTCATCTCCCAGCCCGCCGGCAACGGCGACCACAGCAATTTGACTTCCTCGGTTTGCCGGCGGAAGTTCAGCGCCGCCACCGCGCGGCCAAACGGCACGTCGCTGCCGTCCAGTTGGCGGTTCATCTCCGCGCTCAGCTTGGACGGCAAATACCAGTTGTCGGCCTCGGACAACACATGCTCGCCGCAAGCCAGCCGCACCCGGCGGTAGGCGATGCGCTCGTCCGGCCGCGCCTGCAACTGGGCGCGCACTTCCGGGCTGGCTTCCTTGTGATCCGCCGGATTGCGCAAGGCGCGAATCTGCGCCGGAGACGCCATCCGGTGATCCGCGCACCATTGCTGCAAGGTGCGGGTGGCGCTGCTATTGCTCAGCAAGGTGGCGTTCAAGGTCTGCAGCAGGGCCAGCGCCTTGACGCGGGTGTCTCGGCCGTCCTGCCAACCGGGATAGGACCAGGCCTCCGCCAAGGCCGGACCGGCGGCCAGCCATAGACAGCCGGCGGCCAAAAGCGTTTTCTTATGCATGGGGATTCCTAAGGAAATCAAGGAGCGGAAAATAATAAAGCAAAAGCTTTAACTTTGATAGCAAGTAGTCGCTGAACAATCCATCATCATTTGTGCGCCGCGCCGCCGGCGTCGCGGTGCGCGCCCAGCGCCCGCAGCTGGGTGAGAAAGGCCGGCGACTCGCGTTGCCGCTCCAGTTCCGCCCAGATTCTGCCCGGCAGGCTGGGTTCGCGGTGCGCCAATTGGCGCGACAACATCAGGAAATAGGGCTTTTCTTCCAAGGGCAGCCGGCAGCGCTCTATCGTCTCCGTCAGCTCGGGATGCTCGCGCAGGATCTGCTCCGCCCGCGGCGTCTGCAAGGCCGCTCCGCTCAAGCGCCGCAGGCGCAGCTTTTGCAGAATGGCCAGCGGATCGCGGTTGCTGTCGTCTATCTCCACCTGCTGCTTGCGCAAAAAGAGGCCGATGGAGAAATCGGTCTGCATGCCTATCGGCGCCATGCCGCTGGACAGGCGCGCGCCGTCCCAATCCACCGTGGTGCCCTTGAGCCGATACAAGGAATAACTGGCGCTGTGCAGCCGTTGGCCGGCGTCCGGTCCGCCGTCCGGCAGCATGGGGTACAGCCCCCATTGCGAACGCTCCGGCACGAAGCTGGCGGCGAAAGCGCCGTCCATCTTGCCTTGGCGCAGCATATTGATGCAGCGCCGCCACGGCATCGGATGCAAATACAGCTCCAGCTTCAAGGCGCTCTGCACATGCTTGATCAGCTGAATGTCCAGCCCGCCGCCGCGGCCGTCCAGCCAGGGATAGGAAGCCTGATCCTCATAGCAGAACGACAAGGGCTCCGCCGCCGCGCCCAGCGGCCACGCCAGCGCCAACACCGCCGCCGCGCGGCTCAATGCCCGCCTCTTCATTGCCTTATCCATGGAGGAACGATGGTTCCGTTATCGCTCATGCCGCGGCCGCATGCCAAGCCGGCTATTTCCGGACCAGCGCCTGTTCCCGCTCCAGCATGTCGAAGATGCCGGGGCGCGCCGGCTCGCCGTCGTAGTACGGCGCGCTTTCCAGCCGCCCCACCTGCTTCAGATGGCGGACCAGCACCTTGCCGCTGTCCGGATAGACGCAGACCTCGTGCGGGTCGTTGACGCCGATGCCGAGGTAGACCAGGTCCTGATCGAAGGGGTTGGCGATTTGATGCGCGACGCCGGTGCCGGCCGGACAGGAAATGCAGTCGCCGGGCCCGATTTCCTGCAGGCTGTCGCCCAGACGCAGCACGCCGCGCCCGGACAGCACATAGAAAATCTCGTCCTCGCGGGCGTGGGAATGAAAGGGGCAGCCCGCATGCCCCGGCGGCAGACGGGTCAGATTGGCGCCCAGCCGGCCGGGCAAGGCGTCCAGCGCCGGCGTCAGCGGATGATAGCTGCCGCCCCACCCTTCGCCCTCCCGGTAGTCCACGGCTTCCACTTGGTCGATATTGACCACATGCGACGGCTTGCTCATCTTGCGCTCCTTAAAACCGCTGACAAAACCCCTGATCCTGCATTGCGCTTCCTGATCGTACGGCTTGCACTGCCTGCGTCGGCGCGCCTTGGTTCAGGTTTTGGTCCGCGGCTCTTGAATGGTCCGCGGCCGGGAAATGTCAGCATCATCCTGCAAATGCGTGCCGTCCGACAAGCGTCAATCCAGGCCGCGCAGCAAATCCGTCATGGTCCGTATGGTTTCGGCGCAGCTTTCCCGTCTGTCGTACTCGTCCTGACCCGCCGCGCCCATGCTGATCCCGATCTGGCGGTAGCGCATCGCGCTGGCCACCTTGACCCGGGCCGAGGCGTGGAATTCTCGGCAGCCGGTGGCGCGCGCGAG
The DNA here is from genome assembly GCF_059916605.1 of Chromobacterium sp. CCUG 30098. NCBI lineage: Bacteria > Pseudomonadati > Pseudomonadota > Betaproteobacteria > Neisseriales > Chromobacteriaceae > Chromobacterium > Chromobacterium sp. CCUG 30098. Next base: position 288,301 of record NZ_JAUCGS010000002.1, on the reverse strand, counting down.
TTCGGCCAGATTGTCCGGCCGCACGCCGCCGCCCGGCATCAGGATCAGCCGCTCGCCCGCCTGGCGGCTCAGCCGGCGGATCAGGGCCGCGCCCGCCAGCGCGTTCGGCGCCTGGCCGGAGCTCAGCAAGCGCCGGCAGCCGCTGGCGATGATCTGTTCCAGCGCTCGCTCGGGATCCCGCGCCATGTCGAAGGCGCGATGGAAGGTGGTCGTCATCGGCCCGGCCAGCTGGACCAGTTCTCGGCTGCGCGCCACGTCCACCTCGCCGTCCGCGGTCAGCAGGCCCAACACCACGCCGTCCGCCCCCAGTTCGCGGCAGGCCAGCACGTCGCGGCGCATCACGTCGAACTCCTCGTCCGAATACAGAAAATCGCCACCGCGCGGACGCACGATCACATGCAGGCCAATGTCCAGCCTCTGCCTCGCCAGCGCAATCATGCCAGGCGACGGCGTGAGCCCGCCGGTTTCCAGGCTGGCGCACAATTCCACCCGGGCCGCGCCGCCCTGCGCGGCGGCCAGGCAAGACGCCAGCGAGCCGGCGCACACTTCCAACTGTCTATCTTGCGACAAAATATCCCCCTTGCTGGGCTGAACGCACCAGGGATTTTGACCCGTTTCGCCGGCCGCGTTAAGCTGCGCGCTCGAGATGACGCAAACGTAAGTCGATATGCTCTATTTTGAAGATTTGAAAGCCGGACAGCTGTTCCACAGCCCCACCCATGTATTGAGCGAGGACGAGTTGATCGGCTTCGCCCGGCAGTATGATCCGCAATACTTCCACACTGATCCGCAGCGCGCGGCGGACAGCCTGTTCGGCGGCCTGGCCGCCAGCGGCTGGCAGACCAGCAGCCTGAGCATGCGGCTGGTGACCCAGACCGAGCTGGGCAAGATGGCCAACGGCTTGATCGGCATGCAGATCGACAAGATGCGTTGGCCCCAGCCCACCCGCGCCGGCGACGCCTTGCGCGTCACCGTGGAGGTGCTGGACAAGCGCCGCTCCAACAGCCAGCCCGGCTTCGGCGTGGTGAAGGTGCGCTGGACCACCGTCAATCAGCGCGACGAGGTGGCGATGCAGCTGGAGTGCTCGATCTGGGCGCAATGCCGCGCCCAGCCGCAAGCAGAAGAAGCGCCGCACCCGGCGGCGCAGCACGCCTGAGCCGCGCCGCCCGGATCAGCGGCGAACCTGGATCAGTTCCGCCCCGCGCAAGGCCTGCAGAGTGTTGCCGCCGGCGTAGCTGATCGAGGACTGCAGGTCTTCCTGCAGTTCGCGCAGCAGCTTGCCGATGCTGCCCTTGTACTCAACAAGAATCTTCTTGCCTTCCACGTTGACGTAGGCGCCCTTGTTGAACTGAGAGGCGCTGCCGAAGTATTCCTTGTAGTGCTTGCCGTTGATCTCGACGATCTCGCCGGCGGATTCGTCATAGCCGGCGAACAGCGAGCCCGCCATGACCATGCTGGCGCCGCAGGCCAGCGCCTTGGCGATATCGCCGTGCTCGACGATGCCGCCGTCGGCGATCACCGGCACGGACACCGCGGCCACGCAGTCCTGCACCGTGGAAATCATCGGGCGGTGGAAACCGGTCTTGTTCTTGGTGATGCAGACGCGGCCGCCGGCGATGCCGGCCTTGATCGCGTCGCAGCCCCAGCTTTCCAGATCGCGCGCGGCTTCGCCGGTGGCGATGTTGCCGCCGATCAGAAAGGTCTCGGGGAAGGTCTGCTTGATGTGCTTGATCATGCGCTCCGCCTTCACGCACCAGGCATTGGCGATGTCCAGCGTCATGTATTCAGGAGTGAGGCCGGCCTGCTTGAGCGCGGCCAGCTGTTCCAGCGTGTCGTCGTTGACGCCGACGCTGATGGAGGCGAACAGGCCCTTGTCCTGCATGGCGCGGGTAAAGGCCACCGCGTCCACATTGAAGCGGTGCATGGTGTAGAACCAGTTCCGAGCGGCGAAGAGCTCGCTGGTTTCGGCGCAGACCACCGACTTCATGTTCGACGCGTAAACCGGCATGTCGAAACGGCGCGGGCCGAATTGCACCGAGGTGTCGCACTCCTTGCGGCTGTCCACCACGGTTTTTTTCGGCACCAGGTAAACGTCGCCGTAATTGAGTTCTGTCTTGATCATGCGTGTGCTCCCAAAGCGGAAAAGAGTCAAAAAACAAGGGGCCCCAAACATAAACGGGAGCTCGACGGCTCCCGTTTACAGTGTCCCCTGCGACGCTCTCGTTTGGCTCGCACGCACTTACCGGCACACCTTACGCCGCAGGTTTCTTCACGTCAAGCGATTTTATTTCAGATCAAGACAAAACATTTCATTTGTCGCACCAGCTGCCGTCCTCCTCGCCCAGCCAGTTGAGCAGAGGCTGCCAGGCCTCGCGGTCGCGCTGCGCGCGCGACGCCGGCAGGTCGAACAGGGACAAGCCGCTGGACGCCGCCTGCACGTAAAGCTGAGTGTCGCGCAGCCAGGTCAGCACCGGCACCTGATGCTCCGCCAGGAATTTCTCCAGTTCGCGCGCGGAGCGGGTGCGCGGGTCCACCCGCATGCCCACCACCGCCATGAAGGCCTTGTTCTTGCGGATGGCCTTCTCTTCCAGCAGCTGTTCGAAAAAAGCCTCGCTCGCCCACATGTCGAACGGCGACGGCTGGATGGGCACCAGGATGCGCTCCACCCGGGACACCAGGGCCGCCAGCTTTTTGCCGTGCAGGCCCGCGGCGCTGTCCAGCACCACCACCTCCGTGCCCTTGGGCGGCCGCGCCGCTTCTCCGGCCTTGACCTCCCAGCCGGCGATGGAAGGCAGCGCCGCGTCGCGTTGCGCCAGCCAGCCCAGCGAGGATTGCTGCCGGTCCACATCGCCCAGCATCACGCGCTTGCCGCGCGCGGCGTAATAGCCGGCCAGATTGGTCGCCAAGGTCGATTTGCCGCTGCCGCCCTTGGGGTTGGCCACCAATACCGATTGCACATCCGCCTCCTCTGCCGTTTGCGATGGCCCACTATACCAGAGGGGAAGCGCTTGCCGCAGCCGGGCGATCGGGTTAAGGTCGAAGCCCGGAAAAGGAGTCCGCATGCCGCAAAACTATGACGCCATCCTGTTCGACATGGATGGTTTGATGATAGACACCGAAAGAATTTCCATGGAGTCCTGGCGCCGCGCCGCCGACGAACTGGACATGACGCTCAGCGATCAGCTGCTGCTGGACATGGTGGGCCTGTCCATGCGCCGCTGCACCGAATTCCTCAGTGAAAGGCTGGGCAGCCAGGACGACGCCGTCGCGCTGCAGAATGTGGGCCGCCGGCATTACTGGCAGATGCTGGAACATGAGGAGATTCCGCTGAAGGGCGGCATCGAGGCGCTGCTGGACTGGGCGCGCGGACAAAACCTGCCGCGCGCGGTGGCCACGTCCACCCAGCGTCAGCTGGCGGACATCAAGCTGGGCCGCACCGGGCTATCGCGTTATTTCGACACTGTGGTGGCCGGCGACGAAGTCGCCCACACCAAGCCGGCGCCGGACGTTTACCTGGCCGCCGCGCGCAAGCTGGGCGTCGATCCGCTGCGCTGCGTGGTGCTGGAAGACTCGATCTACGGCCTGCACGCCGGCGTCGCCGCCGGCATGCGGGTGATTCTGGTGCCGGACCTGGTCACGCCGCCGGCGGACCAGACCCATCACGCGCTGGCGGTATGCCAGGACCTGCATCAGGCGCTGGAAGTGTTGCAACAGCTGGCCTGATACGAGCGGCTGCGCGTAATGAGGCGCGGCACGGCGAGTTCAGCCGCCTCGCCACGCCTTAACGCGCACCATCGTCAACGGGCTTTCAGCCGTGGCCGCGGATGCGCGCGACCAGCTCGTCGCGCACATCTTCGGCCTGGTCGTTGCCCACCTGGCAGGTGCCGGCCGCCTCATGGCCGCCGCCGCCGTACTGCAGCATCAGCGCGCCCACATTGGTGCGCGAGCTGCGGTTGATGATGGACTTGCCCACCGCGAACACCGTGTTCTGCCGATTGACGCCCCATAGCTGGTGGATGGAGATATTGCAGTCCGGGAACAGCGCGTAAATCATGAAGCGGTTGGTGGGATGGATCACGTCCTCATGCAGCAGGTTCAACACCACCAGATTGCCGTAGACGCGGGAACAGCGCCGGATCTGCTCCTTGGCCAGCGCCTCGTGCTTGGCGTACAGCTCCACCCGCTCCTGCACGTCCGGCAAGGCCAGGATTTGATCGATGCTGTGGTCGCGGCAATAGCGGATCAAGTCCAGCATCAGCTGGTAATTGCTGATGCGGAACTCCTTGAAGCGCCCCAGGCCGGTGCGCGCGTCCATCAGATAGTTGAGCAGCACCCAACCGGACGGATGCAGCACTTCCTGCAAGGTGTACTGCGCGGAATCCGCCTTGTCCACCGCCTCCATCATCTCGTCGCTGATATTGGGAAACACCTGCTTGCCGCCAAAGTGCTTGTACACCACCCGCGCCGCCGACGGCGCTTTGGGGTCGATCACGTAATTGTCCGCGCTGGAATTGCGCAGGGTTTCGGAAAGATGGTGGTCGATGACCAGATGCGCCGCCGCCACGTAAGGCAGGTTGGTGGTGATGTCGTTCTCGGTGATCTCCACCTTGCCGTCCTGCATGTCCTTGGGGTGGGCGAACTTGATCTCGTTGATCATATTCAGTTCGTTGAGCAGCACCGCGCACACCAGTCCGTCGAAATCGCTGCGCGTCACCAGGCGATATTGCTGTTGCGACATGAGTTCCCTCTCTCCCTCTTGAAGGGCCGGCGCGGCCCCGCCCGCGCCGTACGGCGCTTCAGTCGGCCGGCGACACCTCCAGCGCGCCGGCCATCCCGTCCGTCAACGCCGCCAGCAAGGCCTCCGCCTCCGCGAGCGGCAGGCTCAGCGTCAAGCTCACCCGCTCGCCGTAAACGGGCGCCGATACCGGCACGCCCAGTTCTTGGCACAAATGGCGCAGCCGCGCCTCGCCGGCGAAATCCACCGTCGCCGCGTAATCGCCGCGCGGCACCACCGCCGTCAGGCTGGCCGCGTCCATCGCGGCGTTGACAGCTTGAGTGTAGGCTCTGACCAAGCCGCCCGCACCCAATTTAATTCCGCCGAAATAACGGACCACCACCGCCAGCACATCGCAAACGTCCTTGTGCCGCAACACGTTGTACATCGGCCGCGCCGCGGTGCCGGAAGGCTCGCCGTCGTCGTCCAGCATGGAATCCGCGCCGCACAGCAGCACCGCGCAATAATGGCGCGCGTCCGGCCATTGCGCGCGGATCTCCGCCAGCCGCGCCAACGCCTCTTCCCGGCTGCTCACCGGCTGCACGATGCCGATGAAGCGGCTCTTCTTGATTTCGATCTCGGCCTGGGCCGACGCTTGCAAATGGAACATTCCGTCCCTCTGACTGTCCGAAGGAGTGGATTGTACCCCAGCGCCGGCAAACCGCCCGGGCAAGCACTACAATGAAAACGGGAATGCGCCTTGTTCACCTTAGAGGAGCCAAAGCCATGATCATCCTGCTTGTCGTGCTCGCTTCGCTGCTTGCCGTGGTCTGGTTCATGCTGGACAAATTCTGGCTGGATGAAGAGGAAGAGGCTCGCCTGTCTCATTATCTGCCGGACAAGGATCATGTCTGAGAACCGGTTCAGGGTCTCGCGAGCAAGAGCGAGACCGTAAACCGGTTCTAGGCGTCCGCCTGTTTTTTTCACGGTCGACGCCCGCTCGCTTGTCATTCCGCGGCGATGGCATGAAAATGAGCGCTTCAATTTGACAAGGGCATTGTTTTGCCGCTAACCGCCATCTGGGTTGCCAGCGCGCTGATCGCGCTGATCGCCGAGTTCTTCTCCGGCACCTTTTACCTGCTGGTCGTCGCCGTCGCCATGCTGTGCGGCGGCGCTGCCGCTTGGCTGGGCGCGGCCGAGGCCAGCCAATACGTGATCGCCAGCCTTGCCGGCGTGATCGGCGTGGCGCTGGTTTACGCTTACAAGCGCCGTCATCCGTCCGTCGCCGCCCAGCCGCGCGCGGACGATCCCGATCTGGGCCAGCCGGTGCAAATCCTCCACGCCTCCCCCGCCGGCCACGTCCGCGTGCAATACCGCGGCGCGGCCTGGGACGCGTCTCCCGTCGACGGCGCCGCGCTGGAAGCCGGCGCCACCGCCTACATCGTCGGCCGCGACGGCAATCTGCTCAAAATCAGTTCAACCCAACCGGAACAATAAGACCCATGGAACTCCTGCCCCTGATCCTGCTCGCCGCCGTCATCGTTTTCGTGTTCAAATCGCTGGCCGTGGTGCCGCAGCAGAACGCCTACATCGTCGAACGCCTCGGCCGCTATCACGGCACCCTGGCGCCCGGCCTCAACATCATCATTCCCTTCATCGACCGCATCGCCTACAAGCACAGCTTGAAGGAAGTGCCGCTGGACGTGCCCAGCCAGGTCTGCATCACCCGCGACAACACCCAGCTGAAAGTGGACGGCATCCTCTACTTCCAGGTGACCGACGCCCAGCGCGCCTCCTACGGCACCAGCAACTTCATCATCGCCATCACCCAGCTGTCGCAAACCACGCTGCGCTCGGTGATCGGCAAGATGGAGCTGGACAAGACCTTTGAGGAACGCGACGAGATCAACCAGACCGTGGTGGCGGCGCTGGACGAGGCCGCGGTCAACTGGGGCGTGAAAGTGCTGCGCTACGAGATCAAGGACCTGGTGCCGCCGCAGGACATCCTGCACGCGATGCAGGCGCAGATCACCGCGGAACGGGAGAAGCGCGCGCGCATCGCCCAGTCCGAAGGCTTGAAGATGGAGCAGATCAACCTGGCCAACGGCTCGCGCGAAGCGGCGATCCAGAAATCCCAGGGCGAGATGCAGGCCACCATCAACAACTCCGAGGGCGACAAGCAAGCCGCCATCAACAAGGCGCTGGGCGAGGCCGAAGCGCTGCGTCTGGTGGCGGACGCCACCGCCGACGCGATCAAGCGCGTGGCCAGCTCCATCCACACCGAGGGCGGCCTGGAAGCGGTCAACCTGAAAGTGGCCGAACAATACGTGGCCGCCTTCGGCAAACTGGCCAAGGAAAACAACACCATCATCCTGCCGGCCAACGTCGCCGACGTCGGTTCGCTGGTGGCCAGCGCGATGAGCGTGGTCAAGCAGACCCAGGCCCCGCGCTAAAGGCCGCTCCGGCGGCGCCCCGTTCGCGGGCGCCGGCCGGATCAAGAACCCGCACCTCACTCTTCAACCCTTGCCCGGCTTGAATATCCGCCGGGCCGCCCCCATAATCGTGCGCATGAAATTCTTCACCGACCTGTTTCCCGTCGTCCTGTTCTTCGCCACTTACTGGCTGAGCCGCGACATGTTCATCGCCACCGGCGTCGCCATCGCCGCCACCACCTTGCTGGTGGGCTGGACCTGGCTGCGCCACCGCAAGGTGGACACCATGCAGTGGGTCAGCCTGGGCCTGATCGTGGTGCTGGGCGGCGCCACCCTGCTGCTGCACGACAAGCACTTCATCATGTGGAAGCCCACCGTGCTGTACTGGGTGATGGGCGCCGGCCTGCTGATCAGCGACTTCCTGGGCAAGAACGGCCTGAAGCTGATGATGGGCCAGCAGCTGCAATTGCCGGCCCCGGTCTGGCGCAAGCTGACCTGGGCCTGGGTGGGTTTCTTCGCCTTCATGGGCGCGCTCAACCTCTTTGTCGCCTATCGCTTCAGCGAAGACGTCTGGGTCAATTTCAAACTGTTTGGCGGCCTGGGCCTGATGCTGGCCTTCGTCATCGCCCAAAGCCTGTTCCTCGCCAAATACATTGAGGAAAAGAAATAATGCTTTACGCCATCATCGGCCAAGATCATGAAGATTCGCTGCCGCGCCGGCTGGAGGCCCGCCCGGCCCACCTGGCGCGCTTGCAGGCGCTGCAGGACGCCGGCCGCCTGGTGCTGGCCGGCCCCTGTCCCTCCATCGACAGCGCCAGCCCCGGCCCGGCCGGTTTCAGCGGCAGCCTGATCGTCGCGGAATTCGAATCGCTGGACGCCGCCCAGGTCTGGGCCGACGCCGATCCCTACGTGGCGGCCGGCGTCTACGCCGACGTCAGCGTCAAACCCTTCCTCAAGGTGTTTCCGCAATGAGCGCCACGGTTGAACTGCTCAGCGCCGCCTTGCAGGCCTTGACGCCGGAACACCTGGACATCCAGGACGACAGCGCCTTGCACGCCGGACACGCCGGCGCGCGCGACGGCGGCGGACATTACACGCTAACCATCGTCAGCGCCCGCTTTCAGGGATTGAGCCGCGTGCATCGCCACCGGCTGATCTACGAAACGCTGGGCGACTTGATGCAAACCAAGGTGCACGCTCTGGCCATCAGAGCGTTCACGCCAGAAGAAATCTGACTTGATTCCATAAGAAGGATAGATACCCCATGAAGCTTTCCCGCATCGCCGCCCTCGCGCTGGCCGCCTCCGTCGCCCTGCCCGCCGCCGCGGAATCCATCGCCGTGGTCAACGGCGCCGCCATCGACAAGAAGGAACTGGACGCGGCCGTCGCCAACATCGTGCAAAGCAGCGGCGGCAAGGCCCAGGACAACCCTGAGCTGCGCGAGCAATTGAAAACCTCGCTGATCACTCGCGAAGTGATTCTGCAGGAAGCGCGCAAGCGCCAGCTGGACAAGCAGCCGCTGTTCACCCAGCGCCTGGACGACATCCGCAATGAAATGCTGCGCGAAGCGCTGTTCGCCGACATCGCCAAACAGGCGCCGGTGACCGACGCTCAGATCAAGGGCGTCTACGACAAGCTCGCCGCCCAACAGACCGGCAGCAAGGAAGTCCACGCGCGCCAGATCACGCTGAAGAGCGAGGCCGACGCGCAGAAGGCGATCGCCGATCTGAAAAAAGGCGCCAAGTTCGACGAACTGGTGAAGACCCGCTCCATCGACCCCAACGCCAAGCAAAGCAACGGCGAAATGGGCTGGGGCAACCTCAACCGCATGGACCCGCCGCTGGCCGCCGCGCTGAAAGACATCCGCAAAGGCCAGACCAGCGGCAAGCCCTACCAGTCCCCGTTGGGCTGGCATGTGTTCAAGGTGGAAGACATTCGTGACGCCAAGCTTCCGTCGCTGGATGAGGCCAAGCCGCAAATCGGCCGCCAACTGCAAGAAGAAGCCATCGCCAAGGCAGTGGAAGACCTGCGCGCCAAGGCCAAGATCCAATAAACCAACCCATCAGGACATCTAAGAATATGCGTAAAATCTTGCTGACCAGCGCCCTCGTCGCCGCCTTCGCCGGCAGCGCCATCGTGGTTGCCGGCCCGGTCGTCAACGGCCAGGCCATCACCGACGCCCGCATCGACGCCGTGGTCAAGATGATGGAAGCCCAGGGCCAGCCGGCCAACCCGCAAGCGCGCGACATGGTCAAGGATCAACTGGTCACCGCCGAAGTGCTGCGCCAGGAAGCCGTGAAGAAGGGTCTGGACAAGTCGCCGGAATTCGCCGCCGAACTGGCCAATATGCAAGCGATGGCGCTGGCCAACCGCCTGATCAAGGATTATGAAAAGTCCAATCCGGTCAGCGACGCCGATCTGAAAGCCGAATACGACAAGCTGGTGGCCAGCGTGCCGGAAACCAAGCAATACCACGCTCGCCACATCCTGGTGAAGACCGAGGCCGAAGCCAAGGCGGTGATCGACGCGCTGAAGAAAGGCAAGTCTTTCGACAAGCTGGCCAAGGAGAAGTCCCAGGATCCGGGCAGCAAGGACAAGGGCGGCGATCTGGACTGGCAGGAAGCCGGCACCTTCGTGGCGCCGTTCTCCGAAGCCATGACCAAGCTGTCCAAGGGCGAAGTGACCGCCAAGCCGGTGAAGACCGAGTTCGGCTGGCACGTGATCAAGCTGGACGACGCCCGCGTGCAACGCAATGTGCCGGCGCTGGACGACATCCGCCCGCAACTGACCCAGCGCATCATGGGCGGCCGCGTGGAAAAGCTGATCGCCGAGCTGAAAGCCAAGGCGCAAATCCAGAAGTAAGCCGCAAAACGCGGCAAGCCCGAGCAAGCGGACCCCGGTCCGCTTTTTTCATACCCGTCGCATAAGCGCTGCCGCCGCGCCGCGCCCCGGCCCGCCTCGCCGGCGCGCCGCCTCATGCCCATGGTTTTTGCGCGAAGACGCAAAAACGTCTCCAAAAATTTATCCGCTGTCCTATAAGTAATTATTCACTTTTTGATCACTTCATAAATATATTAAATTGGAAGCACCACAATAAAGTCACCACGGGACAAACTGATGAAAAACCTGCGCATTGGACAAAGACTCGCCCTCGCCTTCGGCGCGCTGATCGCCCTGGTGCTGATCATGAGTGTGGTCATGCTCAACGGGCTCTCCTCCATCAGCGACAGCATGGAGGACATCACCGACAACCGGCTGGAATCCTTGCTGATAGTCGCTCAGCTGGATCACCACCTGCAGCAGCAGCGCATCGGCGCGCGCGATCTGATCATTGAAACCGATCCGGCCAAGATGGCCGAGATCAAGGCGCAGACCGACCAGACCATCAAGGCCTTCAACAACGCCGAAAAGGCGCTGGAAGACCACTTCACCAAGTTCCCGCCGATACCGGCCACCGCCGCCCTGCTCAAAGACGTGGGCCAGGCCCAGGAGGCGCTGGACGCCCCCACTAAAAAGCTGATGGCGCTGGCGATGGCCAACCAGAACAAGGAGGCGGAAGCCTTCATGGTCGGGGAGCACCGCCCGCTGATCCACCAGCTGGAACAAAAGGTGGAAGCCCTCAGCAAGGCGCTGGCCGACCGCGCCCAGGACAGCCGCAAGGACGCTGAAACCAGCGCCACCGCCGTGCGCGCCACCTCGCTGACCATCACCGCCGTCTGCCTGGGCGCGGCCGTGCTGATAGGCTGGCTGCTGACCCGTTCCATCACCCGCCCGCTGAACAGCGCGGTGGAAGCCGCGCGCGAAGTGGCCGCCGGCAATCTGCGCATCGAGCTGCAGCCGGACGGCAAGGACGAGCCGGCCCAGGTTATCGCCGCGCTGGCCGATATGCGCGAACAACTGGTGAAAGCCATCGGCAACGTCCAGCAAGGCGCGGAAGAAGCCAATAGCGTGGCCGGCCAGCTGTCCGAATCCGCCGATCAGGTGCTGACCGCCTCCCATCAGCAAAGCCAGGCCGCCGCCAGCTCCGCCGCCGCGGTGGAAGAGCTCACCGTCAGCATCAGCCACGTGGCCGAAGCCGCCCAGGAAGTGCGCGAACACGCGCAGACCAGCCTGGTCACAGCCAAGAACGGCACCGCCCAGCTCAGCCTGCTGATCAAGGAAGTCGACAATGTCGAGAAAGCGGTCAACGGCATCGCCGAAGCGGTGAAAAACTTCGTCGCCAACACCCGCAAGATCACCAGCATGACCAGCCAGGTGCGCGACATCGCCGATCAGACCAATCTGCTGGCGCTGAACGCCGCCATCGAAGCCGCGCGCGCCGGCGAACTGGGCCGCGGCTTCGCCGTGGTGGCCGACGAAGTGCGCGTGCTGGCGGAACGCTCGGCGGAATCCGCCAAGGAAATCGATCAGGTCACCCATGTGCTGGGCACCCAGTCGGTGGAACTGGAAGACGCCATCACCAGCAGCCTCGCCTCCCTGAGCAGCAGCCAATCCTTTGTCTCGACCGTTGAGGCCGCCTTGCAAGAGGGCGAACAGGCGGTGGCCAAATCCACCGACAGCACCGGCACCATCGTCAGCGCGGTGCAGGAGCAGAAGCTGGCCAGCACCGAGATTGCCCAGAACATGGAGAAAGTGGCGCAGATGGCCGAGGAAAACACCGCCATCGTCAGCAATGTGGCGGACAGCTCGCGCTCGATGTCCGACATCGCCCAGAACCTGCATCAGGCGGTGCGTTTCTTCCGCATCTGAGCCGCCGGCGCGAGTCAAACATCAAAGCCGCCCTCCCGGGCGGCTTTTTCATTTGCGCGCGCTCAACGGGTTTCAACGCCACCCCGCCGACGCGCAGCTGATCGCAAACAGATGCTCAGATTTTTTCGTCGAAGCTGAACACCGGCGTGCCCTTCTTCAGCACCTCGCCGCGGAAGAAGGCCGGATGCTTGCGGTACATGTACAGCATGAGCAGCAGGCCGACCAAGGCCACCGTCACGCCCAGGATGAACACCAGACCCAGGCCGCCGATATGCGAGCCGCTGCCGAAAGCCGGATCCATGCTGTCCAGCGTGGTGCGGATCAGGGCGACGAACAGAAGGACGCCGCCCAGCCCCGGGCACAGGCCGCGCAACAGGAAATGGCGCGCCGAAGTCAGCGCCTGCTTGCGGAAATACCAGACGCAGGCAAAGGCCGTCAGGCCGTAATAGAAACACACCATCATGCCCAGCGCGGTAATGGTGTCGGACAGCACGTTTTCGCTCAAGACCCGCATCACCGCGTAAAACGCCGAAGCCACCAGCGCGGACACCACGGTGGCGTAAGCCGGCGCCTTGAAGCGAGACTCCACCACCGCGTATCTGGCCGGCAAGGCCTGGTAATGGCCCATCGCCAGCATGGTGCGCGCCGGCGACATAAAGGTGGACTGCAGGGAGGCCGCGGAACTGGACATCACCGCCAGCGACAGCAGAATGGCCGCCGGCCCCATCACCGGCCCGGCCAGCGCGGTGAACACATTGGCGGCGATGGCCGGGTTGGCGAGGCCGGTGGCGTCCGTGCCCACGCCTGCGAAGGACACCACCGCCGCGCTGATCAACACATAAGAGCCCACCAGCAGCACCATCACCAGCGTGGCGGCCTTGCCGGACAGATTGGCGCGCTTGTCGCCGGTGGTCTCCTCGCTGATGGTCACCACCGTGTCCCAGCCCCAATAGGCGAAGATGGACACCGCCACCCCGGCGGCGAATTGGGAAAAGCTTTCCACGGCGAAGGGATTGAACCAGCTCCACTCCACCGGAATGGAATACGGATGGCCGCCGTCGGCGGCGGCGCTGAACGCCGCCCATGCGAACCAGGCCAGCACCAGCACCTGGAACGACACCAACACATACTGCACCCGTTTGGTGGATTGCAGGCCGCGACAGGAAATCCAGGTGGCCACCGCCATGAAACCAAGGCAGGAGACGATGTTCACCGCCGTGTTGTCAGGCAGGGCCGCGATGTCCGGCCGCCCCAGCGCCTGGCCCAAGGCCAGATACATGAAATCCATCGCCACCGCGGCGGTGTTGGACAGCACCAACACCGTGGACACCACCAGCCCCCAGCCGGCGATCCAGCCTATCCACGGCCCGAAGGCGCGCGTGGCCCAGGTGAAGGACGTCCCGGCGTCCGGCATCTCGCGGTTCAGCTCGCGGTAGCCTATCGCCACCAACAACATGGGAATGAAGCTGACGAAAAACACCGCCGGCATCTGCTTGCCCACCTGGGAGGCCGCCGGCCCCAGCGAGGCGGTCAGCGTGTACGCCGGCGCGCATACGGAAATGCCGATCACCACCAGCCCGAGAATGCCGATGGAGCCGGCGGGCAAACCCTTGGCGCTCAAGCCTCCCCCGTCCGGGGCCGGCAGCGCGTTGTCAACATTACGCATGGTGCATCTCCTTTGTCCGGGGCCGCGTCGCAACGTCGGCCCTCGCCTTGTTATGTGCCCGCGTCGGCGCTCAAGCGCCGTCGCGAATGCGCGCGTCCCGCCGTGTCCGCCGGCCGGTCCCGCTTATGGCAGGACCGCGCGCGTCAGGCGTGGTTGCATGGAGTATGCAGATAATTAACACAAAAACATCAAATGGCAAAAATAATAGACACCACCAGCGCGGGGCGATATGCTGGCTCGGCAAGATCCGGCCCCGCGCCGGCGCCTTGCGCCAGAGCCGGGCCTACCGGCCGCCGCATAAGAACCTGCTTACGATCTGCCGCGCGTTGGCGATACGGCGCAGGAAAGAACCATGCAAAGAGAGAGAGAAGGAAGAGAACATGAATACCTGGAAGCACTGTCTGCTCGCGCTCGGCCTCGCCGGCGCCGCCCACGCCCAAGCCAATACCGTCAACGTCTACAACTGGTCCGACTACATCGCCCCCACCACCGTGCCGGCCTTCAGCAAGCAAACCGGCGTCAAGGTCAATTACAGCGTCTACGACAGCATGGAAACCCTGAACGCCAAGCTGATGACCGGCCGCTCCGGCTTCGATCTGGTGGTGCCGTCCAATAATGTGCTGGGCCTGGGCATCAAGGCCGGGCTGTTTCAGCCGCTGGACAAGAGCAAGATCCCCAACTACAAGAACATAGACCCGGCGCTGCTGAAAATGATGGAAGTGTCCGATCCGGGCAATAAATACGCGGTGCCGTATTTCTGGGGCGTGATCACCCTGGGCATCAATGAGGAAAAGGTCAAAAAAGCGCTGGGCGGCAAGCTGCCGGCCAATGAATGGGATCTGCTGTTCAAGCCTGAGTACGTGTCCAAGCTCAAATCCTGCGGCGTCAGCATTCTGGACTCCCCGTCCGAATTCTTCCCGATGGCGCTGCACTACTTCGGCAAGGACCCGGGCAGCACCAAGGAAGCCGACTACCGCGCCATCATGCCGCAGCTCAACGCCATGCGCGCCAGCGTCACCCGCATCTCCTCCTCCGGCTACATCAACGACATGGCCAGCGGCGAAGTCTGCCTGGCCATGGGCTACGGCGGCGACCTCAACATCGCCAAACGCCGCGCCGCGGACGCCAAGAACGGCGTCAAGGTGGTTCCGCTGATGCCCAAACAGGGCGTGGCCATCTGGGTGGACAGCATGGCCATCCCCAAAGACGCCAAGAACGTGGCCAACGCGCTGTCCTTCATCAACTACAGCCTGGAACCCAAGATCGCCGCGGACAACGCCAATACCGTGACCTTCGCCCCGGGCAGCCTGCCGGCGCGGCAGTTCGTCAACAAACAGTACCTGAACGACCGCTCCATCTTCCCCAATTCCGAAGACCTGAAAAACAGCTTCATTCAAAAGAGCGTGGGTCAGGAAACCCTGCGCATCTACGGCCGTTTCTGGCAAAACTTCAAGCTGGGCCGCAGCTGAAGCCGCGCGGCTCCGCCAAAGCGCAACAGCCGCTCAAAGCGGCTGTTGTGCTTTAAAACGCGGTCAGATGTCGGCGCTCAAGCCAGCAACTGGCGCAGCACATAGGGCAGGATGCCGCCGTGCCGGTAGTAATCCACCTCCACCGGCGTGTCGATGCGCAGCAGCAAGGGCAGTTCGCGTTCGCCGCCGGCGGCGTCTCGGATCAGCAAATGCACCCGCTGCTGCGGCGCGATGCCGTCCTCCAGCCCGCGCAGCTCGAAGGTTTCGTCGCCCTTGAGGCCGGCGGCGCTGTCCCCGTCCAGGAACTGCAGCGGCAACACCCCCATGCCCACCAGATTGGAACGGTGAATGCGCTCGAAGCTCTTGGCCACCACCGCGCGCACGCCCAGCAGGCGCGTGCCCTTGGCCGCCCAGTCCCGGCTGGAGCCGGTGCCGTACTCCTCGCCGGCGAAGATCAGCGTGGGCGTGCCGGCGCGCACATAGCTCATCGCCGCGTCGTAGATGGCCATTTGCTCGCCGTCCGGCTGCAGCAGAGTCAGGCCGCCCTCCACCGGCTTGCCGTCGGCGTCCGGCGCCAGCATCAGGTTGCGGATGCGCACATTGGCGAAAGTGCCGCGCATCATCACCTCGTGATGGCCGCGCCGCGAGCCGTAGCTGTTGAAATCGCCGAGCGAGATGCCCTGCCCCTGCAGATACAGGCCGGCCGGCGAGCTCGGCTTGATCGAACCGGCCGGGCTGATGTGGTCGGTGGTCACCGAATCCCCGAAGATCGCCAAGGCGCGCGCGCCGCGGATCGGCGGCTGCGGCGCGGGCTGCATCGCGAAATCCTGGAAGAACGGCGGTTCGGCGATATAGCTGGACGCCTCCCAACCGTAGACCTCGCCCGCGCTGGCGGCGATATCGTTCCACAGCGGGTTGCCGCTGGCGAAATCCTGGTACAAGCGGCGATACGTGGTCGCGTCCGTCGCTTGCAGCAAGGCGGCGCCCACCTCCTGCTGGCTGGGCCAGACATCGCGCAGATACACCGGCTTGCCGTCCACGCCGACGCCCAAGGGCTCATGCTCCAGATCGATGTCCACCCGGCCGGCGATGGCGAAGGCCACCACCAGCGGCGGACTCATCAGGAAGTTGGCCTTGATCGCCGGATGAATGCGCGCCTCGAAGTTGCGGTTGCCGGACAGCACCGACGCGCAGATCAAATCCTGCCCGCTGACCTCGCTCTCCAGCTGCGGCTCCAGCGGGCCGGCGTTGCCGATGCAGGTGGTGCAGCCGTAGGCGGCCACGCGGAAACCCAGCTGCTCCAGCGGCGCCAGCAAATGCGCCTTGCCCAGGTAGTCGGTCACCACCCGCGAGCCGGGGGCCAGCGAGGTCTTGATGTGACCGGCCACGCTCAGGCCGCTGGCCACCGCCTTCTGCGCCAGCAGGCCGGCGGCCAGCATCACCCCGGGGTTGGAGGTGTTGGTGCAAGAGGTGATCGCCGCGATCAACACCGAACCGTGACGCAGCTTGCCGCTGAAGCCGCCGGCGCCCTCCTTGCCGTAACCGCCGGTTTTGGCCGGCTGGTGCAAGAGCTCGTTGAAACGCGTCTTCAAGTCCGGCAGGGCGATGCGGTCCTGCGGCCGGCGCGGGCCGGCCACGCTGGGCGCGACCGTGGCCAGATCCAGCTCCAGCACGCTGCTGTAATCGATTTCGCCCTCCTGCGGCATGCCGAACATTTGCTGCGCCTGGAAATAGCGGCGGAACGCGTCCACTTCCGCCTCGCTGCGGCCGGTGGCGGTCAGATAGGCGGCGGTCTGCTCGTCCGGCGGGAAGAAGCCCATGGTGGCGCCGTACTCCGGCGCCATGTTCGCCAGCGTGGCGCGATCCTGCAGAGTCAGCGAGGCCGCGCCGGCGCCGTAGAACTCCACGAACTTGCCCACCACCTGCGCCTTGCGCAGCATTTCGGTCACGGTCAGCACCAGATCGGTGGCGGTCACGCCCTCGCGCAGCCGGCCCTTCAAATGCACGCCCACCACGTCCGGCGTCAGGAAATACACCGGTTGGCCCAACATGCCGGCCTCCGCCTCGATGCCGCCCACGCCCCAGCCCACCACGCCCAGGCCGTTGATCATGGTGGTGTGCGAATCCGTGCCCACCAGGCTGTCCGGGTAATAGACCCCGCCCTTGCTCAACACTCCGCGCGCCAGATACTCCAGGTTCACCTGGTGGACGATGCCGATGCCCGGCGGCACCACCTTGAAGGTGTCGAAGGCCTGCATCCCCCATTTGATGAAACGGTAGCGTTCCGCGTTGCGGCGGAATTCCAGTTTCATGTTAAGGTCCAAGGCGTTGTTCTCGCGGAAGTGGTCGATCTGCACCGAGTGGTCCACCACCAGGTCCACCGGCACCAGCGGTTCGATGCGCTTGGGCGGCTTGCCGAAGCGCTCGGCCACCGAACGCATCGCCGCCAGATCGCACAGCAGCGGCACGCCGGTGAAATCCTGCAGCACGATGCGCGCCACCACAAAGGGGATCTCCTCGCTGCGCGGCGCCTGCGGCCGCCAGCCGGCCAACTGCCGCACATGCTCCTCGGCTACGCGCTGGCCGTCCAGATGGCGCAGCAAAGACTCCAGCACGATGCGCAGCGACACCGGCAGCCGGCCGACATCGCCGACGCCCAGCTCCGCCAGCGCCGGCAGCGAATGGAATTGACAGGACTGGCCCGAGGCCAGGGTAAAGGAACGCAAAGTGGATTCGGAACGAAGCGACATGAAGGACTCCTGTTGAAAGCCAAGATGCAAGCTAAGAACCTGTTTACGACCCGCCGCGCCGCGGCGGGATGTTAGACAAAGACCTTGAAACCCGCTTCGAAACGTTCATGCGCCACCTGCGCATTTCGCTTTCTCAGCGGTTTTCGCCTGGTCTCGCGGGATCGTAAACACGCACTCAAGGGCGAAAACCATGGGAGCGCCTCGACAAGCGGTCTGTCCGAGGCGCTCCGCCTCATGTTCAGACCGGGAAAAGGGTCAATGGTTCAGCCCTTAACTTGCATTTAGCATACAATCGAAACCTCATTCCCGTGCGAAAGGCATGCCATGACACACAGAATAGAACACGATTCCTTCGGCGACATCGAAGTCCCCGCCAACGCGCTGTGGGGCGCGCAGACCCAGCGCTCGCTCGGCCACTTCGCCATCTCCAGCGAAACCATGCCGCCGGAACTGATCCTGGCGCTGGCCCAGGTCAAACGCGCCGCCGCGCTGGCCAACCGCGAACTGGGCAAACTGCCGGCGGACAAGGCCGACGCCGTCGTCGCCGCCGCCGACGAAGTCCTGGCCGGCAAACATCCGGACGCCTTCCCGCTGTCGGTATGGCAAACCGGCTCCGGCACTCAGAGCAATATGAATATGAACGAGGTGCTGGCCAACCGCGCGTCCGAACTGCTGGGCGGCGAGCGCGGCCCGGGCCGGCTCGTCCACCCCAACGACGACGTCAACCGCGGCCAGTCCTCCAACGACATCTACCCCACCGCCATGCACGTGGCCGCCGCGCGCGCGGTGCACGACAGGCTGCTGCCGGCGCTGGGCCGGCTGCGCGCCGCGCTGACGGACAAGGCGGCCGCCTTCGCCGACATCGTCAAGATAGGCCGCACCCATTTGCAGGACGCCACTCCGCTGACCCTGGGCCAGGAGCTGTCCGGCTGGGTGGACCAGCTGGAGCAAGCCGAACACGCCGTCCGCGCCGCGCTGCCCGGCCTCTACCAGCTGGCCGTGGGCGGCACCGCCGTCGGCACCGGCCTCAACACCCATCCGGAGTTCGGCCCGCGCGTGGCCGCGGAGCTCAATCGCGCCTGCGGCCTGCCCTTCGCCAGCGCCGGCAACAAGTTCGCCGCGCTGGCCGGCCACGACGCGCTGGTTCACTCCCACGGCGCGCTCAAGCAACTGGCCACGGCGCTGATCAAGATCGCCAACGACATCCGCTGGCTGGCCTCCGGCCCGCGCAGCGGCCTGGGCGAATTGCTGATCCCGGAAAACGAGCCGGGCAGCTCCATCATGCCGGGCAAGGTCAACCCCACTCAGTGCGAGGCGATGACCATGTTGTGCTGCCAGGTGCTGGGCAACGACGTGGCGCTGTCCATCGGCGCCGCCTCCGGCAATTTTGAATTGAACGTGTTCAAGCCGCTGATTGTCCACAATTTCCTGCAAAGCGCGCGCCTGCTGTCAGACGGCATGGACAGCCTCAACCATCATTGCGTGCGCGGCATGCAGGCCAACCGCCCGCGCATCGAGCAATTGCTGGAGCAATCGCTGATGCTGGTCACCGCGCTCAACCCGCACATCGGCTATGACAAGGCCGCCGCCATCGCCAAGCTGGCCCACGCCAACGGCGGCACCCTCAAGCAGGCGGCGCTGGAGCTGGGCTATGTGACGGCGGAGCAGTTTGATCAGTGGGTGGATCCGAAGGCGATGATCTAAGCTCTTTTTCAGTGCGCTGAACCTGGCTTGGCGCACAGAAAACCGCGCATCCGGGCTGCCCCAGGCCTCTGCGACAGACCTCCGCGCGGGATCGCTACGCTCCACCCACCCTACCCATGGCAAACCGCCGCGTGTTGGCCGGGTGGAGCCATAGGCGATACCCGCCAGCATTCGCAGCTTTGCTCATACGGCGTTCAGTCGAACAAACCCAAGGTTCGCGGCAGCGGCTGAGGCGCCGGCTTGGGCGCGCCCTGGCGCGGCGCCAGCGGCGCGTCCTCGGCGCGCATCTCCTCCGCCGGATACAGCCGCAGCAAGCGCTGCGCGTCCTCCGGCCTCCGCGCCGTCAGCCAGGCCTGGTAATCCTCCGGCCGCACAATCACCAGCGAACGCTTCTCGTCCTCCGGCTTGTGGGTGCGGCGCATCAGCGCGTGCGCCTCGGCGTTGACCGTCAATTGGGTGAAGGCGTGGCTGATCGAGCCGTCCGGCTCCGACCAGGCCCGCCACAGCCCGGCCACCGCGAACGGCGCGTCGTCGGCCAGGCCGATGCGCCAGCGCACCGCGCGGCCGCTTTCATACGAGGGTTCGAAAAAGGCCCGCATCGGCACCAGGCAACGCTGACCGGCCCGCCACGGGTAGCGGAAGTTTTTCAGTTCGGCCACGGTTTCCGAACGCGCGTTGGTGGTGGACAGCCGCATGCCGTCCGGCTGATGACGCTTGGGCACCAGGCCGTAATTGCCCAGCCGCGGCTCCAGGCCCCGGCGGCCGGCCACGATGAAGGGCGCGGCGTAATCCTGCCAGGCCTCTTCTTGCCAAAGCAGCTCGCCGGCCTCCACGCCGAACAACGGCAGTTGATCCGGATGGGGACATAGATAATTGACGCACATCGGTCCAGTCTACCGGATATCGCGCCGGCCGGCCCGCCGCAGCGGTTTGACAAGGCCGGCCCAAGCGGCCACCATAAGGCCACTATGCGCCGTTTCGTCCCCTTCTCCAGCCAAGATTGGATTGACGCCTTTTTTTGAGGCGGGTTGGCGCGCGGCCAGACGAAGCCCGGCAACCCGCCCCAACCGGCGGGTTTTTTCATATATGCCCCTCTCCCAAGGAGACTGTCATGCCAAGTAATGAACAATTCAAAGATACGGCCACTGAGGCGACACTGCACTTGGTTTGCGGCAAAATCGCGGCGGGCAAGTCCACGCTGACCCGCCGCCTGTCCGATCAGCCCCGCACCGTGCTGATCAGCGAAGACGACTGGCTGGCCAAGCTCTATCCCGGCGAGATCCGCACGCTGACCGACTATGTGCGCCGCTCGCAGTCGCTGAAAGACGCGCTGGCGCCCCATGTCTCCGCTCTGCTGCGGCAGGGCCTGTCCGTGGTGCTGGACATGCCGGCCAACACCCTGGACAGCCGTCGCTGGATGCGCGAGCTGATCGAGTCCAGCGGCGCCGCCCACCAGCTGCACCATCTGGACGTCAGCGACGAGGCCTGCAAGGCGCGCTTGCGCCAGCGCAACGCCAAGGGCTCCCACCCGTTCAGCGTCAGCGAAGCGGAGTTCGACCACATTACCCGCTACTTCGTGCCGCCCAGCCCGCAGGAAGGCTTCAACGTCGTGGCCCATCTCAGCGCCGAGGCTTGAAACGCGCCTGCCGCCCCTGCGAAAAACGCCGGCTTGCCGGCGTTTTTTCATGGGCGCGCAAGCGGCGGCGATCGCTCCTCCGCCCCAGGCATGGCCTGTCGGATATATAAATCAATAACCATATGACAGCTTACCAGCCGGATATATTTAGGCTTGAATAGCAAACATGAACACCACCGAAATCCGCCGCCACAAGCTGGGCCTGTTGATCGAACGCGATTTTGACGGAACCGTTTCCCGACTCGCGGAGCTGATCGATCGCCGCCCTCCGCAAATCTACCGCCTGTTCTCGGACGCTCCCAGCGGCCGCGGCATGGGAGAACACCTGGCCCGCCACATCGAAAACCGGCTGAACCTGCCCCGCTACTGGCTGGATCAGGAAGGCGACATCGACGCCCTGCCGCCGCTGCACGCGCGGGTGGCGGAGTTCGAGGCCGCGCTGTCGGAACGCGCTTTGCTGCAGTTGTTGATCGACGATCTGCATCGCGGCGTGCGCGGGCAGACTCTCAGCCGCAAAGCGCTGATCAGCCTGCGCGGCATGGTGGAAGCGCTGACTCAGGAGCCCCCTCAGCCGCAGCCGGCGGACGCTTGGGCGGGCGGCGCGGCGGAATGAGCCGGCGCGCGGCCATGGGCCGATACGCAACACTCCGCCGTAGATAACCTAGTGGTTATTGTTGCTTAATATCTTTATTGATAGGCTATGCTGATCGCCTTGTGAGGAATGGAGATTGGCATGACCTTCCCGCCGCTTCGCCCCCGGCTTACCGACTACGGCAGCTGCATCGCCGTGGAGAGCCTGCGCCTGCTCAAACCCCTGCCCGTGGTCAAGGCCGCGCTGCACACCCCCAAGGGCGTGCTGCCGCGCCGGGTCTGCGCGGTCAGCATCCAACGCCGGAGATTGTGGGCGGACCGCCACACCGGCGCGCTTTACTGCGCGGAAACCGGCTACAGCCTGCGCCACACCAATCTGCGCCTCCAGGTGTGCCCGCAAGCGCTCAGCGTTTGAACGCCGCCATGCCCTTATCCACTCAAGCGGAACGCGCCGTCGCCGCCAGCGCCATGGACACGCTGCAATCGCTGGCCTCGCTGATGCGCGCGATCGAACGCCTGAACGAAACGGCTGACCCTCAAACGCGCGAGCACATCGCCCAACTCTGCCGACTGGCGGCGGAGATGGCGCAGGACGCCCACAATGAGCTGGATCTGATCCGGGAGCGGGCGGCCCAGCCCGGCCGCGACGCCGCGACGCGCGCTTAGAACCTGTTTACGATCTGCTGCGCTTCGTGAAACTGGGCGCGGCGAGTAGCACTTCGAAATGCTCATTTCTCAGCGGTTTTCGCCTTGTATCGCTCTTGCTCGCTAGATCGTAAACACGTTCTTAGAAGCGGCTTAGAAGCCGCTTAGACCCAGCCGCCCAGCATCAACACTCCGCACGCGGCGATGCCGCCGCCGGCGACGCGCCCCAGCCGCTCGCCCAAGGCAAGGCGCGTTTCCGTCCGTCCCAGCAGCAAGCCGGCCGCGTGCAGCAGGCCGGAGGCCAGCACGAAACCGGCGGCGTAAGCCAGACCGGAGGCGTCGTGCGGCATTTCCTGGCCGTGGGCGACGCCGTGCAGCAAGGCGAAGCCGGCGATCGCCGCCAAGGCCAGACCGCGCCGCGGCTGCAAGGCGAAGGCCAGCAGCAGGCCCAGCGCGATCACGCTGGCGGCGATGCCGCTTTCCAGCGCCGCCACGCTCACGCCCAGCCAGCCCAACGCGCCGCCCGCGGCCAACATGGCCATGAAGGTCAAGGGCCCTTGCCAGCGAGCCGCGCCGCCCAGCCGCCACGACCACAAACCCACCGCCAGCATGGCCAGCAAATGGTCCAACCCGCCAAGCGGGTGCGCGAGGCCGCTGGAAAAGCCGGCGACGGCGTGGCCGGGGTGAGCCTGGGCCAGTCCGCTGGCCAGCAATAGCGCCAGCGCGGCCGGCGTGAATTTACGCAGAAAGGTCATTTTCAGCTCCCGAGACCTCAAGTTGCAGCATGCCCTGGGTTTCGATGAAGGCGATGATGTCGTTCAGCCCCTGGCCAAGCTTGAGATTGGAGAACACGAAGGGCCGTTCGCCGCGCATGCGGCCGGCGTCGCGCGCCATCACCTCCAGCGAGGCCCCCACCAGCGGCGCCAGATCAATCTTGTTGATCACCAGCAGGTCCGACTTGCAGATGCCCGGCCCGCCCTTGCGCGGAATCTTGTCGCCGGCGGACACGTCGATCACGTACAGCGTCAGATCGGACAGCTCCGGGCTGAAGGTGGCGGCCAGATTGTCGCCGCCGCTTTCAATGAAGATCAGGTCCAGGCCGGGATGGCGCGCGTTCAGCCGCGCCACCGCCTCCAGATTGATGGACGCGTCTTCGCGGATGGCGGTGTGCGGGCAGCCTCCGGTCTCGACGCCGATGATGCGATCCGCCGCCAGCGCCTGGTGCTGGACCAGGAATTGCGCGTCTTCCTGGGTGTAGATGTCGTTGGTGACGGCGGCGACATTGTATTTGTCGCGCAGCGCCGCGCACAGCGCCCAGGTCAGGTGGGTCTTGCCCGAGCCCACCGGCCCGCCTATGCCCACCCGTAACGGCCCGCGGCCCTGGGCGAGTCCTGTCGTGTTCATTGCTTTCTCCTTGAGATAGCGGCCGCCGGCTCAAGACCGGAACAGCCTGCTGTACTGGGTTTCATGCTTCATCGCCACCCAGGCGAGGCCGGGGGCGAAATTGCTCAGTTGGTCCGCCGGCAGCCGCCGCGCCTCGGCGCCGGCGGCCGCCACCGCCGGCAACAAGGCCGACAATAATTGCTGGCCGGCCGTCTGCCCCATCGGCATCGCCTTGAGCAGAACCGTGACCTGATTCTCCAGCCAGCCCCATAGATACGCGTCCACCGCGCCGGCCTCGTCCACGCCCAAGGCGCGCGCCGCCTGCGCCCAAACCGCCGGCAGCGCCAGCTCCGGCTGCTCCAGGCCGGCCGGCCACGGCAAACCGGCGCATTCCGGCAACGCTTGCAGCAGGCGGCGCAGCGAATACCCCATCTGCACGGTTTCCTGCCGCAGTTCGCGGCTGTCGCGGCTGGCCAGCAATTGCTGATTGATCCGCGTCAGCGCCGGCTGCTCGTCGGCGGCCAGCGCGCGCCAGGCCTGGGCCAGCAGCGCGGCTTCGAAACGGGACAGCGGTCCTTGCAGCGCATCGCCCAGCCAGGCGGCGGCGCTGGCGGCGTCATGCACCAGGCCCAGCTCCAACGCGCTCTCCAGCCCTTGCGAATAGCTATACGCGCCGATAGGCAGGCCGGGGCTGGCCAGCCGCATCAGTTGCAGCCGCGCCAGCGCGCTCATGCCGCGCCGTACTGATGCAGCCGCGGCGGATACTGGAAGGCCGCCTCCTTGCCGTGGGAGTGATGGTGGCCGCCGCCGTAAGCGCCGGACTCCGGCTGGAACGGCGCGTCGATTTTTCGCACTTGCGCGCCCATCTGCTCCAGCATCCGCGCCAGCACCTCGTCGTCCAACAGCCGCAGCCAGCCCTCGCCCACTTGCAGATGCACATGGCGGTTGCCCAGGTGGTAGGCGGCGCGGGTCAGCGCGACGGCGTCGGCGCAACAGACATGCAGCAAGGCCTCCGCCGCGGCCGCCACCCTCACCCGGCGGCCATCCTCGGCCTGCAACACCTCGCCGTCGGCCAGCGGCGGCCCCGGTTCCAGAAACAGGCCGCAGTCTTCGCCGGCGGCGCTGCGGGTGCGCAGCCGGCGCTTGCCGCGCAGTTCGTAACTCATCAGCAACTCATCGTCCCAGGCGCTCGCATCGTCGGCGCGGCGTGTCAGCAACAACATGGCATCCTCTCAAAACAAGAAATAACGCTGCGCCAGCGGCAGGCGCTCGGCCGGTTCGCACCACAGCAATTCGCCGTCGGCGCGCACCTGGTAGTTTTGCGGGTCCACCTCGATATGCGGCAGATAATCGTTGTGGATCAGATCGGCCTTGCTCAGCTGACGGCAGCCCCGCACCGCCACCAGCCGCTTGCGCAGGCCCAGTTCCGCGCCGACGCCGGCCTGCAGCGCCGCCTGCGACACAAAGGTGACGCTGCCGCGCGCCACCGCCGCGCCGCAGCTGCCGAACATCGGCCGGTAGTGCACCGGCTGCGGCGTCGGAATGCTGGCGTTGGGATCGCCCATCGCGGCGGCGGCGATGACGCCGCCCTTGAGGATCAGGCTGGGTTTGACCGCGAAGAAGGCCGGCCGCCACAGCACCAGATCGGCCAGCTTGCCGGCTTCGACGCTGCCCACCTCGTGGGCAATGCCGTGGGTCAGGGCCGGGTTGATGGTGTACTTGGCCAGGTAGCGCTTGACCCGGAAATTGCTGTGGCCGGGGCCGTCGCCCGGCAAGGGGCCGCGCTGGCGCCGCATCTTGTCCGCCGTCTGCCAGCAGCGCAGTATGGTTTCCCCCACCCGCCCCATCGCCTGGCTGTCCGAGGACATCATCGCGAAGGCGCCCAGATCGTGCAGGATGTCCTCGGCGGCGATGGTTTCGCGCCGGATGCGGCTTTCGGCGAAGGCCACGTCCTCGGCGATGCCCGGGTCCAGGTGATGGCAGACCATCAACATGTCCAGGTGCTCGTCTATGGTGTTGACCGTGAACGGCCGGGTGGGATTGGTGGAGCTGGGCAGCACATTGGCGTGGCCGCAAGCCTTGATGATGTCCGGCGCGTGGCCGCCGCCGGCGCCCTCGGTGTGATAGGTGTGGATGGCGCGGCCCTTGAACGCGGCCAGCGTGGCCTCGACGAAGCCGGATTCGTTCAGGGTGTCGGTGTGGATGGCCACTTGCACGTCCATCTCGTCCGCCACCGTCAGGCAGTTGTCTATCGCCGCCGGGGTGCTGCCCCAGTCTTCGTGCAGCTTGAGGCCGATGGCCCCGGCGCGCACTTGCTCGCGCAGCGGCTCCGGCAGGCTGGCGTTGCCCTTGCCGGTGAAGCCCAGATTCATCGGAAAGGCTTCCGCCGCTTCCAGCATCCGCGCCAGATGCCACGGCCCCGGCGTGCAGGTGGTGGCCTTGCTGCCGGTGGCCGGCCCGGTGCCGCCGCCTATCATGGTGGTGACGCCGGACATCAGCGCGTCTTCGATCTGCTGCGGGCAGATGAAATGGATATGGCTGTCGATGCCGCCGGCGGTGACGATCATGCCTTCGGCGGCGATGATTTCGGTGGCGGCGCCGATGGCGATGTCGACGCCGGGCTGGATGTCCGGATTGCCGGCCTTGCCGATGGCGGCGATGCGGCCGTCCTTGAGGCCGATGTCGGCCTTGACGATGCCCCAGTGGTCCAGGATCAGCGCATTGGTCAACACCGTGTCGGCCACTTCCGCCGCCAGGCCCTGGCCCTGGCCCATGCCGTCGCGTATCACCTTGCCGCCGCCGAACTTCACCTCCTCGCCGTACACGGTGTAATCGCGCTCCACTTCCACCCACAATTCGGTGTCGGCCAAGCGCACCCGGTCGCCGACGGTGGGGCCGAACATCTCGGCATAGGCCTGTTTGCTGATTTTCATAAGGCCCCCATCACCTTGCCCTGAAAGCCGTACACCCGGCGCCGGCCGGCCAGCTCCACCAGCTCCACGCTGCGGACCTGCCCGGGCTCGAAGCGCACCGCGGTGCCCGCGGCGATGTTCAGCCGGCAGCCGCGGGCGGCCTCGCGGTCGAACCGCAAGGCGTCGTTGGTTTCGGCGAAGTGATAATGCGAGCCCACCTGGATCGGCCTGTCGCCGGTATTGGCCACCGTCAGCGTCAGGGTGCGGCGGCCGGCGTTGAGCTCGATCTCGCCCTCGGCGGCCTGGATCTGTCCGGGAATCATCGCGGCCTCCTCATACAATGGGCTGGTGGACGGTGACCAGCTTGGTGCCGTCCGGAAAAGTGGCTTCCACCTGGATGTCGGCGATCATCTCGGCCACGCCGTCCATCACGTCCTCGCGGCCCAGCAAGGTGGCGCCGTAATGCATCAGCTCCGCCACGCTGCGCCCGTCGCGCGCGCCCTCCATGACGGCGGCGCTGATATAGGCCACCGCCTCCGGATAATTCAGCTTCAGGCCGCGCGCGCGGCGGCGTTCCGCCAGCAGGCCGGCGGTGAAGATCAAGAGCTTGTCTTTTTCTCTGGGCGTCAATTCCATCGTGAAGTCCCATTTCTCATTGAAGGGTCAAGTCGCCCAGATGCGCGGCTCCTGCGCCGCGCGGCCGTGGGTGAACGGGTAAAGCAAGCGCCGCGCCCGCCGCAGCCAATGATGGGCGGCTTCGGCGCTGTCGCCGATGAAGCGCGCCAGCCAGACGTCCGGCAGTTGGCTGGCGGCGGCGCGGCCCGCCAGCGGCAGCGCCAATACCGCCTGATGCAAGGCCTCCGGCAGCACCGGCCCGGCCCACAACAGCAGGCCGACCGCGGTCTGGCCGCCCATTCCGACCGCCGCGTCCAGCATGCGGTCGCCGCCGGCCAAGGCGGCGCGCTCGCACCAGATCAAGCGGCCGTCGCGTTCTATGTCCAGGCTTTGACGCCAGAGACCGCGGTCGAAGCGCTCGCCGCAGGCCGGCCGCCCCAGACAGAGCACGTCGCCGTACAGCAGCGCGGCGTCGCCCAGCAGCTGGACGCGGCCTTGCAAGCTCACCTCGGCGCCGGCGAACAGAATGGTTTCCAGCGGCAGCCATTCCAACCGCGCGCCGGCGGCCAAAGACAGCTCCAGCCGCTGGCTGGCCGGGCGGCCGAAACCGTCGTACCACTTGGCGGCGCCGGGGCTGGTCAGCAGCGCGTCCGCGCCCTCCTCCAAAGTCACCGTCAGGCTCAGGCTGTCGCCGCCGGCCATGCCCCCCGGCGGATGCACGATGATGTGCTGGCACTGGCCGGCGTCGTCGGTGAAGTGGCGCTGCACCCGCAAGGGGCCGCAATGCCGCCGCCGCACCGGAATGGTGCGTCCGTCGCGGCGCCGGTAGCTCAGCTCCAGTTCGGCGGCCCAGGGCGGGGGCAGGCCGACGGCGGCGGCATCGCGTCGCATCGCTCAGATCGCCAGCAGCCCGCGCACGCCGTCCGCCCGCATGTCCCCGCCCAGGCCGCTTTGCACCACTTCGCCGCGCGCCATCACCAGGTAGCGGTCCGCCAGCGCCTCGGCGAAGTCGTAATACTGTTCCACCAGCAGGATGGCCATCTCGCCCCCGGCCGCCAATTGGCGGATCGCCACGCCGATCTGCTTGATGACGGAGGGCTGGATGCCTTCGGTCGGCTCGTCCAGCATCAGCAGCGACGGCCGCCCGGCCAAGGCGCGGCCAATCGCCAATTGCTGCTGCTGGCCGCCGGAAAGGTCGCCGCCGCGGCGGCCGCGCATCTCGTACAACACCGGGAACATCTCGAACACGCTGTCCGGCAAGCGGCGGCCGGCCGCGCCGGAGAAACGCGCCAGACCCAGGCGCAGGTTTTCCTCCACCGTCAACCGCGGAAAGATTTCGCGCCCCTGCGGCACATAGGCGATGCCGCGTGCCGCGCGCTGATGCGGGGCCAGCGCGGCGATGTCCTCGCCGCGCCAGCGCATGCGCCCGCCGCGTATCGGCCATTGCCCGCTCAGGCATTTGAGCAGCGTGCTCTTGCCCGCGCCGTTGCGCCCCAGCAGGCAGGTGATCCGCCCCGTCTCGGCGCGCAGGCTGATCCCGCGCAGGATGCGGCTGCCGCCGTAATACTGTTCCAGTCCGTCGATTTCCAGCATCTCAGCGCCCCAGATACACTTCGATCACCCGCTCGTCCGCCTGCACCTGCCGCAGCGTCCCCTCCGCCAGCACCGCGCCTTCGGCCAGCACCGTCACCCGGCCGCCCAGGCTGGCGACGAAATCCATATCGTGTTCCACCACCATCAGGGAGTGCTCGCCCTTCAGGCTCAGCAGCAGCTCCGCGGTCTGTTCGGTTTCGGCGTCGCTCATGCCTGCCACCGGCTCGTCCAGCAAGAGCAGCTTGGGTTGCTGAGCAAGCAGCATGCCAATCTCCAGCCATTGCTTTTGGCCGTGCGACAGCAGGCCGGCCAGCCGGCCGCGCTGCTCCTGCAGCCGCACCCGTTCCAGCAGTTCGTCGACGCGGCGGCGCTGAGCCGCGCCCAGGCGCGCGCGCAGGCTGGCGCGCACCGAGCGGTCTCCGGCCAGCGCCAGCTCCAGGTTGTCCGCCACCGTCATCGCCTCGAACACCGTGGGCTTCTGGAATTTGCGCCCTATGCCCAGTTGGGCGATCTCGGCCTCGTCGTATCTGCGCAGGTCCAGGGTCTGGCCGAAGAACACGCTGCCGGCGTCCGGCCGGGTCTTGCCGGTGATCACATCCATCATCGTGGTCTTGCCGGCGCCGTTGGGGCCGATCACCACGCGCAATTCGCCGACGGCGATCGACAGCGTCAAGCGGTTCAGCGCGCGGTAACCGTCGAAATCAACTATGACATCGTCAAGATATAATGTCTGTCCGTGCCGAATGTCCAGCCCCGGCGTCAATGGCCGGGACAAGCCCACCGCCTCGCCCTCCCACTGTCCGCGCGGAACGGGATTCTCGCCTGTTGTATTCATGTCGCATATCCGGGAAATCAATAAACGCGCGGCCGCCTCAAGCGCCGCGGCCTCGCGCCAGCCAGCCCATCAAGCCGCGCGGCAGCAACAGGGTGCCGGCGATGAACAGCCCGCCCAGGAAGAACAGCCAGTACTCCGGAAAGGCCACGGTGAACCAGCTCTTGGCGGCATTGACCAAGACGGCGCCCAGTACCGGTCCGATCAAGGTGCCGCGGCCGCCCACCGCCACCCAGACGGCGGCCTCGATCGAATTGCCCGGCGACATCTCGCCCGGATTGATGATGCCGGCCTGCGGCACGTACAAGGCCCCGGCCAGGCCGCAGAGCATGGCGGACAACACCCATACCGCCAGCTTGTAGTCTTGCGGCCGGTAGCCGCAGAACATCAGCCGCGACTCGGCGTCGCGCACCGCGGTGAGCACGCGGCCGAACTTGCCGCGCGTCAGCCGGAACGCCCCCAGCAAAGCCAGCGACAGCAAGAGCGCGCTGAGGACGAACAGCCAGGCGCGGGTGGCCGGCTCGGCGATGCCGAAGCCCAGGATGCGCTTGAAGCCGGTAAAGCCGTTATTGCCGCCAAAACCGGTTTCGTTGCGGAAGAACAGCAGCATCGCCGCATAGGTCAGCGCCTGGGTGATGATGGAAAAATACACGCCGCGGATGCGGGAACGGAAAGCCAGCCAGCCAAAGCCCAGCGCCAACAATCCAGGCGCGCCCACCGCCAGGCACAGGGCCCAGGCCAGGTGTTCGCTGCCCTGCCAGAACCACGGCAGCGTCCGCCAGTCCAGCGACACCATGAAATCCGGCAGCGCGCTCTGGTAGACGCCGTCGCCGCCGATCTGACGCATCAGATACATGCCCATGCCGTAGCCGCCCAGCGCGAAGAACAGGCCGTGGCCCAGGCTGAGCAAGCCGGTATAGCCCCAGACCAGGTCCAAGGCCAAGGCCAGCACCGCGTAGCACAGAATCTTGCCCGCCAGGGTCAGAACATAGGCCGACACCCGCCAGCCGCTGTCCGCCGGCGCGAACACATGCAACAAGGGCAAGGCCAGCAGACCGAGCCAGACCAGCACCAGCGCCGCCGCGCCCCAGCGCCGTCGGCCCAGGCCGGACAAGAGCCGCAAAGAGTAAGGAAGATGCATGGCGGCTCCTAATCCACGGCCCGGCCCTTGAGGGCGAACAGGCCTTGCGGACGTTTTTGGATGAACAGAATGATGCCGGCCAGGATCAGAATCTTGCCCAGCACCGCGCCCAGCGCCGGCTCCAACAGCTTGTTGGCCACGCCCAGGCCCAGCGCGCCCCATGCCGCGCCGGCCAGCTGACCCACGCCGCCCAGCACCACCACCATGAAGCTGTCGACGATATAGCCCTGGCCCAGGTCCGGGCCGACATTGCCGATCTGGCTCAGCGCCACTCCGCCCAGGCCGGCGATGCCGCTGCCCAGGCCGAAGGCCAACATATCCACCCGCCCGGTGGCCACGCCCAGGCTGTCCGCCATGCGCCGGTTCTGAGTCACCGCGCGCACGAACAGGCCCAGCCGGCTGTGGTTCAGCGCCAGCCAGACCAGGCCCAGCGTCAGCGCGGAGAACAGAATGACGGCGATGCGGTTGTAGGGCAGCGTCAGCGCCGGGCTCAAGGCCCAGCCACCGTTCAGCCAGCCGGGGTTGGCCACCGCCACGTTCTGCGCGCCGAACAAGGTCCGCACCAGCTGCATCAACACCAGGCTGATGCCCCAGGTGGCCAGCAGCGTTTCCAGCGGGCGGCCGTAGAGGTGGCGGATCACCAGCCTCTCCAGCGCCATGCCCACGGCGGCGGTCAGCAGGAAGGCCGCCGGCAGGGCCAGCGCCAGATAGGCGTCGGCGGCGGCCGGCCAGCGGCTGTGGAACAGACTTTGCGCCGCGTAGGCGACATAGGCCCCCAGCATCAGCATTTCGCCATGCGCCATATTGATCACGCCCAGCAGGCCGTAAGTGACGGCCAGGCCCAAGGCCGCCAGCAGCAGCACCGAACCCAGGCTGAGGCCGGCGAAGGCCGCGCCCAGCAGATTGTCTATCCGCACGCTGGCGCGGATGGCCGCTTGCGCCCTCATCGCGGCGGCGCGCACTTCGGCATCGTTTTCCGCGGCGGCGTCGGTCAAGGGCGCCAGCAGGGCCAAGGCCGCCGGATCGCCGCTGTCCGCCAGCGCCATGGCGGCGGCACGCCGCTGCGCCGGGTCCGGACTGCTCAGCGAGAGGCGGGCGCCGGCCCGTTCCAGCGCGCGCCGCAGCTCGGCGTCGCCCTCCCTCGCCAAGCGTTCCCTCAGCAAGGGCAGCAGCGCCGGGTTCCCGCTGTCGCCCAGCGCGCGGACCGCGGCCAGTCGCCGCCCGGGGTCCGCCGCGGCCAGTTCGTCGACCGCGTGAAACACCGCCAGGGCGCCGCGCAGCCGGTTGTTCAACGGCAGCGGTTCCAGGCTGGCGGCGTCGCCCGCCGCCGGCTGGCCGGACACCGCGTCGCCAAGCGCGCCGTCCGGCCGCTGCCACAGCACGCGCATACCGTCGGCGGACTGCAATAGCCGGCCCTGCTCCAAGGCGGCCACCGCCGCGCGGCGCTCGGCGTCCGGGCGCGGCGCCCAGCTTTCAATCAAGCCGGCGCGTTCGGCCGGATCGGCGCCGGCCAGCTCGGCCAAGGGGCCGGCGCCGGCCGCGGCGCACCACAGCGCCAGCGCCCAAGGCAGGGCTTTACTCCAGGACATGGCGGGCTCCTTTCCGGCTCACTTGCTTTTCACCGGGGTGTCCGGCCGCTTGTCGTTGCCGGGCAGGTACGGGCTCCACGGCTGGGCGCGCACCACGCTCCGGCTCTTCCACACCACCGAGAACTGCCCGTTGGGCTGAATCTCGCCAATCATCACCGGCTTGCGCAAATGATGGTTGCGGGCGTCCATTTCCAGCGTGAAGCCGGACGGCGCGTCCATCCGCAGCCCGGCCAGGGCCTTGCTCACCGCGGCTGTATCAGTGCCGCCGGCCTTGCGCACAGCCTGCGCCCACAGCCGGACCCCGACATAGGTCGCCTCCATCGGATCGTTGGTCACCAGCTTGTCCGCCCCGGCGACGCCCTTCTTGCGCGCCCAGGCGCGGTAGTCCGCCACCCACTTGGCGTTGACCGGATTTCTCACGCTCATGAAGTAATTCCAGGCCGCCAGATGGCCGGCCAGCGGTTTGGCGTCGATGCCCTTCAGCTCCTCCTCGCCCACCGAGAACGCCATCACCGGCACCTCGGCCGCCTTCAGGCCCTGATTGCCCAGCTCCTTGTAGAACGGCACATTGGAGTCGCCGTTGATGGTGGACACCACCGCGGTCTTGCCGCCGGCGGCGAACTTCTTGATGTTGGCGACGATGGTCTGGTAATCGTTATGGCCGAAGGGGGTGTAGGCCTCCTGGATGTCCGCGTCCTTGACCCCCTTGGTTTTGAGAAAGGCGCGCAGAATCTTGTTGGTGGTGCGCGGATAGACGTAATCCGTGCCCAGCAGGAAGAAGCGCCGCGCGCCGCCGCCCTCCTTGCTCATCAGGTATTCCACCGCCGGGATCGCCTGCTGATTGGGCGCGGCGCCGGTGTAGAACACATTGGGCGACATTTCCTCGCCCTCGTACTGCACCGGGTAGAACAGCAGGCCGTTCAGCTCCTCGAACACCGGCAACACCGATTTGCGCGACACCGAAGTCCAACAGCCGAAGGTCGCCGCCACCTTGTCGCGGCTCAGCAATTGGCGCGCCTTCTCCGCGAACAGCGGCCAGTTGGACGCCGGGTCCACCACCACCGGCTCCAGCTTCTTGCCCAAGACCCCGCCTTCGGCGTTGATCTGGTCGATGGCGAACAGCGCCATATTCTTGAGCGAGGTTTCGGAAATGGCCATGGTGCCGGACAGGGAGTGCAGCACCCCCACCTTGATAGTGTCGGCGGCGAGAGCCGGCGCGGCGCCGAAGCCGCTCAGCGCCAGACTCAGCGCAAGGGAAGACAAGACATGAGGGCGAATCAACATGGGAAGCTCCTGGGGCGATCCTGAAGCGCCGGGAGGCCGTTCGGCCGGCCCGGCGAGGAATTGTTGCACTGCAGGATCAGACTAAGCCCCGGCCCGCCCGGCCGGAATACGTTACATGACGTATGCCCCGTCACCCGCCGCCGGCGCTGCGCAAGGCCAGCGCCGCGGCCGAGGTGCGGGTCTCCACCCCCAGGCGGGCGAACACATGCTCCAGATGCTTGTTGACGGTGCGCGGACTCATGCCGAGGATGTCGCCGATATCGCGGTTGGTCTTGCCCAGGCTCAGCCAATGCAGCACCTCGGCCTGGCGCGGAGTCAGCCCCAGCGCCCGCATCAGGCGCCGCGGCGCCGCGCCGTCTCCCGCCTCGCTCAAGGCCAGCAGGCACTCGTCCCCGGCCAGCCGCCGCGCCAGCAAGGCCGCGCCGTCGCCTTCCGCCAAGGTCAGGCTGGCCCCCGCCGCGGCCTGGGCCAGCCAGGGCCGCCAACGCGCCGCCAGCGCCGCCTCGGACCAGCCGTGGGCTTGCAGCAGGCCGCGCGCGCGCTCGGTCAGCCACAGCGGCCGGCCGCTGGCCGGGTCCGCCGCCAGCAAGGCCTGGCCCGACGCCTCCAGCGCCTGCCGCGCCCGGCACAACTGGCGCGCGCTGCCGATATGGGCGGCCAGCCGCGCCAGCACCTCCGCCGGCCGCAGCGGCTTGATCACGTAATCCGCGCCACCGGCGGCAAACGCCGCCAGCACGTGCTCGCTGTCGCTGAGCCCGGTCATGAACACGATGGGAATCGCCTGCGTTTCCGCCCCCGCCTTCAAGCGCCGCGCCGTCTCGAAACCGTCCATGCCCGGCATCAACGCGTCCAGCAGAATGATGTCCGGCCGGCACTCGGCGGCGCGGCCCAAGGCCGCCGCGCCGTCCGTGGCCAGTAAGACCCGGTAGCCGGCCAGGTCCAGCGCATCGTGCAGCAAGTCCAGGTTTTCCGGCTGATCGTCCACGATCAGCGCCGTCGCCCGCTCCGGCCGCGGCGCGCTCACGCCGGCGCTCCCGGCAGCCATCGCAGCAATTCGTCCAGCCGGCAGCCGTCCAGCAGGCTCCGCGCCCGCGCCAGAAACGGCCCGTAAGCCGGGTCCGCCCCCAGCGCGCCCACCTCCAAGCGCAGCAGGGCGGCGCGCGCGCCGCGCAGATAGCCGCGCTGCAAAGCCTGCCGCAACTCTTCCAGCGCCTCCTCCGGCGGCCAGCGCAGCGCCGGCTCCGCGCCGCTCAGCCACTCCAGCTGCAAGCGTCGGCCTATCCAGTCCAGCAGTTGCTCGACGCGGATGGGCTTGACGAAGAAATCCTCGGCGCGGATGCCCGCGTCGTTGTCCTGTCCCCGCTCGAAGGCGTTGGCGGAGATCACCGCCAGCGCAGGCGCGTCGCCGTGCCGGCGCCGGATGCGCCGCAGAGTTTCCCAGCCGTCCAGGCCCGGCATCGCCAGATCCATGCACACCAGATCCGGCAACGTCCGCGCCTGCTCCAGCCAGTCCAGGCAAGCCTGGCCGCCGGCCGCCTGCTCCACCTCGAAACCCAAAGGCCGCAAGGCGCTGGCCAACATCTCCCGGTCCTGCTCATGGTTGTCCACCAACAACACCCGCCGCCTCCGGCCCTGGTAGCCGACGCGCGCCGACAAGGGCGCCGCCGGCGCGGCGCCCAACCGCGGCAGGAACAGGCGCAGCGTAAACACGCAGCCCCCGCCCGGCCGGCTGTCCAGCCTCAGCTCCCCGCCCATCAGCGAGGTCAGCATGCCCGCAATGGTCAGGCCCAGCCCGCTGCCGCTCTGGCCGGCGGCCCCGCCGCCACGCTCAAACGGCTCGAACACGCGCTCGGCCTCCTCCGGCGCGATGCCGGGCCCGGTGTCGGCAATGTCGAAACACGCCACCTCGCCCTGATAACGCAGGCCCAGGCTGACCTCGCCATGTGTGGTGAACTTGACCGCGTTGCCCAGCAAATTGATCAGAATCTGCCGCAGCCGCCGTTCGTCGGCGCGCACCAGCGCCGGCCACTCGCCTTGCGGCAGAAAGCGGAAGCCAAGACCCTTGTCCCGCGCCTGCAGCTGGAACATCGCCGTCAACTGGCCGATCAGCGCGGCGAAGTCCAGCGGCCGCGGCTCCAGGCTGAGCCGGCCGCTTTCTATCCGCGCCAGATCCAGCGTGCCCTCGATCACCGACAGCAGGTGATCCCCGCTGCGGCGGATCACCGCCAGCGCCGGCCGTTTCGACGGCGGAATCTCCGGGTCCCCGTCCAGGATCTGCGCATAGCCCAGCATGCTGTTCAGCGGCGTGCGCAGTTCATGGCTGAGCGTGCTCACGTAGCGGCTCTTGGCCTGATTGGCCTGCTCCGCGTCGCGGCGCGCCTTTTGCAGCAAGGCGTCGGTGCGGCGGTGGGAAGCGATCTCGCGCAATAAGCGCTGGGTCTGCCGCTTGGACTCTTGCCGCGCCACCTGCCGGCTCTGCCGCAACAAGACCAGCCACCAGGCCAGCACGCTGCAACCCAGCAGCAGGCCCGCGCCCAATTGCGGCAGCCGCGCCGCCAGCCCCTCCAGGGCCGGGCGACTCCGCGCCCAAAAGGACAAGCCGGCCATAAGCAGGCCCATCCCCGCCAGCAAGGGCGTCATCAGCAGCAGATAATCGGCCAGGCCGCGTTGCAGATAGGGCCGGCAGGCGCGCGGCAGCAGCCGGCTCAGCCAGGCGCGCCACTGCTTGTCCAGCCGCGCCTTGGGCTTGCAGCGGTCGTCGCAGCGCGCGTCCAGCGTGC
Organism: Chromobacterium sp. CCUG 30098; assembly: GCF_059916605.1. Classification (NCBI taxonomy): domain Bacteria; kingdom Pseudomonadati; phylum Pseudomonadota; class Betaproteobacteria; order Neisseriales; family Chromobacteriaceae; genus Chromobacterium; species Chromobacterium sp. CCUG 30098. The sequence goes on along the minus strand of NZ_JAUCGS010000002.1, from coordinate 251,816 downwards.
AGCACAGGGAGCAGATCCAGCCGCGATACGCCGGGCAACTGACCATGTCCGGCGGCTCGTACAGGCGGCGGCACAATACGCAGCGCTGCGGCGGAGCCGGCGGCGACGCCGGCTGTCGCGCCAGGTAATAACGGCCGCCGCTGAGCCAGGCCAGCGCCGGCGTGGCCAGCAAGGCGGTCAGCAAAGACAGGAAGGGGGCCAGCGGCTGCATCTGCTCGCCCAGCGCCCCCAGGTGCGCCGACACCGAAACCGCCGAGGCCAGGACCAGCGAACCCAGCCCCACCGGGTTGACGTCGTAAAGATAGCCGCGGCGGAACTCAATGCCCGGCGGGCTCAGCCCCAGCGGCTTGTTGATGGCCAAATCCGCCGCCACGGTCACCATCCAGGCGATGGCCAGATTGGCGAACAGCGCCAGCACGTGCGCCAGCGCCTGGAAAATCTCCAGCTCCATCAGCAAGAGCGCGATCAAGAGATTGAAAGCCACCCACACCACCCGCCCCGGATGGCTATGGGTCAGCCGCGCGAAGAAATTGGACCAGGCCAGCGAACCGGCGTAGGCATTGGTGACATTGATCTTCAGCTGCGACAGCAGCACGAACAGCACCGTCGCCGCCAGCGCCAGCCGGCCGTCGCCCCAGATCCGGGCGTAGCCGAACCAATACAGGCGCGCCGGATCCGGCGCCGGCCCGCCGGCCTGACCATGGTCCAGAACCAGCCAGGCCAGCAGCGCGCCGCCCAACATCTTCAGCATGCCGGGCAACACCCAGCCGGGGCCGCCGGCCAGGCAGGCCAGCCACCAGCGGCGGCGCTGGCCGGCGGCGGGCGGCGGCATGAAGCGCAGATAGTCCGCCTGCTCCCCCATCTGCGCGATCAAGGCGATGCCGATGCCGAAAGCCGCACCAAAACGACGCAGATCGAAGCCGCCCGCACCGCCTTCCGCCCCGACGTAGTGCCAAAAGCCGCTCAAGGCCTCCGGCTGGCGCGCCAGCACGAAACCATAGGGCAGCAACAACAAGCCCAGCCACAGCGGCTGGGTCCAGACTTGCAGCCGGCTGATAGCGGTGACGCCGTGGGCCACCAGCGGCAGCACCGCCACGGTGCACAGCACATAGCCCCAGGCCGGCGGCAGGCCAAAGCCCAACTCCAGCGCATAGGCCATGATGGCCGCTTCCAGCGCGAAGAAAATAAAGGTGAAGGCCGCGTACAGCAAAGAGGTGACGGCGGAACCCAGATAGCCGAAGCCGGCGCCGCGGGTCAGCAGATCCATGTCCACGCCGTAGCGGGCGGCGTAGACGCTGATAGGCAGGCCGGCCAGCAGAATCACCAGCCCCACCGCCAGAATGGCCCAGGCCGCATTGACGAAGCCGCCCGCCGTCAGCATCGCCGCGCCCACCGCCTCCAACACCAGAAAAGCGGCGGCGCCGCCCAGCGCGGTGTGCGCCACCCGCCACGGCGACCAGCGCCGGAAGCTCTGCGGGGTATAGCGCAAGGCATAGTCTTCCAGCGACTCGCGCGCCACCCAACTGTTGTAATCGCGGCGAACTTTCACCGCGTAAAGCGGCGCGGGATGGGAAGCGGACATGGCGGCGGCCTTGAGGCGATGCTAACAACTGCTTTAATGCAAAAAGCCTGCCAAGCGCCGCCACGCGCGGCAAAAGGCCGCCGCTTCCCATCGCCTCCCTGCGCGCCGTTTTATACGATACGAATGGCGAATGTACTGATTCAGTGGAGAATTTCGCGCCGCCGCCTGCAAACAAGCTATTCACACAACATTAAGCAAGCGCTAATATTGATTGGCAACCACCACCCAGGCCGGCTCCGCCGGCCCGCCACATTAAGGAATTCCCGATGGATACCCTGCTGTTTCTGCTATTGGCCGCCTCATTGCTGGCCTTGATCCTGCGCAAGCGCCAATGGGCCTACGCCTGCTGGGGCCTGGCCTTCGCGCTCACGCTGTACTGGTTCAAGTTCCACGCCACCAGCAGTCTGCCCATTTCGCTGTGAGGAACCCGACATGACGCACAACCTCACCGACAAGTTGAACCAACTGGGCCTGCTGCTGATCAACCTGATGCTGCTGGTCGCCTTCTACTTCCAGTTCGCCCAGCATGAGCTGCCCTGCCCGCTCTGCCTGCTGCAACGCGTGGCCTTGTGCGCCATCGCGGTGGCGCTGGCCGCCAATGTGCTGCTGGGCGACAAGCCCGGCCATTACGGCATGATGCTGCTGGCCGCCGCCGCCGGCTTCGCCGTGGCCGGCCGTCAAGTGCTGCTGCACATCGCCCCCGGCGACGCCGGCTTCGGCCCGCCCATCCTGGGCCTGCATTTCTACACCTGGGCCGCCATCGCCTTTTTCGCCGTCTTCATCGGCTGCGGCCTGCTGCTGATGCAGTGCCAGCGCGAACACAGCTTCGACCGTCAGCCCCCTGCGCAGCTGGGCCGGCTGGCCAAGGCCGGCGTCGCCCTGACCATGGCCCTGCTGCTGGGCAACGCCCTGTCCGTATTCCTGGAATGCGGGCTGGCGGCTTGCGGAGAAAGCCCGATCAGCTATCTGCTGCTCAATTAAGCCCGCGCCGCGCCGCCGCTAGATCGACCAATCCTCGTCCGGCGCGGCGGCGCGCGCCACCGGCGCTTCCGGCCGCAGCACCAGCCACAGCGCCAGCGCGATCAAGGCGCCGCCCAGCGCCTGGGACAGCGTCGCCGTCTCTCCCAGCGCCAGCCAGCTCCAGAAAATGCCGAAGGGCGGAATCAGAAACGTCACCGTCAGCGCCTTCAGCGGGCCGACGTCGGCGATCAGTCGGAAATACAAGACATAGGCCAGCGACGTGCACAGCAGGCCCAAGGCCAGCATCGCCAGCCACACCTCCGCCCCCGCCTCCGGCCACCCCTGCGGCTGGGAGCTCGCCTGCCAGGCCATCAAGGGCAATAGCAGCAAGACCGCGCCCAACTGGCTGCCCAGGGCCACCACGCGGCTGTCCAGCCCGCCGCGGTCCGCAATCCAGCGCTTGGTCAGAAAACCGGCCAGGCCGTAACAGGCGGTGGCCGCCAGGCAGGCCGCCACGCCCCACAAAGCCGCCGTTCCCGTCGCCAGCGGGCCCGTCTGCGTCAGCACCGCCACGCCGGCCAGGCCGATCAGCACGCCGGCCAGCTTGTTGGCGCTAATGCGCTCCCCAAACGCCGCCGCGCCGATCAATACCCCCATCAGCGGCGTGCTGGCGTTCAGGATCGCGCTATAGCCGGCCGGCAACACCCGGGCCGCCAGCGCGAACAACAGAAAGGGCAAGCCGGAATTGATCACCCCCAGCAGCAAGGTGGCGGCCAACTTGCCCTTGAAGGACAGCCCCACCCGCAATAAGGCGATCAGCCCCAGCAGGCCCGCCGCCCCCAGCGCCACCCGGCCAAACGCCGTCGGCAAGGCGCCCAGCGCCGGCGCGGCGATGCGCATGAACAAAAAGCTGCCGCCCCACAAGGCCGCCAACAACAGCAAACGACTCAAGCTCGCCATTCCCATGATGCCTCTCCCTTCGCCTTGTATTTAACTTTGCTAAACCAGATACTGAAATCATCAACCGCATAGATGCCGCAAACAAACGATTTTTCCTGCCTGACGATTTAGAAAATCTAAACTCATATGCCCAAACCGCCGCTGGAAACCCTGCGCTTCTTCGAAGCCGCCGCGCGCCGGCTCAGCGTCAAGCTGGCCGCCGAAGAACTGCACGTCACCCCCGGCGCGGTCTCCCAGCAACTGCGCAAGCTGGAAGACTGCCTGGGCCAGCCGCTGTTCGAGCGCCGCGCGCGCGGCCTGACGCTCAACGCCGCCGGCCGCGACTACCTGGCCGCCTGCCGGCAAGCGCTGGACCTGATAGACCACGCCACCGCGCGGCTGACCGGCGCCCGCCGCGTAATCCTGCTCAGCTGCACCCCCTCGTTTGGCGCGCAATGGCTGCTGCCCCGGCTGCAGGACTTCATGCGCGAGCACCCGCGGATCGACGTCCACGTCAGCACCGGCAACCGCGTGGTCGACCTCGCCGCCGAAAACATCCACTTCGCCGTGCGCCACGGCCTGGGCGATTACCCCGGCCTCAGCGCCTGCAAGCTGCTGGACGACGAACTGACGCCGGTATGCGCGCCCGCGCTGCCGGCGCGGCTGGACGCCCTCAGCGGCGAGCGGCTGCTGCACGACGAACACCGCGGCGACTGGCGGCTGTGGAGCCGCGCCGCCGGCCTGGAACTGGACTGCGAACAAGGCGTGGTCTGCGTGGACTCCAACGCCGCCATAGAGGCCGCGCTGGCCGGCCGCGGCTACGCGCTGGCGCGGCGCTCCTTGCTGCAAGCCGAACTGGCCGCCGGCCGGCTGCGGGAACTGCCGGCGCCGCCGCTGCGCAGCGCCCTCGCTTATTACCTGATACACCGTCCGGACCTCATGCGCGACCCGGAAATGGGCGTCTTCAAACAATGGCTGCTGGAACAAGCCGCGGCGGCCCAAAACAAAAGCCCGCCGGGCGGCGGGCTTGTTGCGCAACAGCGTCTTGGCTAAGGGCCTACAGACGCACGTTCTCGATGCGGGTCACATGCGGCGGCTTGCCGCCCAGCGGCTGGTAGATGTACACCGCCACCAGATGCGGCTGCGCGCCGGGATACACCACCTCCGCGCTGGCCAGGAAAATATAGTTCTCTCCGGCCACCACTTGCGTGGACACCGCCAGCGGCACGTATTTCACGCCAAGCAAACCTTCCGTGGCCTGATGGAAAACCTTGCGGTCTTTTTCATCCACCGGCTGAAAACCGGACCAACCACCCAGCAATTGTTCAGACATGATCATGCTCCCGTAATGAGTTATCCAACACTGGAAACAACACGGAGCCCGCTTCGCTTGCCCCGCCCAATGCCGGTATAGCAAGGGCTCCCGCGCCAGGGCAAGGCTTTAGTTATTACTACGTAATTCATATTTCAAACTAAATTCCCATTTATCATTTTCATGTCGCCAAACAGACTTTGGCCAGCCGCTCCGCGTCGCCGGCCAAGCCGCGCTCATATGAAAAAAGCCCCGCGCGGGGGCTGGATTCATCATGGGCATCGCGTCAGCATACGGACAGACGCGCAGCGTAAAGCGGCTCTCAGAACGTGTTTACGATCTCGCGAGCTAAGGCGAGCCAAGGCGAAAACCGCTGAGAAAGCGGAATGTACACACGGTGTATGAGCATTTCGAAGCGGTACTCGCCGTGCCGCGTCTCACGACGCGCAGCAGATCGTAAACAGGTTCTCAGAAATTCAAAGCCCAATCCGGCTGCAAGGCCTTGATCAAGCCCGACGGCAGACGCTCGCCCTCCACCAGCAAGGAACACTCCAGCGAGAAATGCCGGGGGTCGGACTTGGAGGCCGTCAACAACAAACGCGGCACGTCCGCGTACTGCTGCTCGGGCTTGATGGTTTTCCACGCGCCCTTGTCCCATTGGCGGTACAGCGTACAGACGCCGCCCTTTTCCTTGTCGCAGCTGAATGTCAGATCCGGCCGCTGGGCGACGAATTGCTGGAGCGTCATATCCCGCTGCCCCAGCAAGCGGAAACCCCAGTTATAGGACTCCAACACCCCGTTGACGTCCATCGGACCATTGGTGTTGTGGAAGTGTTCTTCCACGTAATCGCGCAAGGCCCACTGCGGCGTCAACGCCACCGGCTGATCGATGGCGGAATGGCGCAGCAGCGACGTCAAGCCTTCGGACGCGCCGCTGACGTCCTCCTCCATCTCCTGCGCCTGATCGCGGACAGGCTGCATCCGCAACGCGGCGCGGCCGTTTTCCACCGTCACCGGCAGGCCGGGAACGGCCTTGCCGGGCTGGGCGATGTAGCGAAAGAAACTGCCGTCGCAATTGAACATCTGGCGCAGCGCCTCATCATCGGCATGGGCGTGCAGGCTGAGCAACATCAAGAAGGGCAAGCATTTTTTCATTGGCTTTGAACTGAGCTTTTTAGGAAGCCGACGATGCTAACATAGAAATTACATTTTCATTTTTGACTGTATTTACAAGTACATACGCATTCATCATCCATTGCCGCCCAATGAACGCGCCCGCCCGGCCTGAAGCCCCCGCCCTGCCTCGCCGCCTCCAAGCAACCGTATTCATGCCCAGACCAAAATGAGCTTGCAATCTGACAACTGGTTGTCAATAATGACAACCGGTTGTCAAATAGAGAAATCCCATGTCCACCCAACAAAACCATCGCCCTCAAGACATCACCGAGCTGATGCTGCTGATCTTCCGCCTGAACGGCGCCCTGCTGGAAAGAGGCGACCAGCTGGTGGCCCACCTGGGCATCAATAGCGCGCGCTGGCAGGTGCTCGGCGCGGTGGGCCTGGCCGACGGCCCGCAAACCGCACCGCAAATCGCCGCCCGCATGGGCATCAGCCGCCAAGGCGCGCAAAAACAGCTGCACAAGCTGGTGGAGGAAGGCTATTTCGACGTGCTGCCCAACCCCCAACACGCCCGCTCCCCGCTGTACCGGCTGAGCGCCAAGGGCGAACGCACCGTGGCCGGCACCCAAGCTTGCCAGGCGCGGTGGACCGCGCAACTGGCGCAACAGCTGCCCGACGCGGACTTCGACGCCGCCCGCCAAACCCTGCAACAACTGCTGCGCGTGCTGGAAACGCTCAGCCCGCCCATTGGAGAAGAGAAATGAACCGCTTCCTCAAACTCATCCACTTCATCGCGCTGGCCCTGTTCCTGGGCAGCATTCTGGCCTGGATCGTGCTGTCCGAAACCGGCCCGGCCGCCCCGGCCCTGCTGGCGCAGACGCGGCAGTACATCCATATCGGCACCTGGGCGCTGACCGTGCCCGGCCTGTGGCTGATGTTGATCAGCGGCCTGCTGCTGGGCTACCGGCGTTACGGCCCGCGCAACCGCTTCTTCCAGCTCAAGCTGGGCCTGACGCTGCTGATCCTGCTCAACGCCAGCTTCGTGGTGGTGCCGGCGGTGGACATGGCCAATCAACTGGCCCAAGCCGCGCTGCTTGAGGGTGCGGGCGGCGAGCTGGGCGCGGACTTTCAGGCCGCCACCCTGCGCGAGGCGATAGGCGGCGGGCTCAACATCCTGCTGATCGTGATCACCGCCGCCGTCGGCGTTTGGCGGCCCGGCGCTCGCGGCCGCTTCACGGCGGACGGCCATGGCGTCAACGCAGGCGCTGCTGTAAAAACTCGATGAAGCGCTGGGTCTTGGCCGGCAGCAAACGGGTTTCCGTCAGCGCGTACACCGGCACCGGCGTGCCGTGCCAGCCGGGCATGATCCGGCGCAGGCCGCCGCTGGCCACCTCGTCCGCGACAATCTCCTCCGGCATCAGCACAATGCCCATGTCCAGCGTCGCCAGCCGCTTGGCCAGGCCTATGCTGTTCAAGGCGAAGCGCCCGCCCGCCGCAACGGCGAGCTCCCGCCCTTCGCCGTGGAAGGTCCAGGCGTCGGGCTTCAGCACGCTCAGGCACTGATGCCCCGCCAGCTCCGCCGGGCTTGCCGGCTCGCCCGCGCGGGCCAGATAGCCGGGCGACGCGTACAGCCCGGGCGTCAGCGCGCCCAAAGTCCGCGCGATCAATTGCGAACTCTCCGGCGTCCCCATGCGCACCGCCACGTCGAAAGGCTCGCTCACCAGATCGACGCGCCGGGGAGTCAGGTCCAAATCGAAATCGATGCCGGGATGGAGTCGTGCAAACTCGGCGATCATCGGCGCCAGATAGGTCACGGCGAAATCCACCGGCAGCGAGGCGCGCAACACCCCGCTGGGCTGGGCCAGCATCTCGCCCAATTGCTCGTGCGCCAGCCGGGCCTCGTCGACGATGCGCCGGCAGCGCTCGTAGTAAAGCAGCCCGGCCTCGGTCAGCTCTATCCGGCGAGTGGTGCGGTGCAGCAAGCGCAGCCCTATCGACTTCTCCAGCGCGGCAATCCGCCGCGACAGCGTGGAGTTCGGCACCCCGATCGCCTCCGCCGCATTGCGGAAGCCCTTGGCCTTGACCACCTCGACGAACAAAGCCATATCGTTTAGCAATTCCACCTCATTGCTCCAAAAATGGATCAGTATTATCCAAAATACCCTATTTATCTCACAAATAAAGCCGGCGATGATGAGAGCACCCCACCAATAGGAGAAAGCGCAATGAACACCGTATTCGACCCCGCCCGCCTCGCCGGCCTCACCCTGAGCAACCGCCTGGTCATGGCCCCGATGACCCGTTCCCGCGCCCAGGCGGACGGCAGCCCGAGCCCGCTGGCCGCCCGCTATTACGCCCAGCGCGCCGGCCTCGGCCTGATCATCAGCGAAGGCACCCAGCCGTCCGACGCGGGCCAAGGCTACCTCGCCACGCCCGGCATCTACACCGACGCCCATGTCGCCGGCTGGAAACACACCACGGACGCCGTCCATGCCCAGGGCGGGCGTATCTTCATCCAGCTGATGCACGCCGGCCGCATGAGCCACCCGGACAACACCCCGCGCCATGAGCAGGGCGTCGCGCCCTCCGCCATCGCCCCGGGCGCCGGCATGTTCACCGCCACGGGAATGCAGCCGATTCCCAGCCCGCGCGCGCTGAGCGCCGAACAAGTGCGCCAGACGGTGCAGGACTTCCGCCGCGCCGCCCGCCGCGCCATTGAAGCCGGCGCCGACGGCGTGGAGATTCATGGCGCCAACGCCTACCTGGTCCAGCAATTCCTCGCGCCCAGCGCCAACACCCGCGACGACGAATACGGCGGCTCCCTGGAAAACCGCGCCCGTTTCGCCATCGAAGTGGCCACCGCCATCGCCGAGGAAATCGGCCCGGACAGAACCGCCATCCGTCTATCGCCCGGCCTGAGCATCTGGGGCATAGACGAAGGCGAACAAGGCCCGGCGCTATACCGCTATCTGGTGAGCGAACTGAACAAGCTGGGACTGGCCTACCTGCACCTGATGCACCTGGGCGACGACGCCTTGCTGGCCGAGCTGCGCCAACGCTGGCAGAGCGCGCTGATCGTCAACCGCCCGGGCCGGCCGCGCGAGCAGATCGGCGCCGACATCGCCGCTGGGCTGGCGGACCTGGAATCCTACGGCGCCATGGTGCTGGCCAACCCGGACTTCGTCGAACGGCTCAAGCTCAATGCGCCGCTGAACGAGGCCGACAAGAACACCTTCTACGGCGGCGGCGAGAAGGGCTATACCGACTACCCCGCCTTGCGCGACGCACAGCCGGCTTAGAGCGGCTAACAAACCCCTGATGCTGCGTTGCGCCGACTTGCCGTGCTCAAGTACTGCCTGCGTCGGCGCGCCTCGCCTCAGCCATGAAACTGACAATGTTAGCCACTCTTAAATAACGGCGATGGCAGCGCCCAGCCGCGCGCCGGCTAGCCGCCCTGCTTCGAATACTGGGCAATGTATTGCCGCGCCCGCTTCTTGGCCGCCGCCAGCCGGGCGCCGCTCAACTTGGGCTCGACCTGCTCCAGACTGCGCGACGCGGTGGGGCTGCCGTTTACCTTGGCCACCGCGAACCAGGCGTAAGCCTCACCGGGATCCGCGCGTACACCCTTGCCCAGCAAATACATCCAGCCCAGGCTGACCTGCGCGTTGCCCAGCCCTTGCACCGCCGCTAGGCGGTACAACTCCACCGCCTTGGCCGCATCCGCCTGCATGCCCAAACCGTTGGCGTACATCCAGCCCAGGTTGACTTGCGCCAGGTCGTAGCCGCGCGCCACGCCCTTTCGATACCAGTCCGCCGCTTGGCCATAATCCTGCTCCACGCCGCGCCCGCCCTGATACATCCAGCCTAGGCTGACCTCGGCGTCCAGCAGCCCCTGCTGCGCCGCCTTGCGGAACCAGTTGGCGGCCTCGGCATCGCTCTGCTCCACGCCAACGCCATGCAGATACATGGAGCCAAGATCATGCTGCCGCTCTGCCTCACCTTGCTGCGCCGCTTTGAGCAGCGTGGCGAAGGCTTGACGGTACAGCTCGGCCGCCGTCTCATAAGCCCCTTCCCTGCCTTCAGCGACATAAAGATTGGCCAAGTTGATCTGCGCGCTGGCATTGCCCTGCTCGGCCGCCTTGCGCAGCCATAGCAAGGCCTGCTGCTGATCCTTCGCAACCTTAACGCCATCCTTATACATCGCGCCCAACGCTGCCTGAGCGCCAGCATCGTTGCTCTGTGCCTGCTGTCGTATCTGTTCCAGTGGTTTGTCCAGCCACGCCTGATAGGGTGTGCCCGCGTCCACACCGCCGGCCAGCGCCAGCAGACCAAAGCACAACACGCCTAGCTTTCTCATCATCTTTTCTCGCCTTCACTCATGCGCTACGCAGCCAGCCCTAGCCGGCGCGCGGCACCTTGACCACGAAATGCTTGCCGCTCGTGAGCTTGCCCATAAACACCTCGCCGGACTTGCTCATCAAGAATGGAAAAGCCTCCAACTCCACGCCTTTGGGAATCTCCACTCCGTGTTGTTGCAGATAGTCGGTGAACTTGATCGCCGTGTCGGAATCGCTCCAGATCACCGGGTAAGGATCGCCTGTTTTTTGCAACCGGCGTGCGAACACATTCATCTTCAACTCGCTACCACTGCCTATCATCACCCGGCCATCTGCGCTGATGCTGGATACGCCGCCTTCCGGTTCCGCGCCAATACCGTTCAACACTTTCACGCCACCGCTCTGGGTCCAGACAATGGGAACACTTTGAAACAGCCAACCACCATTTATTGGCCGCTTGTTGTGATCGGCATGGCCAACAATGATCGAGCCATCCTGGCTGCCATCAAAGAAGACCGGCCCGCTAGCGCCAATTCCGTACAGCGCTTGCAGGCTCTGCGGCTGCCAGCCCTGAGTCCGAGTCCAGGTAAAGAAGGTGGACAGACCCGCCTCCTCTAACCTCTTCCCATGCCTGACAGCCAAGAAGTAATGTTGGCCAAACTTCTTGGGGGTAAGCTTTTCTGTGGTCAAAAGGTCCGGCATCTTCGGCACCTCCTCCTGGCGAGCATTGGTGCACCAGGTATCACCCTGCGGCAGCGCCGCCGCGCAAGCGTAATCAGCCGCGACATAAGGCACCGGATAAGCTTCGCCATCCTTCCCCACCGAGAAGCTGACCCAGGCTTTGTTGTTGTGATAGGTATTCACCACCGGGCCGACACCATCCTGAACGAAGTGATATTCCGCCTCGGCGCTCTCTCCGCCATAAGGCTTGACGCCTTGCTGGCTGATCACCACGAAGCGGCCCTTGATCTGCTTGAAGATAAAGGCGCCGCCACTAAGCTTGCCAGCCACCCAGGAGCCGTCTTCCGCTACATGATCCAAACTCAAGTTGCCCTTGACCGGGAACTGATCCTCGACAATCCAAAATTGCCTGGCGGCGGGAAAACCCTCCGCGCGCGCGCCCATGACGGCGCCACATAACAGTAAGCCCAAGCCAATCTTCTGAACGATGTTGTTCATGCCTATTCTTTCTTTTTCAATAAAAAACCCCACCAGCGTCAACTGGCAGGGCATTCTATGAAATTAGCCTAGAGCCGCCAAGCGCGGTTTGACCCAGGCCAAGCCGCGCCCAAACCGGTTCAACGCTTACGCTTGCGCTCCAGCCAGGCCAGCACGCTCAGGCTGCGGTGCAGTTGATGCACCGCCTCCACGTGGCGGTACAGATTCAATCGCCGCCCGGCCAGACCCAGCAGCACTTCCAGATAATTGAAAAAGCCCAGCCGCAGGCCGCGGCGGTGGCTGCCGTCGCTGTAATCGATGTCGCGCGCAATGCGGTGCAGCAAGCCGCGCCCGATGTGCAGCTGGTTGTTTTTCAGCAATTGGGCCAGATGCGCGGCGTATTGGCGGCCCAGGAAGCAGGCTTCCTCGTAATCCTGGGTCTCTTCCGGCTGCCAGTAATGCGGATGGTTGCGTCCCGGGATATAGCGGACAAAAGGCAGGCGGATTTCCTTGGTGACCAGCGCGATGAAGCGGTAACGCGAGCGCGGCAGCGCCGGCTGTTGCGGGGAGTCGATGACCTGACGGACCGGTTTAACCTTGGAATGGGATGGAGTGGATTCGATGTTGGGCATCGGACGGACTGACTTCGCCATTGCAACCTCCTTGAAAGAGAGGGCCTGGCCGACAAGCGCGGCAAGGCGGGCACATGACAAGGCTGGTCTCACCGCTCCCTCGGACCGGCGCGCCCGTAGGCACCCCTGCCACGGCCCGCCCAGATTTAGGCAAAGCAATAGCAACCGGACACGAAAAAGCCGCGAAATCGCGGCGTGTCCGCCGGGGGAGACATACAGGAGACCAGTCCCGGCGCTGTTTGTATGGCAGCGCGGGGACCATTGTTGGCTAGATGGCGGGGGGAGTCAAGCCAGGAAGGCTTATGGGCTTTTTGATTAGCTAGCTACGCCCCACGTAAAGCAAATTCAGTTCTTTATGACCCCTTTGCTTCTGGCCTCCTCCTCACTCCAGTAAGCAGCCTCAACATAAAATGACCGATGTTCTACAGAAAAAAGTAAGTCAAGGTCTAAGTTTCTAAGAAGACTATACCTTTCTATAAGCCTCTTAAACTTCTCCTCTCCAATTTCAGTAATTCCATTGTAAAACAACAAAGCAATTTCATAAGAAGACAACTGAGCACGAAAAAGACTAGCATAAAATCTCTTCTCTGTATCAGAAATTCCTTCCGCATTATCTATGTAGTCAACAACGTAATACATATTCCTAAAGTAGTGATGCAGCTCACTACCATATTCCTTCGTAACTCTCTCCGCAGCCGCTGCTGCGATCCCACGGGTATCATTAAGCTCACCATGCTTGGGCAAAACAGCTTTCTGAGCCCCTTTCAAAGCTTTATAATCCTTTTTCATCAACCCAAAAATATGATAAAAGCAAGCCTTCCCTTTTGCTTCGACAAAGTCATTCCTTCTAGAAACTCTAGGTAAAATCCTACCTCTGGCATGCGGAGGATCACTAAACAACTCACCACCACCATCATTATAATATACAGCAGCTGCAACAATTTCTCTATGCCCAGCCAAAAGTTGGAAAAAATTACCCTCAAACTTTTGCTTATTATCTTTTTTGAATTGAAAATAAAAACTCAAAGCAAAAAGCACTGATGACAAAGCAGAAAAAAGTGCTCCAAATGATCCAAACGCGTCACCACTTAATCCTCTCAACGCTGCGGCATCAGATGCAGACAACTTATTTAAGCTTACACCAGTGATATACTCTGTAACAACTTCACTCCCCTTCCAAAAAAAACTTATCCACACAAGAACAACAGCTACAATTGCCAGTAGAAAACGTACCTTCTCACTACGACACCAAAATCTAATCAGATCACAAAGTGCGTCAATTAATTTTTTCATTGCGCACCCCGAACGGAACATGCACTGATGGCGTGAACTTAGAAGTTGAGGCCAAATGTGAAACCTGATCATCAAAGAATATATGAGGCTTCAAAACATCCATCACTACTCCTTTATCAATTCCTCCCAAAAAAAACGCGTCATTAATCATCACCCCCCACTCCCTCATCGTAACCACGACTCTTTCATGCGCAGGAGCGTCTCTAGCTGTTACTATAGATATTCTTAATCTAGGTTCATAACTAGCATCAACTTCCGTGCGTGCCATTTCAACACTTTGTATTCTAGCCAAGCCTTCTAGCAATGATTTCAGCAGACCAGGAGCCAATGCTTTTTCCGCATTAGCCTTCTCATGACTTCTGAAGCCAGCCAAACCACCTGCCGCATACTCCCGTTCGGCCTCATCGCTTGCTAAAACGCCATCAAAGTCAAATGCCACCCGAATTTCCGCCTCATCTGCCAAGCTACCATAGTCAGCATCCGACTTCACAACCAACCCGGCAGGATACCCCTGCTCTATCGCTTTCCGAACATCCTCCTCATTTCCAGACAGGAAAAGACTGATATTAAAAGCAGGTATATAATTGAACGCAGATCGTCCCTGCAAGAAAACCGCTCGTGTAATAGGCAACTCATAATGAGCAATGCTCCTAAACACTCGAAACCCGGTATCCGGATCATTGCGCGACAGCAAGATAACCTCAACTAGGGGGTCACTCTCCACCACCTTATTTAATGACAATAACCCTTTTATAAACTGAAATGCCACCCCCTTACCCAAGATTTTATCTTGATTTTTTCTTTGATACTTCCGATATGCTTCTTCTCCTTTAGTTTTAAAGACCTTATCGGATGCTGTTAAATCAAACAATGCACTCGATGCAACTCCAATTACCAACTTATTTTTCAAGTCATATGGCATATACAATCCCGAAAAGAAAGCACGCCTTGCGGCGTGCTCAAAAGAATATTTTTTAGTTATTTAAGCTTAGCCAACTGCACCTTGATCTTGTCCAGCTTGTCGTTCAGCTCAGCCAACTGCGCCTTGTCGCGCTCCACCAGGTGAGCCGGGGCTTTGTCGACATAGCCCGGCTTCTCCAGCTTGGCGGTGAGCTTGGCCAGTTCGGCTTCCGCCTTGCCCTGCTCTTTGCTCAGACGCGCGGTTTCCGCGGCCTTGTCCACTTCCACCTTCAGCATCAGGCGAGCGTCGCCGGAGATGGCCACCGGGGCGTCGTCTTCCGGCAGCGCGGCCACGATGGAACCTTCGGTCAGCCGCGCCAGCAGCTTGAGGTAGGGCACGAAGTCCGCCACCGTGGCGTCGCCGGTTTCGATGAACAGCGGTGCTTTGACGGCCGGGCCGATGCCCATTTCGCCGCGCAGATTGCGCACCGCGTTGACCATGTCCTTGAACGCGTCCATGCGGCTGTTGGCGGCGGCGTTGATCTTGCCGGCGTCCGCCACCGGCCACGGGGCCAGCATGATGGACGGGGTGGTCTTGGCGTTGGCCAGCGGGGCCACGGTCTGCCACAGCTCTTCGGTGATGAAGGGCATCAGCGGGTGGGTCAGGCGCAGCGCCACTTCCAGTACGCGGACGATGGTGCGGCGGGTGGCGCGCTGCTGGGCTTCGTTGCCGGTTTGCAGCTGCACCTTGGCCAGTTCCACGTACCAGTCGCAGTACTCGTTCCAGATGAATTCGTAGATGGTCTGGGCGGCGATGTCGAAGCGGTAGGTTTCCAGCGCGTTGGTGACGTCGATCTCGGCCTGTTGCAGGCGGCCGATGATCCACTGGTCAACAAAGGAGTACTCCAGCGGCAGGCTTTCGTCCTGGCCGCAGTCCTTGCCTTCCACGTTCATCATCACGAAGCGGGTGGCGTTCCACAGCTTGTTGCAGAAGTTGCGGTAGCCTTCGGCGCGTTTGAAGTCGAAGTTGACGCTGCGGCCCAGGGTGGCGTAGCTGGCCATGGTGAAGCGCAGCGCGTCCGTGCCGTAAGCCGGGATGCCTTCCGGGAACAGCTTTTCCGTGGCCTTGGCGATGGCCGGGGCTTTTTCCGGGCGGCGCAGGCCGGTGGTGCGCTTGGCCACCAGCGGTTCCAGCGCGATGCCGTCGATCAGGTCCACCGGGTCGATGACGTTGCCCTCGGACTTGGACATCTTCTTGCCTTCGTGGTCGCGCACCATGCCGTGGATGTACACGTCGCGGAACGGGACCTTGCCGGTGAAGTGCTTGGTCATCATGATCATCCGGGCCACCCAGAAGAAGATGATTTCGTAGCCGGTCACCAGCACGTTGGAGGTGAGGAAGGCGCGCAGTTCGGGGGTGTCTTGCGGCCAGCCCAGGGTGGAGAACGGCACCAGGGCGGAGCTGAACCAGGTATCCAGCACGTCTTGTTCGCGGCGCAGGGTCTTGCCCGGCGCTTGCGCCTGGGCGTCGGCCTCGCTGCGGGCCACGTAGATATTGCCGTCTTCGTCGTACCAGGCCGGGATTTGGTGGCCCCACCACAGTTGGCGGCTGATGCACCAGTCCTGGATGTTTTTCATCCACTGGTTGTAGGTGTTGACCCAGTTTTCCGGGATGAAGCGCACTTCGCCGCTTTCCACGGCTTCAATGGCTTTGGCGGCGATGGATTGACCGGTGGGGTCCGGATTGCCGTCTTTGTCCAGCGCCACTTTGTCCATGGCGACGAACCATTGGTCGGTCAGCAGCGGTTCGATCACGGTGCCGGTGCGGTCGCCGCGCGGAACCATCAGTTTATGCGGCTTGGCGTCCAGCAGATAGCCCTGGGCTTGCAGGTCCGCCAGCATGGCTTTGCGCGCGTCCTGGGTGCTGAGGCCGGCGTAGGCGGCCGGCAGTTCGATCACACCCTGGGCGCTGCCGTCGAAGCCGAAGATTTGCGCCTTGGCCAGGATTTTGGCTTCCAGGCTCATCACGTTGATGAGCTGGGTGCTGTGGCGCTTGCCCACTTGGTAGTCGTTGAAGTCGTGCGCCGGGGTGATCTTGACGAAGCCGGTGCCGAACTCTTTGTCCACGTATTCGTCCGCGATCACCGGGATCTGGCGGCCGGTGAGCGGCAGTTCCAGCTGCTTGCCCAGCAGGTGCTGATAGCGCTCGTCGTCCGGGGCGATGGCCACGGCCACGTCGCCCAGCAGGGTTTCCGGGCGAGTGGTGGCGACGATGACGAACTCGTCGCTTCCCACCACCGGGTATTTGATGTGCCACATGTGGCCGTCTTCTTCCTCGGAAACCACTTCGAGGTCGGAGATGGCGGTGCCCAGCTTGGAGTCCCAGTTGGACAGGCGCTTGCCACGGTAGATCAGGCCTTGTTCGAACAGGCGGACGAAGACTTCGGTCACCACTTCGGCACGGGTGTCGTCCATGGTGAAGTATTCACGGTCCCAGTCCACGGAGCAGCCGACGCGGCGCATCTGGCTGGTGATGGTGCCGCCGGACTGCTCTTTCCATTCCCACACTTTGGAGGTGAAGGCGTCGCGGCCCAGGTCGTGGCGGTTGACGCCCTGCTCGGCCAGTTGGCGCTCCACCACGATCTGGGTGGCGATGCCGGCGTGGTCGGTGCCGGGCACCCACAAGGTGTTGTCGCCCTTCATCCGGTAATACCGGGTCAGACCGTCCATAATAGTCTGATTGAAGGCGTGGCCCATGTGCAGGGTGCCGGTCACATTGGGCGGCGGCAGCTGGATGGCGAAGGACGGTTTGGCGGTGTCCATGCTGGGCTTGAAGTAGCCGGCCTGTTCCCACTGATCGTACCAGCGACGTTCGATGTCGCCGGGTTCAAAGCTTTTGGCAAGTTCCATGGTGATGAATCGTAGTTCTTCTAGAATGGAAAAAATGGGTCGATTATACCCGGTTTTGGAGTGTTCTCCGAGAGCCGGCGCGGGCGGATCAGGCGGTAGGCAAGGGATATGCGGACGATGAGCGAAGAAACGCGCGTTTTGGTGATTGAAGACAGCATGGTGTTGATCCGCCCCTTGTGCCGCATGGTGGAGGAAATCGGCCTTACGCCGGTGCCGGTGTGTTCGCTGCTGGAGGTGCGCGAGGCGCTGACGTCCGGCCAGCATTTCCTCGCCGCGGTGGCGGATTACAATTTGCCGGATTCGCCCGGCGGCGAGCATTTGCCCTTGCTGTTTCAAGAGGCCATCCCCACCATCGTGCTGACTTCGCGCACCGACGGCGAGGTGCGCGACCGCATCTTGCAGTTGCCGGTAGTGGATTACGTCAGCAAGGAAAGCCCGGCGGCCTTTGATTACGTGATGCGGATGCTGACCCGCATCCGCAAGAATCCGGGCATCAAGGTGTTGGTGGTGGACGATTCCGCGTCCTACCGCCAGTTTCTGCGCGAGAACCTGGAGCGCCACCGCTACCAGGTGCTGGAGGCGGAGGACGCCAAGCAGGCGCTGGAGATCTTGCACCGCGACAAGCACATCAAGCTGGTGCTGAGCGACAACGACATGCCGGGCATGGACGGGGTGCGCATGACCAGCACGATACGCCGCTTCCTGGATCACGACCGCCTGGCCATCATCGGCATTTCCGGCAACCAGGACCCCACCATGACCACGCGCTTCATCAAGGCCGGGGCGGACGATTTCCTGCAAAAGCCGTTTAACTTTGAGGAGTTCTTCTGCCGCGTCACCCGCAATGTGGAGTTTGTGGAGAACCTGGAATCCCTGAAGGAAACCGCGGACCGCGACCCGCTGACCAATTTGTCCAACCGCCGGCATTTTTTTGAGCAGGTGATGCAGTTGAAGAACGGCTACGGGGTGGCGGTGCTGGACATCGATCACTTCAAGCGGGTGAACGATCAATACGGCCACGATGTGGGCGATCAGGTGATCTGCAACACCGCGCGGCTGATGGAGCAGTTTTTCCCGGACGGCATCGTGGCGCGCTTTGGCGGCGAGGAGTTCGTGATTCTCAGCCCCAGCCCCATCGAGCTGGACATGGTGTGCCGGCTGGAAAGCCTACGCCTGGCGATAGAGGGCTGTATTCTGACCACCGCCAAGGGCGGGCTGCGCTACACGGTGAGCATAGGCGTGGCGGCGTCCGACATGCCCGAGGTCAGCCGGCTGCTGAAGCTGGCGGACGAGCGGCTGTATCACGCCAAGCAGCACGGCCGCAATCAGGTGTGCGGCGGCTGAGAGCCGGTTCAAAATCCGCTGTGCGCCGCGAGGCCGGGCGCGGCGGCCCGCCCCCGCCCGAATGGCCAGTTCGGCGTTTTTTTGCGCCGGGACGCCGCCTATAATGACATCGCTTTTTCCGTTCCTCGCGCGCGGCCCCGCGCTTCTCCCGGAGCCGGCGTTTCAACCGGACATCCGCCATGAGTCATCATCACCCGCACGGTCCAGGCTGCGCCTGCTGCACTCTTCCCTTGTTGGCTCAGCTGCACGATGAGCTGTTTGAGCGGCCGGACTGGCAGGACGAGGCCAAACGGCTGATCCGCCAGCAGGAAAAACGATTGTTGCCGCCCTCGCCGCCGCAGACGCTGATCATTTACGGCGGGCCCATCCATACCCTGGCCAGCAGCGGGAGGCAGACGGTGGACGCCGTCGGCATCGCCAAGGGCCGCATCGTGGCGACGGGTTCGCGCGAGGAGGTGCGGCAGGCCATGGCCGCCGCCGGCCACAAGAAACCGGAGGAGATGTCGCTGGAAGGCGGCACCCTGCTGCCCGGCTTCGTCGATCCCCACATGCATATCCTGCCCAGCGCCTTGTTCTCGTCCTGGCAATACGTGGGCGCGTTCTCCGGCCAGACGCTGAAGCCGGATTACAACATCGCCGGGGTGGTGGACACGGTGCGCGCGGCGCTGGCCGACCCCAAGAAACAGCAAAAGGCCAAGGACGGCGCGGCCTGGGTGCTGGGTTTCGGCCTGGATCCCTCGCTGATGCGGGAGTGGACCGAGCCGGATCTGGACTGGTTCGCCCAGTTTGGCGATCAGACCCCCATTTTCCTGATGAACGCTTCCGGCCATATCGGCTACGCCAACGCGCCGGCGCTGGCCAAGGCCGGCATCAGCCCGGAATGCAAGGGCGTGCTGGTGGAGGAGCAGGTGCTGCAGATGATGCCGGCGCTGCCCTCCCCGTCCCCGACCACGCTGCTCGCCAGCATCAGCCAGGTGCTGCACGGCGCGGCCAAGATGGGCAACACCACGCTGTTCGACGCCGGCCTGGGTTCCGGCAAGGGGGTGTTCGAGGTCTTGCTGCTGGACCTGGTGGCCCAGACCGCGCTGAACCCGGTGCGCATCGCCGCCGCGCTGTTTTCCAACGAGACGCGGCAGATGGACGAGTGGACGCGGCTGTTCCGCCCGGACCTGGACGGCATGGAGGACAAGCGCTTCAGCATCAAGGCGCTGAAACTGGTGTCGGACGGTTCCAACCAGGGGCTGACCGGCTATCAGACCGAGGCCTATAAATGCTATCCGCAGCACCAGGTGCCCAATGTGCCGGCCACCGGCCTGTTCAATTTCCGCCCGCCCAGCGCCTTTACCCCGCATTTGCGGCAGGCGGTGGAGCACGGCTGGCCGGCCATGGTGCACGCCAACGGCGACCGCGCCATCGACGAGGTGCTGCAGGCTTACGAGCACGCGCTGAATCACCCGTCCGCGCCGCTGCGCCCGGATTGCGCCGGCGCGCGGCTGCGCCATCGCATCGAACACGCTTCGCTATTGACCGACGAACACATTTCCCAGATGGCGCAGCTGCAGTTGTCGCCCAGTTTCTTGATCGGCCACGTCGGCTATTGGGGCCACGCCTTCCAGCAGACCATTCTGGGCGAGGCGCGCGCCAAGTTGCTGGACCGCTGTCTGTCCGCCAAGCGCGCCGGCCTGCGCATCAGCCTGCATTCGGATCACTTCGTCACCCCGCTGGGCGGCTTGCGCATGATGGAGCAGGCGATTTTCCGGGTGATGGAGGCGGCGCCGGAACAGGCCGGCGGCAAGCCGGCGCTGAACCCGGCGGAACGGCTGGACCGGCTCAGCGCCTTGCGCGCGGTGACGCTGGACGCCGCCTGGCAATGCCATATGGACCACGTCGTGGGTTCGCTTGAGCCGGGCAAGCTGGCGGATCTGGTGGTGCTGGAGCAGGACCCGCTGGACCCGGCGGTGAGCAATCTGCGCGATATCGCGGTGCTGCAGACCTGGCGCTCCGGCGCGCCGGTGTATCTGAACGCCAAGCTGGGTTGCGCGACGGAATCGGCGCCGCCGGTCTGAGGCGCGCGGCGCCGCAAGGGCCCGGCGCGGGCCGGGCCTTGCTCAGCTTTTGTCAGCCTAGCGCCCTTGCCATCGGCATACAATTCGCCCTGTGCGCGGCGCCGCCGCGCCGTCCCGACGCCATGCACAGGAGCGCCCATGTCCCTTCCCCATCAACCCGGCTGCGCGTGCTGCACGCTGCCCCGGCTGTCCACCCAGCTGGACGCCTTGCAACATCACAACTGGACCGAAAGCCTGTCCGGCCTGATCCGCGTCGCCGCCGAGCGCGCCAAGCTGGCGCTGCATCAGGACGCGGCCATTTTCCACGGCGGCCCCATCTACACGCTGCAAGGCGGACAGCCCGGCCGGGTGGAAGCGCTGGGCGTCGCCCACGGCAAGGTGGTGTCGGTGGGCAGCCTGCGGCAGGTGGAGGCCGATATGCAGGCCCAGCCGCGCGCGGAGCGGATCGATCTGCGCGGCAAGACCCTGCTGCCGGGCATGGTGGACCCGCATATGCACATCCTGCCCAGCGCGCTGTACCGCAACTGGGTCAATCTGAGCCCCTTCGAGGATCAGATCCTGCGCCCGGGCTACAATCTGGGCTGGATTGCCGAGAAGCTGCGCAACGAGCTGACCGCCCGGCACGGCCACGCGCGCGCCGACGCGCCGCAATGGCTGACCGGTTTTGGCGTGGACCCTTCGCTGATGACGGAATGGCAGGAGCCGGATCAGCCCTTTCTGGACCAGATCAGCACCGAGACGCCCATCTTCCTGATCAACGCCTCCGGCCACCTGGGTTACGCCAACTCCCCGGCGATGAAGCTGGCCGGGCTGGACCCCGACACCAAGGGGGTCACCACCGAGGCCGACGTCGGCAAGGTGCTGGCGGTGATTCCCGGCCTGGCCGCTCCGCACTTGCTGAGCAAGCTGCAGGAAATCCTGCACGAGGCCGCGTCCAGAGGCATGACCACGCTGTTCGACGCCGGCCTGGGCGCCGCCATGGGCCAGCTGGAAATCACGCTGCTGCGCGCCTTCGCCCAAAGCCCGCTGGCGCCGGTGCGCATCGGCGCGGCGCTGTACTCCAACCAGGACTGGCTGCAAGAGCAGTGGCTGCACACCTTCCAGCCCAATCACATTCCGCACGACGACGACCGCTTCAGCATCCGCGCGCTCAAGCTGATCGCCGACGGCTCCAATCAGGGCCTGACCGGCTACCAATCGCAAGACTATTGCTGCGCGAACCAGCACAGCGTGCCCAATGTCTCTCCGCGCGGCCTGTTCAACTTCGAGCCGCCCATCACCTTCGCCGCCCAGTTGCAGCGCGCGCTGAACGCCGGCTGGCCGGTGCTGGTGCACGCCAACGGCGATCAGGCGGTGGATTACGTGCTGGCCGCCTTCGAACTGGCGCTATACGACGAAAACGCCAAGGACGGCGCGCCCAATCCCAAGCTGGCGCTGCGCTCGCGCATCGAACACGCCTCGCTGCTGAGCGACGCCAGCATCGCCACCATGGCGCGGCTGAAGCTGTCGCCCAGCTTCCTGATCGGCCACGTCGGTTACTGGGGCCACACTTTCAAGACCACCATCCTGGGCCGCGAGCGCGCCCAGATGCTGGACCGCTGTCAGTCCGCGCTCAAGGCCGGCCTGCGCATCAGCCTGCATTCGGATCACTTCGTGTCGCCGCTGGGCACGCTGCGGATGATGGAACAGGCGGTGACGCGGGTGATGGAGGCGGACCCGGAGCGGCAGGCGCTGAATCCGGCGGAGTGTCTGGACCGGCTCTCCGCGCTGCGCGCGGTGACGCTGGACGCCGCCTGGCAGTGCCATATGGACCACATCGTCGGCTCGCTGGAACCGGGCAAACTGGCGGACCTGGCCATCCTGGAACAGGACCCGCTGGACCCGGCGGTGCCGGCCGGATCGCTGCGCGACATTCCGGTGCATCAAACCTGGCTGGCCGGCAAGCCGGTCTTCCACAACCCCAAGACGCACTGAGCCGCGTCCGGCGCGCAAAACAAAACCGGCCGGGATTCCCGGCCGGTTTTTGCGTTCCGCCCTCTTCCGCCGCGCGGGCCGAGAGCGGGGCCTCGACTCAATGCGCCACGGACTTGGACATCAGATTCATCACCAAGACCCCGGCCACGATCAGGCCCATGCCTATCATCGCCGGCGCGTCCAGCTTCTGGCCGTACATGACCCAGCCGACGATGGAGACCAGCACGATGCCGACGCCGGACCACAGCGCGTAAGCCACGCCCACCGGGATCTGGCGCAGGGTCAGCGACAGCATGTAGAAGGCCAGCATATAGCCGGCGGCCGTCAGCAAGGATGGGCCGATCCGGGTAAAGCCGTCGGAGGCCTTCAGCGAGGAGGTGGCGATCACCTCGCTGACGATGGCGACGGCCAGGAACAACCAGGTTTTCATTCAAGACTCCAGTTCGGCGCAAGGCTTGCCGCCGCGCTCGCGTAGCTTGGCGCGCAGGGCGTCGTACAGCCAGTTGAATACATAAGTGTAAGGCAGGAAGAAGGCGAAGAAGCCCAAATCCAGCAAGAAAGCCTGCCAATAGCTGACGTTCAGCCACCAGGCCGCCAAGGGCACCAGCATGAACACCAGGCCGCCCTCGAACATCAGCGCGTGCAAGCAGCGCACGCCCACCGTGCGGCTCCAGCCCATCGCCGCTTCCAGGCGGTCGAACAGCATATTGAACACCACGTTCCACAACATGGCCGCGGTGGACATCATGAAGGCCAGCGCGCCCATGTGCAGCAGGCTTTGTTCCATCACCAAGGAAGCCAAGGGCACCAGCAGGGCCATCGCGCACAGTTCGTACATCACGGCGTGGAAGCCTCGCTCCAGCCAGGATTTTTGTTTGTCCATACTATTTCACAATCATGACCGTTTAAAGAATCCGTTCACGATCCGCTGCGCCGCGGCGGGATTGTTGGACAGAGGCTTGAGGACCGCTTCGAAACGCGCATGAAGCGCTCGCGCATTCCGCTGTCTCGGCCGCAAAGCCTTGTCTCGCCATGGTCCGCAAGATCGTGAACGTCAAGATAGTCGCTATTCTGATTGGTTTTTCGGATGGTTAAAAAATAATAACCATCGATAAAACCGATACATCAAGCCATGCCGGCGCGGGCGCGGCTCAGGCGGCGCAACAGGCTGGCGCGCAGTCCGTCGTACAGCCAGTTGAAAACAAAGGTATAGGGCAGGAAGAACAGGAAAAAGCCGATATCCAGCAAGAAGGCCTGCCAGTAACTGATCTCCAGCCACCAGGCCGCCAGCGGCACCAGCAAGATCACCAAGCCGCCCTCGAACAACAGCGCGTGCGCCGCCCGCAACGCCGGGGTCCGCGTCCAGCCGCGCCGCCGTTCCACGCGTTCGAACAGCGCGTTGAAGACGATGTTCCACGACATCGCCGCCGTGGTCATCATCAGGGCCAGCGCGCCGATCTGCGCGGTGTCCTGATTCAATAGCCAGCTGGCCAAGAGCATCAACAACATCACGGCGCACAGTTCGTAAGCCACGGCGTAGAAGGCGCGCTCCAGCCAGGATTTCTTTACTTGCATCGATTCTCCTTGATCCGCCGCGGCGCTTGGAAGCGGTGTGCGACCTGCTGCGCCGCGGCTTGATTGGCAAGACAATGACGCGATTTTTATTGGTT
Source organism: Chromobacterium sp. CCUG 30098 (assembly GCF_059916605.1). Taxonomy (NCBI): domain Bacteria; kingdom Pseudomonadati; phylum Pseudomonadota; class Betaproteobacteria; order Neisseriales; family Chromobacteriaceae; genus Chromobacterium; species Chromobacterium sp. CCUG 30098. The sequence continues at coordinate 227,620 of NZ_JAUCGS010000002.1, read as the reverse complement.
TTTCGGATAGGATAAAGATGGGTTAAATCGGAGAAACCGATATGAGCATGTCGCTAGACGCGCTGGCGGCGTTTGCCAACGCCGCCGAACTGGGCTCGTTTTCCGCCGCGGCGCGGCGGCTGGGCAAGAGCCAGTCCACCATCAGCGAGGCCATCGCCAATCTGGAAATCGATCTGGCGGTGCAGTTGTTCGACCGCGGCAGCCGCCAGCCGGCGCTGACCCAGGCCGGCCGTCATCTGCTGGGCTATGCGCGGCAGATGCTGGCCATAGGCGATGAATTGAACCAGCAGGCGCAGTTGCTGACCGCCGGGCTGGAGCCGCGGCTGACCCTGGTCTTGTCCGACACCTACCAGTCATCCCGCTTTCAGGAGGTGACGCGGCAGTTGGAACGGCACTTCGAGGCCTTGGAGCTGGAATGCCTGGTGGGCGAGCAGGACGACGTGCTGGACTTGATCCAGACCGGACGCGCGCACCTGGGCTGCATGGCGGCGCTGGAGCAGTACCCGGCCGATATCGGCCACGCCACGCTGGGCGAGGTCAGCGAAGTGGCTTTGTACGTGGCGCGCAGCCATCCGCTGGCGGCGCTGGAGCAGGTGGACCGGCAGGCGCTGAGCGGCCACCGGGAGTTGCGGCTGAACACTTACACCGAAAGCAAGCCGGACACGCTGAGCCGGCGCTGCTGGTTTGCGCCCAGCTATCTGATGCTGCTGGAAATGGCGATCCTGGGCGCCGGCTGGGCCGAGTTGCCGCGCTGGCTGGCGGATTCCTTCGGCGCCGGCCGGCTGAGCGAACTGCATGCGCCGGGCTGGCCCAAGGCGCGCCACATCGATCTGGTGTGGTCGCGGCGGCGGCCGCTGGGCCTGGCCGCCGTCTGGGTGCGCGAGCAGTTGCTGCGCTCCTGACAAGGCCGCCGCGCGTGACGCCAGGCGCGGCGGACGCCGAGGACTCAGCCGCCGGGCGCGGTCATCGGCCGCAGAATCCACATCGGCGGCCGGCCGGGATGCAGCTTGCGCAGCCGCAAGGCCGGCGGGAAGATTTTTTCCATGCCGAAGCCGAAGGCCAGGGTGCGATCGGCCTGGCTGACGATGTTGCCGGGCTGGGAGAACACATCCCAGCGCTGGCTCAGCAGCGCGGGCTCCGGCAGCAGATCCAGTTGCAAGGGCGAGCCGTCGGCCACTTCATTGGCGGCGATCACCAATTGATTGCCGCTGGTGGCCAGCGCGAACAGCCCGCGGTCGAAGTCGATATTGAACAAGGCGGCGAAATTGTTCTGGAACGGCTGCAGGCTGAGCCGGGAGCCCTTGATCGAATCCTCGGCCACAATGGCGTAATCCGGGAAATAGGCCGAGGTGATGAAATACGAAGTGCTGCTGAAACCCATCGTTTGCTCCTTGCATGAACCCAAAAAGCGGCGGCGAGCCTTAGAACCTGTTTACGATCTGCTGCGCGTTGGCGAGACGGCGTTGAAAACCCCTTCGAAATGCTCATGTACCAACCGTACATTCCGCTTTCTCAGCCGTTTTCGCCTTGTTTCGCCCTTGCTCGCGAGACCTTGAACAGACTCTTTGCGCCCGCCGCCGCGATCTTTGCCCTTCGCTGATTAAGCGGTTTCCAGCACCAGCTCCGAGCGTTGCGCCGAGGTCAGCGGCTTGAGCGCCCATTGCTGAGCCGGCGAAGCGTTGAACTCGTACAGCCAGATCAGGCTGCCCACGCCGCCGCGGCTTTGGTTGTCTATCACCAGATTGTTGTTTTGACGGCTGGAGATATAGCCCGGACGGGAGAACAGGTCCCATTGCTGGCTGAGCGAGGACGGATTGTACGGACGCAGCACCAAGGGCTTGCCGCTGGACAGGTCGGAAATGTCGATCACCAGCTGGTTGCCGCTGGTGGCCAGCGCGAACACGCCGTTGGCGAAGTCGATGTTGAACAGCGACAGGAAGTTGCCTTGGATGGGCTGCAGGTACAGCTGGGAACCGCTCATCGAATCTTTGGCGGTAATGCCCAGCGCGGTGTTTTGGCTATAGGTGAGGAAGTAAGGAACGCTAGAGAAAGACATATGGCAACCCCCATGTTTATGCCAATCAATTATTGGCTTTCTCAAACTAGCAAGGTTTGCCCGTATTGCAAGCGCCGGCCCGAAACCGGCCGCGCCCGGCGTAAAATCCAGATAAAAATCCGATCAGAAACACGAACTTAGACGACGATAAGTGAAATTGCTTAAAGTCATCCGGCACAGAACGGTCTGTTCGACAACAGACGCGGCGCCAACAAAAACAGCCGGGCGTCAGCCCGGCTGTTTTGATCCGTCCCAGCAGTCGATCAGACCGACAAATAAGACGATTGCTTCAGGCCGCGGCAGAACTCGGCGAAGAACAGGCTGCGCTCTTCGCTGCTGAGGTCGGCGGCGCGCGACTTGGCTTCGTAGCGGTTGAGGATGTCTTCCGGCGACAGGTGCACGTAACGCAGCATGTCTTCTATGGTGTCGTGCTCTTCCACGCCGGAGAACTCCAGTTCGCCGCCGTCGCGCACATAGACGTTGACCGAGTCGGTGTCGCCGAACAGATTGTGCATATCGCCCAGGATTTCCTGGTAAGCGCCCACCAGGAAGACGGCGATCAGATACTCGTCGCCCTGCTTCACCTCGTGCACGGACAGGCTGGATTCTATGCTCTGCTGGTCCACGTACTGCTTGAGCTTGCCGTCGGAGTCGCAGGTCAGATCCTGCAGCACCGCGCGGCGGGTGGGCTGCTCGTTCAGACGGTGCAGCGGGGTGATCGGCAAAATCTGGTCGATGGCCCAGGTGTCCGGCAGGCTCTGGAACACCGAGAAATTGCAGAAGTACTTGTCGGCCAGTCGGTCGGTCAGTTCGTCGTACACCTGGCGCTGAGAACGCTGGCTGGCTTGCAGCTGGCTGTGCAGGCGGCGACACAAGGCGGCGTGCACGTCCTCGGCCAGCGCCTTTTCCTTCAGCGACAGCCGGCCGGCGGCGTACAGATCGGTGACTTCCGACACGTAGTGGCTGGCGCGGTAGTAGATTTCGGTGACCAGGTCGTCGTCGTTGAGCTGCACCAGTTCAAACAGCTTGCGCACCGGCTGCGACAAGGCGGCGATGTCGTCCACCTGCGGCACTTCGTCCGGCAGGCGCTCGACATCGGTCACGTTCATGATCAGCACGGCGTGGTGGGCGGTCATCGCGCGGCCGGATTCGGACAGAATGCGCGGATGCGGAATGCCGTTCTCGCCGCAGAACTCGGACAGCATGGACACGATCACGTGCGCGTACTCGTCCATATCGTAGTTGATGGAGCTGTCGTTGCGCGAATGGGTGCCGTCGTAATCCACGCCCAGGCCGCCGCCCACGTCCACGTGGTCGATGGGCAGGCCCAGCGCGCGCAGTTCCGCGAAGTAGCGGATGGCCTCGCCGAAGCCGCTGCGGTAATCGCCGATGTGGGCGATCTGCGACCCCATGTGGAAGTGCATCAGGCGCACGCAGTCGGCCAGGCCGGCGGCGGTGAGCTTGTCCGCGGCGGAGATCAGCTGGCCGGCGGACAGGCCGAACTTGCCCTTCTCGCCGCCGGTGTCCGCCCACTTGCTGGACGCCAGCGAGGACAGACGCACGCGCATGCCGATATTGGGACGGATGCCCAGCTTGCGGGATTCATCGATCACCAGCTCCACTTCGGATTCTTTCTCGATGACGATGAACACCTGGTGGCCCAGACGTTCGCCCATCAAGGCCAGGCGGATGTAGTCGCGGTCCTTGTAGCCGTTGCAGACGATGGTGCAGCCCTTGGGCGCCAGCGCCAGCACCGCCATCAGTTCCGGCTTGGAGCCGGCTTCCAGGCCGATGGACACGTCCGGCGTGGCGATGATGCTCTTCACCACCGCTTCTTGCTGGTTGACCTTGATCGGATAGATGGCGGTATAACGATTGCCGTAGCCTTGTTCGGCGATGGCCTTGTCGAAGGCCGCGCACAGACGCGTGACGCGGTCTTGCAGAATATCGGGAAAACGCACCAGCAACGGCAGGTCCAGGCCTTTGCCGGACAGTTCGCCCACCAGGCGATGCAGGTCGATTTCCTTGTTTTGGCGCACATTCGGACGCACGACGATATTGCCGTTGGCGCCCATGTCGAAGTACCCCGCTCCCCAATGCCGGATGCCGTACAACGCCCGGCTATCAGCCACAGACCAAGCCATGAGTTTTCCCCTCAAGAACTGACGGAAAGCCCTGAACCCCGCGCAATGATGGGTGGACAGGGATTTCCAAAGGACGCGCCCAGGCCGCCGCCGAAAAAGCGATGAGCCAGCCGCAGGAGCATCCTTATGATGGATAACCCCGCTCCTTAGTGCGCGGCTTTCGGGCTGAACAGCTTTTATGTGGGCCTGGGATGTCGGAGCGAAACAATTGAATTGTAGGTTTGCAAAGCTGCAAACGAGCGCGGATTGTAACAACATCACGCGGCTTGACAAGTAAAAAAATGTATAAAAATCCGCATGTCCAATTTAATCGACAAGCCCGCGCCGAGCGGCCCGGCAAGCCTTGCCGGGCAAGGCTTGAGCAAAAACAGCCCCCTATATTTTTCTCATGCCGGCAAGCGGCCGTTTCTCCAGCCGGGGACCTCGCGGTTCCGGCAATGGACTTGTCCAAAATATTCAACAAGAGCGCGGCCCGGCGCGCCAAGCCGCGCCGAACAAGGCTTTTAGCCCAAATACGGCATGTTTTTTCAAATCTGCGCCACGCGCCGCCACCTGCCGCGCCGGCTCTGGTTACAATGCCCCGGTCATCACTAGCCGCAAGCACGAGCCAGCCCATGCGCGAGCATCACCACGATTTTCTGTCCTGGACCATGAATCCCGCCTCCCCGGCCTCCGCCGAATGGCAGCTCCACTCCGGCGTGCGGGCGCGCTGGCTGGATTACGGCGTCGTCGAGCTGGAACCCCTCGCCGCCGCCGCCGATTCCCTGCTGCTGTCCAGCGGCGTGCACGGCAATGAGACCGCGCCTATCGAGGTGCTCAACGCCATCCTGGCCGACATCGCCGGCGGCAGGCTGGCGCTGCGCTGCCGGCTGCTGGTGATCTTCGGCAATCTGGACGCGATGCGGCTGGGCAAGCGTTATCTGGATTACGATATGAACCGGCTGTTCAACGGCGCGCACGCGCGCCAGCCGGAAGCGCGCGAAGCGGCGCGCGCGGCGCGCCTGGAACAGGCGGCGGCGGACTTTTTCGCCTCCGCCCGCGGCCGGCGCTGGCATTACGATCTGCACACCGCGATCCGCGGCTCGGTGTTCGAGAAGTTCGCCATCTACCCCTATCTGCACGAACGCCCGCACAGCCGCGCGCAACTGGCCTGGCTGAAGAGCTGCCAGGTGGAAACCGTGCTGCTGCACAGCCAGCCGGCCAATACCTTCAGCTACTTCACCAGCCGCCACTGCCAGGTGGACGCTTTCACGCTGGAGCTGGGCAAGGCGCGGCCCTTCGGCCAAAACGATCTATCCCGCTTCGCCGGCATCGACCAAGCGCTGCGCCGGCTGCTGGCGGAGCCGGAGCAAGAACTGCCCGGCTACCGCGACGGCGACCTGCCGCTGTTCCAGGCCAAGTACGACATCGTCAAACACAGCGAAGCCTTCCGCCTGCACCTGGCCGACGACGTGGAAAACTTCACCGCGTTGCCGGACGGCTTCCTGATCGCCGAGGACGGCGAACACCGCTATGTGGCCGTCGGCGGCGATGAGCGCATCCTGTTCCCCAATCCCACGGTCAAGCCCGGACTGCGCGCCGGCATCGTGGTGGCGCCGGCGCGGCTGCCTTAAACGCGATTCAAGGTTCCGCGCGGACGCCCAGCGCTCAAGGGAGCCGCGCGCGACAACGCCGCGGCCATGGCCGCGGCGTCGTTCATTCCGGCAGGACCTGCCCGCCCCGCGCGGCGTTTCAAGCGAACTCGGCGGCCGCCACCCTCGCCACCGCGGCGATCACCGCATTGCGCTCGTCCATCATCGCCGTCGAGCCCCAGTAATAGACCGACAGCAACAACGGCGACTTGCCCGGCCGCCAGGCCACGGCCACGTTGTTGGCCGCGCCGTGGCCGCCGCTGCCGGTCTTGTCCCCCACCCGCCACTCCGCCGGCAAGCCGGCGCGGATGCGCAGATTGCCGGTGGTGTTGCCCAGCAGCCAGTCGTTCAGCAAACCGCGCTGCCGCTCCGGCAATAGCGGGGAAAACAGCAGCGCGCGCAGATTGGCCGTCATCGCCGCCGGCGTGGTGGTGTCGCGCGGATCGTCCGGCTCGGCGCGGTTCAGTTCCGGCTCGACGCGGTCAAGCCGGCTCAGGCCGTCGCCCAACGAACGGGCGAAGCGGGTCACCTCCTGCGGCCCGCCCAACTGCTCCAGCAGCAGATTGGCGGCGGTGTTGTCGCCGAAGCGCATCGCCGCGTCGCACAAGTCTTTCACCGACATGCCCTGCTCCACGTATTGTTCGGCGATGGGCGAATAGTCGATCAATTGCTCGCGCCGGTAGCCGACATGGCGGTAGAGCAGATCCGGCTGCGTCGCGCTGCGTTGCAATAAGGCGCCCACCAGCAGCAGCGTGAACGTGCTGCACATCGGGAAGCGCTCATCCGCCCGGTAAGCCAGCGTCCGCCCGCTGTCCACTTCTTGCGCGAACACGCCGATGCGGCCGCCGGCATTGCGTTCCAGCTCCGCCAATTGACGCGCGGCCGGGGCTTCGCCCGGCACCCGCAACGGCGGGCGCGCGCAACCCCAGATCAACGGCGTGGCGGCCAAGGCCGCCAGCAAGACGCGCCGCTGCGCAAAATCATCCATAGATCAATCCCCAGATTCGGTATGACGGCGCGGCCCGTCGCAACGGCCGGCCATCGCGGTTTAGTTCCCCCGATGCGCATTGCCGCTATCCGCCGCAATGACAATGAACTAAAGTGCGATACATATTCTTTTGCGCCTGAACCCCGAAAATAGATGCGTCAAAACATCACGAACAAGTTCAAGCACTTTTAATGACACATTAAACAATCGAATGACATGAAAAAGCCTGCACAGTTCCGTATCCCCGCTTTGCGGCGCATCGCCGGCCTGCTCGGCCTCAGCCTGGCCCTGCTGGCCGCGCCGCTTGAAGCCAAAACGCCGCACACGCATCGGCACGCCAGCGCGCCGGCGCAAGAGCAGTTGCTGGAACACGGCAGCTACACCAACTCCGACGGCGTGGAGGTCCACAGCCCGGCCCATACCCGCTCCGGCAAAGCGCCGGCCGGCGCCAGCGCGCGCTGCCGCGACGGCAGCTACAGCTTCAGCCAGCATCGGCGCGGCACGTGTTCGCATCATGGCGGCGTGGCGGCCTGGCTCTGAGAACCCGTTCATAGTCTGCTGCGCTTCAGCGATACGGCGTTGAAAACAAGCTCAAAATGCTCATGTACCATTTGTACATTCCGCTTTTTCGCTCGTTTTCGCCTTGTCTCGCCCTTGCTCGCGAGACTCTGAACAGGCTCTGAGAGCCTGTTTACGATCTGCTGCGCATCGGCGATGCGGCATTGAACGGGCTCTTGCCTCACACCAGACAGCCGGCAAACAGTAGGTACACCGCGCCCGCGCCCAAGAGCCAGCGGCCGTCCACGCTGCCGCGGCGGAACAACAGCCACAAGCCGACGATCGCCGCCATCGTGGCCAGGCCGGACCACAGCAGGACGCCGTCGAACATCCACGGGGTGAAGAACAGGCCGAAGGCGCTGGGAATCGTCGCCTGTATCATCATCGCGCCGGAGATATTGGCCAATGCCAGGCGCTCCTTGCCCTGGCGCAGCCAGATCAGCGCGTTCATGATTTCCGGCAATTCCGTGGCCACCGGGCTCAGCAGCAAGGCCACCAGATGCGGCGCCATGCCCCAATGTCCGGCCAGCGCTTCCAGCTGCGCGACGAAACCGTGCGCCGCCGCCGCGATCACCGCCAAGGCCAGCAGGGCCTGCGTCGCCGCCCAGCCCAGGCCGCCGCCGGCGCGCAGTTTCAAGGCGTCCAGTTCTTCCTCTTCCGGCGCGGTGTCCGCGCTGCGGATCTCGCGCCAGACATAGGCGGCGTAAGCGGCCAGGAACAGCACGCCCAGCCAGGGCTTGATGGCGAAGGCCAGCAGGCCCAGCGCCACCTTGAACGCGAAAATCAGCAAAAACGCCAGTTGGTCGCCGGCCAGCCGGCGGTGATCGACGCGCAGCAGGTAGTCGCCGCGCCCCAGCCGGCTGCGGTTGCGCCACAGCGCGAAGCCCACCACCGCGTACGCCAGCGTGGCCAGCACCAGCGGCCCGCCCAGGGCGGCGCCGACGCCGATGTCCTTATGTTGCGGCGTGCCGCCGAAGGCCATCGCGGTCAAGGTGACGGCGCTTTCCGGCAAGGCGGTGCCGAAAGCGGCGAGCACGGTGCCGACGGCGCTGGCGCCCAGGTTCAGATGGCGTCCGCACCATTCGATGGCGTTGACGAAGTATTGACAGGAAAGATAGATCAGGACGGCGAGGCCGAGCAGAAACGACAGGGTCAACAGCATAGATAGTCTTGGGCCGGGCAAGCGGATGGACAATGGCGCAACGACGCGGCTTGCCCGGCGGCAAACGCATCGTGGCCAAAGGTCTCGCTTGGCGGCGCCGGCAATGCCGGCCGCTGACCGCGCCATGAGGAAAGCTCCTCAAGTTTGTTGACGCGGCCTCTTCGGCGGGGCCGAAGATGGCTACTCCCCAATGACAACGGCGCCATTGTGCCAGCCTGGGCGCAATGGCGCAAACCTAGGCGCCCGTCATGCGACGCCCACTGCGGATGGCGGCGAAGGGCCGCGACGTCGCCGCCGCGGCCGCCTCGGCGCTAGCGGCGGAACCACTCACGCTTGGACAGCGCCGCCTCCACCTGCTCGCGATTGAGCAAGGCGTCGCGCATGGCGTTCCGCGCCGCCAGCTCCATCTGGTCGCCGTAGTAAGGCGATTGCGGCTGGCTGCTGTTGCCGTAGGTGTTGATCACCTTGGCGCGCAGCGGCCGACCGAACTCCACCAGGGCGGTGAAGGTGTCGCCGAAGATGGCGCGCTGACGGCCGTCGCTGTCGCCGATATAGCTGAAGGTGCGGAAGGCGCCCAAACCCTCGGCGCCGCCGCTGGCCGGCTGGTCCAGCCGCGCCGCGCCGCCGGCGGGGCCGCGCCGCAGCCGGTAGACTTCGCCGAAGGCGATGTCCAGCGGCACGCCGGCCTGTTGCAGCCCCTGGGCCGCCGCGCCCAGCTTGCTGAGCGCGAAGCCGGCGTCGCGCAGGCCGGCGGGCGTGTCGTAGGGCTGCGCCGGATCCGCTTCCCGGCGGTAGCGCAAGGCCTCTTCGCCGCCGGAGGCCGCCACCCAGGCGGCGAACAGCACCGCGCCCTTGCTGGCGGCGTCGCTGCGCCGGTCCCATTGGGCCAGCACTTGCGCCGCGGCGATCAGGCCGGCGTCGCCGGAGGCGCGCGCATAGCCGATCAAATCGTCCAGCACCCGGTCCGCCAGCAGCAGCCGGGTGTCGTGCTTGGCGCTGAGCAGCGTGTCCAGGGTGAAGGCCGGCGTCTGTTCGATCAGCTCGATGCCGCGCTGTTCGCGCAGCAGCGGCGACGCCCGCGGCGACAGATAGCCGGCGTAGGCGGCCGGGTCCAGCGCCGGCTTGCTCATATACCAGGGCACGCTATTGGAGTTCTGCACCCAGCCGCTGGACGGATTGGCCACCTGCGGCAATTCGTCCAGGCGCAGCGCCTGACGCCAGATCAGATCGCTGCGGCTGCCGTCCACCGGCTGCGCCCAGAAGGCGGCGTCGCCGCCGGCGCGGCGCGGGGTCAGACCGCCGAAAGCCGCCCAGATATTGCGTTGGGCGTCGGCGTAGATGATGTTGTGGTAGGGATTGCGCAGCCGCGCCACGACGCTGCGGAAGGCCTTGAAGTCGGGCGCTTGCGCCATGTCCCACCATTGCTCCAGCACGCCGGGGGTCTGCAGCTGGTCGACGCCGACGATGCGCAGCGCGTAGCTCTGGCCGTCCTTGTCGAACACCGGGCCCTGCTCGGCGCGGCGCAGCGTCAGCTGCTCGGCTTGCAGGCTGCCGTCCGGCTGACGGATATACAGGGTTTCGCGCTTGGTCTCAAAGTCGCGCGCCACGCCGTCCAGCAGGTATTGCCGGCCGCTGAGCTTGAGTTGGTACAGGTCACAGCCGTCCTGGGTGTTGACGGTGTGCACCCAGCCCAGCCGCTGGTTGAAGCCGATGCGCATCACCGGCAGGCCCACCAGGGTGGCGCCGTAGATATCGTATTCCGGGCTCTTGAATTGGGCTTCGAACCAGGTGTGGCTGCCGCCCCACAGCAAATGCGGGTTGGCCAGCAGCATGGCGTTGCCGGAACGGCTCTTGGCCGGCCCCAGCGCCCAGCCGTTGGAGCCGCCGATCAGATTGATGGGGGTGGCCACCGCGTCCGGGTAGATCAGCGAGCAATTGGCCGCGCCAGTGGCGGTGGAGCCGCTCAGATAGCCGAAGAAGATGCGCAGGGTGTGGGCCAGCACGTCCTCGCTGCGCACCGGCAGCACCGCGCGCGCCGCCGGGCTCAGACCGCCGCTGGCGGCGGCCTGGTCGTTGACGCCGGCGACGAAGGCGTCCAGGTAGGCGCGCATGCGCGGGCTTTGCTGTTGCAGCCATTGTTTGGAACGCTCGGGGAAACCCATGGTACGCACCATGCGGTCCACTTCCGCCATATTGCTGGGGAAGGGCTCGCCGGCCTCGAACACCGCGCCGTAGTATTCCGCGCCGCGGCCGCGGCCCTGGGCGTACAGCCGCAGCAGCAGCTCCGGATGCGCCTGCATCTGGGCACGGCCAAAGGCGTAGGCCAGGCTGTCGGCGCGCGCGGCGTAGATGTGCGGCACGCCGCTGCGGTCCCACAGCACCTGGCTGCCGCGCGGCTTGCCGTCTTCGTCCAGTTCGCAGGCCGTCAGCAAGGACAGCATGGCGATGCCCAATAGGGCGAGGATCAAGCGTTTCACTACCCTTCCTCCTTTTTGACAACTTAACAATAAGCTGTCGGCCAGTATGCTCAACAGCGATGCCCGGTTCTTCACACTCTTGAAACGACGGAACTGGCCAGCAAGAAAGGAAGCACGTATCCAACGCGCCCAAAGTCCCTTCAAGTCTGCCGCCGGGTGGCAGGCCCGAGGTTTTAGCTACGCAGAAACTTCGCTTCGCACGTTTTAAGCGGCTGCCTGTTCGAGCAGCGCGACGTTAGCGCGCCATCACTGAGCGAATCCTTGATTCGCTCAGTGGGCCAAGTTGTTCCCCTTCCTGCCTTATTCCCTCGCGACGCTACGCTTGCCTCGCTCGGTCAGCGCAGCCCCGGCAATCAAAACCATCATCCGCGCAGCGGATGCCTCATGCCCCTAATACCAGCGAAACACCCGCGCGCCGCTGACGAAGCCGGCAATGCCGATCAGCGTGAGCACCACCGCCGAACGCGCGATTTCCAGCACTCCAGCCCCCTCGACGAAGATCATGCGCATGCCGTCCGCCAGGATGGTCAGCGGCAACACCTCGATCACCGCCACCATCCACTCCGGAAAGTGCTTGTAGCTGAAAAAGATGCCGGAAAAGATCACCAGGAACAGGATGGTCATTTCCAGCAGGCCGTTGGCGGTCTGCGCCTTGGTGGCGCGCGAGGCGGCCAGGATGGCGATGCCGGCGAAGCAGACGTTGCCGGCCAGCAGCAGCACGATGAAGGGCAGCGCCCCGCCCTGGGCGTGCACGTCGAAATAACTGCTGGCGAACAAATACAGCACCAGGGTTTCCAGCAGGCTGAACACCAGGCAGGCCAGCACGTGGGCCAGCAGGAAATCAGTCTTGCGCATCGGGGTGATGCGCATCTGCCGGGTAACGCGGGTGGCGCGTTTTTCGATCAGCGACCAGCCGACGGCGATCAGGCAGGTTTCCATCACCGCCATCGCCACCAGGCCGGGCACCAGGAAGTCGATGTAGCGCAGGCCGGGGCTGTCCAGCACCGACATATTCTTGTCCACCGCCTGGCTCAGCGCGTCCGGGTCGTCGCCGAGGAAGAAGTAGGTCAGCAGCGCCTCGTTGTTCTGCGGGTCCAGATAGTAGATGCGCTTGCCGCTGTCGGCGCTGGGCTCCATGAACACCTGCACGTCGCCGCGCTTGAGGCCGCGCAACACCGATTCGCGGTCCGGGTAGTACTGGAAGCGGTATTTCATCCGTATCAGGTGGTCGCGCTTGATCTCGTCCGCGTTGATGACGCTGGACAGCGGCTGGTTGCGGGCCTCCACCTTGCTGATCCAGGCCTTGACCGCGGCCTGCTCCTGCAAGCTGGGCGGCAGCACCACGCCTATGGTGCGCTCCTTGATTTCGCCGCCGGAGAAGGACACGCCCAGCAGCCACACCAGCAGCAGCGGGAAGCCGAAGGACCAGAACAGGATTTGCGGTTCGCGCAGGTATTGGCGGAATTGAGTGACGATCAGATTGAGCAAGGCGTTATTCATGGAAACCTCGGCCGGCCAGTGACAGGAATAAATCGTCCAGCGTTTTTTTGCGCACGATGATTTCGTCGATGTCGATTTGTTGTTCGCGGATGAACTCGGGCAGACGGAACAGGAAGGCCGAGCCGTTGCGTACCAGCAGCCTCGCCTTGGCGGACGCCTGGTCGTAGCTGTAGCTGATGATGTTGTCCTTGTGCTTGGGCTCGGCGCCGCCGGCGCCGCTCTTGACCCGGTATTCGACCACTTCGCCCGGCTCGTGCGCGGCCAGCAGTTCGTCCAGCGTGCCCTGGGTCAGGATGCGGCCCTGGTGCATGATGCAGATGCGGTCGCACAAGTATTCGGCTTCTTCCATGTAGTGGGTGGTCAGCAACATGGTGGAGCCCAGCTCCTTATTGAGCTTGCGCAGGATGTCCCAGGTGCCGCGCCGCACCTGCGGGTCCAGGCCGGTGGTGGGCTCGTCCAGGATCAGGATTTCCGGCTGGTTGAGGATGGAAATGGCCAGGGCCAGCCGCTGGCGCTGACCGCCGGACAGCCCTTCCACCATCACCTTGCGCTTGGGGGTCAGTTCCACCAGCTCCAATACCTCGTCGGCGCGGCTGCGCGGCCGGCGGTAGAAACTGGCGAACAGGTTGACGGTTTCGTCCACCCGCAGCTTGTTGATGAACAGCGATTCCTGCAGCACCCCGGCCAGGCGGTGGCGCAGATAGCTTTCGTCCTTCTGCCAGCTGCGCCCCAGGATGCGGATGGAGCCGGCCTCCGGCTGTTTCAGTCCCTCCAGCATTTCCACCAGCGTGGTCTTGCCGGCGCCGTTGGGCCCCAGCAGGGCGACGAATTCGCCGCGATAGATGTCCAGCGACACGTCGTTGACCGCGGTGTAGTCGTTGAAGCGCTTGGTCACCGACTGGAATTCGATGACTTTTTCTCTTGTTGTGGCTTGGTGCATTTCACTTTCCATAGAAGCCGAAGGAGAACCGAAGCAGCGGAAAACCCCGCGCAGCCGCAGGGCTTATCCGCCTCTTTTCATTGCCGCCGCGCGGTCAAACGAGTTGATAACGGTCCGCATCCTTCAGGAAAGGGAACTGGGCGCGCACATCGTCCAGCTGCGCGCGCGACAGCCTGGCCTGATACACGCTTTCCAGTTGGCGGCCGTGGTACAGGGTGTCGCCCAGCGGATCGATCAGCATGGAGTCGCCGCTGTAGCGGATGTCGTTGCCGTCCACGCCCACCCGGTTGACGCCGATGACGAAGGCCTGGTTTTCGATCGCCCGCGCCGGCAGCAGCGTTTGCCAGTGCTTGGCGCGGCGCTCCGGCCAGCTGGCGATGTAGAGCGCCAGGTCGTACTGGCTGTTGTTGTTGCGCGACCAGACCGGGAAGCGCAGGTCGTAGCAGACGAAGGCGGCCACCGACCAGCCGTCCACCTTGACGATCAGCGGCGCGTCGCCGGCGGTGTAGTGCTCGTGCTCGCCGGCGAAGCTGAACAGATGCTTCTTGTCGTAGCTGAACAGGCTGCCGTCGGCCTTGGCCCACAGCAGGCGGTTGTAGTAGCGGCCCTGCTCTTCTATGGCCACGCTGCCCACCAGGTCGGCGCGCTTGGCGCGCGCGGTGTCGCGCAGCCATTGCACCGCCTTGCCGTCCATGGTTTCGGCGATCTTCTCCGGCCGCATGCTGAAGCCGGTGGTGAACATTTCCGGCAGCACGATCAACCGGCTGTCGTTCACCGCGCTCAGGTGGCGCTCCATCCGCTGCAGGTTCTGGTCCACCGATTCCCAGGCGATGTCGCTTTGCACCAGGGTGACGGCTAAGTCTTGATTTGGCATGGTTTGCTTTCCCAATGGGTCAATATCACTTCGTTGTGGTCGCCGCGCTCGCGGCTGCTCTGGCGCACCAGCACTTCGCCGCCGTCGTCGGACAGATACCAGCCGGTGCCGCTGATCTTGCGCCGCTTTGATTGATAGGCCACCACCCTCGCCTGCCGCGGCTGGCCCAGCAGGTCCAGGGTTTCGTCCGGCAGCCGCTGGTAGCGGACCTCGTCAATGTCGAAGTGCTCCAGATCCAGCACCCGCAAGGTGGCCTCGGCCTGGCCGCCGACGAGAAAGCGCTCGGCGGCGTCTTCGCTGCTGGCGTCGAAATCCCCCAGCTTGAAGCGGCGCACCTCCAGCTGGCCGTCGTGCAGGCGCAAGGTCAGCACGCCCTGACGCAGCCGGCCCTTGATCACGGTCTTGTCGCCGTCCTCGTCGGAGACGCCGGCGTAGCGGCACAGGCCGTCCGCGCCGAAATCCATGCTCTCGTCCGATTGCAGCGAGTAGTCGAACCACAGCCCGCTGCAGCGCAGGTCCATCCGGTTGCTGACCTGCAGCACCGGCATGTCGTCCAGCCAGCCGCGGCGGCGTTCTGTCCGCAGCCGGCCTATTGGTTCGCCGTTGCTCAGCACCTGATAGTCCAGCAGCAGTTCCGCGACCGGTGGGGACCTCGAAAAACCTACTGCGCCGTCCGATAGCTGCGTTGCTCCGTGCTCGCTCCCTCGCTGTACTCCTTGTACTATCTCGGTCGCTGCGCGCGGTGCGTCTTGCTCTCGAACCGCTCGCGACGGTTTTTCGAGCGCCCCCGGCGCTTCGATCAGCGCTTCCTCGTCGGCCAGCATCTCAGCGCACCGCCGCCGCGTCGCTCAGGTCGGCGTCGTACAAGCTCTCCATATAGCCGCCGGCCATGCTGGTGTGACGCTTGATTTCCGCCAGCGGGGTCTGCTCCGCCGGAGCGTTCAGGAAGCCCACCTTGCAGGCGTAGTCCAGATAGCGGCCGAACAAGGCCTGGTCCAAGTCCGGGCAGCGGATGTCGGTGTTGGCCAGCAGCTCCTGGATCTCGCTGGTGTCGTACTTGGCGTGCTCCTTGCAATCGCTGCCGTCGTAGAAGATGGCCATCAGATCGGTGAAGGTGGAGCGGTAGCCGGCGCCGCCGCGGTGCATGCGGCCTTCCTGCAGCGCTTCGAAGTAGTCCTTGGACGATACGTCGCGCAGGGTGTAGCCGTAGCCGCGCAGGCGGGCGACGATGCCGTCGTAGTTGATCGGACGCGGATTGGTCAGGTTGTAGGTGCGACGATTGCTGGACTGCAGATTCATCGCCGCGAACAGCGTGGCCTGGGCCACGTAGTCCACCGGGGAGATGTCGAAGGCTTCGTCCGAGGCGAAGGTCAGGCCGGTTTCCACCAGCGATTTGAGCATTTCGTAGTAGATGCCCTTGACCTTGGTCTGCTTCAGCGGGTAGCAGCCGGTCCGGCTGTCGCCCCAGATATTGCCCGGACGCACAATGACCCAATCCAGGCCGCGCTCGCCGGCCTCGTGCACCATGCGCTCGGCGGTGAATTTGGAGCGTTCGTAGTCCATGTTGACGAAGCCCTGGCCCACGTCCAGATCGGTTTCGCGCAGCACGAAGTCCGGCTGGTACAGCTTGTCGCCCACCATGCTGAAGCTGGAGGTGAACACCAGCGGGGCCTTGCCGGCCAGGCACAGTTCGATCAGGTTGGCGGTGCCGCCCACATTGACCGGGGCGATCTTGTTGTAGGAGGCCACCAGACTGACGTTGGCGGCGCAATGCAGCACCAGGTCCGCCAGATGGGCCAGATCGCGGTAGGCGCTGGCGTCCAGGCCCAGCATGGGCTGGCTGATGTCGCCCAGCACCGGGATGATGCGCCAGGCTTCGGTGGCCAGCTTGCGGCCTTCGTCGTAGCAATACAGCACGTCTTCGATGCGGGCGCGCGCGGCGTCCTTGTTCTCGGCCCGCACCACGCAATACACGTTGGCGTCGGTGGTGGCCAGTATTTCCTGCAGCAAACGGCCGCCCAGCACGCCGGTGGGGCCGGTCAGCACGATGTTCTTGACGCTGGTCTTGGCTCGGTAATCCATGACTTCACCTCTGAATTTGGTTTGGTTCCAGTCGGGGGCCGGCGCGGCCGGCCCCCTGTCACGCTATGCGGCAGAACCTGATCCAAGTCTCGCGAGCTAGAGCGAAACCGGTTTCAACGCCATATCGCCGAAGCGCAGCAGGCCTTGGACAGATTCTTACAAGGTGCCTACCCGCATGCCTCCATCCAGCGGAATGACGGTGGCGTTCAGATAGTTGGTCTTGCAGGTGGCCAGGAAGGTGACCACCTCGGCGATGTCCTCCGGCAGCCCCCAGCGCCCCACCGGCACGATGGACTTGACGATGGCATCGTCGGACTGCTCCACCATCTGACGGTCGACGAACTGGCCCAGCATCTTGGTCTTGCAGATGCCCGGCGCAATCGCGGTGACGCTGATGTTCAACGGCCCCAGCTCCCGCGCCCAGGACTCAGACGCCTTGATCAGGCCGGCCTTGGACGCCGCGTACGCCGACCCGCCGGCCGCGCCCCAGATGCCGGCCACAGAGGCGATGTTGATGATGCGGCCGTACTTCAGCCGCGCCATGTGGCGGGAGAACACCGCGGTGGCGTTGAAGGCGCCGTTGAGGTTGACGTCGAACACCCGTCTCGCCAGCTCCCCGCTTTTTTCCGCCATGCAGTAGCCGCGGCCGATGACGCCGGCGTTGTTGACCAAGACCGTGATGTTGGCGCCCATGCGCTCGACGATGGCGGCGCTGGCGGCGTCCACGCTGTCGGGGTCGGTCACGTCCATCACGAAACCGCGCAGGCTGTCCGGGCAATCCAGCTCCCGGCCCAGCTGCTCCAGCGCGGCGGCGTCCACATCGGTGGCCGCCACCGCGTAGCCCACTTCCAGCAGCGACTTGACGATGGCGCTGCCGAAGCCGCCGGCCGCGCCGGTGACGACGGCGACTTGCCGGGTCACGCCACCTCTCCTTCCTTGAAGGCGATGTCGATCACTTTGCGGGCGTTGGCCATGGCGTCGAAAATGCGTTCTTCGAAGAAGCGCACGTCGTCCTGGTTCATCAGCAGGTTGGAGTAGATCCGCGACAGCGGCGAGAACTGGATGCCGTAGCGCTTGGAGATCTCGCGGATGATGATGTCGCAGAACTTGACCTTGTCGCTGTAACCCTCGGAGCGGTCCACCATGGTGTCCTGCGAGTGGTAGACCAGCGCGGTGGGCATGCCCTGCACCACCAGCGGCAGATCGTTGGCGTGAGCGGCCTTGATGAAGGTGTCGGAGATCTGTTCGGTGAAGCGGCCCATGCGCTCGTAGCAGCCCGGGTCCTGTTCGATCAGCTCGAAAGTGCTCTTGATCGCGGCCAGGCCCAGCGGGTAGCCGTTGAAGGTGCCGGCGTGGATCACCTTGCCGCGGGTGTAGAGGTCCATGATGTCGCGACGGCCGGCGATGGCGGAGATCGGCATCGAGCCGCCGCCCAGCGCCTTGCCGAAGGTGGACAGGTGCGGGGTGACGCCGAGGATGCCCTGGGCGCCGGACAGGCCCAGACGCACGCCGGTGATGATCTCGTCGAAGATCAGCACGATGTTGTACTTCTCGCAGATTTCCTTGGCGCGCTCCAGATAGCCTTCGCGCGGGAAGATGCCGCCGCCGTTGACGCAGATCGGCTCCATCAGCACCGCGGCGATTTCATTGTGGTAGCGCTCGATGGTGGCTTCCAGCACCTGGATGTCGTTCCACGGCAGCATGAAGGACTGGTCTTCCAGCGCGCCGTCGGCGCGGCCCAGGGTGTCCAGCAGGTCGCCCTTGAAGGTTTCCGGCACCGGGAAGCTCAGGTCCTGGCGCTTGCGGCCGCCCATGATGTTGTCGGCGTTGCCGTGGTAGTGGCCGTGGAAGCGGATGAAGCGCTGCTTGCCGGTGAAGCCGCGCGCCAGGCGCAGCGCGTTCTGCACCGCCTCGGTGCCGCTCAGGCAGAAGCGGATCATCTCGGCGCAAGGGATGTGCTTGACCATCAGTTCGCAGACTTCGACTTCCAGGTCGCAAGTGTCCACCGAGGTCACTTTCTGCATGTAGCGGATCAGCGCTTCGTTGTAAGCCTCGTTGTGGTGGCCGACGAAGAGCGCGCCGAATTTGCAGAACAGGTCCAGGTGTTCATTGCCGTCCAGATCCCAGACCCGGGAGTTGCGGCCGCGATTGAACGGCACCACCAGCGGCCGTTCCGGGTCGCCGAAGTTGTAATGAGTGCCGCCCGGCAGCAGCTCCCAGCATTGCTTGTAAAAATCCTTGGACTTGATCAGCGACAGCTTGGTATTGCCTTCCATATTCCTGCTCTCCTCTTGCTTGCCCTGTGATGCTACGGTTGGTGCTACGGTTGATGACGGGATGTCATTCAATTCGGGTTCGGGTCCGATGTCGTCTTCGTCCAGCGCCGTCATGCGGGCGCTGAGGGGGCGGTAACGCTCCAGCCGCTGCGGCGTCAGGACGCCCAGCTGGCGCAAGGCCGCCACGCGGCTCAGGTAGGCGGCGCCGGCCATCAGCTCCACCGCGATGTCGGCCACCTTGCGCTTGGCCACCGGCGCCAGCTCGCTGCCTTGCAGCCACTCGTTGGCCGCGCCCATCGCCGCGCCGCACCAGATCTGGTAATCGACCGCGCGCTCGGCCGCGCCGGAGATCGCCCAGCGCGAGGACTGGCCCAGATACCACTGGAACAGCAGCGCCATCTTTTTCTTGGGGTTGGCGTTGGCGGCGTCTATCAGCGCCTGGTTGCCGCGGCCGGCGAAGAAGGCCTCGGTGTCGGCCCATACCTGGGCCAGCGGCTGACGGAACACCTGCTGTTCCAGGCTGGCCACTTCGGCGGCCGGGATCTGTTCCAGGCCGGGGTACTGCTTGTACAGGCCGTGCAGCTTCTGCGCGCGCACCGCGTACATGCTGCCGCCCTTGAGCACCTGCACCTTGGCGCCCAGTTCGAACATATCGGCGGACGGCGCCATCGCCATGTCGGCGATCTTGGCCTTGCCCAGCAATTGCTTGACCGGGTCCGAGGT
Source organism: Chromobacterium sp. CCUG 30098 (assembly GCF_059916605.1). Taxonomy (NCBI): domain Bacteria; kingdom Pseudomonadati; phylum Pseudomonadota; class Betaproteobacteria; order Neisseriales; family Chromobacteriaceae; genus Chromobacterium; species Chromobacterium sp. CCUG 30098. The sequence continues at coordinate 208,209 of NZ_JAUCGS010000002.1, read as the reverse complement.
GCCGGCTTCGACGCAGGCCTGGTTGATGGAGCCGGTGACCACGTAGGCGGCGCCCAGCGAGAACGCCGCCAGCGTGGCGTGCGGGCTGCCGATGCCGCCGGCGGCGCCGACGCGCACGGTGAAGGGATAGCCCTGGCCGGCGCAGATTTCGTCGCGCAGCTCCGCGATGGAGCGGAAGATGCAGCTGAGCAGGCCGTTGTCGGTGTGGCCGCCGGAATCCGCTTCCACGGTGATGTCGTCGGCCATCGGCACTTTCTTGGCCAACTCCGCCTGGCGCTCGCTGATCAGGCCGTCGGCCAGCAGCTTGCGCACGATCTTCTCCGGCGCCGGGCTGAGGAAATGCTGCGCCACTTCGCGGCGCGACACCTTGGCGATCACGCGGTTGCGGCGGATCACCGCGCCCTTGTCGCCGGCCTCCAGGCCCTTGACCCGGTAGTAGACGATGGCGGCGGACAGATTGACGTAGGCCGAGGCCTCCACCACCTTGACGTCCTGTTCGATGAACAGCTTGACGCAGTTCATCTCCCAGTCCGGCTGGCTGGGGTTGTGCAGCAGGTTGATCGCGTACGGGCCGTTGGGCAGCGCCTGCTTGATACGGCGGATGGCGCTGCCGATGCGCTCCAGCGTCAGGCCGCCGGCGCCGAAGGCGCTGAGGATGCGGCGCGAACCCAGCGCGATCACCATGTCCTCGGAGTTGATGCCGCCGGCCATGGCGCCCGCGTAATAGGCGAAGCGCACGCCGTAGTCACGCAGGAAGGACGGATCGCCGAAGTACTCCGGCAACATCGCCGGCACCATGCCCAGGCAATCCACCTGGCCGTTGCCGGCCAGGCCGCCGGCCGGTTCCAGCAGTACCGCGTCCTGCTGGCGCAGCACGTGCAGCGGCCGCGCCAGGTCCAGCAACTGGGCCTGGGCCTGTTCCGGCGTCTGCTGGAACTTGCCGGCATGGCCCTGCCATTTGTACACCGGGGCCGCAAAGCGCGGCGCCACGCAAAGCTTGTCTTGGTTCATTCATGCCTCTATCGCTGTCAGCGCCGGCACCGAAGCGTCCGCCGCTGCCGGCGCTCGGCTGAAGCCGGCGCCTAGGTTGTCGCACATACCGATGACGTTGCCGCGGTAGATGATCTCCGCGAGGAAGACCAGCGCCATCCGCTCCAGCTGGCCGTCGGCCTGGTAGTCGCAGTGGATGGATTTGCAGGTGAGCCGGTAACGCAGGGTGTCGGCCTCGCACTTCACTTCGCCGCGGAACTTGGCGCTGTAGCTGTGCGGGCTGAGCGCGTGCGGCACCATGCCCGGCAGCGAGTACAGCCCCAGGTAGCACAGGTAGAACTTGACCAGTTGCTCGCAGCCTTCCACCAGGAAGGTGCCGGGCATCACCGGGTCGTTCTTGAAGTGGGCGCGGAACACCCAGTGGCTGGGGTCGATGTCGCGTTCGGCCACCGCCTCGCCCAGGCCGAAGGCGCCGCCGGAGGCGGAGATGGACACCACCCGGTCCAGCATCTTGGCCGCCGGCGCGTACAAGCGCGGCGCGCGCGACGCGGCGTAGGCGGCGTCGCCGAAGCAGGCGACGAAATCGCCGCGCTGCAAGGCCTCGATATGGCTGTTGTCGAAGGACGCGCGCCCGCAGCGCAGCGGCGGCTGGAACGGCTCGGCCGGCTGGCCGGCCTTCAGATAGGGCGCGGTGTTGACCCCCTTGGATTTTTCGATGTCCTTGGGCAGGAAGAAGCCGGAATTGGCCTCCAGCTTGAAGCTCAGCCTATCGCCGACGTAGCACAGATACTCGTAGGCGATCAGCACGTTCTTGCCCACCTTGAGGAAGGACTTGATGTTGACCCGTCCGCGCAGCACTTCGCCGGCCTTGGGCAAGGGACCGTAGACCGTGGTCTGGCTGTCCACCGCCCGGTAGCGCAGCTGGCCCTTGAACAGCTGGTCGCAGCCGATATAGGTGAAGGCGACGATCATCGCGTGCGAGGCTTCCAGCGACACGAAGGCCGGCACCAGGCCGTCGGACACGTACCAGGCGTCGGGGTGCAGATCGTATTCCCACTCGATGAAGCACGGCTCCAGCTTGCCCGGCTGCGCCGACAGCGCGGTGATGCGCGAGGCGAACATATACGGCGGCGACGGCATGCGGGTGCGGATCGGATAGCTGTCGGCCTCGGCGTAATCCGGGCCCAAGACCTTGGCGATGGAGCCGTCGGTCAGCTCCACCAGCTGCGCTTCGTCGAACAGCGGACGCGGGCGCGGCGGCACCGGCGCCGCGGCCTTGGGCTTGGCCGCGCGGCGCTGGCCGGCCGGCGCGCCGGCGCCCAGCAGTTGCGCGATGCGCTGGTAGAAACGCTGCTCGGCCTGCAGATAGCTGAGCTGGGTCTGCGCTTGGCGGCTGTGCTGCCTTTGCAAGACCGGCGCTTCGCTGTCGGCCGGCGCCGCGGCGGCCGGCTGCGGCTGCGCCGATTCCGCCACCGGCTGCGGACGCCGCCAGGGCTTGACGTCGCCGAACAGCGCGCGGTTGGCCTCGTTGACGATCATCTCGGCGATGGTGTGTTCGCGGCCGGTGTGCACGGTGGCGACCAGGGCCGGACCGCCCGCCTGCGGCGGCGTCGGCGTTCTGGCTTCCAGGCGATTGGCCTCGCCGGGCTCTTGCAGAATCATATGGGCGTAGCCGCGGTCCAGGCCCAGGCTGTTGACCGCCGCCAGCCGCAGACCGCCGGCCGGCGCCGGCCAGGCCGCGCCGGTTTCTCCGGCGCGGAACACGGCGCGCAGCGCGGCCTCCGGATAGGCGGCCAGCGCCGCCGCGCCGGGCAGCTGCCGGCGATGCAGGCAGAGCGCGGCCTTGATCACGCTGACGATGCCCTGGGCCGAGGCCAGCTGGCCGTAGTTGGCGGCCACCGAACCGGCGGCGACGCCGCTGTCGCGGTAGACCCGGGACAAGCCGTCGATTTCCACCTGGTTGTCGCTGGCCAGCGCGCCGCCGCTCAGTTCCAGATAGCCCACCGACGCCGGATCCGCGCCGGCCTGGCGCAAGGCCGCCGCCGCCGAGCGCGCCACCGCGTCCGCCGCCGGTTGAAACTCGGTGCTGTCGCCGCAAGCGTGGCCGATGGCCAGGCCGCGCATCACCGCGTAGATGCGGTCCTTCGCTTCCAAGGCCGCCTGCTCGCGCTTGAGCACCACCACGCCGCCGCCCTCGCCCACCGGCGCGTCGACATGGCCGGCGCCGCGGCGCGGCGCCCACAAGACGTTTTCCAGACCGCCGGCGAAGCTGCCGCCGGCGACGATGACCGCGTCCACCAATTGCTCGGACAACATGAATTGCGCCAGTTCTATCGCCTTGAAGGCGGCGTTTTCATGCGCGCACAGCGAGAAGGCCGGGCCGTCCAGCTTCAGATGGGCGGCGATGCGGCTGGCCACCACATTGCCGATGCCGCCGGTGATGCCTTCCGGATACGGCTCCGGGAACAGGCTGTCCTTGACGATGGTTTCCAGCGCCGCGGTCTGCGCCTCGCTCAGCGAGATGCCGCTGTGCGCCAGGCTGTCGCGCACCTGCCAGGCCATCTCGTTGCGCGCCTGATAGCGCGAGCAGCTGTAGTCGACGTCGCCGGCGACGATGACGGCGATATTGCGCTTGTGGCCGTCCAGCTGGTAGCCGGCGTCGTAGAAGGCGCGCTCGGCGATGGGCATCAGGAACAAATGCGACAGCAGATGGCTGCCCACCACCTTGGGCGGCAGCTTGAAGCGCTTGCAGTCGAAATCGAACTGCTCGATATAGGCGCCGGCCGGCGCCTGACGGTAGCCGCGCGCGCCCAGCACGTCGGCGCGCCCCTCCAGGCCCAGCCAGCGGGTGCGCGGCAGCGGGCGGAAGTGGCGGCGGCCCTCGGCCACCGTCCGCAACAGGGCGTCCGGGGTTTCAGTGTCCGCCAGCGCCACGCCCACGCCCACGATGGCCAGGCTTTGTTGTTCAGCCGGCAGTTGCGGCCAGGCGGTCACCGGCGCGTCGGCGCGGTGTTCGCGCAGCACCATGTGGCCGTTGACGCCGCCGAAGCCGAAGGCGTTGATGCCGGCGCGCTTGGCCTGGCCGCGCTGCGGCCACGGCGTGGTGTCGCGCACCACGTGGCGGATGTCCAGCTGGCCGCCCGGGGTGCTGACCATGTCTTCCACGTTCAGCGTCGGCGGGATCACGCCGCTGCGCATCGCCAGCAGCACTTTGAGGATGCTGGCCATGCCGGAGGCGGTCAGCATATGGCCGATATTGCCCTTGTTGGCGCCGATCAGCGGCCGCTGCGCCTGGTCGGCGAAGAAGGTCTCCACCGAGCCCAGCTCCACCTGATCGCCCACCGGGGTGCCAGTGGCGTGGCATTCCAGATAATCGATGTTCTTGTCCACGCCGTCGTAGGCGCGCTTCAGCGACAGCAGCTGGCCGTTGAGGTCGGGCACCAGGATGTGCTTGGCGCCGCCGTCGTTGGACAGGCCGATGGACTCAATCACGCCGTAGATGCGGTCCTTGTCGCGCACCGCGTCGGCGTAGCGCTTGAGCGCGATCACGCTGGCGCCCTCGCCGGCCTTCAGGCCCTGGGAGTTGCGGTCGAACGGCACCGACTGGCCGTCGGCCGGGAAAGCCTGCAACACGTTGAAGCCGTGATCGATGTAGATGTGGTCGGCGTGGCAGACCGCGCCGGCCAGCATCAGGTCAGCCTTGCCGCTTTGCAGGTAGTAGCTGGCCACGCGGATGGCGTACAGCGCGGAGGCGCAAGCCGCGTCCAGCGCGAAGCTGGGGCCGGCCAGGCCCAGCGCCTGGGCCGCCAGCGTGGCGTTGTGGCTGCCGGTCATCAGATTGAGATCGGACAAGCCTTCCGCCTGCCAGGGCTGGCGGAAATGGAAATCGTCGCGTTGCAGCAGTTCCTGGACGTAGGGTTCCAGGATGCCTTGGTAGAAACCGTTGAGCAGCTTCTTGCCGGCGTGCGTGGGCATGCCGATATTGCCGATGATCAGGCCGCAGCGCTCCAGCGCCTCGGCGCTGTGGCCCACACCCTGGCCGGCGTCGATCAAAGCCTGTTCCGCCGCGTACAGCGTCCATTGGAACAGCGGGTCCAGCGCCTCCAGCTGCGCGGCCGGCAGGCGGTAGCGGCCGGCGTCCAGCTTGAAGCCGCGCACATGGCCGTTCTTGTTGTAGGCGATCTTGTCCGCGGTGCCCGGCACCGGGTGGCGATACAACGCCGGGTCCACGCCCAGCTCTTCCCGGCTCAATTCCGAGGTGCAATCCCGCCGCTCCAGCAGGTTGCGCCAGTACTGTTCTGGCGTTTCGGCGCCTGGAAACAGGCAGCCTAATCCGATAATGGCGATTTCTTCCATAGTGCATTCATGCCTAAAGTAGAGCCAACATTCCCAAACCTTGGGCGCAACCGTCCCCCTCCGCCGCCGGCCGCTGTTGAGGCGGCGGGCGGCGGCGCGGGATCAGGATTGAACCGGCGCGGGCCGATTTCGAGCGCGGCGGCGGCAAGGCGAACCCTCCGCCACCACGACTCGGCTGTATGGCCGGAACGCGTCGCCGCGCTCCGGACCGGCTGCGCCCGCAGGCGCAGCCTTGCTCGCGTCACACCGCCACGCTGGCCTCCGGGTCGCACATCAGCTGCCGCAGCTTCTTCGACACGGTGAACTGCAAGCCGGACAGCTTGCTGTACACCTTGCCGTCGGCGCCGTGGACGGTGACGTCGGCCAGCAGAGTGGTCGCGGTTTGCGCCGTGACCGCCATGCTCAGATAGAAGGCCTGGTCGAAAGCCAGCGGCGCGTACTGCCGCCACTCGGCGATCTGCAGCGGCAGCCCCGCCTTGTCCGACTGCGACATCAGCCAGATCAGCGGCGTTTGCAAGGCCACGTCCGCCAGGTAGGGGTTGAAGGAGTTCACCGGGAACTGCCCCTGTCCGCCCGCGGCGGCCAGCCTACCGCCCGCTTGCAAGCCCTGGCCGTCGAGACGGAACAAGGACTGCACGCCGCGGAAGGCCGGGCCGTGGAACAGCCAGGCGCCGTCGCGCATGTCGCCGTACAGCGGCGCATGCTCCAGCGGCTCGCCCGCCGGCGCCTTGGGCCCGTCCAGCGGCGCTTCCGCCGCCAGCCGGCTCATGGTCACCCGCGCCTGGTAGCGGTTCAGCGCGGCCCCGTCCACCTGGTTGAAGATGCTCACCTCCAGCGTGTGGCGGTCGCCGTTGCCGCCGGCTTCAGCCACCGGCCGCAGTTCGGCGATGAAGCGCCGCTGTTCGCCGGCGTCGAACACCACGCCCTTGAGCACGCGGAAGTCCGTCAGCGTCTCCAGCCGATAGCCGGGCAGCAGGTCTTCGCACAGCTGCACCATCCAGCCGGCCGCGGCGGTGGCCGGCAGCACCGGCTGTCCGCCCACCACGTGATCGCCCAGGAAGCCGTTGACGGCCGGGTCCAGCTCGCGCTCCACCCGGGTCAGCGCCGGCAGGGTCTTCTGCTTGCGCCCCACCTTGTAGCTGCCGCCGCCCACGATCACCTGCGGCACCAGACCGGCGGCGAACTCGTCGACGAAGAACTGCGCGCCCACGGCGGTGGGGATGATAGCCAGGCCGCGGTCGGCGTAGGCCTTCTTCAGCACGTCGTTGACCATGCCGCTGTCCCACGGACCCCAGTTGATGCTGCGCACCTGCTGTTTCGGGTACAGGGTCTGGTACAGATAGGCGAACTTGTTCAGCGCGTCGTTGGCCATCGCGTAATCGGTCTGGCCGGCGTTGCCGAAGAAGCCCGACACCGAGGAGAACAGCATCAGATGACGCAAGCCGTCCGGCTTGACCGCCGCCAACAGGTTCTCCAGCCCTTTCACCTTGGTGTGGAACACCGAGCGGAAATCGGCCGGGGTCTTTTTCTCGATGCGCTTGTCAGCCAGGTTGCCGGCGCCGTGGATGATGCCGCGGATGGGGCCCAGCTGCCGCTGCGCTTCCGCCGCCGCCCGCGCCACGTCCTTGGCGTCGCCGATGTCGCAAGCCAGATAGATGGCCTGGCCGCCGGCCTGCTCGATCCGGGCGATGGTGTCGCGCACCTCGGCCAGTTGCAGCAGCTCCTTGAGCAAGGCGTCCACCTTGACCGGGGTCACCGTCTCGCCCTGCTGTTGCAGATGACGGATGGCGCGCGCCTTGAGCTCGGCCACTTCGCCGCCGCCCTCCGCCCATTCCGGCAGCGGCGCGTCGATGCGGGTGCGGCCCAGCAGCGCGAAGCGGGCCGGATAACGCTTGGCCAGCGCGATCACGCACTCGGCGGTGATGCCGCGCGCGCCGCCGGTGACCAGAAACACGGTCTTGGCGTCGATGCCGGCCACGGCCTGCGGATCGGTCGGCGCCGCCTCGAAGCCCAGCGTCATCCGCTCGCCCTTGACGCCGCGGCCCACTTCGGCCACGTCGGACTGCACGTCGCGCAGCTCTTCCAGCAACATCGCGGCGATGGCGCTCTTGCCGCATTTGGGATCGAAATCCACAGTGCGGCAGAACACGTCTTCCCACTCGATGTTCAGCGCCTTGCTCAGGCCGCTGACGCCGGCGGCGGCCACCGGGAAGGCGGCGCGCCGGGCGGTGCCCAGTTCGCCGTCCAGCTGGCTGGCCACGAAGAAGCAGGCGCGGCCGGGGCCGGGCTGCGTCAGCGAGGGCTGCAGCAGCTTGGCCAGCAGGAACAAGGCCTGAGCGGTGTCGTACTCGGCCGCGGCGAAGGCGTTGGCCAGCGATTTGACGTTGCCGGCCGGCGCTTGCAGGTGGATGAAGCCGCCCACCTGCCCTTCGGCCACCGCGATCCGCGACAGCACGTCTTCCAGCGCCAGCTCGTCGGCGCGTTCCAGCACGTAGTCGTTGACGTGCTTGATCGCCTTGCGCTGGCCCTTGGCCTGCTGCCACTTGAACACCAGCCGCGCCACCTGCTGGCCGTGGGCCAGCAGCTGTTTGGCCACTTCTTCGCTTAAACCCTTGCCGTCGTCGGTCAGCAGCCAGAGCCGGCCGGCGGCCAGCTCCAGCAGGTCCGGCTTGGGCAAAGCTTGTTTCCGCGCCTGAAAACGATGGATGGACGCGGCTACCGTATGGGCATCACTTACAGGGGATTGCTGAGCGAGGGCAGATGCCGTCTCCCGGGGCTCAGCTAGGGATTTTTTTGCTGCGGAGTCCTCCACGGCAACGTCGGACACCAGTTTCTTGGTGGACGACACCACGCCCAGCTGACGCAAAGGCTTGGCCTCCGCCGCCGGGGTTTCGTGCAAGGCGGGCTCGCTGGAGACCGGGGCCGGCGCGGCCTCCGGCGCCGGAGCGGCTTCCGCGGCCGGCGCAGCAGCGCCGCCCTGCTTCAGCTCGGTCAGCAGTTCGGAGATGGTCTGCTTGAAGAAGCCGCCCATCTTGCGGATGTTGCTGAAGGCGTCGATGTCGAAGGTTTCCATGTCCTTCTGTTTTTCCATGTCCTGGAAGTGCGGCACCTCGGCGGACAGCTGGTCGAACATGGCGCCGAAGATTTCCAGGCGCTTGATCGAATCGATGCCCAGGTCGGCTTCCAGATCCATGTCTTCATTGATCATGTCGGCCGGGTAGCCGGTGCGGTCGCTGACGATGGCGATCAGTTGCTTGATCAGGTCGGCCTCGGTCAAGGCTTCGAAGCGCTGGATCAGGGCCTGGTCCTCGGCGCTGATCGCGGCGGCGGGCGCGGCGGCTGCCGGAGCGGGCGCGGCTACCGGGGCCGGCGCGGCGACCGGAGCGGCTGCTTGCGGAATCTCCTGCAGCGTCGGCTTGGGCGCCTGCACCGCGCTCACTTGAGGCGCCGGGGCCGCAGGCGCGGCGGCGGGCTGAGCCAGGGGCGCGGCCGCCGGCAATTCCACCGCGGCGCGCGGCGTCGGCAAGCTCACTTCCAGCGGCGCGCGCTGTTGCAGGCGAGCGGCCACCTGGCCGCCGCGGGCGGCGACGTCGGCGCCCAGCAAAGCTTGCTGGTTGTCGAAATAATGTTCGTGGTTGACGTGGTAGAGCTCCTGGTTCTTGTCCAGCAGCTGCAGGCTCTGGCCCAGGCTGGCCACCACTTCCGTCAGTTGCTGGCTGCCCTGGAATTTCTCCAGCAAGGTGTATTGCTTGTTCATCAGCGAATCCAGCAGCTGAATGTAGTCCTTCTGATTCAGCTGGAACTGCTGGTGCACCTGGCTGAGCATGTTCTGCGCCTGGATTTGCGCGTCCAATACGCTCAATACTTCGTTGTCCGAGCTACTGCGTTGCATGATTCCCTCTCCGCTTATGACATGGACCGGCTCCAGCCACACCATGTCGTCCCTGTTGTCGACCAAAGTTTCCACCACTACCGTACTATCCCGCTCCGTCTCCGGCGCCCGCGGCGGCGAGCTGGCGGCGAGCCGCTCGTCGATGAAGGCGTCGATGACGCGCGTATCCTTGCGCATGGCGTGCGCGCGGCGCTGCTTGGCTTTCTCCGAGTAGAAGAAGCCGCCGCTCATTGTGTAAGTCAGCGCCTTTTTCTTGGGCGCCGTCGCCAGTGGCAGCGCCGCCTGCGGATCGGTGGAGCTCAGCTCCACCCCCTCCACCGCCAGCCGAGCCAGCGCGCGCTTGAATTGCAGGGCTTCCTCGCCGTTGGCGCTGGGGTTCAGCGACACCACCGCGTGCGGCTTGTCCTTGAGGATGTCCGCCACCAGCTTGCCCAGAATGCCCTTGGGGCCGATCTCGACGAAGAGATAACCGCCCTGCTGATGAATGCGTTCAATGGTTTGCTGGAAGCGCACCGGGCTGACCAGTTGGCCGATCAAGGACTGCTTGATCTTGGCCGGGTCGTCGGCGTGGCGCTCGCCGCTGGCGGTGGAATACACCGCGGCTTGCGGCGCCTGGAACGGAATCCCGGCCAGGCTGGCCTCGAACGGCGCGCAAGCGTGGCGCACGAAGTCGGTGTGGAAGGCCGCCGACACCGCCAGCACCTGGCTGCGCACCTTGCGCTCGTTCAGGAACTCGTGGGCCTGGCGGATGATGTCGCCGGCGCCGCCGAACACCAGTTGCTGCTGCGAGTTGTAATTGGCCACCACCAGCTCCGGGAAGCGCTCCAGCACCGCGCTGGCTTCGCTCTCCGGCAGCGAGGCCGCCAGCATCGCGCCCGGCTCGCCGCCCGGCACCGGGCTGGCCACCGCCGCGCCGCGCGCCAGCGAGGCGCGGTAGAAGTTCTCGTCGCTCAAGACGCCGGCGGCCCATAGAGCGGTCACCTCGCCGTAGCTGTGGCCGGCCAGGAAGTCCGGCCGCAGGCCCAGACCGCGCAGCAGCTTGTAGTAGCCGGCGCTGATCGCGCCTATCGCCGGCTGCGCGGTGCGGGTCTGGGTCAGATCCGCCATCTGACGGTCCGCCGTCTCCGCGTCGAAGGCCGGCGGCGGGAAAATCGCCGCCGAAGGCAGCGGCAGCCCGTCGGCGTGCGCCGCGGCGTCCAGGCCCTCCAGGGTTTCGCGCATCGCCGGGTAATCGTTGGCGATGTCGCGGCCCATGTTCACGTACTGCGCGCCCTGTCCGGGGAACAAGGCCACCACGCGGCCGGCCAGCGGGGCCGCCTCGCGCTTGTAGTAAATGCCCAGCGGGTGTTCCCAGTCCTGATCCGGCCGCGCCCGCAGCAGCTTGATCGCCTCGTCCAGCAGGCCGGCCGCCTGTTCGGCGGAGCCCGCGACGAAGGCCAGGCGCGCGGAAGCGGCCGGCGCGCGCGCCGCCGCGCCTTGGTGCAGACGGAACTGATAACCGGCGTCTTCGGCGCGGAAGGCATCCAGCTTGTGCTCGGCCAGCGCCAGCAGCTGCTCCGGGCCGTCCGCGTGCAGCAGCACCACTTCCGGGCGCAGGTTCAGGCGGAAATCGCCCTGCGGCCGCGCCTGATGCTCTTCCATGATGGCGTGGTAGTTGGTGCCGCCGAAGCCGTAGGCGCTCAAGGCGGCGCGGCGCGGCGCGCCGTCCACCGGGCTCAGCCAGGGCCGGCTGTCGATGTTGACGTAGAAGGGGCTGGCGCTGTCCGCCAGTTCGCGGCTGGGCTGGCTGACGTTGATGGTGGGCGGCAACACCTTGTGATAGAGGCCGAGCGCGGCCTTCATCATCGCCGCCGCGCCGGCGGCGCAACGGGTATGGCCGATCTGCGATTTGACGCTGCCGATGGCCACCGAGCCGGGCTGAGCGCCGCCGGCCTCGAACACCGCGCGCAAGCTCTTGATCTCGGTCTCGTCGCCGGACTGGGTGCCGGTGCCGTGCGCCTCCACCAGCTGGATCTCGGCCGGAGAAATGCCGGCGCGCGCGTAAGCGCGTTGCATCGCCTTGACCTGGCCTTCGTGACGCGGCGCGAAAATGCTCTTGGCGCGGCCGTCGCTGGAGGCCTGCAAGGATTTGATCACCGCGTAAACGCGATCGCCGTCGCGCTCGGCGTCTTCCAGGCGCTTGAGCACCAGGAAGCCCACGCCGTCGCCCAGCATCATGCCGTCCGAGGATTCGTCGAAGGGCCGCGACAGATTGCTCTTGGACAGGGCCGGCGTCTTGCTGAAGCACAGGAAGGAGAAGATCGAGTTTTCCAGGTTGACGCCGCCGGTCAGCACCACGTCGCAGCTGCCGTCCACCAGCTCGCCCACCGCCGCCTTGATCGCGGCCAGGCTGCTGGCGCAAGCGGCGTCCACCATATAAGAGGTGCCGCCCAGATCGAAGTAGCTGGCGATGCGGCCGCAGGCGACATTGCCGAGGAAGCCGGGGAAGCTGTCCTCGTTCCATTCCAGATAGAGATGGTTGACGCGGTCGATGACCTCGTCGGCCACCGCGCCGGGCAGGCCGGCGTGGTTCAGCACCTTGCGCAGATACGGCTCCTGCTGACGGAAGGCCAGCGAGAAGGAAGTGTTGCCGTTGCCGGCGCCGCCCAGGATCACGCCCACGCGGTCTTTATCCACCGGCAAGGCGTCCTCGCCCACCAGCCTGGCGTCCAGCATCGCCTGTTTGGCCACGTGCAGCGCGAAGATCTGCGCGGTGCTGATGGACTCCAGCATCAGCGGCGGCAGTTTGAATTCCACCGGATCGAAATCGATGGCCGGCACGAAACCGGCGCGATGGCCGTAAGTTTTGTCGGCGGCGCTCGGGTCCGCGCTGTAATAGTCTTCCTTGCGCCAGTACTCATCGCCGTTCTTCTGGTCGATGTCGGTCAGGGAATCCTTCTTGTCGACGATATTGGTCCAGAAATCGTACAAGGTGGCCGCATCGGGAAAGTGGCTGGCCATGCCCACAATCGCGATATCCACCGTGCCCGGTCCTATCCTGCTCGATACGGTCTTGCTCATTGCTCCTCCCGCGGTGAACCTGCTGTTTCGCATCATTCGCTTGCCGCCGCGCACCAACCGGGAAGCGCAATCGCCGGCCGCACGGCCAGGGTCGACTGCCTTTCTTTAAATCCGGTCCCGCACGCAAAGCCTGGATCGAATTCGCGTCCGGCGAACCGCCGCACGCGCCTGCTGCCTATTACGCAAACCACATCCAAAACCGCGATCTCAACTTGACAAAATCTTTACAACCGAAACTGTCAAATCCGGTTTTGGAAAATTATGACGTTGAAATCTTAGTGTTTCCTTAGGGCTTTCTTGCAGTTGACTGATTTACCTCCACAGATCTGGAGAAAAATATATACAGAACAAAGCAAGTCATTGATTTTAATAATGTATCTTTATTGACACACCAATGCCAAAGTCATTATTTTTTAGTAAATCCATTACTGAAAAATAAAAAACCCAAGCTTGAAAAAGAAAACTGAGGAGAGTCTGAGCAGGCAATAAGAACAGCGGCTTATTGAATTGGCATTCAAATTCAATATCCAGACTAATACCAGTGGTATTAATACTAGGGAAATCCCGTACGCCGACTCCGCCTTATTCACGCTTGGCCGCGCTCAGAAAACCCTAAGCAGGAATAGGCATACTGCCCTCATTTCACCCCGGAGACAGTCATGCCCCAGCCCAACCATCCCCCCTGCCGGCCCGGCTGCAGCGCGGAGGCCTGACCATGGTCTCCCTCGCTCGCGCCTCGCTGATCTACGAGTGGCGCCGCTTCCTGCCGGCGGTGCTGGCGGTGGCTTTCGCCGGCCTGCTGGTGCAAGTGCAGCTCAGCCTGCTCTTGGGCATGTTCAGCTCGGTAGGCGTTTACATAGACCGCTCCAGCGCCGATCTTTGGGTGGGCTACCCGGCCACTCAGAGCGTGGATCTGGCCCGGCCGATTCCCGGCAAGACCGAGAACAACCTTTGGGCGCATCCCGAAGTCACCTCGGTGGAACGCTTCACCTGGACCATGGCGGACTGGCAGCGTCCCGGCGGCGGCAAGCTCAGCGCGGTGCTGATCGGCATCGACCCGCGCCCGCAGGCGATGACCTTCGCCACCTTGCTGACCCCGGCGCTGCGCCAGGAGCTGACGGTGCCCAGCACTGTGCTGGTGGATGAGAGCGATCTGGAAAAGCTGGGCGTCAAGATCGGCGACTACGCCGAACTCAGCGGCAAGCGGGTACGCATCGGCGGCACCGTCAACGGCATGCGCGCAATGGGCGGGGCCAACATCCTGACCTCGCTGAACACCGCGCGCCGCATCGATCCCAATCTGCGCAACGACGCCACCGACTACTTCCTGGCCCGGCTGCGCGACCCCAGCCGCGCCGAACTGGTGCGCGACCAGCTGCAGCCGGCCGGCAGCTTCAAGCCCTTCCAGGTGTGGACCGCCGAGGAGTTCTCCATCCAGTCGCAGGTGTATTGGCTGTTCGAGTCCGGCGCCGGCTCCGGCTTCCTGTTTTCCTCCGCGCTGGGCCTGCTGGTCGGCATCGTCATCACCAGCCAGACGCTGATGGCGGCCATCGTCGCCGCACTGCGCGAATACGCCACCTTGCGCGCCTTGGGCGTGTCCTCCTCCTCCTTGCGCGCCGTGATCCTGGAGCAGTCCTTCTGGGTCGGCCTCGCCGGCCTGGTGATCACCGCCGTGGTCGGCGCGCTGCTGGTGATGGCCGCGCGCCACGCCCACATCGCGCTGGAAGTGCCGGTGTGGGGCTGCCTGGCCACCGGCACCCTGGTGCTGGGCATCGCTCTGCTGTCCGGTCTGTCCGCGCTGCGCGCGCTGAACCAGGCCGAACCCTCCACCCTATTGCGATAAGGAGACTCTCATGTCCGCCTCTCCCGCCATCGTCGGCGAAAACCTGAACCGCTCGTTCAGCAACGGCAAGACCGAGCAAACCGTGCTCACCAATATCTCGCTGTCCATCCTGCCCGGCGAACTGACCCTGATCATCGGTCCGTCCGGCTCCGGCAAAAGCACCTTGCTGTCCGTGCTATCCGGCCTGCTGCCGCCCAGCTCCGGCCGCGTCACCGCGCTGGGGCTGGAGCTGACCCGGCGCTCCATCGAGGAATTGAGCCGCTTCCGCCTGGAGCATTGCGGTTTCGTGTTCCAGGGCTTCAATCTGTTCGCCTCGCTGACCGCGCTGGAAAACGTGCTGCTGCCGCTGAACTACGGCCCCAAGATCAGCAAGCCGGAAGCCGAGAAGCGCGCCCAGGAGGCGCTGGAACTGGTGGGCCTGGGCCCGCGCGCCAAGCTGCGGCCCATGGAATTGTCCGGCGGCGAAAAGCAGCGCGTCGCCATCGCCCGCGCGCTGGTCAAGCGGCCCAAGCTGATGTTCGCCGACGAGCCCACCAGCGCGCTGGACAGCCATAACGGCCAAGTGGTGATCGACCTCTTGCACCAGATCGCCCAGGAACAAGGCACCACGGTGCTGGGCGTGTCGCACGACAACCGCCTGATCAAACACGCCGACCGCGTCATCACCCTGGAAGACGGCCAGGTGGTCAAAGACCTGCGCGTCCATAACACGCCGATGGAGGTAGCATGAGCAGCCCTATTCCCAAGACCCCGCTGCGCCTGGGCCCGCTGCTGGCCTTGAGCCTGTTGCTGGCCGGCTGCTCCGAGCCCCCTCCCCCCGCGCCGGTCCAGCAATCGCCGTGGGCCGCCATCGCCAAGGGCCGCGTCAGCATAGAAGGCGGGGTGATCAATATCGCCGCGCCGCGCGCCGGCATCATTCGCGAGGTGTCGGTGGAAGAAGGCGCCGAGGTCAAACCCGGCGCGGTGCTGGCCCGCATCGACGACCGCGAGGCCAATCTGGCGATGAAGGTGCGCGAGCAGGAGCGCGACGAGGCGCGGCAGGCGCTGACGCTGCTGCAGGTCAAGCACGCCATCGCCCAGCGCGAGCTGCAACGAGTGTCCGCGCTGAGCGGCGACGAGGTGGTGTCCAAGCAGGAAAAAGACAACGCCCGCGATCAGGTCAAGCTCAGCGCCTCCGAACTGGCCCGCCAGCAGGCGGCGGTGGCCACCGCCGACGCGCAAGTGGCGGCCAGCAAGCTGGAAGTGGATCAACACGTGGTCCGCGCGCCGCTGGCCGGCCGCATCATCCGCCGCCAGGCCCGCCCCGGCGACGGCACCTCCACGCTGAACGTGACGCCGCTGTTCATGTTCGCCCCCAACGGGCCGCGCATCGTTCGCGCCGACCTGGAAGAACGCTATGTGGGCTTGGTGACGGCGGGACAGGCGGCCGAGGTGACGCTGGAAGCGGACGAAACCAAGGTCTACAAGGCCAAGGTGCTGCGGCTGGGCCAGGTGTTCGGCAACCGCCCGGACAACGACGACCCCAATGAGAAACAGGACGTGCGCGTGATCGAATGCGTGCTGGCGCTGGTGGACGCACCGGAAATCCGCATCGGCCAGCGAGTGCTGGTGCGCATCGCCCGACAAGACAAGGCGGGCAAGCCATGATGCGCCCCATCGCTCTGCTGCTGCTCCTGGCGCTTGGCGGCTGCGCCGGGCTGGAGCCTTCGCGCCCGACGCCGGCACTGCCGGAACGCTACGGCCGGACCCTGCCCGGCGCCGGCCCGGACGCCCAGGCCTGGGACGGTTTCGGCGATCCCGGCCTCAGCCGCTGGATAGCCGCGGTGCGCGAGGGCAACACCGACCTCGCCGCCAGCCTGGCGCGGCTGGACGCCGCGCGCGCCGAACTGGGCGTGCTCAACGCCGACCGCTATCCCAAGCTGGACTTCGAACAATCGGTGGAACGGCGCAAACTGTCCAAATTCGATTTGGGCGAAGTGAGCGAAGACACCGCCAATCCCAGCACCCGCTACAGCACGCGGCTGGCGCTGGGCTATGAAGTGGACTTGCGCGGCCGGGTCAGCGCCGCGACGCGCGCCGGCCGCGCCGACCTCAAGGCCAGCGGCGGCGACCTCGACGCGCTGGGCCTGAGCCTGGCGCGGCAAACCGCCGAACTGTGGCTGACCCGGGCGGAGCTGGCCGCCGACATCGAACTGGTCCAGGAGGCCGCGCGGCTGCGCCAGCGGCTGCTGGCCGGCGTCGCCGCCAAACGCCGCGTCGGCCTGGCCAGCGGCCGGCAACTGCTGGAACCGGACAGCGAGGCCAGCGAAGCCGCCCGTCTGGTCGCTCAACAAGGCGACGCGCTGAAGCGGGTGGAGCGCAGCCTGTGCCAGCTGGCCGCCAAAATGCCGGACGCCTGCGGGCTGCCGCCGGCGCGTCCGCTGCGCGAACTCCGGCTGCCGGAAGTGGGCGGCGACGTGCCGGCCCGGCTGCTGCAGCGCAGGCCGGATCTGAGCGCGGCCCAGGCCCGCTACGACGCCGCGCGCGCGCGCATCGACGAAGCCGAGGCCGCCCGCTGGCCGTCGCTGACCCTGAACGGCGGGCTGGGCATCAGCGCCGGCAGCTGGTCCGGTCTGCGCGGCAGCAAGGTGCTGAACTGGTCGCTGCTGCCGCAGCTGGACATTCCGCTGTTCGACACCGGCAAGCGCAAGGCCGAGGCCCAGCGCGCGCGCTCCGCCGCCGCCGAGCAATACGCGGCCTGGCGCGGCGCCGTCACCCGCGCGGTGTACGAGGTGGAAGACGCCGCCGCCTCCGCCCATTTCGCCAGAACCGATCAGGAGGCCAGGCAGCGCCAATACGTGGACGCCAGCCGCCGCTTGCGCGCCGAGCGCGACGCGCGCGGCGTGGGGCTCAGCGACGGCCAGGCGGAATGGCGCGCGCAACTGGCAGAGCTGCAGGCGGAACAGGGCGTGCAAGGCGCGCGCCGCCAGCAATTGCTGGCGGCGGCCAATCTGATCGCCGCGCTGGGCGGCGGCTGGGAGGGCGCGGACAAGAGCGCGCCCTGAGAAGCGATGAAGCGATGCGGGAGCGCGGCGGCCTCAAGCCGGCCGCGCGTCGCAGCGCGGCAGGCGGATTTCCACGCCCAGGCCGTTGCCGTGCAGGCCGTCGGTCAGCAGCAGGCTGCCGCCGTGCAGCTCCACCACCCGCTTGACGATGGCCAGCCCCAGGCCGCTGCCGGTCACGGTATTGTCGGGCAGGCGCACGAAACGCTTCAGCACCTGCTCCCGCCACTGCGGCTCGATGCCCGGCCCGTCGTCCAGCACCGCCAGCCTCACATTGGAAAACCCCTCGCTGACTTCCACATTGATGCAAGCGCCGTCCGGGCAGTAACGGATGGCGTTGTCCAGCAGATTGTCCAATAGGCTATCCATCGCGCTGGCG
Source organism: Chromobacterium sp. CCUG 30098 (assembly GCF_059916605.1). NCBI lineage: Bacteria > Pseudomonadati > Pseudomonadota > Betaproteobacteria > Neisseriales > Chromobacteriaceae > Chromobacterium > Chromobacterium sp. CCUG 30098. The sequence continues at coordinate 190,648 of NZ_JAUCGS010000002.1, read as the reverse complement.
TCGCCGCAGCAGGCCGCCGTCTGCGCGCCGTCGTAGGCCAGCGTGATGTTGCGCTCCATCGCTCGCGGCACCTGGCGCGCCAGCGCCGCGCGCGCCAAGGCCGCCAGATCGAAGGATACCGGCAGCACCCGCGCCGATTCCGCGTCCAGCCGCGACAACGTCAACAGCTTGCCCACCAGTTCGCCGCTGCGGCCTATGCTGGCGTCCAGCAAGGCCGCCAGCGCCGCCCTCTCCTGTTCGGACTCCGCGCGCGCCAGCAGATGCACTTGCGCGCCTATCGCCGCCAGCGGCGTGCGCAGCTCGTGCGCCGCGTCGGCGAAGAAGCGCTGCTCGCCCTCGCGAAAAGTCGCCAGCCGCGACAACAGCTCGTTGACGGAATTGAACACCGGCCGCAGTTCCTGGTATTCGGGGTCGGCGCAGGCCAGCGGCGCCGTCGATTGCACATCGCGCGAGGTGATGGTGGTGGCCAGCGTCGCCAAGGGCTGCAGGGCGCGGCCGTAACCGACGCGCAGCAGCAGCATGATGATGGGCACCGCGGCAATCAGCGGCAGCAGGAAGAAGATCAGGATTTCGGCCTGCACCCGCTGCACGAAGCTGCGCGCGATCGCCAACTGCACCCGGACCTCGTCGCCGCTCGCCGTCAGCATGCGCCAGCGCCCCTGGTTGGCCGGCGCGCCGCCGCTGGGCGGCTGCTCCAGCTCCGGCCAGGCGCTGGACACCGCCAGCAGGCGCTGGCGCTTGTCGACGATGCGGTAGGCCAGCTCGTCCTTGACCGGCGGCCTTTCGCTATAGCCGTGGCCGAACTGGCCGATCAACTGATCGACGACGCGGGCGCGCTCGCTTTCCTTGATGTCGGCGCTGTAGACGGTGGCCAGGGTGCGCGCCAGCCCGCGCAAATCGCCGTCCAGATAGCCGGAACCGACCCGGGTCACTTCCCAATAAAACCAGGCGAACAGGACCAGCCACACCGCCAATAGGGTGCTCAGACTGGTCCATAACAGCCGCCGGTAGAGCGAGCGCCGCGCCAGCGAGGGGATGATCATGCCGGCTTGGGCAGCAGATAGCCGACGCCGCGTATGGTGCGGATCCAGTCCGAACCCAGCTTGCGCCGCAGATTGTGGACATGCACTTCCAGCGCGTTGTCGGACTCGCAGCACAGATGCTCGACCAGGTGCTCGCGGCTGACCACCTTGCCGGCCTTGCGCACCAGTTCGAACACCAGCGCGAACTCGGACGGCGACAAGGCCACCGCCGCGCCGCCCATCGACAGCTCTCGGGTTTCGGCGTTGATGCACAAATCGCCGATCTGCCAATTGGCCGACACGAAGCCGCTGCTGCGCCGGGTCACCGCCTGCAGCCGGGCCAGCAGCTCGGGAATCGCGAAGGGCTTGACCAGGTAATCGTCGGCGCCGTTGTGCAGGCCGGCCAGCCGGCTCTCCAGCGCGTCGCGCGCGGTCAGGATGATGACCGGCAGCGTCGATCCGTTGCCGCGCAACTCCTGCAGCAAATGCAGGCCCTCGCCGTCCGGCAAGCCCAGATCCAGCAGCAGCGCGTCCTGCGGCTCCTCGGCCAGAAAGGTGCGCGCCTCCTTCAAACGCCTCACCCAGACGGTGCGAAAGCCGGCCTGGCGCAAAGCCTGCCCCAGCGCCTCGCCCAATGCCAGATCGTCCTCCACCAACAGTATGTTCACGGGATATCTCCGCTCGCCAAAACAATGTCAAAATCATGCCAGAGCGCCATGGCAAAAGCTACCGCGCCGGCGTCAATCCTCGGGCTGCAAGAGATGATCCAGCGACAGCACATCGCCCAGCCGCCGCAGGGCCTGCAACTCCTCGCGATGCTCTCGCGCCAGACATTCCGCCAGCGCCTCGCCCTTGGGCAGCAGCCGCACTTCCACGCAGCGGCGGTCGTCCCGCCCCGGGCTGCGCGCCACCAGCCGCTGTTGCTCGCAGCGGCTGATCAGGCCCACCACGCTGTGGTGGTGCGACTGCAGCCGCTCGGCCAGTTCGGCCACCGTGGCCCAGTCGCGGCCGGGAAAGCCCTTGATCTGCAGCAATAGCAGGTATTGCAGCATGGTGATGCCGTGGCGCTGGGCCGCCTCCTCGCTGAAACGCTGGAAGCGGCGCAAACGATAGCGGAAGTCCGCCAGACGTTCGAAATCCTGTTTGGAGAAGCTGGATGGCTCGGGCATGCGGTCAATGATCCAGCAAGGCGCGGTAGCACACCGGCGACGCCAGCTCTCCGGCCTCGATGCGCGCTATCTCGTCCAGCTTGTCGCCCAGGAATTGCGCCAAGGCCTGCGCCGGCTGCTTGTCGCCGCCGCCCGCGTGCAGCAACACCAGGCCGCCGCGGCGGCTGGCCTTCCACAAGGGCCACCAGCGCTGCGGGTTCGCCGCCAGGTCGGCCCAATACACCTCGCAGAAGGTGGGCCAATGACGGTCGTCCTGGCGCAGCCATTTCAGCAAACCGGGCGCGGGCGCCACGCTTTTGAGCCAGTGGGCGGCGTCCAGCGCCTGCCGCGGCAAGCCCTTCGGCCAGGTCTCCTCGATCAGAAAAGCGTTATCAAGCCCCGGCCGGTATTCGCTCACCGGCAATAGGCGAATGGTTGCGTCCATTGCGTCACTCCTTATTTCATCTGGCGGCGGAGGCGGTGCGGCGTCGTCAGAAATATCGTATTACGATATTTAATGGTCAAAAAAAGGCGGCTGGGCCGCCATTGGAAGCTGTGTTCAAAGTCTTGCGAGCTAGAGCGAGACAAGGCGAAAACGAACGCAAAAGCGGAATGTACTCGTGGCACATAAGCATTTTGAGCGGGTTGTTAGCGTCGTATCGCCGCTGCGCAGCAGATCGTGAAGGCCGCGGCGAATCGCCGCGGCCCTTTACCGCTACAGCGCGGCCTTGAAGATCGCGCAGATTTCCTCGTGGCTGGCCTGGATCGGATTGGTCAGACCGCAAGCGTCCTTCAAGGCGTTGGCGGCCAGTTCAGGAATATCCTCTTCCTTGACCCCCAGTTGCGTCAATCCCGCCGGAATGCCTACATCGGCCGCCAATTGGCGTATGGCGGCGATCGCCGCCTCGGCGCTGGCTTCCACGCCCAGCGCCGCGCCGACATCGGCCAGCCGCTGGCCGGCCGCCTTGGCGTTGTAAGCCTGCACATGCGGCAGCAGCACCGCGTTGCACACGCCGTGCGGCAGATCGTAAAACCCGCCCAGCTGGTGCGCCATCGCGTGCACATAGCCCAACGACGCGTTGTTGAAGGCCATGCCGGCCAGGAATTGCGCGTAAGCCATCTGCTCGCGCGCCTCCATGTCCATGCCGTTGCGCACCGCGCGGCGCAGATGGCCGGCGATCAGCGTCACCGCCTTCAAGGCGCAGGCGTCGGTAATGGGCGTGGCGATGGTGGACACATAGGCTTCCACCGCATGGGTCAACGCGTCCATGCCGGTGGCGGCGGTCAGCCCGGCCGGCATGCCGGCCATGGTTTCCGGATCGTTGACCGACAGCACCGGCGTGGTGTGCTTGTCGACGATGGCCATTTTGATGTGACGGCTCTCGTCGGTGATGATGCAGAAGCGAGTCATTTCCGAAGCGGTGCCGGCGGTGGTGTTGATCGCCACCAAGGGCAGTTGCGGCTTGGCGGACTTGTCCACGCCCTCGTAATCCTGGATCTTGCCGCCGTTGGCTGCCACCAGGGCGATGCCCTTGGCGCAGTCGTGCGGCGAGCCGCCGCCCAAGGACACCACGGCGTCGCAGCCGTGCTCGCGCAACAGCGCGAGGCCGGCGCCTACGTTGGCGGTGGTGGGATTGGGATGCACGCCGTCGAACAGCACGGTGGCGATGCCGACGCCGCCCAGCAGCTCGGTCACTCGGCCGGCCAGACCGGTTTTCACCAGGCCGGCGTCGGTCACCATCAAGACCTTGCGGTAACCGTAGCCGCGCATGGTTTCAACGGCTTGTTGCAGACAGCCCGCGCCCATCAGATTGACGCAGGGGATGAAGAAAGCGCTGGTGGCCATGGCAAACTCCTGTTCTTAAGACATTTGTCATAATCGCAGTATGCTCAATTTGGCCGATGCGGCATTTGCCTCACATCAAAAGATGTCCAATCGCCCCGCTCACTTATGCGGCAACACATCCTGCGCCAGCTGGGTGATCAGGGCGCCGAAGCCGTCCCACATGATCTGCACGCCCAGGCATAGCAGGATGAAGGCGGACAAGCGCAGGAACACCACCGAGCCGGTCTGGCCCAGATAGCGCAGCAGCTTGTCGGCGTGGCGGTAGCACAGATAGACCAGCAAGCTGCACACCAGCACCGCGAAACTGCCGGCCAGCGGCGAGATCGCGTATTTGACGATGCCCTTGCCGGTATCGGTCAAGGAGGCGCCCATGGTGATGGCCACCGAGATGGAGCCCGGCCCCACCGTCAGCGGGAAGGTCAGCGGATAGAAAGCGCGTTGCTTCAAGGCGTCCTGGTTTTCCGCCTGGATGGGCTGATCGGTTGAGGTGGGGCTGCTCTCCGGCGGCGCGTCGTTGAGCATGCGCCAGGCGGCGAAGGTGATCAGCAGGCCGCCGGACAATTGCACCACCGGCAAGGACACGCCGAAGAAGGACAGCACATAGCCGCCGGTGAACATGCTGCCCAACAGCAGCAAGGCGCAATACATGGCAATGCGGCGCGCCAGGTAGCGGCGCTGCTGCGGCGTATTGCGCGCCGTCATCGAGATGAAGATGGGCACCAGGCCCGGAGGGTTCATGATCGGCAGCAAGGCGGCCATCACAAACAGAAACTTTGTTATGAATATTGTCAGCAACTGCATGAATGACTCCGAAGCCATCGAATTCAGATCGGGAACGCCGGCGGGCGGCGCCGCGCCAGCCGCCATATTACACAATTCATCAGTATTGCAAGCCGGCTCTCGTTCGGACTGCGGCGCCCCGCCCCGGTTCCGGCGCGCCGCGCGCGTCCGCGGCGCCGGCATGGGCCGGCGCCGAATCCAAAACAATCAAGCCCTTACGCAAAACAGCCCGGCATGGCCGGGCTGTTGGCGAACTGCCGCGCTAAGGCTGGCAGAATTCACAGAGGATCAGCGCGTGGCGGCGGCCAGCTTGCCGTCCTTATTCTCTTGGCGCAAAGCGCGAGCCTTGACCAGCGCCTCGCTGAAATCAATCTCTTCCAGCGCCACCATCCGGGTTTTGTGCTTGTACTTGTAGCCCAGCCACAGCGCCAGGAACAGCGGGATGCCCAGATAGGTGGCGATCACCGCGCTCCAGTCGATATGGCCGCCGATGAAGGCCTCGTAGTTCTGGCCCAGCATGATCAGCAGACACAGCGCGAAGGCGAACAACGGCCCCAGCGGGAACCACTTGGCCTGGTAGGGCAAGTCCGCCAGATCGTGGCCCTGCTTGACGTAGCCGCGGCGGAAGCGGTAGTGGCTGATGGCCACGCCCAACCAGGCGATGAAGCCGGTCATGCCGGAAGAGTTCAGCAGCCACAGATAGACCGCGTTGGTTTCAAACAAGGAGGTCAGGAAGCACAGCGCGGCGATCACGCTGGTGGCGTACAAGGCATTGCGCGGCACGCCGTTGCTGGACAGCTCGGCAAAGCGCTTGGGCGCCATCTTGTTGCGCGCCATGGTGTACAGCATGCGGGTGGACGCGTACATGCCGGAATTGCCGGCGGACAGGATGGCGGACAGGATCACCGCGTTCATCAGGCTGGCGGCCATGGCGAAGCCGGCGCGGTTGAACACCAGGGTGAACGGGCTGGCGCCGACGTCCTTCATATCGTTCTTCAGCAGCAGCGGATCGTTGTACGGCAGGATCAGGCCGATGATCAGGATGGACAGCATGTAGAACATCAGGATGCGCCAGAAGATCTGCCGCACCGCGCGCGGGATGGTCTTGCCCGGATTGGCGGACTCGCCGGCGGCGACGCCGATCAGCTCGGTGCCCTGGAAGGAGAAGCCCACAATCATGGCCACGCCGACAAAGGCGGCCAGGCCGCCGACAAACGGCCCCTGCCCCTGCTGCATCACCGACAAACCCGGCGCGATGCGCTGCGGATTGGGGTCGGTCATGATGCCGAAGATCATCAAAAAGCCGATGACGATGAAGGCGATGATGGTGGCCACCTTGAGCATCGAGCACCAGAACTCGGCCTCGCCGAAGCCCTTCACCGAGAAATAGTTGAGCACGAAGATGATCAACAGGAAGCCGGCGCTCCAGACGATGCCGGGCACCGCCGGATACCAGTAATGCATGATGATGGCGGCCGCGGCCAGCTCCACCGCCACGGTGATGGCCCAGTTGTACCAGTAGTTCCACCCTTGGGCGAAGCCGAAGGCCGGATCGACGAAGCGCGAACCGTATACCTGGAAAGAGCCGGATTCCGGCATGAAGGCGGCCATTTCGCCCAGGCTGGTCATCAGGAAGTAAACCATCAGGCCGATCAGGGCGTAGGCGATCAAGGCCCCGCCGGCGCCGGCCGACGCCACGGTGGCGCCGGAGGCCAGGAACAGGCCGGTGCCAATGGAGCCGCCGATGGCGATCATCGACAGGTGGCGCGCCTGCAAGGTGCGCCTAAGCTCTTGGCTTTCTTGCTTTTTTTCCATCTCTTTGTCTCAAGTGCGCCTGCTCGGCGACATTGCTTTCGGCTCGCTGCGGCCAGCCGGCGGCCTGCTGTCGCTACGACAGGCAGTCGTAATCGAAACGCAAAAGAATGACAGCAACCACGACTGTTGACTAGTCAAACATGGCTTTGAAGCTTAAAAAACGAAAATGTCATGTTCGCAAAGGAATACCACACCCGCTTGGATTGCGGCCGAAAGCCGGCCCAAAGCCCCGCCGGCCGGTACGGGCCGGGCCTGCGGCGGAGAACGCGGCTTTGCCCATCCGCGGCGCGGCGCTCTGAAACGCGGCGGACCTTGAGTACGACGAGTCGGCGCAACGCAGCATCCGGGGTGTGTTCGCCGCGCTTCATCGTCATCTCGCGCCGCATCTGTCGCGTGAATCATACAGTTTTCACCCGCCCCGCCCGCGCCGGCGCGCCGCAGGAAAGGCGCCGCGACCGCAGCGCCGCAACGTGGTTGCATGGGAAAACTCACAGTCTCCGACGGTCTCCCGTCGTTTACAAATAGGAATGAATCTCATTTGCAAAAATGACAAATAAGATCTTGTCATATAAAGACAAATTTAAATTTAATCCAAATTAAAACAAATAAGACATCACAAACCGTCACAATCGCATTTACAATTTTCACACCGCCCCATTGAATAAAAACCCACCTAAAACAAATAAAATTTCCATCCGCCTTTATTCATCCAATCCCTTCGCCATATCAATATAACGATTGCTCATAACCCTATAGCGGCTAATTTGTTCGCCCGCTCCCGACATCTGCCATAGAATGGCCGCGCTAACTAAAGCTAAACCTGTTCTTTCCATCATTTTTATTTTGGTTATCACATAACGATAAGTGAAACGCCCGCGCATGAACGTGGGCCAGTCGCAATTCAATCGCTTTTGATTCCACAACCATTTGAGATAAACCATGAACGCCATTGTCGACCCTGTTTTTCACCCTTTTGGAGTTTCCGCCTCGGATCTCGCCCGGCAAATACTGGAACGGGTTTTCAAGCTGCGCCGCGTCCACCCGGAAGACCTTGCCGCGCCGGAAGACCTTGCCGCGGAAATGGCCCCTCACCTGCCCAAGATTCAGGCCGCCGTCAGCCGACGTCAGCCGCTGCAAATGATTTTGCCGGCCTTTCCCGGCAAATCGCCCAACCGCAATAAAACCCTGGGCGCCATGCCCGACCTGGCCGAACGCCACGCGCTGGATAATCTGCACCAACTCTGCCGGGACATTCAGAGCATCTACCCGCCGGGCGCTCAAGTCGCCATTTGCTCGGACGGCTATTGCTTTTCCGACGTGGTGTATATCCCGGACGCGGAAGTCGCCGCCTATATGGACGACTTGATTCGCTACGCACGGCAACGCCATGGCGACAGCTTCCGTTTTTACGATCTGAAAGACCACTTCAGCTATATCGGCGACCTGGATTCCCAGCGCGAGGAATTGCTGATTCTTTACAGCGACTCCATCGAACAGATCAAACGCCAATGCCAGGACGAACCGGCGATGCGCGCGATGTACCAGGGCATTACCCGTTTCCTGTTCGAAGACGCGCAAGGCATGCCGCGCTTCGCCGGCCACAGCAAGACCAGCTTGCAGAAAATGGCGCGCGCCAACGCCTACCGGGTGATCCAGCGCAGCAATGCCTGGAGCCGGCTGCTGGAGCGCGCGTTTCCGGACAGCCTGCGCCTGTCCATTCATCCGCAATTCCGCGTCTCCGCCAAAATCGGCGTGCGCCTAGTGGACAGCACCGACGCCTGGCTGACGCCCTGGCACGCCGCCGCGATCAAGCACGAGCACGGCGTGATGCTGAAAAAACGCAGCGACATCGACGAGAACCAGTCCGCGCTGGTCTTTGTCGACGGCCGGCCCAGCCACTTCATCGCCACCGCCGCCTGAAGCCCCGCCTTTCATTGTTCATTTCGAGTATCGCCATGCAAAACGAACCTATTGTCGCTTCCATTGTTTCCATTCTGCTCGACGCCTTCCAGGGTGAAGCCGACCACCCGCAGCGCGAATCCTACCGCCAGGCGCTGAGCGCCCAGGTGGAAGGCTTCGTGCGCCGGCAACAGCCGCTGCAATTGCTGCTGCCGGGCTTTCCGCTGAAATCGCCCAACACCCGCGACAAGACCGCGTCCGACCGCCCCGACTACGCCGAATACGCGGCGCTGGAACGGCTGGACCGGCTGTGCCGCGCCGTCGGCCGCGTCTACCCGGCCGGTTGCGCGCTGGAACTGTTCAGCGACGGCCTGAGTTTCCACGATCTGCTGGACATCCCGCGCGACACCGCCAACGACTACCACCGCCGGCTGCGCGCGCTCTACGCCAGCCCGGTACTGCGCTGGCATGACTACGCCAGCATCCAGCCCGGTTTCGACCGCCTGCGCGACCGCGCGGAAAGCGTGCTGCGCCGCTACCTGCCCGCCGCGGCCGCGGACTTCTCCCAGCCGCTGCCGGAAAACCAGGCCGGACGCCAGCCGCAATGGCTGGGCCTGCTGCGCGAAGACAATGCGGCGCGCGGCATCGCCGAGGCCGAGGACTGGCCGCAGCGCGCGCGGCGCCTGGCCTGGCGCGGCATCGCGCTGGACGCGATGCTGGCCGAGCATTTCCCGGAAGCCATCCGGCTGACCATCCACCAATCCGGCGCGCCCGGCGGCAAATTCCCCATCCGCCTGTCTCCGGCCCAGGCCGAGGCGGCCTTGCCCTGGCACCGCGTCTACCTGCTGAACCTGGCCGGTCACGGCGAGCTGGTCTCCAAGCGCCAGGCGCTGGACGCGCGCCGCGCCAAGGCGGTGAGCTTCGGCGGGCAGCCCTGGCTCTATCTGGAACAGGCCGGCGCGGAATGGGAAGGTTGCGAGTTGTCGGTGATGCGGGCCGGCCGCTTCGGCCTGCTGATAGAAAACCGCCGTCCCGGCGCCAACTGCCTGTCTCTGCCGCGCCCGGCCTTGACCCGCTTGGCCCAGATGTTCGGCTTCGTCGCCCTGCGCGGCTTCGCCGTGGCCGACGAGGACAATCTGATCGACTTCAGCGCCCAGTTCGGCACCCCGTATATCTGGCAGTTCGGCGCGGTGCACAAGGTCAAGCCGGAGGAAGACGCCGACGGCTTCGTCCACTCCTTCGAGGAGCTGCCGCTGCACTGGGATTTGAGCATGCTGCCGGCCGACAATGAATTCGTGCGCAAGAATCCGCGCTTCAGCGCCAGCCTGTTCGCGCTGTATTGCAAGACCGCGCCGCAGCACGGCGAAGGCCAGACCACCCTGGTGGACGCGCGCAACATCCTGCGCCAGGTGCCGGTGGCCACCCTGGCCGAATGGGAGCGGCTGGAAATCCGCTACCACACCAAGTTCACCTATTTCGGCGGCGACGCCCGCGTCTACCCGCTGGTGGAGGCCCACCCGGACACCGGCGAATCCGTGCTGCGCTTCCAGGAAAACAGCAACTCCGAACTGCAGAAGTTCTTCGTCGACGTGGAAGAGCGCGCCGACGACTATCCCAACCTGGTGCAGGAACTGCTGGAACGGGCCTATGCGCCGGAAAACCTGATCGAGCACGACTGGCACGACGGCGACCTGGCGCTGATAGACAACTACAACAGCCTGCACGGCCGCCGCGCGATGACCCGCGCCTCGCGCGGACGCGAGCTGTGGCGTGTCCAGGTCCACAAAGGCTAAGCGCCTGTTTACGATCTGCTGCGCGTCGGCGATACAGCGTTGAAAAAGGCTTCGAAATGCTCATGTACCACGCGTACATTCCGCTTTCTCAGCCGCAACGCCTTGTCTCGCCTTAGCTCGCGAGATCGTAAACACGTTCTAAGGCCCGCCCCGCGCCGTCCGGCCCCGCCGGGCGGCATCGCCCCCCATCCCCCGAAAACCGCCATGAACCCACGCAAGCAGAAAATCCTCTTCGTCGGCGAGGCCGTCACCCTGGCCCATGTCGCCCGCCCCTACACCCTGGCCGCCGCGTTGCCCGCAGCGGACTACGACATCCACCTAGCCGCCGCGCCGCGCTTCGATCATATTTACCAACGCCAGGACATCCAATACCACCCGCTGATCACCAAGAGCTGCGAAGACTTTCTTGACGCCGTGGACAACGGCAAGCCGCTGTACCGGCGCGAGGAAATCATCGCCTACGTCGAAGAAGAATTGCGCCTGATCGAACGCCTGGACCCGGACATCATCGTCGGCGACTTCCGCCACTCGCTGGGCATCAGCGCCGCGCTCTCCGGCAAGCCCTTGATCAATCTGATCAACGCCTACTGGAGCCCCTACCGCCAGCCGCAGCCGCTGCCGGTGCCGGAACTGGCCAAGATCAATCTGCACCGCCTGCCCGTCATGCCCGCGCTGATGCGCTGGATCACCCCGCTGGCCACCCGGCTGCTGGCCCGCTCGCTCAACCGCGCCCGCGCCCATTACGGCCTGGCGCCCTTCGCCAACTGCTTCGAGGCCTGGAGCCACGGCGATCAAGTGCTCTACTACGATTCCCCGGAACTGGTGCCGCTGGATCCGCTGCCCGCCCACCACCGCTATCTGGGCCCGGTCACCTGGTCGCCCGGCGGCGCGCTGCCAGACTGGTGGCCGCAATTGCAAGACCGTCCCACCGTCTACCTGTCGCTGGGCTCTTCCGGCAATCTGGCCTTGCTGCCCACGCTGATTGAGCAGCTTCTGGGCGAAGGCCTGCAAGTGATCGCCAGCACCGGCCGCCGCCAGCGGCTGCCGCAACGCTCCGGCCTGTTCAGCGCCGACTTCCTGCCCGGCGAGGCCGCCGCCGCCCGCGCGGACCTGGTCATTTGCAACGGCGGCAGCCCCACCAGCTACCAAGCGCTGGAACAGGGCCGGCCGGTGATCGGCATCCCGTCCAATATGGATCAGCTGCTGGCGATGCGGCATATCGAAGCCTACGGCGCCGGCGCCACGCTGCGTCGCCGCCACATCGAAACCGGCCAGCTGCCGCCGCTGCTGCGGCGCATGCTGGCCACGCCGTCCTACCGCCAGCGCGCGCAGCAACTGGCCTGGCATTTCGCCGCTGCCCGGCCTCACCTTACATTCCGTCAAGTCTTGCAACAATTCGACATACAATCGCCGGCGCAAGCAAAGCCCGGTTCAAACACGGAGCGCATAATGCTGTAAGCATCGACCCTCAGCCTGCTGCGGCGCCATCCCTCGCCCCATCCGCGCCGGCGGTCGCCTTCGAATGATCCGGAGCGGCCCTCGCCGCTCCAAGGCCGTTTTTCTGGAGCCCCGCCGTGACCCAATCCGCCGCGCCTCGCCGCCCGTTTTACCGTTCCCCGCTGTGCTGGGGCCTTGTCGTCGCGCTCGCGCTGGGCGGCGGCTGGTGGTGGCGGCAGCACGCGGCCTCGGACGCCGCCGGCCAACGCCGCTCCGCGCCGCCGGCGGCCGTGGGCGTGGCCGCCGCGCAGCGGCAAAACGTGCCCTTGCAGATCAGCGCGCTGGGCACCGTCAACTCCACCTACACCGTCACCGTGCGCAGCCGCGTGGACGGCCAGCTGGACAAACTGCATTTCGAAGAAGGCCAGCCGGTCAAACAAGGCCAGCTGCTGGCGGAACTGGACCCGCGCCCGTTCCAGGCCGCGCTGGCCCAGGCCGAAGGCCAGTTGCTGCGCGACCAGGCCTTGCTGCAAAACGCCCAGCTGGACCTGAACCGCTACCGCCAGCTGCTGGAGCAGAACTCCATCGCCAAACAACAGGTGGACACCCAGGCGGCGCTGGTGCGCCAGTATCAGGGCACGGTCAAGCTGGACCAGGGCGCGGTGGACAACGCCCGGCTGCAGCTCAGCTACAGCCGCGTCACCGCGCCGGTGTCCGGCCGCGCCGGCCTGCGTCAGGTGGACCCGGGCAACATCGTCCACGCCAGCGACGCCAACGGCCTGGTGGTCATCACCCAGACCCAGCCCATCAACGTGCTGTTCTCGGTGCCGGAAGTCAGCCTGGGGCCGGTATTGCGGGCCAGCCGCGCCAAGCCCGGCCTCGCGGTGGAAGCCTGGGACCGCGACAACCGCAACAAGCTGGCCGACGGCGCGCTGCTGGCCATAGACAACCAGCTCAACACCAGCACCGGCACCGTCAACCTCAAAGCCCGCTTCGCCAACGCCGACGAGGCCCTGTTCCCCAATCAATTCGTCAATGTGCGCCTGAGCCTGGGCGAGCAGGAAAACGCCGTCACCGTGCCGGCCGCCGCGGTGCAGCTGGGCAAGGCGGGCAGCTACGTCTACAGCGTCAACGCCGACAGCAGCGTCAGCCTGAACAAGATCAGCGCCGGAGCGCGCGTCGGCGACATCGTCATCGTCGAGCAAGGCCTGCAGCCCGGCCAGCGCGTGGTGGTGGACGGCCTGGACAAGCTGCGCGACGGCGCCAAGGTCACCGTGGTGGACCGCGCCGCGCAAAACCGCCAAGCCGCCCAGGGCGCGGGCAAAAACGGGCGCCACAAGCGCGACGGCAGCGGCCCGGCCGGCAAACGCCGCGCCTCGGCGGCGCAGTAAGCGCGGAGAGACGGCATGAATCCCTCCCGTCTGTTCATCCAGCGGCCGGTGGCCACCACCTTGCTGATGGTCGCCATCCTGCTGACCGGCCTCGCCGCCTGGCGCATGCTGGCGGTGTCCGCCTTGCCGGAGGTGGACTATCCCACCATCCAGGTGGTCACCCAATACCCGGGCGCCAGCCCGGAGGTGATCACCTCTTCCATCACCGCGCCCTTGGAGCGCCAGTTCGGCCAGATGCCCGGCCTGTCGCAAATGTCGTCCACCAGCTCCGGCGGCGCTTCGGTGATTACCTTGCAGTTCGGCCTGGAACTGGGCCTGGACGTGGCCGAGCAAGAAGTGCAGGCGGCGATCAACGCCGCCGGCAATCTGCTGCCCTCCGATCTGCCCAATCCGCCGGTGTACAGCAAGGTCAATCCGGCGGACACCCCCATCATGACCATCGCCGTCACCTCGCCCACGCTGCAGCTGACCAAGCTGGAGGATCTGGTCGACACCCGGCTGGCGCAAAAACTGTCGCAAGTGCCCGGCGTGGGCCTGGTCAGCATCAGCGGCGGCCAGCGCCCGGCGGTGCGCATCCAGACCAATCCGCGCCAGCTGGCCTCGCTGGGCCTGACGCTGGAAGACGTGCGCACCGCCATCGCCAGCGCCAACGTCAACCAGGCCAAGGGCAGCTTCGACGGCCCACGCCAGGCCTCCACCATAGACGGCAACGACCAGCTCAAGTCCGCCGACGAATACCGCGGCGTCGTCATCGCCTACCGCAACGGCGCGCCCATCCGCCTGTCCGACGTGGCCCAGGTGGTGGATTCGGCGGAAAACACCCGCCTGGCCGCCTGGGCCGGCGCCACCCCGGCCATCATTCTCAATGTGCAGCGCCAGCCCGGCGCCAACGTGATCCAGGTGGCGGACCGCATCAAGACCCTGCTGCCGCAGCTGCGCGACGCCCTGCCCGGCGCGGTGGACGTCAAGGTGCTGAGCGACCGCACCGTGACCATACGCGCCTCGGTGGCGGACGTGGAGTTCGAGCTGATGCTGGCCATCGCCCTGGTGGTGATGGTGATCTTCCTGTTCCTGCGCAATGTACCGGCCACCGTCATCCCCGCGGTGGCGGTGCCGCTGTCCCTGGTGGGCACCTTCGGCGTGATGTATCTGGCCGGCTTCTCCATCAACAATCTCACCTTGATGGCGCTGACCATCGCCACCGGCTTCGTCGTGGACGACGCCATCGTGATGATAGAAAACATCGCGCGCTACATCGAAGACGGCGAAACGCCGATGGCCGCGGCGCTGAAAGGCTCCAAGCAGATCGGCTTCACCATCATCTCGCTGACCATCTCGCTGATCGCCGTGCTGATTCCGCTCTTGTTCATGGGCGACGTGGTGGGCCGGCTGTTCCGAGAATTCGCCGTCACCCTGGCGGTGTCCATCCTGATCTCGGCTTTCATCTCGCTGACGCTGACGCCGATGATGTGCGCGCGCCTGCTCAAACACGTGCCGGAAGACAAGCAAGGCCGCTTCTACCACGCCAGCGGCCGCTTCTTCGACCGGGTGATCGCCCGCTACGGCCGCATGCTCAGCTGGGTGCTGGAGCGGCAGACGCTAACCCTGCTGGTGGCGCTGGCCACCGTGGCGCTGACCGCCGCGCTCTACCTGGCCATGCCCAAGGGCTTCTTCCCGCTGCAAGACACCGGCGCCATCCAGGGCGTCAGCGAGGCCTCGCAATCCATCTCCTTCAGCGCCATGGCGCGCCGGCAGGAAGCCTTGGCCCAGCGTCTGCTCAAAGACCCGGCGGTGGACAGCCTGTCCTCCTTCATCGGCGTGGACGGCAACAACGCCACGCTCAACAACGGCCGGCTGCTGATCAACCTCAAGCCCAAGGCGGAGCGCGACGACATCCGCACCGTGCTCGCCCGGCTGCAAAGCCAGGCCGACGCGCTGCCGGGCATGGCGCTCTACCTGCAGCCGGTGCAGGACCTGACCATAGATTCCCGCGTCAGCCGCACCCAATACCAATTCACCCTGCAAGCCACCAGCGCCGAGGACCTGTCCGCCTGGACGCCCAAGCTGGTGGAGACGCTGCGCCGGCTGCCGCAGCTGGCCGACGTGGCCAGCGATTTGCAGGACCAGGGCCTGCAGGCCTACGTCAACATCAACCGCGACACCGCCGCGCGCCTGGGCGTCAGCACCGCCGCCATCGACAACGCGCTCTACGACGCCTTCGGCCAGCGGCTGATCTCCACCATTTTCACCCAGACCAATCAATACCGCGTGGTGCTGGAAGTGGACCCGCAGCACCAGCAAGACCCGCTGTCGCTGAAAAGCCTGTACGTGCCCACCGCCAACGGCGGACCGGTGCCGCTGGACGCGGTGGCCAGCATAGAGGAGCGCCCCGCCGCGCTCGCCGTCAACCACCTGGGGCAATTCCCCACCGCCACCGTGTCCTTCAATCTGGCGCCGGGCGCCTCCCTGGGCGCGGCGGTGGACGCCATCCGTCAGGCCGAGGCCGAGCTGGGCCTGCCGGCCAGCATAGACACCAAGTTCCAGGGCGCGGCGCTGGCCTTCCAGGCTTCGCTGTCCAACACCCTGTGGCTGATCCTGGCCGCCATCGTCACCATGTACATCGTGCTGGGCGTGCTCTACGAAAGCTATATTCATCCCATCACGATTCTCTCCACCCTGCCCTCGGCCGGCATCGGCGCGCTGCTGGCCTTGCTGCTATCCGGCAACGATCTATCGGTCATCGCCATCATCGGCATCATTCTGCTGATCGGCATCGTCAAGAAAAACGCCATCATGATGATAGATTTCGCGCTGGAAGCCGAGCGAGAGCGCGGCATGAGCCCGCGCGACGCCATCTACCAGGCCTGCCTGCTGCGCTTCCGGCCCATCCTGATGACCACGCTGGCCGCGCTGCTGGGCGCGCTGCCGCTGATGCTGGGCGGCGGCATGGGTTCCGAGCTGCGCCAGCCGCTGGGCGTGGCCATGGTGGGCGGCCTGCTGCTCAGCCAGGTGCTGACCCTGTTCACCACTCCGGTGATCTACCTGGCCTTTGACCGGCTGGGCAAACGCTTTGGCGCCAAGACGGCGGAGGCGGAAGCATGATTTTTATTCGCCACGGAAGCACACGGAAAAATACGGAATTCCGTGACATTTTCGACAGGATCGCCCTTAGCCAAACAACGCTAACCGCCATCAAACCCTTGCATGGCTGGTTTTTGTCCGTGTCCTTCCGCGTGTTTCCATGGCCGATGAGGATTTTCTCGTGATCCCCTCCGCTCCCTTCATCCGCCGCCCGGTGGCCACCACTCTGCTGACCCTGGCCATCCTGCTGGCCGGCTTGCTGGCCTTCAAGCTGCTGCCGGTGTCGCCGCTGCCGCAAGTGGACTTTCCCACCATCTCCGTCAGCGCGCGCCTGCCCGGCGCCAGCCCGGAAACCATGGCCGCCACCGTGGCCACCCCGCTGGAACGGGCGCTGGGCCGCATCGCCGGCGTCACGGAAATGACCTCGTCCAGCTCCCTGGGCTCCACCCGCGTCACCCTGCAGTTTGAGCTGGACCGCGACATCGACGGCGCCGCGCGCGACGTGCAGGCGGCCATCAACGCCGCCCGCTCGCTGCTGCCCACCGGCATGCCGTCCAACCCCACCTATCGCAAGGTCAACCCCGCCGACGCGCCCATCATGATCATCGCGCTGACCTCGGACAGCCTGAGCCGCGGCCAGATGTACGACGCCGCCGACACCATACTCGGCCAGAAGCTGGCCCAGGTGGAGGGCATAGGCGACGTCAACGTGGGCGGCGGCGCGCAGCCGGCGGTGCGGGTGGAACTGAACCCGCGCCAGCTCAACCACTACGGCATCGGCATGGAAACCGTGCGCGGCGCCATCGCCGGCACCAACGCCAACCGGCCCAAGGGCTTTCTGGAAAACGACGAACGACACTGGCAGGTGCAGGCCAACGACCAGGCCACCAAGGCCAGCGACTACCTGCCGCTGATCGTCAGCTACAAAAACGGCGCCGCGGTGCGCATCGCCGACGTGGCCGAGGTCAAGGACGCCGTGGTGGACCTGCGCAACGCCGGCCTCCTGGGCCGGCAGCCGGCGGTGATGCTGATGCTGTTCCGCCAGCCCGGCGCCAACATCATCGAAACCATAGACCGGGTCAAGGCGCTGCTGCCGCAGCTGCAAGCCTCCATCCCCGCCGCCATCAACATGCAAGTGGTGATGGACCGCAGCCCCACCATCCGCGCCTCGCTGCAGGAAGTGGAGCGCTCGCTGCTGATCTCGGTGGCCCTGGTCATCCTGGTGGTCTTCCTGTTCCTGCGCAACGGCCGCGCCACCGCCATCCCCGCCATCACCGTGCCCGTGTCCCTGGTGGGCGCCTTCTCCGTGATGTACCTGGCCGGCTTCTCCCTCAACAACCTCAGCCTGATGGCGCTGACCATCGCCACCGGCTTCGTCGTCGACGACACCATCGTGGTGCTGGAAAACATCGCCCGCCACATCGAAGACGGCATGAAACCGATGCAGGCCGCCTTGCGCGGCGCGCGCGAAGTGGGCTTCACCGTGCTGTCCATGAGCGTCTCCCTGATCGCCGTCTTCATTCCCATTCTGCTGATGGGCGGCGTGATCGGCCGGCTGTTCCGCGAATTCGCCGTCACCCTGTCCGTGGCCATCCTGGTGTCGCTGCTGGTCTCGCTGACCACCACGCCCATGCTCTGCGCGCGCTGGCTCAAACCGCGCGAAGAACGGCCTCCCGGCCGGCTGTTTCAATGGAGCGAACGCATCTTCGACGCCATGCTGGACGGCTATCGCCGCAGCCTGGACTGGGCCTTGCGCCACGGCCCGCTGATGATGCTGATCCTGGCCGCCACCATAGGCCTCAACGTCTACCTCTATCTGGCGGTGCCCAAGGGCTTCTTCCCGCAGCAGGACACCGGCCGGCTCAACGGCATGATACGCGCGGACCAGAACATCTCCTTCCAGGCCATGCAGCAAAAGCTGCAGCGCTTCATCACCGTGGTCAGCCAAGACCCGGTGGTGGACGCCGTGCTCGGCTTCACCGGCGGCGGCCAACGCAATAGCGCCAATATGTTCGTCAGCCTCAAGCCGCTGAGCCAACGCGGAGAAAGCTCGGACCAAGTCATTGCCCGGCTGCGCAAAACCCTGGCGCGCGAACCCGGCGCCCAGCTCTTTTTGCAGGCGGTGCAGGACATCCGCATCGGCGGCCGTTCCAGCAACGCCCAGTACCAATACACCCTGCAAGGCGATGATCTGGCCGAACTGCGCGAATGGACGCCCAAGGTGCAGCAAGCGCTGATGAAGCTGCCCATGCTGGCCGACGTCAACACCGACCAGGAAGTCAAAGGCCTGCAAACCACCCTGGTTTTCGACCGCGACGCCATGGCGCGGCTGGGCCTGACCCAGGCCCAGGTGGACGCCGCGCTCAACGACGCCTTCGGCCAGCGCCAGGTATCCACCATCTACAACGCGCTCAACCAATACCGCGTGGTAATGGAAGTGGCGCCGCAATACTGGCAAGGCCCGGACGGCCTGGACAGCATCTTCCTGCAAACGCCGGGCGGCCAGCCCACCCCGCTGTCCGCCGTCGCCCGCTGGGCGCCCGGCAACACCGCGCTGTCGGTCAACCACCAAAGCCAGTTCGCCGCCGCCACCGTCTCCTTCAATCTGCCGCCGGGCGCCGCGCTGTCCGACGCCACCGACGCCATCAACCAGGCGCTGGCCGGCGTCGGCCTGCCCAGCAGCATTCACGGCAGCTTCCAGGGCAGCGCCAAAACTTTCCAGGCCTCGCTGGACAGCCAGCCGCTGCTGATCCTGGCCGCGCTGATCGCCGTCTACATCGTGCTGGGCATGCTGTATGAAAGCGTGGTGCACCCGGTCACCATCCTCTCCACCCTGCCCTCCGCCGGCGTCGGCGCGCTGCTGGCCATCATCGCCACCGGCGGCGAATTCAACGTCATCGCGCTGATAGGCGTGCTGCTGCTGATCGGCATCGTCAAAAAGAACGCCATCATGATGATAGACTTCGCGCTCAACGCCGAGCGCGAACAGCAGATGACGCCGGAACAGGCGATACGCCAGGCCTGCCTGCTGCGCTTCCGCCCCATCATGATGACCACGCTGGCCGCGCTGTTCGGCGCGCTGCCGCTGGCCCTGGGCCGCGGCGACGGCGCCGAGCTGCGCACCCCGCTGGGCATCTCCATCGTCGGCGGCCTGCTGCTCAGCCAGCTGCTGACCCTGTACACCACCCCCGTCGTTTACCTGTATCTGGACCGCTTCCGGCTGTGGTGCCGCCGCTGGCGGCCCGCGCGCGCCGCGCTGAACCGCGGAGCCGAGGAATGAAACCCATGAAAACACAAAGCCTTACGCTGGCCTGCGCGCTGTTGCTGGCCGGCTGCGCGCTGGGCCCGGACTACGCCAAGCCCAAGCTGGACGTGCCGGCTGCATACAAAGAGGACGGCCGCTGGAAAAGCGCCCAGCCGCAAGATGCAGTGCCTCGCGGCGACTGGTGGCGCATCTACCAAGACCCGCGGCTGGACCAGTTGATGGACACCCTGAACCGGCAAAGCCCAGGCATCGCCCAGGCCGAAGCCCAATACCGCCAGGCCCAGGCCTTGCTGAAGCAGGCCGAAGCCGGGCTCTTTCCCAGCCTGGGCCTCAGCGCCGGCCAAAGCCGCGGCGTCAGTTCCCCCGGCCAGGCCACGTCCACCAGCTATAACCTGAGCGCCAACGCCAGCTGGGAGCTGGACCTGTGGGGCGGCCTGCGCCGCTCCGTGGAAGCCGGCTCCGCCAAAGCCCAAGCCAGCGCCGCGCAACTGGCGGCGATACGCCTCAGCGCCCAGGCGCAGCTGGCCACCGCCTATCTGCAAATCAGCGTCGCCGACCTGCAACTGCGGCAACTGCAAGCCAATGAACAAGCGCTGGCGGAAACGCTGAAGCTGACCCGCAATCAATACCAGGCCGGCATTGTTTCCGACGCCAACGTGGCCCAGGCCGAAAGCCAATGGCAAAGCGCCCAGGCGCAGCGGGCGGACAAACAGCTAACCCGCGCCCAGCTGGAACACGCCATCGCCGCCGCGCTGGGGCAGACACCGGCCAGCTTCAGCCTGCCGGCGCCCGGCGCCGAACCGCGCTTGCCCAGCATCCCCGCCGGCCTGCCCTCGCAACTGCTGGAACGCCGCCCGGACATCGCCGCCGCCGAACGCGCGGTGGCGCAGGCCAACGCCGAAATCGGCGTCGCCCAGGCCGCCTTCTTCCCCACCCTCACCCTGTCCGCCAGCGGCGGCTATCGCGGTGCCAGCTTCGCCGACTGGGTCAGCCTGCCCAACCGCGTCTGGTCGCTGGGCCCGGCGCTGGCGCTCAGCCTGTTCGACGCCGGCCTGCGCAGCGCCCAGAAAGAGCAAGCCGTCGCCGCCTACGACGCCAGCGTCGCCGGCTACCGCCTGACCGTGCTGTCCGCCTTCCAGAGCGTGGAAGACAATCTGGCCGCGCAAAGACTGCTGGGCGAGGAAGCCGCCTCGCAACAGGCCGCGCTGGACGCCGCCCGGCGCGCGGAAACCATCGCGCTGAACCAGTACCGCGCCGGCACCGTCAGCTATCTCAATGTCTTAAGCGCGCAAAGCGGCCGCATCAACGCGGAAAGCACGCTGTGGAACGTGAAGAACCGGCAATACGCCGGCAGCGTGGCGCTGATCGCCGCGCTGGGCGGCGGCTGGCAGGTGCCGACGCCGGCCCCATAGCGAGCGGCGGCGCCTAGGGCGGGAGATTGCAAGACTCGCGGAGCGCCCCCTCTCACCCCTCATCGCTCAAAGCCGTGGCCGCCTCCTCACGCACATTGTCCAGCATGCCGTGGTAGTCCTCCATCGCCCAACGCACCAGCCGGCACAGCCCGGCAATCGGCACACCGTCCTCGGCATCCAGACTCAGGCACAAGCGCTCCGCCGCCTCCACGGCGGGGATCACCAGGTCCAAAGCCTCCAGCCCCAGCTGGCTCGCGTCCAGCACGCGGCCCAGCAACTGCCGGCGCTCGTCTACCTCGCATAGGGCGTTCATAGCCGCGCCTCCTGTGGCCAGGACAGCGGATCAAGAGAAAAACGGGGAGAAAAAAGGAAGGATCGCATCGCGGCCTCCAAGTCGTTTCCTGAGAGAAGGCCCGCTCGAGCGGCAGGTTTGAGCAGGCTCGTGACAAGGGTAGAAGACCGGTTCACTCGACCAAAGACCGGTAGCCCGTTAAGGCTCCCTGCCACGGCCCGCCCAGGATGGGCATGCATGGCAGCAGACGTAGAAGTGCCAAAGCGGACACCTCCTGTCTGCGATCAAGTGACTCTGGGCTTCTACTCCCGGCGCGGCGTGATTGGGTGCAGCGCGAGCCACAGGGTACTGAGCCGGGCAAGCAGCGTCAAGGCGCCGGCGTCGCGGACGGAAAGAAAGCCAAACGGCGTGCATCCCGAGCAGGAGCACGCCGTTTCCACAGCCACCCATCAGACGGATGGGCCATGGCTAACAAAACTCAGTTTTACGACCTAGGCAAGTCGGCGCAACGCAGGATCAGGGGGTTTGTTAGCGGGTCTTATTGAACCAGCCCGCCATCTGCAGCTTCTTGACGTTGACATTGCGCGCCGGGCTGTCCTTGCCCAACACCTGATCGAACTCGCGCATCGCCGCCAGATAATCGCCCTTCAAAGGCTCCGGCACAAAGCGATAGCCGCCCTTGACGTAGTCATGCACGATCTCGCTCATCACGCTGCGGCACACCGCGCCGCGCTCGCCCGTCTTGAACATCAGGCCAAAATCCACCGGCACCACCTTGCCGCCCTCGGTTTTGACGAAATTGGCCGAAGACGGGTCCCCCATCATGAAGCCCAGGCGGAACAACTCGCCCACCGCGCCCTTCACCTCCTCCGTGGTCGGCGTCGAGCCGGCGATAAAGGGCATCGCCAGCGTATCGCCCTGCATCCGCGCCTCCGGCAGGGCCCGCTGGCTGGCCTTGAGATGGCTGTTGCACATCGCCAGCTCATGAGCGACGGCGCCCTTGTCCATCGCCTTGAAGGATTTGACCACCATATCGCCGGCCTGCTGCACTCGGCCGCGAGAGCCGGCGGCGCTGAAACCCTTGCCGGCGCCATCGGCCTCGGCGCGCGGCGCGGACTGAACCGGCCGCTTCTCCGCCACTGGAGCGGTCTCGTCGGCAAAACGCAAACGGCGGGTGCGGCTAGCGGCAGCCGGCTCATCCGCCTGCGGCTGGGCGCGACGGCCATTGGAGACGGTATTCAGGCTGGTGATCAGATCGACCAGGCGGAAACGGCGCGACCCCGACTCCGCCTGCTGCGGGTCCAGCTGGCGCAGAAACTCGCTGGCGCGTCGGGTCTGATCCGGATGCAGCAAATAAGAACGGCCGGTGTACAGCACCAAAGTGCCGTCCTTGCGCATGCCGATGCGCGCCTTGTCGGCGTTCACATCGGCGCAGCTCTCGCGCAAAGCCTGGGCGGAGTGCAGCCCGCGCATGGGGATATGGGTGGAAATCGTGCTCATGAGTGTCCTTTTCTTAGGAGTTTGCCCATCAGGGCTTATAGGCGGAACAAGGGTTTAACAAACGACAAGTTCGTCCACCGCCGACAACAACTCTTCGGCGCAGACAATCACGGCGTCCAGGGCGGACGCCATCGACGGCAAATCGCAGCCCTGGCACGGCAAACGCAACCAGCAGCCCAACCGCTCGTCCTGATCCAGGCTGACCACCGGCTGCCAGGCTTGAATCGCCAGCTGATTGCGGCGCAAGGCCTGCGCCAACACGGCGGGACCGGGCGACGGCAAGGCGTCGCCAAGGTCCGCCTGCATGAACCAGCTATCCTGATCGAGACAGACAAAATGGAGGGAGAAGCGCTGCTCCAACTGCAGACTGAGCACCTCCTGATCCGCGGCCAGCTCCGGCGCGTCAAAACCCAGGTGTTGCAACAGCTCCGCGACGCAGCGATGAAAAGCGATCAGGTCCGGCATGAAAATCCTACAAGCGAAATGGCGAATGCCGCTTTATACCTTCGCCGGTGCGCGACGCACTTCCAGAATTCGCCCAAGCGCGCCGTCTGCGCCGGCATGACGCAGCCCTCCTCAGACGGCACCGCGCCTGATTACGCCCGGCGGCGACACCCCGCCTCACCGCTGCCGCCGGCGCAAAAAGTTACAGACGTTACAGTTTGCGCGATTTACAGCCCAAGCCTTCGCCATCAGGATAGCGCCACACTTTCCCACCAGACAGAAGGACCCAAACCATGTTCAAGCATCTGATTTTATTCGTATCGCTAGCCGCGCCGCTGACCCAGGCCGTCGCCGCGGACCCGCTCGCCGTCGCCGCCGACAAGCTGGCAAAACTGGAGCGCGACTTTGGCGGCAGCATCGGCGTCTACGCCATCGACACCGGCTCCGGCGCCACCGTGGCCAATCGTCCCAACGAACGCTTTCCCATGTGCAGCTCTTTCAAAGGCTTTCTGGCGGCGGGGGTGCTGGCGCAGAGCCAAGCAAAACCGGGCCTGCTGGACAAACGCATCCGCTACAGCAAGACGACTCTGCCTAATTGGTCCCCGATTACCACCAAACACCAGGCAAGCGGCATGACCGTGGCCGAACTCAACGCCGCCTCCGTGCAATACAGCGACAACGGCGCGGCCAATCTGCTGCTCGAGGAAATCAACGGCCCCACCGCCCTGACCGCCTTCATGCGCTCCATCGGCGACGCCAGCTTCCGCCTGGATCGCCGGGAGCCAGAACTGAACTCCGCCATCCCCGGCGACCCGCGCGACACCTCCACCCCCAAGGCGGTGGCGGAGAGCATGCAAAAGCTGACGCTGGGCAAGGTGCTGCCGGAGCCGCAACGCCAACAGCTGGCGGACTGGCTGAAAGGCAACACCACCGGCAACGCCAGAATCCGCGCCGCGGTGCCGGCCGGCTGGGATGTGGGGGACAAAACCGGCACCTGCGGCGTCTACGGCACAGCCAACGACTTCGCTGTGATCTGGCCGCCCAAGCGTGCGCCCATCGTGCTGGCGGTCTACACCAAGCACGCCAAGAAAGAAGCCAAGCACAGCGACGAGGTGATCGCCGCAGCGGCGCGGGCGGCGTTGGAAGCGTTCACCGTGAAGAAATAAGGCGGGATGAGGCGCGGCCGAGGGGCCGCGCTGCTGGCAACAGGCCATGACGTAGGTTCATGGCCCTGTTTAATTGGTGAGTATGCAATACCGTGGGGGGATATCGGTTACAAGTAGCTGATTTTGATGAAGTTTTCGAGGGCTATTCGCATGAGGCGGGCAAACCAAATGACTTGCCTACCCCGCTTGCTAAACTACTTATCTCGGCCTCTCCCATTTCTGAATGGAAGTCCCTTGCTGCACCACGACAGCAAGAAATGAGACAACCACATTCATATCTACCTTAATAGCAAGCCGGTACCTGATATATGAAATTGCCAAAACACCGCTTCGGCCATCTAACAATCGAAAATCACTTAAATCTTTCTCTGAAAATTCCTCAAAGTTGCCAACATCCCCTCCCTCAAGCAATGAGACATCTCTGCCAAGCACCAGTCCAATTTTATGAACAATATCCGAATCAGGAATTATACCATTCACTTTTTTGCCTTTTGCCACCCGACCCAAACATTAAATCAAAGCACCCACATCAAAACCAATACGGCATCACACAATAACTTCCCTAATCATTTCCAGCTTTCCATCCACAAGAACATATCTACGCATCCAACTCCCTTCCTCCACCTCTGAGCGATACAAAAATTTAATTTCTTCCATCCCTGACAGCAAAACCATTAAAACATCAGGCTCTGCAACCTCATTAGCCTCCAACAACCAAACACATTCCTTAAAATCCTCCTCCTGCCACTCATCATCGCTAAAATTCCTAATCAGACGATAGCTCGTACCACCCTCACCCATTGCAAGGTAATACTCTCCCCAAAAACCACTTTCATGAGGCAAAAAACAAACCTTTAGCGTTTCCCCAAGTAGGCGCACCACATCATCTACATCTTGCTTCTCAACCCCATAATGATCATAGACATTCATTTTCAAATTCCCAGTTTAACAATATGCGAAGGACCTTTTAGCGCATCGGAAATATTATCATAAAACATAAACTCCACTGGACGACCTGATTGCTGAGACAATATTTTTTGCATTTCACGTAAACCAAGTAAACTGGCCTGCTCTGCACTTAATGGACCAATACGATCTGGCATAGTTTTCACTTTAAAGCCAGCAGATCTACCAAAGTCTAAAGATTTTAGATAAAGATCATCATTCACCAATGCAATATCATAGTCACTTAAGCGACCATAATCAAATGGTGCACCCGGCATTTTACTATATGGTGAGCTACGACCAGAAACAGAACTACCTTTAAAAACAATAGAAGTATTCTCTGTCAGACCGGCTTTGAGCACATCAACAAATGCGCCATATTCTCTAAAGTCCTTAAACCCATATGGCAATGGTGCACCTGAGGGGTCAAATGCCCTAGCAGGAACAAACTCTCCCCCCTCTGGCACCGCATACATCCTCAGCCCCGGTGTGCTCTGCTCCGCCAAACGATCCAGCCTCGGCCCAAACGCTTCCACAGCATCCCTTGCCAGCAAACGCGTGCCCATACCTGCTTCAACACTCAGACTGGACCCTCGTAGCAAACGCGACCCTGGAGCCCAGGACAACAAGGCATTGCCGGCCAATGCGCCTGCCTGCTCCGCGCTCAGTTTCCCAGGATTCTTCGCATAATACATCAGCTCGCCCGCCGCTTACCGCAAACCACAATGCAAATACAGAAACTGGCTTGAGCCTTATGAACGACCAAAGCTCCGGGAGGGGCTTTTGGTGAGGCTTGGGCTTATAAGTTACGGCGCGTCCAAAGGCCGTGTTGCCAAAGTCATGAGCACTGCATATATTCAACATCGCTAATAGGCAGCCGTCTTATCCACTCTAAGTCAGCAAGGCTTTTTTTCATAATTTTCCTCCAAACCGACTGGCCTTATCTTTAATTCGAGTCTAGACCTATCTTTTTAATCACGCACTCCACTCATCATCTTAATTACTCCACGAATAGAATCCAAGGCCTTCCTAGTTTCTCCATAAACATAGACATGCTTCATATTGACTGGGCAAGTCAAGCCAAATGGCATTATACCTATTGGCGTTGCTTCAGGTATCGGAGAAAGAACAACATCGCATGCTGGGCACGTGAGCACCACACCTTCTTGCCACAACCTCAACGCTCGCATACCAGCCATTTTTTCATGATCGTAGGTCATTATTGCCTCCAGCCTTTTACAGAAACCTTACCGAAGGAAAGACTCGCACATTCTGGCGTTTTGCCAATTACGCTCTAAATATCTTGACGCTTAAACAACGTCGTCCGCTTTACCAGACTAAGAGTGGCTAACAAAACTCCTGCGGCTTCATGAGTCCGCGTCATTCATATTACTTCCGCACCCTGCTTCTGCCTTCGTAGCACAGGAGCTTTGTGCAACGTAATTTTCTGAAATGACCTTATTCTTTAGAAATTCAGACAGCCTTTCATACATTGATCCAATTTCTCCATATTGAGTATCTTCTGCTGCTTGCACTTCCCATAAAATATTATTCATCTCCGTAAATTGCGGCGTTAGTTCAAAACCATTTTCCTTACCCTATTCCCAAGCACAAACTCAGGCACCGCTTCAAAACCTGCACCATTACGCCCCTACCTTACCTTATGAGTACCCCACCCTAATTGCTTAACCTCTGCAACTGCAAATTTCTGACCTATAGCACAATCTCATCAATTAAACGCACAGCCAAATCTCTAAACAAATTGGGTGATGAGCCTACCTCTGAAGAAATTGCATAATTAACCGTAAAATTCCCAGCAGGCAAACCATCAATTAATCCCATCACTCTATTCTTAACAGTCAAGCAAACTGCGTGAGCCGACCGTTCATCCAGCCCAAGAAAACCAACCCCAGCAAAGTTAGCTAAGTCATGATTCAAACAGGGCACATCCGCACCATTAAAACCAACAACAACATCCAACTCTGCTTGATTTATTATTTCGTAAGTACACCCCAGGAATCCGTATACCACCTTAGGTCCTGCGCTACAGAATCTCTCCACTGCAATTAAAATTGTTCCAAGAACACACTGAACATCGGCAGACATACGAAAACCTATTGCACTATCAGTATCAAATTCAAATTCTGGCACTGGAAGTGCGCCCATCCATACACGACTCAATCCAGCCTCGGAAAAATGCTCTTTCATCACCTTCTCCATCCACGCCCTAAACTAAGCCAGTGATCAATTACCAGAATTAGCCTTCAGAACACACAGACAACCAATAATTAATAGTGACACCTAACACCACCCAAAAACAAGGCAAGGCTTACTATATAAAACTTAAATATATAATCCTATCAAATCATGACAAAATCAATTAAAATATTGCAGAAACTCAGCGATAACCCTTCAAAAAAGGTCAACATCTTGCAAAAAAAATACTAAAGTGCCGATAAGGATAGCTGCAAAATTAAGCCCCACGACAAACCACCCCAAAAGCATACTTCCAGGGTATCAAAAAATCTAACGCAATCTGTCCCACCTCGTGACTAAACTCATAGGCTACCGTAAAAAGGACACCAGATAGGACAACGAAGTCATCGCCGCCGCGGCGCGGGCGGCGCTGGAAGCGTTCAACGTGAAGAAATAAGGCGATGAGGCGCGGCCGAGGGGCCGCGCCTCACCCCCTCAGCCGGCCGCTGACGCCGCCGGGCGGGTTCAGGCTCCATTCGCTGATCAGCACCATGCCGTCGGCGGCGGCCACCAGGAGGCTCAGCGCATTGGACAGGATCAAGGAGCCCGGCGGGTAAGCGTGGCTCTCTCGCCAGCCTTGCGCGCGGTGCACGTGCACGGTGACGCCGTTGACCGCGGCCAGGCATTCGAAGTCGCCGAAGGCGCGCACTCGGCGCATGACGTCCTCCACCGGCAGGCTGAAATCCAGCACCCGTTCTTCGTCCCGCCACAGCGGCCAATAGCTGCTGTTTTCGCCTTGCGGCTGAGCCTGATCCCATAAGGAGGCGAAGTCGCCGGCCACTCGCCCCGCCAGCCGGTACAACGCCAGTTGCAGTTTCGCGTCCAGCGATTCATGGGTTTCGTCCGGCCTCAAGGCGAACTGCTCCTGCGCCAGCACATCGCCGGCGTCCATTTCCCGGGTCAATTGGTGACAGCTGCAGCCCCATTGCCTATGGCCGTCCAGGATCGCCTTCACCATGGGGTAAGGCCCGCGGCCGATGGGCAGCGGCGACGGATGGAAGTTGACCGCGTAATTCAGATAAGGCTCCCAGTCCGGCACCCGCCAGTTGTAGCTGGCCACCAGCAGGACTTCGCAATCCTGCTCCGCCAGCTCCAGCAAGTCGCGCTCGCGCATCCGCGACAGCTGCACCGGCACGCCCAGGCGCTCCGCCGCCGCCAGCGACTCCTTGTGGTGATGCATGCGATGGTCCACCGGGGTGCAGAACAACTTCAACGGCTGCCAGCCGGCGTGCAGGAACACGTCCAGCACCGGCTTGAAGCGATCGGACAAGGTAATGGCAAAACGCATGACGGCATCCCGGCGGTTCAGAGGGCTGACTTGTTTATAACAAGACCATCCGAACGAGACTTCCTGTCTCACGGAAATTAACAGAATCTCCCCGCAAGGCTGGCACGCCGTTTGCAACTGGCAACGGGTCAAGCCCTTGTTCTGACGGGAAAACAGGCCAAACTCGCCGCCAGACGGCAATTCTCTCCGCCACGGCGGCATGGATTGCCGCCCGCGCCGGCAAAACGTCAGAACCAGGCCGGCAATGGAAGTCGAGCTGCTCCGTGAGGCTCACGACCGACAACTCCATCATGACTTTGCGGGAGAACATTCATGTCAGTCAGCAATACCAGCGGCATCGACGCCGGCGGCAACGCCTGGCAACAACGTAAAGCCGTTCACCAGCAGCGCCGCCAGGATTTCCAGACCATGATCAACGACGTGCGGCAAGGCGATCTGGGCGGCGCGCAGCAAGCCCTCGCCAGCCTGCAGTCCGCGGCGTCCGGCGGCGCGACAAGCGGCTCAAACGCCGCCAACGCCGGCGGCCAGGACTTCGCCAGCCTGATCAACTCCATGCAGACCGACGGCAGCGTCGCCGCCGCCGGCGACGCGTCAGCCAGCAATGCCGGCGGCAACGGCGATCTGGCCGTGCTGTTCCAGCAGATGCTGAGCCAGTTGCAGGCGGCCAGCTTCGGCGGTTCGGGCAATAGCGACGCCGACGACGCCTTAAGCGCGCTGAGCGGCGCCTCCTCGGCCTCATCGCCCAACTCGCTGTTCAACAACCTGGGCCAGGATCTGGGCAGCGGCAACCTTAAGCAGGCGCAGCAGGATTACCAGCAGTTGCAGCAAAGCTTGCAGACGGCGGCGCAAAACCAGCCGCCTCACCATCGCCACCATCACCATGGCGGCGCTCAGGTTCAGGCGGCGCTGGCGGCCTACCAGGCCAATAGCGGCGACGCCGGCCAGACTCAAGCTTCCGCGGGCTGAGCGCCCTTTTCCCGCCGGACCTCGGTTTAAGCCGGGTCCGGCTTATTATTTTTACCGTTGAAATGAAAATCCATTCCACGCCGATAACGCCGCCCGCCCTCTCCCCAAGGCCCCGCGCCGCGGACACCGCCGCCTTCGACCCCGAGCTTGCGCCGGCCGCCCCGGAACCGACGCCGGAACCCGCTCAAACCAGCCGTCCACGCCTGGACATGGCGACGCTGGTCCGGCTGCTGCTGATGCAAATGCAGCTCAAGCTCAGCCAGTCCGGCGACGCTGCCGAGGACACGCTCAAGCTAGCCACCGGACAAGACGCGCCGGCGTCTTCTTCCGGTTCACTGATAGACGACGCCGGCCAGGCCGCCGCCGCCGACGCGCAAGCCGCCGCAGTTCAAGCCGGCGGCGAAGCCATGCCGCAGACGGCCGCGTCCAGCGCGGCCCTGCAGGCCTACGCCGGCGCGGGCGCCCCGCCCGGCAAGCCGCTGAGCAGCGCCTGAGCGCGCGCCTGTACCTCTATCTACGCCACTGTGCTAACCTGCCTTATTGGCGGCGACGCCCCGTCCGCGCTTCCGCGTGCGCGGCCCGCCGCCCGACCGCCGGCCCGATAGCGGGCCGCTTGTTTACGCAGGATCTGGCGCGCCAATGAAATTGCACTTCACCAAAATGCACGGCCTCGGCAACGACTTCATGGTTGTCGACGGCGTGAGTCAAACCATTCCCCTGAGCGCGGAGCGCATCCGTCAGCTGGGGGATCGCCACTTCGGCATCGGCTTCGATCAATTACTGCTGGTGGAGCCTCCGCGCTCTCCGGACAACGATTTCCGCTACCGCATCTTCAATAACGACGGCGGCGAGGTGGAGCAATGCGGCAACGGCGCGCGCTGCTTCGCCAAATTCGTGTCCGACCGCGGCCTCACCGCCAAATCGCGGATCCGGGTGGAAACCGCCAAGGGCGTGATCGCGCCGGAGTACCTGGGCGACGGCCAGGCCCGGGTGGACATGGGCCGGCCGCGCTTCGCTCCGGACGAGATTCCGTTCCAGGCCGAGCGCGAGGCGGTATGCCACGATTTGCAAGTCGAGGATGCGACCTTGTCGGTCAGCGTGGTGTCGATGGGGAACCCCCACGCGGTGCAGGTAGTCGCAGATGTAGCCTTGGCTCCGGTGACGCGCGTCGGCGCGGCCATCGAAAACCATCCCCGCTTCCCGGAACGGGTCAACGCCGGCTTCATGCAGGTGCTCGCCCGCGATGAAATCCGTCTGCGCGTGTTCGAACGCGGCGCCGGCGAAACGCTGGCCTGCGGCACCGGCGCCTGCGCGGCGGTGGTGGCCGGCATCCGCCGCGGCCTGCTGGACCGGCGCGTGCGGGTGCACACCCGCGGCGGCGAACTGACGGTGGAATGGCCGGCCGACGACGCCGCGGTCACCATGACCGGCCCCGCCGTCACCGTGTTCCAGGGCGAAATCGAGATTTAACGGCCCGCCGCCGGCAAACGGCGGCGGGCTCGCAACAACAACACAGCCGTATAGGGGGTTATGAATCATGCAGACAGATGATGTGCTGGCGTTTTTGGACCAACACCCGGACTTTCTCGCCCACCATGCCGAAAGACTCGGCCTGAAGCCGGGCGGCGCGCCGCAAGACCGCGTGGTGGTCTCGCTGGCGGAACGCCAAATGCTGGACCTGAAGGACCGCAACCGCCAGTTGGAATCGCGTTTGCAGCAGTTGATCCGCCACAGCGAAGCCAACGACCGCATCATCGCCAGCGCCCATCAATTGGCGCTGACGCTGCAAGCCTGCCTGAGCCTGCAAGACGTGCTGAACGCGCTGCCCGCCTGCTTCGCCGAGCATTTCAAGCTGAAGCGCGTGGCGCTGCGGCTGTGGCATCCGGCGGCGGAGTCCGCCGGCCCGGCCTACGACGCCCGCAGCGAGGTGGCCGCGCTGGCGCGCAATCTGTCCGCGCCCTATTGCGGCCCCTACGTCAACGACGACGTGCTGGCCTGGTTCCCGGCCGCGCCGGTATTGCAGTCCTTCGCCCAACTGGCGCTGCGCGACGGCAAGGGCCAGGCCTTCGGCCTGCTGGCGCTGGCGTCGGACGATCCGCAACGCTTCACCTTCGACATGCACACCCACTACCTGGCCCAGATAGGCGAGCAGGTGTCCGCCGTCCTGGTCCGCGTACTGGAGGCTCAATGACGGCGACGCCCACCGGTTGGTTCCTGCTCGTTCTGGTCGCGCTGTTCTACCTGCACATTCTGTGGCGCTTGATCGCCAGCCGCGACGGCATCGCCCAGCTATGCTTCGCGGCGTCCTTCTTCATCCTGGCGCTGATCTTCCGCGCGGACCCCTTCCTCACCGTGCTGTCGCCGGTGTTGCTGCCCTTCTGTTACGCCTACGCCTGGCTGGGCATCGCCGCCGTGCTGTGGTCCGCCAGCAGCTTGCGGGTCAGCCGGCTTGGCTTGGCCTTCCCCGAACGCCAGCCTCAGCTGGCGGCGCTGATGGCCAGCCAGCTCAGCCTGCATCTGGGCATCGTCGCTTTTTCACGCTTGCTGGACTGGCGGCCGCTGCTGTCCTACCTGATGGCTCCGCCGCTGATCATGGTCGTCAGCTACGCCTGTTACCGCGCGCTCTTGTACGTGATGCGCCGTCAGCCGGAAGCGCGTCTGCCCTGGACGGTGTTCGGCGGCATGACCGTGATCAGCCCCCTGCTGGTGATGTGGCTGTCCGATTGGCTGGCCCCCATCGTGCTGGGCCTGACCTGATCCCCCGCAACGGCGTCCATAAAAAAACCCGAGTCTTTCGACTCGGGTTTTTTTTGACGCCGGGCAAGCTCTCCGGCGCTTTATCGAATCCGCTTACTTCTTGCCGGCTTCGATGGTGATGTTCAGCTGCAGATCGTCGCCCACCGCCGGCGCGTAAGCGCCCACGCCGAACTCGCTGCGCTTGATGGTGGCGGTGGCGTCGGCGCCGCACCACGGCTTCTTGGCCATCGGATGGGAATCCACGCACTTGAAGTTGGTCACCGTCAGCGTCACCGGCTTGGTCACGCCGTGCAGGCTCAGTTGGCCGTCCACCGCCGCCAGCTTGTCGCCGTTGAAGGTGAATTTGTCGGATTTGAACGTGATGGTCGGGTACTTCTCAACGTCCAGGAAGTCCGGGCTGGCGATGTGCTTGTCGCGCGCCGCCCAGCCGCTGTCGTGGCTGGCGGTCTTGATCACGATGTCCACCGAGCCGGTTTTCTTGGCCTGGTCCAGCACCACGGTGCCCTTGGTATCGTTGAAACGGCCGCTCAGCGTGGAAAAGCCCAGGTGGCTCAGCGAGTAGCCGGCATGGGTGTGCGAGCTGTCCACTTCGTAAGTGACCGGGGCGGCTTGCGCGCTGCCCAGCACGCCCAGCGTCATCACGGCGGCAAACAGAGTCTTCATTTTGGTCGTCACGTCGGTTTTCTCCAGGGTAAAGAAAGGCAAGATTACTTGCCGGTCAGAACGAATTTGTATTTGACGGTCACCAGATCGGCGATCGCCTCGGTGTCGTCCCAAGCGCCGTCGCCCACCTTGAACTGCAGGCGTTGCAGCGGGAAGCTGCCTTGCAGCGTGGTTTCATTGCCCGCGCTGGCGGCGGTGAAGGTGGACACCACCTCGCGGCTGACGCCCTTCAGGCTCAGGGTGCCGCGGGTTTCGAACTTGCCGCCGCCCAGGGCCTTCACCGATTTGGCGGTGAAGGTGGCCTTGGGCAGGCTGGCGATATTGAAGAAGGACGCGCCGCGCACCGTGGTGTTGCCGTCGGCGCTGCCCACGTCCACGCTGCCCAGGTCCACGGTGAACACCGCCTTGGTGGCCTCCGGCTTGGCGGCGTCGAAGCTGACGTTGGCGGCGAAGCTCTTGAAGCGGCCTTCGGTGGGCACGTTCATCTGCTTGAAGGTAAAGCCCAGCGTGCTCTTGGCCGCGTTCAGCGTTTGCGCGGCCTGGGCCGGCGCCATGGCCAGCGCCACGGCGGCGCTCAGGGCGAGGGAAGTCAGAAATTTCATGCTTGAGGATCTCCTTTGCGACAGGACGGCAACATCCGCGCCAGTGTGGCGTCGCGATCGATAAAGTGATGTTTCAATGCCGCCAGCGCGTGCAGGCCGACGATGGCGACGATGGCGTAAGCCATCAGCGCGTGGCTCCAGCCCAGCACATGGCCCAGCGCTTCGTTCTTGTCCACCAGGTCCGGCAGTTGCACCAGGTTGAACCACACCACCGGGTAGCCCTTGGCCGAGCTCATCAGCCAGCCCACCAAGGGCATGGCCAACATCAGCGCGTACAACAGCACGTGGATCAGACCGGCGGCCTTGAGCTGCCAGGCCGGCTGCCCGGGCAAAGGCGCCGGCGCGCCGCGGCGCGCGCGCCAGACCAGGCGCAGCACGGCCAGCGCCAGCACGCTGATGCCCACCCATTTGTGCCAGGCGATCAAAGAGGCTTTCAGTTTGAAACTGGCCGGCGAAGTGATTTGCATGCTGTTGAAATACCAGCCCATGATCAGGGCGGCAATGATCAACAGCGCAATCAGCCAGTGCAGGGCTATCTGTGTCGGACTGTAGCGTTGCATCGAATTCCTTATTACAAATGAGCGGCAGATTAAAACTTATCATGCCCGTTAATCATAAAAGCGCGCCCATTGCCGTCATAGCGAAATTATTAGCGCAAAAGATTCAAATTTTCTGAACAACCGCCAGGCGACGCAATGGCAGTTGAGATTGGGAATCACTATGAATAACAAACGACGGCAAGGTTCCCGTATGCGATATAAAACAAAAAACCGCCAGGGGCAAAGCCCGCTGGCGGTTTCCGACCTGGCTCAAAAGCCGGTCAACGGCTCTTGACGAAGGGAATGCCTATCGCTTTGGGCGCCACCGCGCGGCCGACGAAGCCCGCCAGCAGCAAGACGGTCAGCACATAGGGAATCACCGCGATGGCCTGGGACGGGATCTGGCCGATGCCCGGCAGCGCCACGCCTTCCAGACGGATCTGGATGGCGTCGGCGAAAGCGAACACCAGGCAGCCCAGCACCGCCGGCAGCGGCTTCCATTTGCCGAAAATCAACGCGGCCAGCGCCAGGAAGCCCTTGCCCGCCGTCATTTCCTTGATGAAGCTGCCGGTCTGGTACACGGACAGATAGGTGCCGGCGATGCCGCACAACACGCCGCCCCAGAACAAGGCGGTGTAGCGCACCTTGGCCACCGAAATGCCGGCGGTGTCCGCCGCGTGCGGGTTCTCCCCCACGGCGCGCAGACGCAGGCCGAAGCGGCTCTTGTACAACACCCAGGCCACCAGCGGCACAATCAGGAACAGAGTCAGATACACCAGGATGCTGTGGCCGGACAGCAGCTTGCTGTACAGCTGGCCCAGCAGCGGCACCTCGCGCAGCTCATGGGCGAACGGCAGCGCGATCTCGTGGAAGCGGCCCTCGTCCGGCAGCTGCGGGGTGTTGCCGCCCTGCTGGAACCAGGCCAGGCCCAGCACCGGGGTGATGCCGGAAGCGACGGTGTTGAGCGCCATGCCGGAAATCAGCTGATTGCCGTTGTAGGTGACGGACACGAAGGCGTGGATCATCGCCATCGCCACCGAGGCGGCGATGCCGCAGGCCATGCCTATCCACGGGTTCTGAGTGGCGAAGGCCGCGGCGGCCGCGGCAAAGGCCGCCACCAGCATCTTGCCTTCCAGGCTGATGTCCACCACGCCGGAACGTTCGGAGAACATGCCGGCCATCGCGGCCAGGATCAGCGGCGTGGCCACGCGCAGCGTGGAATCGAGCAGACTGAAGAAGATTTCCATTATTTGTCGTCCTTGCGCTTGAACAGGCCGGCGATGAACGGCTCGAACAGGTTTTCCAGCGCGCCGCAGAACAGGATGATCAGACCCTGGATGAAGATGATCATCTCGCGGGTGATCATCGGCTTCTCGAAGGACAGATCGGAGCCGCCCTGGGTCAAGGCGCCGAACAACAGCGCGGACAGGATGATGCCCACCGGGTGGTTGCGCCCCATCAGCGCCACGGCGATGCCGACAAAGCCCACGCCGTTGGTGAACATCACGTTCATGCGGTGGGCGGAGCCCATCAGCTCGTTGACCGCAGCCAGGCCGGACAGCGCGCCGGACACGCACATGGCGATGATGATGACGCGGCTGACGCTCATGCCGGCGTAGCGGGCGGCCGGTTCGCTGGTGCCCACGGTGCGCAGTTCGAAGCCCCAGCGGCTATGCCACACCACCAGGTAGAACAGCGCGGCGGCCAGCAAGGACATCACGAAGCTCAGGTTCAGCGGCGAGGTGGGAATCTCCACGCCAAAGCGCGCCGCCACTTCATGGATGGCGGGAATCCAGGCCGCCTGGCCGAATTCGCGCGTGGTCGGGTTCTGTGAGCCGGCCTCGATCAAGTGATGGCTGATCAGGTACAACATCAAGGAGTAAGCGATGAAGTTGAACATGATGGTGGTCACCACGATGTGGCTGCCCCGCTTGGCCTGCAACCAGCCCGGCACGAAGGCCCAGGCCGCGCCGAAGCCCATCGCCGCCAGGATGGCCAGCGGCACCAGCACCGCCGGCGGCAGGCTGTGGTCGAAGCCCAGCACCACCAGGGTGACGCCCAGACCGGCCAGATAAGTCTGGCCTTCGCCGCCGATATTGAACAGGCCGGCATGGAAGGCGGTAGCCACCGCGAGACCGGTGAAGATGAAGCCGGTGGTGTAGAACAGGGTGTAGCCTATGCCCTCGCCGTAGCCGAAGGCGCCGTTGATCAGCAGCTTCAGGCATTCCCAAGGGTCTTCGCCTATCAGCCAGGTGACCAGGCCGGTCACCAGCAGCGCCGCCATCAGATTAAGCGCCGGCAGCACCGTCAGCTGCGCCCAGCGCGGCAAGGTGGAAGGTTGTCCGAATTTCAATGCTTGTGCCCCCCCATCAGCAGGCCCAGCGAAATGGTGTCGGCGTCCTTGGCCGCCACTTCGCCGGAGATCTGTCCGCCGGCCATGACCAGGATGCGGTCGGCCAGCGCCAGGATTTCTTCTAATTCAACCGAGACCAGCAAAATGGCCTTGCCCTCGTCGCGCAGTTCCACCAGCCGCTTGTGAATGAACTCGATCGCGCCGATGTCGACGCCGCGCGTCGGCTGGCCGATCAGCAACAGGTCCGGATTGGCGTGGATTTCACGCGCCAGCACCACTTTCTGCTGATTGCCGCCGGAGAGCAGGCCCACGCGCAGCAGCGGATTGCCCGGGCGGATGTCGAATTGCTGAATGAAGTCGCGGGTGCGCGCCAGCAGCCGCTTGCGCGAATACCAGGGGCCGCGGCCCAGGCCAGTTTCGCCGTGATAGCCGAGAATGGCGTTTTCATAGCTGGAGAAGGCCTTGACCAGGCCCTCGCGCGAGCGGTCTTCCGGCACGTGAGCGATGCCCAGCCTGCGGTAGAGCGCGGCGCGCGGCTCGCCGCCGCAACGGCGGCGCAGCAGGTCCTCGCCCTTGTAGACCATCTCGCCGGCGCTGGGCTCCAGCATGCCGGCGAGCACTTCCAACAGTTCCGACTGGCCGTTGCCGGACACGCCGGCGATGCCGACGATCTCGCCGGCGCGCACTTCGAAATTCAACTGGTCCAGCAGCTTGACCGCGCGCGCGTCGGTCAGGCACAGATTCTTGACGCTGAGCACCGCCGCGCCCGGCTCGCGCTCGGCCTTGTCCACTTTCAGGCTGACCTTGCGGCCCAC
Organism: Chromobacterium sp. CCUG 30098; assembly: GCF_059916605.1. Classification (NCBI taxonomy): domain Bacteria; kingdom Pseudomonadati; phylum Pseudomonadota; class Betaproteobacteria; order Neisseriales; family Chromobacteriaceae; genus Chromobacterium; species Chromobacterium sp. CCUG 30098. The sequence goes on along the minus strand of NZ_JAUCGS010000002.1, from coordinate 153,173 downwards.
CATCAAGTCCGCCAGCTTTTCCTTGTCCACGTCGCAGGTGGCGACATTGGCCACCACGGTGCCGGCCCGCATCACGCTGACGCCGTCGGTGATGTCCATCACCTCGCGCAGCTTGTGGGTGATCAGGATCACGGTCTTGCCCTGCGCCTTCAGCGAACGCAGGATATGGAACAGGTGATCGGCTTCCTGCGGCGTCAGCACCGCGGTGGGCTCGTCCAGAATCAGCACGTCGGCGCCGCGGTACAAGGCCTTGAGGATTTCCACCCTTTGCTGCAGGCCCACGCCCAGATCGCCCACCAGCGCGTCCGGATCCACCTCCAGCGAGTAATTGCGGTTGAGCTCTTTCAGATGCTCGCGGGCCTCGTCCAGCCCCTTTTTCAGCACCAGGCCGCCTTCGGCGCCCAGCACGATGTTTTCCAGCACGGTAAAGGTGTCCACCAGCATGAAATGCTGATGCACCATGCCGATTCCCAGCGCGATGGCTTCCTGGCTGTTGCGGATAGGCGCTTCCTTGCCGTTCACCCGGATGGCGCCGCTGTCGGCTTGATAATAGCCGTACAGAATGCTCATCAACGTGGATTTACCGGCCCCGTTTTCGCCGATGACGCCATGGACGGTGCCCTTGGCGATTTTCATCGAGACGTCGCGGTTGGCTTTGACGGCACCAAAACTCTTGTTGATGCCCGCCAGCTCAATGGCAAACTCGGTCATGCTTATTCATATTCCCTGGTTAGGGTCAACCTGATTCCGCTCCGGCATGAACAAACAGGCACGATGGAATGCATCGTGCCTGCCTCCCCGAAACGGATCAGGGAAAACTCAGCTCAGCTTATTGCATCGGGCAACTGTTGTTGGCGCGGTAATCCACCACCTTGATCTTGCCGCCGATGATGTCCGCCTTGGCCGCGTTGATCTTCTTCTCCATCGCCGGAGTGATCACTTTGCGGTTGTTGGCGTCCAGCGCCCAATCCACGCCGGCCTCCTTCAGGCCCAGCACCTTGACTTCCGGCTTCCAGGAACCGTTCTTGGCGTCCTTGAAGGTGTTGAACACCGCCACGTCCACGCGCTTGACCATGGAGGTCAGCACCGAACCCGGGTACAGATGGTTCTGGTTGCTGTCCACGCCGATGGAGTACTTGCCGGCGGCCTTGGCGGCTTGCAGCACGCCCAGGCCGGTGCCGCCGGCGGCGGCGAACACCACATCCACGCCGCGGTCAAACTGGCTCTTGGCCAGCTCAGTGCCGCGCGCCGGGTCGTTGAAGGCCTGCGGGGTGGTGCCGGTCATGTTCTGGATCACGCTGGCGTTCTTGTTGGTGAACTTCACGCCCTGCACATAGCCACAGCCGAAGGCGCGGATCAGCGGCACGTCCATGCCGCCGACAAAGCCCACCTTGCCGCTCTTGGAGGCCATCGCCGCGGCCACGCCGGTCAGGAAGGCGCCTTCTTGTTCCTTGAACACAATGCTCTGAACGTTGGAACCTTTTGCCACGGCGTCGATCAGAGTGAACTTGACCTTGGGGAACTCCTTGGCCACGGTTTCCACCGCCTGGGTGAAGGAGAAGCCGATCGCCACCACGATGTCGGCGTCGCGGCGCGCCATATTGCGCAGCAGCTGTTCTTTCTGGGCTTCGGACGCGATCTGGCCGTCGCGGTAGTTGATCTTGAATTCCTTCTTGAAACGCTCGGCGCCGTTGTACGCGGACTCGTTGAAGCTCTTGTCAAACTTGCCGGCCATGTCGTAGACCACGGCGGGCGAGAATTCTTTGGCGAAGGCGGAAGTGGACAACACCGCGGCCGCTACGGCAAAGCTCATTCGTTTCAGCTGGATTTTCATCTCTATGACTCTATGGAGTTTGTTGGTCAACCCGCACGTCGATCACCCCCTGTGGTTCCCGTGTCGTGCAGCGAAGCAAAGCGCCCGCCAACCCTTTGTCATGTAGCGTCGCAACTACACGCCTGGTTGCGCGGATGCGGTCCTGCCGCCATCCCGTGGCAAACGGGATCGCAATCGGCACAGACGCCGCCCTGTCATTCTTGTTTGAGCGCGGCGAATTGTAATGACGCACCCATGGCCTGTAAACAACTTCCTCTCTACTTTGAAATATCATGTCGCAACGAAAGCCGGCAAAGCCCGAGCCCGCGCACAAAAACGCCAATAGCATGACAAAACGCTGTTGTTTTCGCGTAATGGAAGCGTAAGACATAAAACTACAGCACAAGGGCATCGTCCGTCGCCCGCGCGCCTTCCAAAGCCGGCCGGCAACGCCTACAATGCCGGCCTTCCCCACCCGCTTCAAGCCGCCCCATGCTGCCTATTCTTTACCGCGACGACCGGCTGATCGCCATTCACAAGCCCTCCGGCCTGCTGGTGCACCGCACCGCGCTGGACCGCAACGAAACCCGCTTCGCCGTGCAGCTGCTGCGCGACCAGATCGGCCAGCGGGTCTACCCGGTGCACCGGCTGGACAAGGGCACTTCCGGCGTGCTGCTGTTCGCGCTGGACAAGGACATGTGCCGCGAAATGAGCTGGCAGTTCGAACGCCAGCAGGTGGACAAGCGCTATATCGCCGTGGTCCGCGGCCACGCCGACGACGCCGGACGCATCGACTACCCCTTGAGCCGGCGCCCGGACGATCTGGAATGGATAGGCGAAACCGTGGACACCGCGCCGCAGGCCGCCGTCACCGATTACCGCACGCTGGCGCGCATCGAACTGCCAATAGAGGTGGAACGCTACCCCAGCAGCCGCTACAGCCTGCTGGAGCTGACGCCTCACACCGGCCGCCGCCACCAGCTGCGCCGTCATCTGAAGCACATCGCCCACCCCATCATCGGCGACGCCACCCACGGCAAGGGCCGCCACAATCGCATGTTCGCCGAGCATTTCGGCAGCCGGCGCCTGCTGCTGGCCTGCGTCGCAATGCGGCTGAGCCACCCTGACAGCGGGCAGCCGCTCTGGCTGCAAGCGCCGCCGGCCGACGATTTCATGCAGCTTGCGGAACAACTGGGCTGGCGCGCCGCGCTGGAGGACGCGCTGCGCGGCCACGCCGAATCCGGTACAATTCGCGGCTGACGAACGCCATACCCCGCAGCCATGCTTAGTTACCGCCACGCCTTCCACGCCGGCAACCACGCCGACGTGCTCAAGCATCTGATCCAGATCGAACTCCTGAACTACCTGGGCCAGAAAGCCAAGCCCTACTGGTATATCGACACCCATGCCGGCGCCGGCGCCTACTCGCTGGTGGAAGGTTACGCCACCAAGAACGCCGAATTCGAATCCGGCATCGCCCGCCTTTGGCGGCGCGAGGACCTGCCGGAAGCCGTCGCCAACTACGTCGACGTGGTGCGCAGCCTGAACGCCGACGGCGAACTCAAGCTCTACCCCGGCTCGCCCTGGTGCGCGGCGGAAGTGATGCCGGCCAGCGACAAGCTGCGCCTGTTCGAGCTGCACCCCACCGACCACCAGCTGCTGGCCGACACCTTCGCCGACGCCGGCCGCCGCGTGCAAATCCAGCAGGCCAACGGCTTCGAGGCGATCAAGGCGATTCTGCCGCCGCCGCCGCGCCGCGCGCTGGTGCTGATCGACCCGCCCTACGAGGACAAGCGCGATTACCAGCACGTGATCACCGCGCTGAAGGAAAGCCTGAAACGCTTCGCCACCGGCGTCTACGCGGTCTGGTATCCCTGCCTGCAGCGCGCCGAGATGAAGGAACTGCCCAAGGAAATGAAGAAGCTGGGCGCCAAGAACTGGCTGCGCGCCGAATTGCATGTGCAAAAGCCGTCCAGCGACGGCTTCGGCATGCACGGCAGCGGCATGTTCATCCTCAACGCGCCGTGGACGCTGCCGCAGACGCTGCGCGAAGTGCTGCCCTACCTCGCCCAGCACCTGGCGCAGGACGCCGGCGCCAGCTATGTGCTGGAAACCGGCGGTGACCTTTAAAGAACCTATTTACGATCTGCTGCGCGTCGTGGAGTGTTACACGGTGAGTACGGCTTCAGAATGCTCATGTACCTCTTGTACACTCCGCTTCTTCAACCGTTTTCGCCTTGTCTCTCCTTAGCTCGCGAGATCGTAAACAGGCCCTAAGCCCCAGCGAGAACCCATCGATGGCAAAACTCTTTTTCCGCTACGCCGCGATGAACAGCGGCAAGAGCACCCAGCTGCTGCAAATCGCCAACAACTACGAATCCATGGGCAAGACCGTGGCGCTGTTCACCAGCGCGATGGACGACCGCTACGGCTTCGGCAAGATCACCTCCCGCCTCAATCTGCAGCGCGACGCCCGCACCTTCTCGCCGGAGCTGAACTTCCTGGCCGAGGATTTCGGCCAGACCGCCTGCATCCTGATCGACGAAGCCCAGTTCATCACCCCGGAGCAGGTGCACCAGTTGCATGAGCTGGCCCATACCCGCAACATCCCGGTGATCTGCTTCGGCCTGCGCACCGATTTCCGCGGCGAGCCCTTCGTCGGCTCCGGCATGCTGCTGGCGCTGGCCGACGAAATCGAAGAGATCAAGACCATTTGCGAATGTGGCAAAAAAGCCACCATGCACATTCGCATCGACGCCGACGGCCGCCGCGTCAAAGAGGGCCCGCAGGTGGAAATCGGCGGCAACGCCCGCTACCGCGCGGTTTGCGCCCGCTGCTTCTACCGGCTCTGAAGCCGCCGCCCGCCCGCCGAAACCCGCCCGCCTCAGCGGGCTTTTTTGCGCCCGCCGCCGGCGCGCTCAAAAAAAACTTGCCCTGGGCTTTGATAATGTACACAATCAAATCTGCTTGCATTACAGAGGATTAGCCAATGAGCCATGGGGGCAAACGCAGCGGCGCCGGCCGCAAATCCAGCTACGGCGGCGACAAGACCGTCGCCCTCCGCGTGCCGGAACCGTTGAAACCGGTGCTGGAAGACTGGCTGCGCGACTACCGCAGCTGGCGCACCGCCCACAACGCCCAGGCCGACGACGTGCGCACCCTGGCGCGCCACCTCAGCGAGTTGTCGCTGCCGCTGTTCGCCAACAGCGTGCCGGCCGGCTCGCCGGTGGCGGCGGACGATCTCAAGGAAGACGACGTGGACCTCAACGCCAGGCTGGCGCCGCGGCCGGGCAGCACCTTCCTCGTCACGGTCAAGGGCGAATCCATGTTGGGCGCCGGCATCCACGACGGCGACCTGCTGGTGGTGGACCGCGCGACGGAGGCGCGCAACGGCAAGGTTGTGGTGGCGGCGCTCAATGGCGAACTGACGGTGAAGCGGCTGGAAAAAACCGCCAAGGGCATCCGCCTGCTGCCGGAAAACCCGGAATTTCAGCCGATTCCGGTACCGGAAGACGCCGCCTTCCATATCTGGGGCGTCGTCACCAACGTCATCCACAAAGTGGACTGAACCTTCGGGAGAACACCATGGAACACACTCAAGCGCAGTACGACAGCATCAAGATGAAGTTCATGGACTGGCGCCGGCTGCCGCGCGCCTTCCGCGCGGTGATCCAGGGCCAGCCGCAAGTGCTGGTCAGCCGCCCGGGGCGAGACTTCTACGTGCCGGTGCAGTTTGTTTAGCCACTTTTATTAGCCACGGAAACACACGGAAGACACGGAAAAAGACAACTCCTTCGGCCAGGAGGCCCACGAAACCTTCTACTGTCTTTGGTCCGTGTTTTTCCGTGTGTTTCCGTGGCAAAAGAAACTACAGACCTTGCCTGCTCCCGTGGCCTTCCGTGGCAAAAGACGTTTTCCGCTCCCCTATAAGAGCGGCTAACATTGTCAGTTTCACGGCTGAGGCAAGGCGCGCCGACGCAGGCAGTACTTGAGTACGACAAGTCGGCGCAACGCAGCATCAGGGGTTTGTTAGCCGCTCTAAGCAAGCGTCACGCTTAATTGGCCTCGCCCACATCCGGCCCGCGCATCGCGTCCGCAGGCATGTTCAAACGCTCCACCTGGGCGCGCGCCGCGGCGAAGGCCGGGCCGGCCAGCTCCGCCGCCCAATCCGCCGCCCGGCCGGCCATGCGCTCCAGCCGCCGCGCCAGTTCCGGCTGCGCCGGCGGCCGCAGATGGGCCAGGATCAGATCGGTCTGCCGGGGATCGTTGCAGACCAGCACCATATCGCAACCGGCGGCCAAGGCCGCGTCGGCGCGCTGAACAAAGTCGCCGGCGCCGGCCGCGCCCTCCATGTCCAAGGCGTCGGAGAAGATCACGCCGTCAAAACCCAGCCGGCCGCGCAGCACCTGCTGCAGCCACACCGGCGAGAAACCGGCCGGCTGCGCGTCCACCGCCGGGTACAGAACATGCGCCGGCATCACCGAGCCCATTCCGGCCGCCGCCAGACGGCCGAAGGGCACCAGATCGTCCGCCTCCAGCTCGGCCAGGCTGCGGCCGTCCTCCGGCATCAGATGATGGCTGTCGCCCTCGACAAAGCCATGGCCGGGGAAGTGCTTGCCGCAAGTGGACATGCCGCCGCGCGCCAGGCCGCGCTGCAGCGCCTCGGCCAACTCGGCCACAATGGCCGGATCGCGGTGGAAGCTGCGGTTGCCTATCACCGCGCAGCGCCCCCAATCCAGGTCCAGCACCGGGGTGAAGGACAGGTCGACGCCGCAGGCGGACAGCTCGGCGGCCAACACATAGCCCACGTTCTCCGCCTGCTCCAAGGCCGCCGCGCGGTCCTGCTCCCACATCCTGCCCAGCACCTGCATCGGCGGCAGACGGGTGAAGCCGTCGAGGAAGCGCTGCACCCGGCCGCCCTCGTGATCCACCGCAATCAGCAAATGCGGGCTGCGCAAGGCGCGGATTTCCGCGGTCAGCGCCTTCAGCTGTTCGATGTCCTGGAAATTGCGGCGAAACAGGATCACCCCGCCCACCAGCGGATGCGCCAAGCGCTGTTTCTCTTCGTCCGTCAGCCGCAGGCCGGCCACGCCCGCCATTACCGGCCCGCGCGGCAAGGCCGCGCTCTGTTGAGTCTGCTGCATCGGTTTGCTCTCTCTCTTAGAACCTGTTTACGATCCGCAACGCCTTGTGGAGCGTTACACGGTGAGCACGTCTTCAAAATGCTCATGTACCGTGTGTACACTCCGCTTTTTCAGCCGCAACGCCTTGTCTCGCCCTTGCTCGCGAGATCGTAAACACGTTCTTAGCCGGGCGCGGAGCGCTCCAGCACCACAAAAGCCAGCGCGTGGCCGCGTTCGTCGCTGATGGACAGATGACGCGCGCCCACGCCGCGCCGGCTTAAAAATTCTTCCAATTCAGGGCTTAGCGCCAATAGCGGCTTACCCCATTCATCATGCTCGACCCAGATCGCCGTCAGCAACACCGGCGCGCGCACCCCGGTGCCCAGCGCCTTGGCCAGGGCCTCCTTGACCGCGAAGCGCTTGGCCAGAAAGCGCGCCGGATCGGCGCTGTCGGCGAAAGCCCGCCGCTCGGCCGGGGCCAGCATGTGCCGCCCCAGCTTGAAGCCCCAGCGCTGGAACATCCCCCGCATGCGCTCGATGTCCACCAGATCGGTGCCTATGCCGTAAATCATCGTCCGCCCTCCCCGCGTCCGCGCAGCCAAAAAGCGCGGGACGGCCATAGCAGCAGACAGGGCAGCCAGACGTAAAGCAGCTCCGAACTCAGCACCCGCAGCCCCTTGGGGCCCAGCCAGCGGCCGGGCGTCAGCGGCGAGCCTTCGATAGGCCTCCAATCAAACAAGAAGCGCCCCGGATGCCAGGGCATCGCCAAAGCCGGGCCATGGGTGGCGTCGGTCCACATGTCCAGCAAGGCGTGGGAGGCCACCGCCAGGCTCAGCACGACAAAAGCGCGTAGCGGCCCCAGACCCAGCCGCGACCACCAGCGGCGCCCGAGCGCGGCCAGCGCGCCGCCGGCGATCAAGGCCAGCGTCAGCGAATGGGAGACGCCGCGATGCCCCCAGGGGCTGGCGTAGGGAATGCCCAGCTTGAAAGTGATCACGTCCAGATCCGGCAGCATCGCCGCCGCGCCGCACAGCAGCAGCCAGCCGGCCATGCCGGGCGCGCGCAGCGGACGCGGCGCGCACAGGCCGGCCAGCGTCGCGCCGGCCAGGGCGTGAGAGACGACGGTGGGCACCGGAATCAGCCGCGCGCGGCCGCCATCAGCGTCTTCATCTCCTTCACCGCCTCGGCGAAGCCGACGAACAGCGCCTGGGCGACGATGGCGTGGCCGATATTCAGTTCCGCGATCTGCGGAATCGCGGCGATCGGCTGCACATTGTGGTAGTTGAGGCCGTGGCCGGCGTTGACCACCATGCCCAGCTCGGCGGCGAAGGCGGCGGCGTCGCGGATGCGCGCCAACTCGGCGTCGCGCGCCGCGGCGTCATGGGCGTCGGCGTAAGCGCCGGTATGCAATTCCACCACGCGCGCGCCGGCGTCCCAGGCGCGCTGGATCTGCGCGCGGTCAGGATCGATGAAGATGGACACGCGGATGCCGGCGTCCAGCAGGCTGCGGGTGTAGCGGCTGACATCGGCGAAATGGCCGATGGCGTCCAGGCCGCCCTCGGTGGTGACTTCCTCGCGTTTTTCCGGCACCAGACACACGTCTTCCGGCTTCACCGCCAGCGCATTGGCCAGCATTTCCTCGGTCATCGCCATTTCCAGGTTGACCCGGGTCTTGACCACCTGGCGCATCGCCACCACGTCGGCGTCCTGAATGTGACGGCGATCCTCGCGCAGATGCAGGGTGATCAGGTCGGCGCCGGCGGTTTCCGCCACCAGCGCGGCCTCCACCGGGCTGGGATAACGGGTGCCGCGCGCCTGGCGCAAGGTGGCGACGTGATCGATGTTTACGCCCAACAGAATCATATTCACTCCCGATAGCTTGGCCTCAATCCGACAGCGAATTGACGGCCTGTAACAGTTCGCGCGAAGCCAGCGGCTCCTCGCCCAATAAAGCGGTCAACCATACTCGCATCAGCGCCCGCGCTTCAAGCCGGGTGGCCGCAGCCGCGTAATCGTCGGCCTCTATCGCCAGCAAGCTGGCGCCGCTGAGCCGCAGCCCGCGCTCCAGGCTCTGGCCGGCGTCGCGCTCCGGCGCGGCGTTGCCCTGGCACCAATAATCAAGTCCGGCGTCCACGTCCGCGCCGTCGCCGTCGCGCAGCAGGCTGGGCGCGTAGCCCAACACCTGGATCAGCCGCAATTCGTAGCGGCGCAGCACCGCGGCCAGACCGCCTTGCCGCGCCAGGCCGCGCACCGCCGCGTCGTAAACGGCGAAGGCGCGCGGTTCGGGGTCGTCGCGCGCGGTCAGCTTCATCATCAATTCGTTCAGATAAAAACCGCAGATCAGCGGCAGTCCGGACAACTGCGGCACGCCGCCGTCCCAGTCCGCGCTGTGCAGGGTGCGCAGTTCGGCCTTGCCGAACCAGGACAGGGTCAAGGGCTGGAAAGGCAGCAGCAGGCCGCGCAGATCGGCCCGCGGCCGCCGCGCGCCGCGCGCCACCACCGAAAAACGGCCGTGGTCGCGGCTGAGCACCTCCACCAGCAAACTGGTTTCCCGGTAGGGCTGCGCGTGCAACACATAGGCCGGCTGGCGATCCACCCTGCCCGGCTGGCTCATCCGGCGCCCCCGGCCGCCGGCCGCGGGCACACCGCGGCCGCGCTCACATTGAAAGCGAATACCCGATACCAGGCTTCCGGTCCGTAGCGCTGGGCGATCAGGCGCTCGGCGCACTGACGCCAAGCGGCGATGGCCTCGACGCTGTCCCAGTAGGACACCGTGTCCCGTCCCGGCTCTCCGCGCTCCAGACCCAGGAAGCCGGCCTGGCAGGGCGCCAGCCGGGCGATGCGCTCCAGCAAGTCGCGGCTGCCGGGCAAGTCCTGCCCTTGCTGCAGAGAAAAAATCACCGTCCAACAGGACGGCGCCAAATGATAGTGCATGAGGGCTTCAGTCCAGGCCGAATTCCCGCAGGAAGCGGACGTCGTCGGCCCAGCCGGATTTGACCTTGACCCAGACCTGCAGGAAGACCTTGCCGTCGAACAATTTTTCCATGTCCATCCGCGCCTCGGTGGAGATTTTCTTCAGCTTCTCCCCGCCGCGGCCGATGACGATGGGCTTCTGGTTTTCCTTGTCCACCAGCACGCCGATATGGATGCGGCGCAGCTCGCCGTCCATTTCGAACATTTCCACTTCCACGTTCATTTCGTACGGCAGCTCTTCGCCCAGGTAGCGGAACAGCTTCTCGCGCACGATCTCGGCGGCCAGGAAGCGTTCGCTCTTGTCGGTGACCATGTCTTCCGGATACAGCGGCATCGATTCCGGCAGATGCGGACGCACTTGCTCCAGCAGCTCGCTCAGGCGCTGGCCGTGCTTGGCGCTGACCACTTCCACGCCGGCGAAGGCGAATTCCGCCTGCACTTCGGCGATGAAGGCCTGCAGCGCGTCGCGGTCCTTGGCCTTGTCCAGTTTGTTCACCACCAGAATCACCGGGGTGCGCTTGGGCAGCAAGGCCATCACTTCGCGGTCCGCGCCGGTGAAGCGCATCGCCTCCAGCACGAACAGCACGCAATCGACGCTGCCCAGCGAGTCCTTGACGCTCTTGTTCAGGGTTTCGTTGAGCGCGCCCTTGTGAAAGGTCTGGAAACCCGGGGTGTCGACGAAGACGAACTGGGCGTTGTTCTCGGTGTGGATGCCGGTGACGCGGTGACGCGTGGTTTGCGCCTTCTTGGACGTGATGCTGATCTTCTGGCCGATCAGATGGTTCATCAGCGTGGACTTGCCGACGTTGGGACGGCCGACGATGGCGACGAAGCCGCAGTGATATTGGATGTCAGTCATATACGTTTCTTGCTCGCAGCGAGTTTTTGTTCCAGCAGGATCAGCGCCGCTTCGGCGGCCTGCTGTTCGGCGGCGCGGCGGCTGCCGCCTTCGCCGGTGGAGCCTATCGCCAGCTCGCCCAGGTCGCATTCCACGCGGAACCATTGCTCATGGGCTTCGCCGCTTTGCGACAGTATCCGGTATTTGGGCAAGGCCAGCTTGCGCGCCTGCAGCGCTTCTTGCAAACGGGTCTTGGCGTCCTTGGCCTGGCGGCTGGTGTCGATGGAGGACACGCGTTCGGCGTAGAGCCTGCGCACGACTTGCTCGGCGCGCAGAAAATCGGAGTCGAAGCTGACCGCGGCGAAAGTGGCTTCCAGCGCGTCGGCGAGGATGGACGGACGGTTGAAACCGCCGCTTTTCAGCTCGCCCTCGCCCAGGTACAGGTAATCGCCCAGCTTCAGCTCGTGGGCGATCTCGGCCAGGGTGTTCTGGTTGACCAGATTGGCGCGCAGCCGCGACAGCTCGCCCTCGGTCAGCTTGGGAAATTGATCGAACAGCATGCGGGCGACGGTGTAATTGAGGATGCTGTCGCCCACGAATTCGAAACGCTCGTTGTTGCCGGCGCCGTAACTGCGATGCGTCAAGGCTTGACGCAGCAGTTCCGGCTTCTGAAATGCGTAATCCAGCGCCTGACTCAGGCGCCGGAATCTATTGTCGGTTGGTATCACTTGGCTTATTGCGGGGGCTGGCCCGCTTGGGTATCGAATTTGAACAGCAGACTGACATTGGAGAACAAGGGCACTTCGCGCTGATAAGCGGCGCGGATGTACACGTAATTGCCGCCGGTCACCACCACCAGGTTTTCACCCTTGATCGAGGCGATGCCGGCCACGGCGGCCCGCTGGTTGAAATCCCGGCGAACGGATAGCTCGCCGACATTGCTTTGAGCGGACAAGGCGGTGATCGCCTGGCGCACCTCGGCGTACTCCGAGTACACCGGCATCACCTTCATGCCCAGCACGAGGACCGCGCCCAGCACGATCATCACCAGCAGTACGGAAAACAGCGACAGGCCCTTCTGACGACTGAAATGCATAATGCGCTCCGAGCTTGCGATCTTGCGTTTATCAGTGAATGGTTTTGCCGATGCGGGACAGGTCGCCAAAGTTCATCCAGATCATGAAGGCCTTGCCCACCATCAGCTTGTCGTTGACGAAGCCCCAGTAGCGGCCGTCCAGGCTGTTGTCGCGGTTGTCGCCCAGCATGAAGTAATGGCCGGCCGGCACCTTGCAGACAAAACCATTGTCATCATAGCGGCAGTTGTCGCGGAACGGGAAGTCCTGCACCTGGCTCAAAGCCACAGTGGGCGAACCGTCGTTGTTCAGCACCGAGTACGTGCGCGACCCCATGGTTTCCTTGTAGCGCTTGGCGTTGATCATCATCAAGCCCTGCTCCAGGTATTCATAGTTGCCGTCGTCGGCGTCCGGCAGCGGCTTGCCGTTGACGCTCAGGCGCTTGTCGCGGTACTCGACCACGTCGCCCGGCAGGCCGATGGCGCGCTTGATGTAGTTGACCTTGGGGTTGGGCGGGAAGTTGAACACCACCACGTCGCCGCGCTCCACCTTGTCCACCGGCGCGAACACGGTGTTCAGCACCGGCACGCGCAGGCCGTAGGTGAATTTGTTCACCAGGATGAAATCGCCCACCACCAGGCCCGGACGCATCGAGCTGCTGGGAATCTGGAACGGCTCGGCGATGAAGGAACGCAGCAGGAACACCACCAGGATCACCGGGAAGAAGCCGCGAGAATAGTCGACGAAATGGCCGGCCGGGGTCTCCGCCGCGCGGCGCTTGGCCAGCACCAGCTTGTCCGCCAGCCATACCGCGCCGGTGATCAGCACGAAGACCAGCATCACCGCGGTGAAGCTCATATAGTTGGACAGCAGACCGAAGCCGCCGATCAGCACCGCCAGATAGCCCCACTGCACCGCCTGCGGCCAATCCTTGGCGCCCTCTTGCTTCTTGCCGCCAAAAGCGATCAGCATGCCGCCGATCGCCACCGCCACGACAAACACCCAGAACAGATTTCCGCCCACTTATTTGTCCCCTACTTGAAGGATTGCCAGGAATGCTTCCTGCGGAATTTCCACATTGCCCACCTGCTTCATGCGCCTCTTGCCCGCCTTCTGCTTCTCCAGCAGTTTTTTCTTACGGGTGATGTCGCCGCCGTAGCACTTGGCCAACACGTTCTTGCGCAAGGCCTTGACCGTCTCGCGCGCGATGATGTGGCCGCCGATGGCCGCCTGCACCGCGATATCGAACATCTGACGCGGAATCAGTTCACGCATCTTGGACACCAGTTCGCGGCCGCGGTAGACGCTGGAGGCGCGGTGCACGATCAGCGACAGCGCGTCGACCTTCTCGCCATTGACCAGCACATCCAGCTTGACCAGATCGGCGCTCTGGAATTCCTTGAATTCGTAATCCAGCGAGGCGTAGCCGCGGCTGGTGGACTTCAGCTTGTCGAAGAAGTCCATCACCACTTCGTTCATCGGCAGATCGTAGGTGAGCATCACCTGACGGCCCATGTACTGCATATTGCGCTGTACGCCGCGCTTCTGGTTGCACAGCGTCATCACCGCGCCGACATAGTCTTGCGGCACCAGGATGGTGGAGGTGATGATGGGTTCGCGCAACTCGTCGTACTTGCCGGCGTCCGGCATCCGCGACGGGTTGGACACCACTTCCACCACGCCGTCCTTCATCACCACTTCGTAGTTCACCGTGGGCGCGGTGGTGATCAGGTCCATGTCGAACTCGCGCTCCAGGCGCTCCTGCACGATCTCCAGGTGCAGGAGGCCGAGGAAGCCGCAGCGGAAGCCGAAGCCCAGCGCCTGCGACACTTCCGGCTCGTACTTCAGCGAAGCGTCGTTCAACTGCAGTTTTTCCAGCGCGTCGCGCAGCGCTTCGTAGTCGTGGCTTTCCACCGGATACAGGCCGGCGAATACCTGGGACTGCACTTCCTTGAAGCCCGGCAGCGCCTCGGTGGCCGGCTTGGACACCAGGGTGATGGTGTCGCCGACCTTGGCCGATTTCAATTCCTTGATGCCGGCGATGACGAAACCCACCTCGCCCGCGTTCAGATTCGGACGCTGGACGGATTTGGGCGTGAACACGCCCACCTGCTCGCACAGATGCTCGGCGCCGGTGGCCATGAACTTGATCTTGTCCTTGGGCTTCAGCGAACCGTCGATCACGCGCACCAGCATCACCACGCCGACGTAGTTGTCGAACCAGGAGTCGACGATCAAAGCCTTCAGAGGGCCGCCCGCATCGCCCTTTGGCGGCGGAACCTTGCTGACCACTTCTTCCAGAATGTCCTCGATGCCGATGCCGGACTTGGCCGAAGCGCGCACCGCGTCCGCCGCCTCGATGCCGATAATGTCTTCGATTTCCTGGCTGACGCGCTCCGGCTCGGCGGCCGGCAGGTCGATCTTGTTCAGCACCGGCACCACTTCCACGCCCAGCTCGATAGCGGTGTAGCAGTTGGCCACGGTCTGCGCTTCCACGCCTTGCGAGGCGTCCACCACCAGCAGCGCGCCTTCGCAGGCGGACAGCGAGCGCGACACTTCATAGGAAAAGTCCACGTGTCCGGGGGTGTCGATCAGGTTCAGGTTATAGACCTGACCGTCGCGCGCCTTGTAGCTCAAGGCCGCGGTCTGCGCCTTGATGGTGATGCCGCGCTCTTTCTCGATGTCCATCGAGTCCAGCACCTGGGCGCTCATTTCGCGCATTTCCAGGCCGCCACAGAATTGAATGAAGCGGTCGGCCAGGGTCGATTTGCCATGGTCGATATGGGCAATGATCGAGAAATTTCGAATGTTTTTCATGATATCCAGCAAAAGATAAGGGCACGCTAGCGTGCCCGGAACTGCCGATGGAAGCCGCGGGCCTGATGAAAGCGGCTCATCATCAGGATTGCGACCTCTAAAGCCGTTAACAGCCCATCCAGCAAGCGGGGGCACCCAAGTGCCCCCGATATAAACTCACACTGGCGCGGATTTTAGCCGATTTCGCCCAAATGTGCAGCCAATGCGGCCTGATCCAGGCGCCAATGGCAGATTTCGGTCTCATCCGCCATCAGAACCGGCACCAGTTCGTTGAAGCGGCGCTCCAGCTCCGGGTCGGCGTCGACATCGACGACGTCCAGCTCGAAGCCGTAGCGCTCGCGCCAGGGCTGCAGCTCGGCCAGCATCTGATGGCACAAGCTGCAGTATTCGCGGAAATACAGCGTCAGTCTCACTTGCCGTCGCCCACCGGCAGCGGGATGAACTGGGTAATCCCCTGACGCAGCACTTGCAGCGCGATCGACGAGCCCTTCTTGGCCGCGGACAAGGCGGACTTCAGCTGCTCGACATTGGCCAGCGGCTCGCTGCCGATGCCCACGATCACGTCGCCCGGCTGAATGCCCGCGCGCATCGCCACATTATTGGCGCCGCGCACCAGCAGGCCGTACTTGATGCCGGCGCGCTGCAACTGCGCCGGATTCAGCACCTGCAGCCGCAAACCGATCTGCGAGAAGCTCTGCTCGGCCGGACGCTCCTGCTGCGAGCCGCGGTATTCGCGCTGCGCCAGCCTCGGGTCCTGATCCTGCTGCTCCACCGGCACCACCTTGGCCGACACCGCGGCGCGAGCGCGCCACAGGCCCAAGGTCACCGGCTTGCCGGGCGGAATGCTGCCGATCAGCCGCTGCAGATCGGAGCCGGATTCAACCGGCTTGCCGTCCACTTGCTGGATGATGTCGCCGGGCTTGACGCCGGCCTTGGCCGCCGGGCCACCCGGCTCCACCGCGTTGATCAGCGCGCCGGCCGGCTTGGCCAGGCCGAAGGAGGCGGCCAGATCCTGGCTCAACTCCTGGATCACCACGCCGATCTTGCCGCGGCTGACATGGCCCTTGGCCTTCAGCTGAGCCACCACGTCCATCGCCACATCAATGGGGATGGCGAAGGAAATGCCCATGAAACCGCCGGAACGGCTGAAGATCTGGGAATTGACGCCCACCACTTCGCCCCTGGCGTTGAACAGCGGGCCGCCGGAATTGCCGGGGTTGATCGCGGCGTCGGTCTGAATGAAGGGCACGAAGGTTTCATCCGGCAGCATGCGGTTCTTGCCGGAGACGATGCCGGAAGTGGCGGTGTTCTCGAAGCCGAACGGCGAGCCGATGGCCAACACGCCTTCACCCACCTTCAAGGCATTGGCGTCGCCGCGGCGCACCACCGGCAGCTTGTCGGCTTCAATTTTCAACAACGCCACGTCGGTACGGGCGTCGGAGCCTATCACCTTGGCCTTGTACTCGCGCTTGTCCGTCAGCTTGACGGTGATTTCATCGGCGCGGGCCACCACGTGCGCATTGGTCAGCACATAGCCGTCGGCGGAAATGATGAAGCCGGAACCCAGCGACGACTCTTGCCGCTCCTGGGCGCGCGGCGGCGCGAAACGACGGAAGAATTCAAAGAAGGGGTCGCCGCTCATGCCCTCGGGCAGATCGTTGCTGACCTCGCGCACCGTGGACTTGGTGCTGATGTTGACGACGGCCTTGCCCTCGTTAGAGACAATCTGGCTGAAGTCCGGCAGTTCCGCGGCCATTGCAGCGGGCACCGCGCCCGCCATAATAGAGGCCGCCAGCATGGCGGAAACAATCAGTTTTTTAACCGGCATGAGCGCTCCATCTTGATATGTTGTGTTTGAGACGCGCCGGCGGAAGCCGGCTGGGGAATTTCAGCGTCGAACCGGCCGCGCGCCAGGCGCCCGGCCGCGGCGTTCGCCGCCGAGAAAAACAGGAAAGCCGGCGTCAAGGCGCCGGCGCCGCCCGGTCCGTTCCGCGCAAGCGCGCCGCCGGAGGCCGGGCCTCCGGACGGGCTTGCAGGAACGTCCACGAGCTTGGCCGTCATGGCTTGAGGCTGACTTTCAACCCTTTCAGCAGCCCCATCATCGCCGGCTCGGGCATATCGCCCACCGCGGTCAGCTGATAGCTGCCTTGCGGACCGGTGGCCATATTGATGGCGCCGTGCAGATTGCTGCTACGTTCCAGCCGCGCGCCTTCCGGCTGCGTCTCGACGAACAGCGACAGCATCACCAAGCCGTCGGAATACACCATGTGGCGCACCGACTTGCCCGCCTGGCCCGGCAGACTGCGCTGCACCGAGCGCAGCAGATGGAAGCCGTTGGGCAGCCCGGACACATCGTTGTCCACTTGCGCGCCGGCCTGCGGCGTCGACGCGCCGCCGGAGCGCAGCAGGAACTTCTGCGCGAACTTGGGCCGATAGGCTCGCTTGTCCTTGGGGCCGTTCAGGTCGATGTCGGTGAAGGTGAACTGCTCCACCGCCTCGCCCTTGGGCGACAAGGTCACCATCTTCAAAGGCAGCGAGGTCAGCGGCTCCACGCACATGCGCAGGCTGTAGCGCTGCCTGTCCTTGGGCCGCAGCTCCAGCAGATTGCAATCGCGCTGAGCCACCCGGTCGCTGCCCACGTGCTTGAGCGCATACGACTGGTTGATCTCGCTCATGTCCTCCGGCAGCAAGGCCGGAAACAGGCGCATCGCGCTGATCTTGGCCGCGTTCAAGGCTTTCTTGTCCGGCGCGAAACAGGCCAGCTCATTGCCTTTGCGGACAATTTCGCGGGAAGGCCCGTCCAAGGACGTCCGCTTTTCCCGCATGGCTTCGCCTTGGCCTTCCCTGACGATGTGGAAGGTTTCCAGCGTGCCGTTCATCTGGTGCAGATAGGTGCCGTTCAGCGCCTGCTGGCGTCCGGCAGCCGCCACATTGCGCAGCAGCTGCCAGTCATCCTCTGCATGGGCGGCAGGCGCGGCCGCCACAACCATCAAACTGATCAGAGGAATTACACGCATTTAACGGCGAGCTCCGTTTCCGTAGGATACTTTCATATTGCCTTGTTCGGAGGTCACTTCCTGATGAGCCAGCAAATAGGGGTCGTCGCGCTCGGGCTGGCTGGCTTGCGCCGGCTGGGCCACTTGCACCGGCACGCCCTTGTCCGCCACCAGCGAGGCCGGCTCGCCGCGGTGCGAGAGCTGCTGCCAGCCCACCACGGCAGCGAAGCTCACGCTGGCGGCCAGCGCCACCGCGCCTGCGGTGCGGACGCTAGCGACCAAGGCCACCCCGCCTGCGGCGCGGCCGCGCGCCGGGCGCAACCAGCCCCGCGGCGCAAGCACCGTGGGCTCGTCCGCCAGCCGGCTGGCGACCTGCTCTCGCACATTGAGCGCAACCATGCGGTTGGCGCGCATCGCGTCGCCAATCAAGTGATACTCGCCCCAGGCGGCATCCAGTTGCTTGTCAGATGAAATGGAGGCGATGGCTCTGCCTATGTCAGAGTCGTCCAGTTCGCCATCCATCATCGCGGATATCGTTTCTTTCATACCTACCACCTTCTGTTCTTGGCCGTATCCAGCAAAGGCCTGAGCTCGGCAGCAATCGCCTCGCGCGCCCGGAAAATCCGCGAGCGCACGGTGCCTATCGGGCAATCCATCACCTTGGCGATTTCATCGTAGGATAGACCGTCCATTTCCCTGAGCGAAATTGCGGTTCTTAGTTCCTCCGGCAAAGCCTCCACGGCGGCATTGACCGTTGCCAGAATCTCCTTATTCATCAGCTCGGTTTCGGGCGTGTTCAGGTCGGGCAGCTGCGACGCCATGTCGAAGCTCTCGCCGTCCTCGTCCTCTATCTCGCTGTTGACCACCGGACGACGTCCGGAGGCGCTAAGGAAATTCTTGGCAGTATTGATGCCGATTCTGTACAGCCATGTGTAAAACGCGCTCTCGCCACGAAACGACGGCAAGGCACGATACGCTTTGACAAACGCCTCTTGCGTCACATCCTCGATGTCTGCGCCGTCGCGGATAAACCGCGACAACAACCTGGCGAGACGTCGCTGATACTTGGCAACAAGCAGATCGAAAGCTCTTTTTTCACCTCGCTGGGCACGCTCCACCAACTGTTGATCGAGATCCCGATCACTCATGTCGTTGTTATGCTCCCTGATTTGCCCACTAGTCGTGTTTGTGGTCGTTGTATGTGGACTGTGACTAGACCACCGCGCTTGCGATGAGTTCCCCCACGCGATTCAGCAGCGAAACATAACAGACCTCGAACAAAACTTGAACATTTGTTTTAACCGTATTGCCAGCGCTCAAACCAGCCCTTACACTCCTACCAAGCACTTGCTTGAATGACATAGAGATAACAATGCAAAGCCAAATAGTTTCCGACTTCACGGCTTTGCCGTTTCTCCGCAACTTTTAGGAACCCAACGCGATGAGCACTCCCGGCCAACGCTTCCGTCTGGCGGTAGCACAAGAACAGCCCTTGCAGGTGGTGGGCGCGGTCAACGCCTACGCCGCCCGGCTGGCCGAGCACTCCGGCTTCAAGGCGCTGTATCTGTCCGGCGGCGGCGTGGCCGCCTGCTCCTGCGGCATCCCGGACTTGGGCATCACCACGCTGGAAGACGTGCTGATCGACGTGCGCCGCATCACCGACGTCACCGAACTGCCGCTCCTGGTGGACATCGACACCGGCTGGGGCGGCGCCTTCAATATCGCCCGTGCGGTCCGCAGCCTGGAGAAGGCCGGCGCCGCCGCGGTGCATATCGAGGACCAGGTGCAGCAAAAACGCTGCGGCCATCGCCCCAACAAGGCCATCGTCAGCCAGGAGGAAATGGCGGACCGCGTCAAGGCGGCGGTGGACGCGCGCCGCGACGACGGCTTCGTGATCATGGCGCGCACCGACGCGCTGGCGGTGGAGGGCCTGGACGCCGCCATCGCGCGCGCCGTCGCCTGCGTCGAAGCCGGCGCAGACATGATCTTCCCGGAGGCGATGACCGATCTGGCCATGTACCGCCGCTTCGCCGAGGCGGTGAAAGTGCCGGTGCTGGCCAATATCACCGAGTTCGGCGCCACCCCGCTGTTCAATACCCGCGAGCTGGGCGAACACGGCGTCGGCCTGGTGCTCTATCCCTTGTCCGCCTTCCGCGCGATGAGCCAGGCCGCGCTCGACGTCTACGGCGCGATCCGCCGCGACGGCGGCCAACAGGCGGTGCTGGACACCATGCAGACGCGCGCCGATCTGTACAGCCATCTGGACTACCACGCCTACGAACAAAAGCTGGACGCGCTGTTCCGCCAGGAAGGCCATGGTGCCGAATAATCTGTTTGGCGACATCCCGGCGCAGTTGCCGGAAGAGTTGCTGCAGACTTTATTCAGCGGCGCGAAAGGCTTCCGCGTCGAGCGCATCGTCTCGCGCGGCCATGCTTCGCCGGAGGAATTCTGGTACGAACAGGACGAAGATGAATGGGTGCTGCTGCTGTCCGGCGCGGCGGAACTGGAATACCAGGACCCGCCCCGGCGTCTCAGGCTGAAACCGGGCGATTGCGTGGCCATCCCCGCGCGTCGCCGGCACCGGGTGGCCTGGACCGCGCCGGAGCGGGACAGCGTCTGGCTGGCCGTTTTCTACGAAAAATAATCATTCCGCAGGTCTGCGATCAGGAGAAAAGCATGAGCGAAACCGTTGTTGGCATCAAACCCAAGAAATCCGTAGCCCTGTCCGGCGTCGCCGCCGGCAATACCGCGCTGTGCACCGTGGGCCGCAGCGGCAACGATCTGCACTACCGCGGCTACGACATCCTCGACCTCGCCGGCCGTTGCGAATTCGAGGAAGTGGCCTATCTGCTGGTTCACGGCAAGCTGCCAAACAAGGCCGAGCTGGTCGGCTACAAGAAAAAGCTGAAATCGCTGCGCGGCCTGCCGGCCGCGGTGAAGGCGGTGCTGGAGGCGCTGCCGGCCAGCGCCCATCCCATGGACGTGATGCGCAGCGGCGTGTCCGCGCTGGGCTGCGCGCTGCCGGAGAAGGACGATCACAACCAGGCCGGCGCGCGCGACATCGCCGACCGGCTGATGGCCAGCCTGGGCTCGATGCTGCTGTACTGGCATCATTTCAGCCACAACGGCAAGCGCATCGAGGTGGAAACCGACGACGACAGCATAGGCGGCCACTTCCTGCACCTGCTGCACGGCGAAAAACCGTCTCAGGAATGGGTGCGCGCGATGCACACCTCGCTCAATCTTTACGCCGAGCATGAATTCAACGCCTCCACCTTCGCCGCCCGCGTCATCGCCGGCACCGGCTCGGACATGCACAGCGCCATCGCCGGCGCCATCGGCGCCTTGCGCGGCCCCAAGCACGGCGGCGCCAACGAAGTGGCCTTCGACATTCAGCAACGCTATGAAAGCCCGGCCGACGCCGAGGCCGACATCCGCGAGCGCGTGGAGCGCAAGGAAGTTGTGATCGGCTTCGGCCACCCGGTCTACACCATCTCCGATCCGCGCAACAAGGTGATCAAGGACGTGGCGCGCGAACTGTCCAAGTCCGCCGGCAACAGCAAGATGTTCGACATCGCCGAACGGCTGGAAACCGTGATGTGGGACATCAAGAAGATGTTCCCCAATCTGGACTGGTTTTCCGCGGTCAGTTACCACATGATGGGCGTGCCCACCGCCATGTTCACCCCGCTGTTCGTCATCGCCCGCACCAGCGGCTGGAGCGCGCACGTGATCGAGCAACGCCAGGACGGCAAGATCATCCGCCCCAGCGCCAACTACACCGGACCGGAAGACCAGGTGTTCGTGCCGCTGGAACAGCGCTGACCGGACCGGGGGCCGTCGCGCCCCCGCCCCTGATTTTCAAATTGGCCAAGACATGATGAATTCCGCTTACCGCATTCCCCTGCCCGGCACCGGGCTCGACTATTTCGACGCCCGCGCCGCCGTCGACGCCATCCGCCCCGGCACCTGGGAGCAACTGCCCTACACCGGCCGCGTCCACGCCGAAAACCTGGTGCGCCGCTGCGAACCGGCGCTGCTGGGCGACTGCCTGGAGCAGATCGCCCATCGCAAGCGCGAGCGCGATTTCCCCTGGTTCCCGGCGCGCGTGGTCTGTCACGACATCCTGGGCCAGACCGCCCTGGTGGACCTGGCCGGCCTGCGCGACGCCATCGCCGATCAGGGCGGCGACCCGGCCCAGGTCAATCCGGTGGTGCCGGTGCAGTTGATCGTCGACCATTCGCTGGCGGTGGAATGCGGCGGCTTCGACCCGCAGGCTTTCGAAAAGAACCGCGCGATCGAAGACCGGCGCAACGAAGACCGCTTCCATTTCATTGAGTGGACCAAGAGCGCCTTCGACAATGTCGACGTGATCCCCGCCGGCAACGGCATCATGCACCAGATCAATCTGGAGAAAATGTCGCCGGTGATCCACGCCGACAACGGCGTGGCCTACCCGGACACCTGTGTCGGCACCGACAGCCACACCCCGCACGTGGACGCGCTGGGCGTGATCGCCGTCGGCGTCGGCGGCCTGGAAGCGGAAAACGTGATGCTGGGCCGCGCCTCCTGGATGCGGCTGCCGGACATCGTCGGCGTGGAGCTGTCCGGCAAGCCCGGCCCAGGCATCACCGCCACCGACGTGGTGCTGGCGCTGACCGAATTCCTGCGCCAGCAAAAAGTGGTGGGCGCTTATCTGGAATTCTACGGCCCGGGCGCGGCGGCGCTGACCCTGGGCGACCGCGCCACCATCTCCAATATGGCGCCGGAGTACGGCGCCACCGCGGCGCTGTTCTTCATCGACGAGCAGACCCTCTCCTATCTGAAGCTGACCGGCCGCAGCGATGAGCAGGTCCGGCTGGTGGAAAGCTACGCCAAGACCGCCGGACTGTGGGCCGACACGCTGCAAAACGTCGTGTACGAGCGAGTGCTGCGCTTCGACCTGTCCAGCGTGGGCCGCAACCTGGCCGGCCCGTCCAACCCGCACAAGCGGCTGCCGGTGTCGGCGCTGGCCGAACGCGGCATCGCCGTCAATCTGGCGCAGGCGCGCGCGGAGGAGGCCCAAGGCCTGATGCCGGACGGCGCGGTGATCATCGCCGCCATCACCAGCTGCACCAATACCTCCAACCCGCGCAATGTGATCGCCGCCGGCCTGCTGGCGCGCAACGCCAACCGGCTGGGCCTCGCCCGCAAACCCTGGGTGAAGTCCTCGCTGGCGCCCGGCTCCAAGGCGGTTGAGCTCTATCTGAAGGAAGCCGGCCTGCTGTCTGAGCTGGAACAGCTGGGTTTCGGCATCGTCGCCTTCGCCTGCACCACCTGCAACGGCATGTCCGGCGCGCTGGAGCCCAAGATCCAGCAGGAGATTGTGGAACGCGATCTGTACGCGACGGCGGTGCTGTCCGGCAACCGCAACTTCGACGGCCGCATCCACCCCTACGCCAAACAGGCCTTCCTGGCCTCGCCGCCGCTGGTGATCGCCTACGCCATCGCCGGCACCATGCGCTTCGACATCGAAAAAGACGTGTTGGGCGTCGCCGACGGCAAGGAGATCCGGCTCAAGGACATCTGGCCGGACGACGCGGAGATAGACGCGGTGCTGCGCCAGGCGGTCAAGCCCGAACATTTCCGCCAGGTCTACGAGCCGATGTTCGCCATCCGGCGCGACGGCGCCGCCAAGGCCAGCCCGCTGTACGCATGGCGGCCGCAGTCCACCTATATCCGCCGCCCGCCGTACTGGGAGGGCGCGCTGGCCGGCGAGCGCACGCTGCGCGGCATGCGTCCGCTGGCCCTGCTGCCGGACAATATCACCACCGACCACCTATCGCCTTCCAACGCCATTCTGCTGGACTCGGCGGCCGGCGAATACCTGGCGAAAATGGGCCTGCCGGAGGAGGACTTCAACTCCTACGCCACCCACCGCGGCGATCACCTGACCGCGCAGCGCGCCACCTTCGCCAACCCCAAGCTGTTCAATGAAATGGTGTTGAACGAAGACGGCTCGGTACGCCAGGGCTCGCTGGCGCGCGTGGAGCCGGAAGGCGAGACGATGCGGATGTGGGAGGCGATCGAAACCTATATGCGGCGCAAGCAGCCGCTGATCATCGTCGCCGGCGCCGACTACGGCCAGGGCAGTTCGCGCGACTGGGCGGCCAAGGGCGTGCGCCTGGCCGGCGTCGAGGCCATCGTCGCCGAAGGCTTCGAACGCATCCACCGCACCAATCTGATCGGCATGGGCGTGCTGCCGCTGGAGTTCAAACCCGGCGTCAACCGCAAGACGCTGGCGCTGGACGGCAGCGAAACTTACGACGTGATCGGCCAGCGCCAGCCGCGCGCCGAGCTGACGCTGCTGATCCACCGCAAGGACGGCCGAACGGAGCAAGCGCCGGTGACCTGTAGGCTGGACACCGCGGAAGAAGTGTCGATCTACGAGGCAGGCGGCGTGCTGCAGCGTTTCGCGCAGGACTTTTTGGAGGGGGCGGGAGGCTGAACCCCTCTCCCCCGGCCCCTCTCCCTCAAGGGGAGAGGGGTGACTTTTAACTTCATTTTATTTATGGCATCAGCCGACGATTCCATCGCCTGGTTTGCCAACAAGGTAAAGTAGGCAGGTTAACTGCCAGCAGCTCAACAAACCCCTCCTCCCTCACGGGAGGGGGAGCCTTTCAACTTCATTTTATTTATGGCATGAGCCAGCGACTCCATCGCCTGGTTTGCCAACAAGGTAAGGCTCGCAGGCTAAATGTCAGCAGCTCAGCAAACCCTTCCTCCCTCGCGGGAGGGGGGACTTTCAACTTCATTTTATTTCTGGCACGAGCCGACGATTCCATCGCTTGGTTTGCCAATAAGGTAAGGTAGGCAGGTTAACTGTCAGCAACTCAGCAAGTCCTTCCTCCCTCACGGGAGGGGGAGCCTTTCAACTTCATTTTATTTCTGGCACGAGCCAGCGACTCCATCGCTTGGTTTGCCAACCAAGGTAAGGCACGCCAACTAACTGTCAGCAGCTCAGCAAGCCCCTCTCCCCCTGCGGGAGAGGGGTTGGGGAGAGGGGTATGCGCCAGCTCGATTTCGCCAAGTCCTTACGGCGCAATATGACCGACGCCGAACAGCGACTCTGGAAGCAGCTCCGCGCCCACCGGCTGAACGGCGAGAAATTCCGCCGCCAACAGCCGATCGGCCCCTACATCGTCGATTTCGTCCACTTCGGCTCGCGGCTAATCATAGAGGCGGACGGCGGCCAGCATCATGAAAGCCGCGGCGTCGCCGCTCGCGACGCTTGGCTGCAGGCGCAGGGCTTCAGAGTCATGCGCTTCTGGAACAACGATATTCTGCACAATCAGGACGCGGTCCTAGAAGCGATCTGGCAAGCGCTAAACGCCCGGACACAATGAACACAGCGGCGTCCCGACAACGGAACCGCCGCAAGCACAGGAAAAACAGCATATGACTCAGTCTGCCCAGATCCGCATCCCCGCCACCTATATGCGCGGCGGCACCAGCAAAGGCGTGTTCTTCCGTTTGCAGGACTTGCCGGAGGCCGCGCGCCGGCCGGGCGCGGCGCGCGACGCGCTGCTGCTGCGCGTGATCGGCAGCCCGGACCCTTACGGCAAGCAGATAGACGGCATGGGCGGGGCCAGCTCCAGCACCAGCAAGACCGTGATCGTGTCCCCCTCCTCGCGCCCGGGCCACGACGTCGATTATCTGTTCGGCCAGGTCGGCATAGACAAAGCCTTCGTCGACTGGAGCGGCAACTGCGGCAATCTGTCCGCCGCGGTCGGCCCCTTCGCCATCGCCGGCGGCCTGATCGATCCGGCGCGCATTCCCGCCAACGGCGTGTGCAGCGTGCGCATCTGGCAGGCCAATATCGGCAAGACCATCATCGCCCATGTGCCCATCACCGCAGGCCAGGTGCAGGAAACCGGGGATTTCGAGCTGGACGGCGTCACCTTCCCCGCCGCCGAGATTGCGCTGGAGTTCTTGGACCCGGCCGATGAAGGCGATGGCGACGGCGGCGCGATGTTCCCCACCGGCCAATTGGTGGACACGCTGGAAGTCCCCGGCGTCGGCGTCTTCCCGGCCACGCTGATCAACGCCGGCATCCCCACCATCTTCGTCAAGGCCGCCGACATCGGCTACAGCGGCGCCGAGTCGCAGGACGCGATCAACGCCGACCCGGCGGCGCTGGCGCGCTTCGAGGCCATCCGGGCCCACGGCGCGTTGAAGATGGGGTTGATTGAAACGCTGGGAGAAATCGCCAGCCGCCAGCACACGCCCAAGATCGCCTTCGTCGCGCCGCCGGCCGACTACACCGCCTCCAGCGGCAAGCCGGTGCGCGCCGCCGACATCGACCTCCTGGCGCGGGCCATGTCCATGGGCAAACTGCATCACGCGATGATGGGCACCGCCGCGGTGGCCATAGGCACCGCCGCGGCCATTCCCGGCACCCTGGTCAACCTGGCCGCCGGCGGCGGCAAGCGCCGGATGGTGCGCTTCGGCCATCCGTCCGGCACCTTGCGCGTCGGCGCCGAAGCCCGTCAGGAAAACGGCGTCTGGACGGTGACCAAGGCGGTGATGAGCCGCAGCGCGCGGGTGTTGATGGAGGGTTGGGTGCGGGTGCCGGGCGACGCGCTCTGAGTCCGACTCAGACCGGCAAGGCGCGCTGCAGGATAGCCTCGATATCCAGCCGGCATCCGTTCAGCGCGCCGGCCACCCGCCCCCATTGCCCGTCGTCCAAACGGCTGGCGATAAAACCCTGGGCCGAAGCCGACGGCGCATGGCGCGCCAGCAGGCAGGCTTGCGCCGTCAGCGCCAGCAATTGGGCGAAACGCCGCCCCAAAGGCTCAAGCTCGGCCGGCCTGGCGGCCATCTGGCGCAATTGCGCCAGCGCCGCCGCCAGCGCCGGCTCGCCGCCGGACAGGCCGGCCAAATCCTCCAGCAGCGCCTGCCAGGCTTCGGGCTCGCGCTGCAGCGCGCGGATCAGATCCAGGCACATCACATTGCCGGAGCCCTCCCAGATCGAATTCAACGGCGCTTCGCGATACAGGCGCGCCATCGGTCCGTCGACATAGCCGTTGCCGCCGAAC
The DNA here is from genome assembly GCF_059916605.1 of Chromobacterium sp. CCUG 30098. Lineage (NCBI taxonomy): Bacteria > Pseudomonadati > Pseudomonadota > Betaproteobacteria > Neisseriales > Chromobacteriaceae > Chromobacterium > Chromobacterium sp. CCUG 30098. Next base: position 126,462 of record NZ_JAUCGS010000002.1, on the reverse strand, counting down.
ACTTCCATCGCCTCGCCGCTGAGCTCCACCGCGCGCTTGCACACCCAGAACTTGGCCGCCGGCGTGACGATGCGCTTCCAACCCCGCTGCGCCGGCGCGTCCTCTCGTTCAAAGGCCTCGGACAGCCGCGCCGCCAATTGCAGCGCCGCCTCGCTTTCCAGCGCCAGGTCCGCCAACACCGCGCGCATCAGCGGCTGCTCGGCCAGCCGCTTGCCGAAGGCCATGCGCCGCCGCGCGTAGGCCAGCGCCTGCACCGCGCCCTGGCGCAGCAGCGCGGCGCTGCCGATCACGCAGTTGAGCCGGGTGTAGCCGGCCATTTCGATGATGGTGGGAATGCCGCGGCCCTCCTCGCCGATCAGCACGCCCCAGGCGTCCTGGAACTCCACCTCGCACCCGGCGTTGCTGCGATTGCCCACCTTGTCCTTCAGGCGCTGGATCCGCACCGCGTTGCGCTCGCCGTCCGGCCGCCAGCGCGGCAGATAGAAGCAGCACGGCGCGCCGTCGGCGGTCTTGGCCACCACCAGATGGGCGTCGCACATCGGCGCCGACCAGAACCACTTATGGCCGCGCAGCAGGTATTCTCCGCCGCGGCCCCCGGCGCCCAAGGGCGTCGCCTGGGTGGTGTTGGCGCGCACGTCGGAGCCGCCCTGCTTCTCGGTCATGCCCATGCCTATCCAGGCCGACGTCTTGCGTTCCAGCGGCAGATCGCGGCTGTCGTGAACGCGGCTGAACAGCTTGTCGCCCAGCTGCGCCCACAGCGCCGGCTCGCGCCGCAGCAAGGGAATGGCGGCCTGGGTCATCGTCGCCGGGCACAAGCTGCCGGCTTCCACCTGGCCATGCAGATAGAGGCCGGCCATCGCCGCGGTCCAGCGGCCCGGCCGCTGACTGTCGAAAGGCAGGCTCACCAGGCCCTGCTCACGATACAGCGCCAAGAACTGGTGCCAGGCCGGGTGGGAATTCACCTGGTCGACGCGACGGCCGCGGCGATCGAAAGCCCGCAACTCCGGCGCATGGCGGTTGGCTTGCTCGGCCAGTTCGAAGCTGTCCGCCCGCCCCAGGCGCTCGCCGTAGGCGCTGAGCCCGGCCTCGGACCAGCCCGCGTCGGCGCGCCGCAGCGCCTCGCGCAAAGCCGGGTCGCTGTCGTACAGCGAGTAATCCGCCAGTTCTTCGTACTGGTTGCTCACTTCATGGGTTTGCCAGATCATCGTTCCGTCTCCTCGCGCCGCGTTCGCGGCCATGACGAAAGTATAAGGAAAGCGGCGATGCGACATGTTCGGGTTTCCCCCACCGCGGCGCAGCAAGCCGAACAGGCCGCGCCGGCCACGCGCCGGCGTCCGCGCCAGTCGCGTTCGCGCGCCAGCCTGATCGCGCTGCAACAGGCCTTTGTTCAGGTTTTGCTCACGCGCGGCTACGCCAAAACCACGGTGCGCGAGGTGGCCGCCGTCGCCGGCGTGGCGGTCGGCACCTTTTATCAGTACGTGCGCAATATGGACGGCCTGGCCGCGCTGTGCATCCATCAGCATGTGCACGCGCTGGCCGGCGCGCTGCGCCAATGCGCCGCCGCCCGCCGCGGCGCGGATCGCCGCGATATCGCCATCGCGCTGCTGACCTTGCAACTGGACACGATCCAACGCCAGGCGCCGGCCTGGAGCGCGCTGTTCCAACTGGAACGACGCGTGTCTTCGCTGGACGCCTACCGCCGCCACTATCAGCAATACGTGGATATCTGGCGCGCCGCATTGGCCGCCGCCGCCGAGCCGCCGCCGCGACTGGACGCCGCCGCGCGCATGGCTCACTGTCTTTGCTACGGAAGCATTTCGCAGACCTTGCTGACCCAAGGGCCGACCGCGGATCTCGCGGCCCTGCGCCCGGAATTGGAAGCGGCGCTCAAGGCCTGTCTGGGCTGAAACCGCGGGAAAGGCGTCGCAATAAGGAGTAGAATCGGCCACAGCCGCCGCCAAGGCGGCCAAGAAGAACAAAGGAAGCAAAATGACAGAACATTGGGGCAAGGTGCTGACCGCCATGGTCACGCCCTTCGACGAGGCCGGCCGGCTGAATCTGGACGCGGCGCGGCAACTGGCCAGACATCTGGCGGCCAACGGCAGCGACGGCCTGGTGGTGGCGGCCACCACCGGCGAGGCGCCGACGCTGAGCGACGAGGAACGCCGCGATCTGGTGCGCGCGGTCAGCGAGGCGGTCACCATCCCGGTGCTGGCCGGCACCGGCAGCAGCCACACCGAACACGCGATCGCGCTGACGCGCGAGGCCGCCGGCCTGGGCGCCGCCGGCGTCTTCGTGGTCGGCCCCTATTACAGCCGCCCGCCGCAAGCCGGCATCGAAGCCCATTTCCGCGCGGTGGCCGCGGCCACCCGGCTGCCGCTGATGGTCTACGACGTGCCGGGCCGCACCGGCCGCCGCATCGCCGCCGACGTGCTGCTGCGGCTGTTCCGCGAGGTGGACAATATCGTCGCCTTCAAGGACGCCACCGGCGACCCGGCCGCGGCGGCCGCGCTGCTGGCCGCCGCCGGCGAGCACTTCTCGCTCTACTCCGGCGACGACGCGCTGACCCTGCCCTTGCTGGCGGTGGGCGCGGTGGGCGTGGTCGGCACCTCCACGCACTGGACCGGGCCGGAGTTCGCCCGCATGATCGCCGCCTTCGAACAGGGCGACACGGCGCAGGCGCGGCGCGTCAACGCCGGCTTGCAGGAATCCTTCGCCTTCTCCAACACCGACGCTTCGGTGTTTTCGATGTCGGTGAAAGCCATGCTGCGGGTGCAGGGTCTGCCGGTGGGCCAATGCCGGCTGCCGCTGCCGCCCACCGGCTCCGCCGAGGAGGAACAGGCGCGGCTGGTATGGGAGCGGCTGCAGCTGCGCCGCGCCGCCGCCTGTTAAAGCGGAACGGCAATGAAAAAAGGAGCCTGTCGGCTCCTTTTTTCATTTCGCGCGTGTTCATGTCGCGCGACGGCGTTCAATCGCGGAAGTTGTTGAACTGCAGCGGGAAGCCGTTTTCCTTGTCGTCGGCGATTTCCTTGCGCATCAGCGCGATGCATTCCTGCAGCACGTCGCGCTTGGCGCCGGACACGCGCACCGCTTCGCCCTGGATGCTGGCCTGCACCTTGAGCTTGGCGTCCTTGATCAGCTTGACGATTTTCTTGGCCAGGTCGGACTCCAGCCCTTCTTTCACCGTCAGCACTTTCTTCACCTTGTTGCCGCTGACTTTTTCCAGCTTGCCGTACTCCATGCAGCGCACGTCCACGCCGCGCTTGGACAGCTTGTTCACCAGAATGTCGTTGACCTGGTCCAGTTGAAACTCGGCGTCGGCGTACAAGGTCAGTTCCTTGTCTCCGGTTTCGATGCGGGCGTCGCTGCCCTTGAAGTCGTAACGGGTGGACACCTCTTTATTGGCTTGCTCCACGGCGTTGCGCACTTCCACCTTGTTCACTTCGGACACGATATCGAAAGACGGCATGAAATATTCCTAATAATGCTTGATGCCGACATTTTAGAGGCTGGCTCCGCCCTTGTCACTCGGCCGCCCGTTCGTTGCCCTCGCCGCCTTCGCCCAAACGCGCCCGCATCGCTTCCACCTCCTTGAGCCGGCCGCTGATGCGGTCCCAATGCCGCGCGTTCAAGGCGGCGATCACCGCGTCCACCAGCATCATCAGCGGCGTGTTGCTGTCCCAGCCGGCCGGTCCGGCGGTGTGCGCCGCCAAGGTGTAGCGCGCCACGCGCGCCACCGGCGACAGCCACTGATCCGTGAACAGCAGCACGCTGGCCTTGCGCTGCGCCGCCATTTCCGCGATGCGCAGCGCGTCGTCCCAGTAGCGGCGGATGTCGAAGATCACCAGCACGTCCGGCCGGCCCATGTCCACCAGCGAATCCGCCCAGCTTGCCGGCACCCCGCGCAAATGCACCACGTCCGGCCGCACCACTTTCAGATGGTGGCAAAGATAGGCCGCCAGCGGATCGGTCAACCGCCCGCCCAGCAGCCAGATCCGGTGCTTGCGCTCGCCCAGCAGGTCCACCGCGCCGTCGAACTCGGCGCGCGGCACCTGGGCCGCGGTCTGGCGCATCAGCTCGGCGATGCGCTCGGCGTGGCTGGCCAGAAAATCATGGTCTCCCTGCAACTGTCCCGGATCATGGCGCATCAGCGGCGATTGCAAGCGCAATTCCAGTTCTGCGCGCAGCGCGGACTGGAAGGCGGCGTAATTGTCGAAACCCAGCTTGCCGATCAAGCGCAGCACCGTCGGGCCGCTGACGTCGGCGCGCTGCGCCCATTGCGCGATGGTTTCCAGGCCGGCCACCGGATAGTTGGCCAGCAGCGCCCGTCCCACCTTGCGTTCGGTGGGGGTCAACGCTTCGAACAGCGCGCGGACTTGCTCCGCGATCGAGCGGCTTTGGCTCATTCTGTTGCCCCTTTGGCGATGCACGACTGCCCTCGTGCCGCGCAGCATAACAGCGCCGGTGTAAAAACGGCATTGTGTCATTGCGCCCACACTGCCGCCCATATTCTAATATTTATTACAAATTTGGCTTGATTCATTTTTTTTTAACGAATAATACTACCCAAACAACATGGCGGCGACAAAAAAGCAGCCCACAAGGCAGCGACAAATCACCGCCAAAACAGACAGTTGCAAGCCAGACGATGAACGCTCTGCCGGTATCGGGGAAGTCAGACCGCGGCAATCAGGGAGAGACAGCGATGGAAGCACGCGACGTAAAGACAATCGCGGATTTGAAGGTTTTGATCGAAGAACGCCGCCTGAGTCAGATCAAGGTGGGCCTGGTGGACATGGACGGGGTGATGTGCGGCAAATACATGTCGCGCGACAAATTCCTGTGCGCCCTGGAAGGCGGCTTCGGCTTCTGCGACGTGGTGTTCGGCTGGGACGTGGGCGACAAGTTGTACGACAACACCCTGCTCACCGGTTGGGGCCGCGGCTACGGCGACGCCGAGGTGCGGCTGATTCCCGAATCCTGCCGCGACCTGCCGCTGGAAGGCGATATGATCTTCGTCCAGGGCGAGGTGGTGGGCCGGCTGGAAAGCCTCTGTCCGCGCGGCCTGCTGCGCCGGGTGCTGGAGCGCGCGCGCGACATGGGCTTCGACGTGCTGGCCGGCTTCGAATACGAGTTTCTGGCGGTGGACGAAGACAACGACGCGCTGCAGCAGCGGCTGTACCAGCACCCCAAGCCGCTGGGCAGCGGCGCCTTCGGCTACTCCATTCTGCGCAGCTCGGTAAACACCGACTTCTACCGCGCGCTGCTGGACCTGTGCGAGCGGATGCAGATGCCGATCGAAGGCCTGCACGAGGAAACCGGACCCGGCGCGCTGGAAGCCGCGCTGTGCGTGGACAACGCCTTGCGCGCCGCCGACAACGCCGTCTGTTTCAAGACCTTCTCCAAGGTGCTGGCAGAGAAACAGGGCCGCATGCTCTGCTATATGGCCAAGTGGCACCAGGAGCAATCCGGCCAGGGCGGCCACATCCATATCTCGCTGCGCCGCCGCGACGGCGGCGACAGCGCCTTCCACCAGCCGGGCCGCGAACACGCGATCAGCGACGCGATGCGCCACTTCATCGGCGGCATCCAGCGGCTGATGCCGGAATTCATGAGCCTGGCCGCGCCCACGGTCAACAGCTTCCGCCGGCTGGTGCCCGGCTATTGGGCGCCCACCAGCTCGCTATGGGGCGTGGACAACCGCACCGTGGCCATCCGCGCGATTCCCGGCAGCGCCAAATCGCAACGCGTCGAATACCGCCTGCCCGGCGCCGACAGCAATCCCTATCTGGCGCTGGCCAGCGGCCTGGCCGCCGGCCTCTACGGCATCGAACACCGGATCGAGCCGGAAGAACCGGTCAGCGCCAACGGCTATCTGCTGGACGCCCCGCCCCATTTGAAACTTCACCGCACCTTGTGGGAGGCCGCTCAGGCGCTGCGCGGCTCCGCCGCCGCCCGCGACTGGTTCGGCGACGACTTCGTCGATCACTTCGCCGCCACCCGCGAATGGGAGGAACGCGAGTTCCAGCGCCATGTCACCGACTGGGAATTGAAACGCTACTTCGAGATCATCTAAATGAGCGAAAACTACTCCGTCATCACCCCGCTGGACGGTTCCACCCTGCTGCAGCGCGGCTACACCAGCCCGGTCCAGACCCAGGCCGCGCTGGACGCCGCCCGCGCCGCCCAGGCCGGCTGGCGCGCCACGCCGCTGGCCGAACGCAAGGCCTTGATCGGCCGGGCGGTGGACTGGCTGATCGCCCACAAGAGCGACTGCGCCGACGCCGTCACCCGCCAGATAGGCCGGCCCATCCGTCAGTCCCCCGGCGAGATCGGCGGCTTGGCCGAGCGCGCGCGCCATATGCTGGACATCGCCGAGGAGGCGCTGGCCGACCTCCACCCCGCGCCCAAGCCCGGCTTCGAGCGCTGGCTGCGCCGCGAACCGCTGGGCACGGTGCTGGTGCTGGCGCCGTGGAACTACCCCTTCCTCACCGCCATCAACACCATCGCGCCGGCGCTGGCCGCCGGCAACTGCGTGCTGCTCAAGCATTCCTCGCAAACCCCGCTGATCGCCGACCTGTTCCGCCAGGCCTGCGCCGCCGCCGGCCTGCCCATCGGCGTGTTCCAGACCCTGGAACTGGACCATGCCGCCACCTTGAAACTGACGGCCACGCCGGATATCGACTTCGTCGCCTTCACCGGCTCGGTCAGCGGCGGCCGCGCGGTGCAAAGGGCGGCCGCCGAGCGCCTCATCGGCGTCGGCCTGGAGTTGGGCGGCAAGGACCCGGCCTATGTGCGCGCCGACGCCGACCTGCCGGCGGCGATAGAAAACCTGGTGGACGGCGCTTTTTTCAATTCCGGCCAGTCCTGCTGCGGCATCGAACGCATCTATGTGCAGCGCCAGCGCTACCGAGACTTCGTTGACGGCTTCGTCGAGCTGACCCGGACCTATCGCTTCGGCCATCCGCTGGACCCGGATACCAATCTGGGGCCCATGGTGCGCGCCGGCGCCGCAGACTTCGTGCGCGGCCAGATCCAGGCGGCGCTGGCCACCGGCGCGCGCGCGCTGATTCCGGCCGGCCATTTCGCCGCCGACGCGCCGGGCAGCGCCTATCTGGCGCCGCAAGTGCTGGTGGACGTGGACCACGCCATGAGCGTGATGCGCGAGGAGAGCTTCGGCCCGGTCATCGGCATCATGGCCGTGGACTCCGACGAGGAGGCGCTGCGGCTAATGAACGACAGCGCCTACGGCCTGACCGCCTCGATCTGGACCGCGGACCGCGACGCCGCCGTCCGCCTGGGCCAGCAACTGGAGACCGGCACCGTGTTCATGAACCGCTGCGACTACCTGGACCCGGCGCTGGCCTGGACCGGGGTCAAGGACACCGGCCGCGGCGTGTCCTTGTCCACGCTGGGCTATCAGCAGCTGACCCGGGTCAAATCCTTCCATCTCAAGGGGTAAGGCGATGCAACTGCAAGGCAACTGGAACTATCCGACCAGCATCCGCTTCGGCGCCGGCCGCGCCGCCGAACTGCCGGCGCTGTGCCGCGAACTGGGCATGCGCCGCCCGCTGCTGGTCACCGACCCCGGCCTGGCCCGGCTGCCGATGCTGGCCCGGCTGCGGAGCTTGCTGAGCGACGCCGGCCTGGAGACCGCCTTGTTCAGCGATATGCGCCCCAATCCGGTGGGCCGCGACGTCGACGCCGGCGTCGCCGCCTTCCGCGATGGCCGCCACGACGGGGTGGTCGCCGTCGGCGGCGGCAGCGCACTGGACGTAGGCAAGGCCATCGCTTTGATGTCCGGACAAAAACGCCCGCTGTGGGACTTCGAGGACGTGGGCGACAACTGGCTGCGCGTCGATCCCGCCGGCGTCGCGCCCACGCTGGCGGTGCCCACCACCGCCGGCACCGGCTCCGAGGTGGGACGAGCGTCCTTGATCATCGACGAAGCCGCGCATCGCAAGGTCATCATCTTCCATCCGGCCATGCTGCCCAAGCTGGTGCTGGCGGACCCGGAACTGACCGTCGGCCTGCCGCCGGCGCTGACCGCCGCCACCGGCGTCGACGCGCTGGTGCACAATCTGGAAGCCTTCTGCTCCCCGTTCTATCATCCCATCGCCCAGGGCGTGGCGCTGGAAGGCATGCGGCTGGCGCACGACTGGCTGCCGGCGGCCCACGCCGACGGCGGCAATCTGGAAGCCCGCGCCCAGATGCTGTCCTGTTCCATCATGGGCGCCACCGCCTTCCAGAAAGGCCTGGGCGGCGTGCACGCGCTGGCGCATCCCATCGGCGCGGTGTTCGACACTCACCACGGCCTGGCCAACGCCGTGCTGCTGCCCTATGTGCTGGTGCGCAACCGGCCGGCGATAGCCGAACGGCTGAGCGCCGCCGCCCGCTACCTGGGCCTGGCCGACGCCGGCTTCGACGGTTTTCTGGCCTGGGTGCTGCAATTGCGCGCCGGCCTGGGCATTCCGCACACCCTGGCGGAGATCGGCATCGGCGCGGACGCCGCCGCCGACATCGGCCGCATGGCCAAGGCCGACCCCAGCGACGGCGGCAACCCCTTGCCCCTGTCCGCCGACGACTACCGCGCGATCTTCCTCGCCGCGCAGCAAGGCAGGCTGTGATGAGGCGCCCGCTGATCGGCCTGACCACCTACCCGGCCACGCCCGAGCACGGCTACCACACGCCGCTGGAATACGTGGCGGCGGTGGTGCGCGCCGGCGGCGCGCCGGTGCAATTGCCGGCGCTGGGCCCGGAGATGGTGGACGGCTGGCTGGACAAGCTGGACGGCGTGGTGCTGATCGGCGGCGGCGACATCGATCCGGCCCGCTTCGACCGCGACGGCCACCCGACCATTTACAACCTCAGCCCGGAGCGCGACGCCACCGAAATCGCGCTGGCGCGCGCGCTGCTGCAACGCAAGCTGCCGACGCTGGCGATCTGCCGCGGCCTGCAAATCCTCAACACCGTGCTGGGCGGCAGCCTGCACCTGCACCTGCCGGACGTGGTGGGCGAAGCCGTGCCCCATCGCGCGCCGCCACGCGTGCCGACGCCGCACCCGGTGCGCGTCGCCGCCGATTCCTGCCTGGCGGGCCTGATCGGCACCGAAGTCCTCACCCAGTCCTGGCACCACCAGGCGATAGACCGCCCCGGCCACGGCGTGGTGCCGGTGGCCTGGGCGCCGGACGGCGTGATCGAGGCGATAGAAATCGCCGACTTTCCCCAGTTGATCGCGGTGCAATGGCACCCCGAGCTCTCCGCCGAGCGCGACAGCGGCCAGCAAAGGCTGTTCGACGCGCTGGTCACCATGAGCGGAACGCCGCCGCCCGGCTGAGCGCCGCCGCGCCTCGCTTCCTAAATAGACACGAAGCCCGGATCACCGGGCCAGGGCCCGGCCGGCCTCCGCCGCCGTTCGGGCGCCGGCGCGTACGCGCGCCTAGGCGGAAAACCACAGACATGCACAATGAGAGAGGAACATCATGGAACCAGTTCGGCATGAGTCCGCGCCCGTGGGCGAGGACGAGAAACTGTTGCACAGCATGGGTTACGCTCAGGAATTGTCCCGACGCATGAGCGGCTTTTCCAACTTCGCCATCTCCTTTTCCATCATCTGCGTGCTGGCCGGCGGCATCACCGCCTTCCCGGCCGGACTCAGCGCCGGCGGCGGCGCGGCCATCGGCATAGGCTGGCCACTGGGCGCGCTGTTCGCCGCCATCGTCGCCGCGGCCATGGCCCAGATCGCCTCCGCCTACCCCACCGCCGGCGGACTTTACCACTGGGCGTCCATTCTGGGCGGCAAGGGCCTGGGCTGGACCACCGCCTGGATCAATCTGCTGGGACTGATCTTCGTCACCGCCGCGGTCAATTTCGGCGTTTACGACCCCTTCTTCAAAACCCTGGTCGCGCCGCTGCTGGGCCTGAACCCGGAACAGCTGGGCTGGGGCCAGCAGACCTTGTTCCTCGCCGTGGTGGCGCTGAGCCAGGCCTGGCTCAACCACCTGGGCATCAAGCTCACCACCCGGCTGACCGATCTGTCCGGCTATCTGATCTTCGTCGTCACCCTGGCCTTGGTGGTGTCGCTGCTGATCTACGCGCCCGGGCCGCTGGATTTCTCCCGGCTGTGGACCTTCCACAATTACAGCGGCGCCGACGGCGGCGCCTGGCCGCGGATGGACAACACGGTGATGGTCTTCCTGGCCGGCCTGCTGCTCACCGTCTATACCCTGACCGGCTACGACGCCTCCGCCCACACCTCGGAGGAGACCCGCGAAGCGGCGCGCAACGTGCCCAAGGGCATCTTGCGCTCGGTGCTGTGGTCCGGCGTGTTCGGCTATCTGATGATCTGCGCCTTCGTGCTGGTGCTGCCGGACCTGGGCGCCGGGGTCAAGGCCGGCATGGGCTTTTTCGATCTGCTGCTGAGCGCGCTGCCGCCGGCCTTGAAGGCGGCGCTGGGCATAGGCATCTTTCTGGTCAACTATCTGTGCGGCCTGGCCTGCCTGACCTCCACCTCGCGCATGATGTACGCCTTCGCCCGCGACGGCGGCCTGCCGGCCTCGCGCTGGCTGCGCCAGGTGCATCCGCAACACCGCACTCCGGGCCCGGCGATCTGGGTCAGCGCCGCGCTCGCCATCGCCGCCACCTTGTACGGCGACGCCTTCCTGGTGCTGTCCACCGGCGCCGCGGTGTTCCTGTACATTTCCTACATCCTGCCGTCCGCCGCCGGCCTGTTCGCCGAGGGCCGCAGCTGGACCCACAAGGGGCCGTTCGATCTGGGCCGGGCGTCCAAGCCCATCGCCGCGCTGGCCACGCTGGGCGGCGCGGTGCTGGTCTTCGTCGGCATCCAGCCGCCGAATGAGAAGGTCTTGTACCTGACCGTCGCGCTGCTGCTGGTGCTCGCCTTGTTCTGGTTCGCGCTGGGCGTGCGCAAGCAATTCAAGGGACCGCCCACCGGCCAGCGCATCCAGGGCCATCAAGCGCACATCCGCGAAATCGAAAGCGCGCTGGACGAGGCCGGCTGAACGCGCCGTCGCGAAGGGAGACCGGCGCGGCCGGACAAAGCGCTTGTCTCCCGGCGGCAAATGCGGAATCATCCGGACACGAACCACCGCCAGAGAAGCCCATGCTCGTCACCCCGGAACAATTGCTCGCCTTCGCCGCCGCCGCGATGCTGATCACCCTGTCGCCCGGCCCGGACAATCTGATGGTGCTGAGCCAGGGCATCGCCCGCGGCCGCCGCCAGGGCATGGCCTTCGGCCTGGGCTGCGCCTTGGGCTGCCTGAACCACACGGTGCTGGCCGCGCTCGGCGTCAGCGCGCTGATCGCCGCCTCCCCGCTGGCCTTCACGCTGCTGAAGTTCGCCGGCGGCGGCTATCTGATCTATCTGGGCTGGCAGGCGCTGCGCAGCCCCGGCGCCAGCTTCCAGGCCGGCGCCGCCGGGCGGGACGCCGCGCCGCTGGCCGCCACCTTTCGCAAAGGCCTGATCGCCAATGCGATCAACCCCAAGGTGGTGCTGTTCTTCCTCGCCTTCCTACCGCAATTCGTCAACCCGGCCCAGGGTCCGGCCGGGCTGCAGATCGCCGCGCTCGGCCTGGTCTTCACGCTGCAAGGCGCGCTGATCTTCGGCTGCCTCGGCTATTTCTCCGGCACCATCGGCCAATGGCTGTCCAAGAGCCGCCGCGCCAGCCAGTGGCTGGACCGCGTCGCCGGCAGCGTCTTCATCGCGCTGGGCTTGAAGCTGATACTGGACCGCGGTCACTAGAGGCGTCGCACGCTTTCCGTAGGCGATAAAAAAGCCGGCAAGCGCGCTTGCCGGCCGTTCGCTGTCTCGCGAGCCTTCATTTCTGGATCAGGAACTCCACCAGCACATTCTTGAACAGGAAGCCGGACACGCCGAAGCCCAGTACCAGGAACAGGATGAACATGCCCATCTTGCCGGCCTGAGCCTTCTTGCCCAGGTCCCAGATGATGAAGCCCATGAAAATGATCAGGCCGCCCAGGCACACGATCATGGAAATATTGGTGAATTGTTCTTCCGACACTTGTTATCCTTTGCGTCCACAGCAGATCACGGACCGGCGGGGTCTTAGCGATGCGCCCCGCCTGGCCGTAATAAGATACTCGCCATCGCCCTCCGGCTCAATGCCCGCGCGCGCCTATCGGCGCCAGCGCAACCTCTGCAACACCAGGGCGACGCCCAGCGCGGCCAACAACATGCCGCCCACCGCCAGCAGACTCAATTGCTCGTCGAACAGCCACCAGGCCTGCACCGCGGCCAGACCCGGCGTCAGATAGAAATAGCTGGCCACCTTGCTGACATCGCCGTCTTTCAACATGCGCATCAGCAGCAGGATGGCGAGCACCGACAGCGCCAGCACGCTCCAGCCCAGGGCCAGCGCCAGTTGCGCGTTCCAGTGGATGGCCTCGCCGCGCTCCAGCCCCAGCGCCAGCGCGCCGGTAATCAGAAAGGCCGCCAGGTATTGATGGAAGGCGCCGGTCAACGGATGCACGCCCTGGCCAAAACGCTTCTGGTACAAGGTGCCGGCGGTGATCGCGCACAAGGCCAGCGCGGTCAGCCACAGGCCGGGATTGGCGCCTAACTGCAAGCCCTTGCCGCCCAGCACCACCAGCAGCGCGCCGCCAAAGCCTGTCGCCAGGCCCAGCCATTGCATGCGGCTCAGCCGCTGCTCGCCCATCAGCCAGCTCAGTATCGCGGTCAGTATCGGCTGCAGGCCGACGATCAGCGCGGTGATGCCGGCCGGCACCGCCAGCTTGATGCCGGCGAAGCTGGCGCCCAGATAAAGGCCGTGCAGCATCGCGCCGCAAGCCCATTGGTGCTTGGCCGCCGCCAGGCCCGGCCAGGCGGGCCGGAAGCAGGCGATCAGCGCGCCGAAGCACAGCAGGGTCAGACCCATCCGTATCGCCAAAAAGGTGAACGGGCCGATGAAAGGCAGGCCTAGTTTGGCGCCGATGAAGCCGGTGCTCCACAGCAGCACGAAGGCCCAGGGGATCCAGGCATTGGATCGATGATTGGTTTCCATATTTTGCGTCATTAAAAAAAGCCCCCTGCGGGGGCTTTTGGGGTCCAACGCGGCGCTTTAGCCGCGTTTCTGTTTGGCGTTGCCGGCAATCCGCATCCGCAACGCGTTCAGGCGGATGAAACCGGCCGCGTCGGCGTGATTGTAGGCGCCGCCGTCTTCGTCGAAGGTGGCGATGGCGGGGTCGAACAGCGAGTCGGTCTTGGATTCGCGGCCCACCACGATCACATTGCCCTTGTACAGTTTCAGCCGCACCCAGCCGTTGACCGTGGCCTGGGAGGCGTCGATCATGCCTTGCAGCATCAGACGCTCCGGGCTCCACCAGTAGCCGGTGTAGACCAGCTTGGCGTACTTGGGCATCAGTTCGTCCTTCAGGTGGGCCACTTCGCGGTCCAGGGTGATGGATTCGATCGCGCGGTGCGCCTTCAACATGATGGAGCCGCCCGGGGTTTCGTAGCAGCCGCGGGACTTCATGCCCACATAGCGGTTTTCCACGATGTCCAGCCGGCCGATGCCGTGCTTGCCGCCCAGGCGGTTCAGCTCGGTCAGCACCTGGGCCGGGCTCATCGCCACGCCGTTGATCGCGGTGATGTCGCCCTTCTCATAGCTCAGCTCAATGTATTCGGCCTGGTCCGGCGCGTTCTCCGGGCTCACCGTCCACAACCACATATCCTCTTCCGGCTCCGCCGCCGGGTCTTCCAGCACCGTGCCTTCATAGGAGATGTGCAGCAGATTGGCGTCCATCGAATACGGGCTGCCGCCGTTCTTCTTCTTGCTGATGTCGATGCCGTGGGTTTCCGCGTAGTTCAGCAGTTTTTCCCGCGACAGCAGATCCCATTCGCGCCACGGCGCGATCACCTTGACGTCCGGCTTCAGCGCGTAATAGCCCAGCTCGAAGCGCACCTGGTCGTTGCCCTTGCCGGTGGCGCCGTGAGACACCGCGTCGGCGCCCACCTGATTGGCGATCTCGATCTGGCGCTTGGCGATCAACGGCCGCGCGATCGAGGTGCCCAGCAGGTACTCGCCTTCGTAAACGGCGTTGGCGCGGAACATCGGAAACACGAAGTCGCGGACAAATTCCTCGCGCAGATCGTCAATGAAGATGTTTTCCGGCTTGATGCCCAGCGACACCGCCTTCTTGCGCGCCGGTTCCACTTCTTCGCCCTGGCCAATGTCGGCGGTGAAGGTCACCACCTCGCATTGGTAGGTATCCTGCAGCCACTTGAGAATTACCGAAGTATCCAGACCGCCGGAATAAGCCAGTACCACTTTCTTGATGTCAGACATTTTGTATTCTTTCAAATCCATTGATTGCCGGATCCGGCCCGCGCCTGGCGCGGCCTTGCCGAATCGCGTAAACGGCGGGCTCGCCCGCGTCGTCAGTTCAGTCGTAGCGCTGGCCCAGCAGCAGGAACTCGATCAGCGCCTTCTGCACGTGCATGCGGTTTTCCGCCTCGTCCCAGACCACGCTCTGCGGCCCGTCTATCACCGCGGCGGCCACTTCCTCGCCCCGGTGCGCCGGCAAACAGTGCATGAACAAGGCGTCCGGCTTGGCAAGCTTCATCAGCTCCGGCGTCACTTGGTAGTCGCGGAAGGCTTCCAGCCGCGCTTCCTTCTCCGCCTCGAAACCCATGCTGGTGAACACATCGGTGGTCACCAGGTCCGCGCCGGTCGCCGCATGGCTGGCGCTGTGGCTGGGTTCGAAGTGCTCGGGGCCGTAATGCTGGCCGTCCAAGGCCTTGAGCTCGAAGCCCACCGGCGTCGCCACCTTGAGCTTGAAGCCCAGGATGCGAGCCGCCTGCAGCCAGGTGCGGCAGACATTGTTGCCGTCGCCTATCCAGGCCACGGTCTTGCCCTTGATCGAGCCGCGCTGCTCGATATAGGTGAAGATGTCCGCCAGAATCTGGCACGGGTGGTATTCGTTGGTCAGGCCGTTGATCACCGGCACCTTGGAATGCGCGGCCAGCCGCTGCACCAGCGCCTGCTCATAGGTGCGGATCATGATGATGTCGCTCATCCGGGACAGCACGCGGGCGGTGTCCTCGATGGGCTCGCCGCGGCCCATCTGCGAGCTTTGCGAGTCCAGGAACATCGCGTGGCCGCCCAGTTGCGCCATGCCCGCTTCGAAAGAAACGCGGGTGCGGGTGGAATTCTTCTCGAACACCATGGACATCACCTTGCCGACGAGCGGCTGGTACAGCTGGCCGTCGCTACGTCGTCGTTTCAGGACCTTGCTGCGCTCGAAGAGATGGCGGTATTCCTCGTGGGTCAGGTCGCTGAATTGCAAGTAATGCCTAGGGGACGTCATGGTGCTCCATTTCAAAAAAAAAGCCACCGCGCGTTCGACACCGTTTCAGTGTCCTTCATGCGCGATGGCACATTACTACACGCTGGTCTCAAGTCATTCACAGGCGTCGCAAGCATGCCTACGCAAAGCGCATGATTTACATAATTGCGACAAGACTTATATTTATCGGAAATCAGCCTGTCTGACAAGCATTCATTTGAACAAGGCGCGTCCAGGCAGTTGCGCCAGCTCCCCTTCTTTGAGCACTCGCAGCAAAAACTCGCCGCCATCCTCGGCCAATCCATGCATTTCTATGGATTTCTGGGTTTTTTGCAGCCGCGCCAAATACGCGAGAATGGTGTCGTCTATCACCTGGCCGGGCACCAGCACCGGAATGCCGGGCGGATACGGCACGATCTGGTCGCAGCAGACCCGTCCGACCAGGGCCGCGTTGGGGCGGCCATCGTCGTCCAGCAGCGGCAAGCGCTCGCCGGCCTCGTAAAAAGCGTCGCGCGGCAAGCTGGCCAGACGGGAGAAACGCGGAATCTCCGGCATCCTTCCCAGCGGTCGCGGCGGACGCTTTTCCTTGGCCAAACGCAGCATGGCGTCATACAGCCGCGACACCTTGCTGCGGGTGGTGCCCAGGGTCAGCAGCAGGGTGATGGTGCTGAACGTGGATTTCTCCACCTGGATGTTGTAGCGCTCGAACAGCGCCTGCTGCAATTCGTCCGCGGTGAAGCCGGACTGGGTGATGTCCACGGTCAGCTTGGTCGGGTCCAGCTGGATGCCGTCTTCGCGCACCTCCTCCGGCAATAGGTCCGACAGTTCCAGCACCCGGAAAGCGCCGGTGGAGTTGATCTTGTCGCGCAACTCCTGCGCCAGCTTCAGCGTGCGGTCCAGCAGCCGGTAGCCCTCCATCACCGCCTGTTTGCGCGCCACGTCCAGGCTGGCGATCAGGTTGTACTGCGGGCTGGTCGACGCGTGCATATTGAAGTTCTCGCGGAACAGATGCGCGTCGAAGCCGGGGTCGTTGACGTGAATCATGCTGGCCTGGGAGAACGCCGACAGCACCTTGTGCGTGCTCTGGGTCACATAGTCGGCGCCGGACTCCAATGCCGTCGGCCGGAACGCCGGGTGGAAACGGGCGAAGCCGTACCAGGCCTCGTCGACGATGACCTTGATGCCCTGCTCGTGCGCGGCCTCGATGATGGGCTTCAGATCGTAGCGCAGCCCGTCGTAGGTGCAGGAGGTCAGGATCAGCACCCGCGCGTCGGGGTTGGCGTCGATCGCGGCGAAGATGGTTTCCTTGGGCACCGGCCCGAAAATGCCGAACTGCTTGTTGATCGAGGAATCCAGATACACCGGCAGCGCGCCGGACAGAATCACGCCGTGATGCACCGATTTGTGACAATTGCGGTCCAGCAGCAGCTTGTCGCCGGGTGCCAGCAAGGTCTGGAAGATCACCTTGTTGGAGGTGGAGGTGCCGTTGGTGGCGAAGTAGGTGCGCTTGGCGCCGAAGGCCTTGGCCGCCAGCATCTGCGCCTCCTCTATCACCCCGGTGGGGTGCAGCAGCGAATCCAGCATCGGCACCGACACCGACAGGTCGGCGCGCAGCATGCTCTCGCCGACGAAGTCGTGAAAATCCCCGACCCAGGGGCTGCCTTTCAAGGAATCGCCGCCGGAATGGCCCGGCGTGTGCCAGGAGTCCTTGGCCATGCGCACGTATTGCTTGAGCTTGTCGTAGAACGGCGTCGCGGACTTTTCCGCCAGCTCCGCCGACAGAATGCGGAACCAGCCGTGGAAATCCAGCTCGTCGCGGTAGAAATAGCCGTCCACCGCGTGGCTGGCCAGGTCTTCCACCAGCGCGCGCTCGTCGTCGTCGAACAATAAGACATACAGCGAAATTTCCGGACGGAAGGCGCTGATGCGGTTGGCCAGCTGCGCCGCCGCCTGACTGACGCCCTTCTCCTGCAACTGCTTGTCCACCAGCACCACCTGGACGTCGCCGTCTCGGGCGATCTGATCCAACGCGTCCTGACTGCGCGCGACGCCGACGAAAGTCAGGCCGTAGGGGTTTTCCAGCCGGACCGCGGCGGCGCCCAGTCCGGCCAGCACATCGGCCTGCCATTTGGCGTCGTCGCTGACCACCAGCACTCGGCTAACGGGTGTCATGATCGGGTTTCTCCTGTTGATATTGCTTTGCGCTGTTATTGATGGATTTGTCTGCCTAAGTCGCTCGCGCAATTTCGCTTGTTTTTATATTTGCCTATCCTATCCACATCCGCGCGTCGCCGTCATTTTGCAGTCGCACATCAGGATTTCCCCATATTCGACGCCCGGCTTGGCGCGGCCAGACAAGGCCGCCCCCTTGCGGTACAATCGCCGCCATGCTGACCCCTGCTGAAAAAGACGCGATTCGCGACCATTACCGGACCATAGCCGACAACTTGCCGGGCTTCCGCCCGCGCGCCGCGCAACGCCGCATGCTGGCGGAGATCGCCAACGCGTTGTCGCGCAGCAAGGACAAGGAAGGCGACGACTGGCCGGAGCGCGCCGGCGAAAGCATCGCCGTGATCGAAGGCCCCACCGGGGTCGGCAAAAGCCTGGCCTATCTGCTGGCCGGCGGCGTGATGGCCAAATCCCGCGCCAAGAAGCTGGTGGTCACCAGCGCCACCGTCGCCCTGCAAGAGCAACTGGTCAACCGCGACCTGCCCTTCGTCGTCGAAAACAGCGGCCTGCCGCTGACCTTCGCCCTGGCCAAGGGCCGCGGCCGCTATCTGTGTCCGCAGCGCATTTACGCGCTGACCGCCGAGAACGCCCAAGGCCAGCTGCTGGACCTGGACCCGACGCTGGCGCTATGGGACCGCAAGCCGGAAGCCGGCGAAATCGAAACCCTGCGCCAGCTGGCCGACGCCTTCTATTACCGCCGCTGGAACGGCGACCGCGACGCCTGGGAAAGCGTGATAGAGGACGGCCTGTGGTCGCGCGTCACCAACGACCGTCACGGCTGTTTGAAAGCCGCCTGTCCCAACCGGCCGGAATGCCCGTTCTATCTGGCGCGCGACGTGCTGGAAAACGTGGACGTGGTGGTGGCCAACCACGACCTGATGCTGGCCGACGTGTCCATGGGCGGCGGCGTCATCCTGCCGGCGCCGGAAGAAAGTTACTACTGTATCGACGAGGCGCACCACCTGGCCAAAAAGGCGGTTAACCAGTTTTCCGCCGAACATTCGCTGGCTCAGGCCATGTCCTGGCTGGACAAAGTGGCCGCCGCCGCCATCCGCGTGGAGGCGCTGACCGACAAGGTGGACATCGTCAGCCAGGCGATAGAAGCCGCCAGCGCCTGCTCCGAAACGCTGACCGAGTGGCTGTGGCTGCTGGAAGGCGAAGACGCGCTGGCCGCCTCCAGCGACAATCTGGAGCCCACCTGGCTGATAGAGGACGGCGTGCTGCCGGAACGCTTCCAGGGCCCCACCGCCAATATGGCCACCTCGGCCCGCTCGCTGTTCAAACAGCTGAGCCTGCTGACCGACGCGCTGGGCGAGGCGCGCAAGGACAAGGGCGGCGAAGCGGCGCAAGTCGACAAGACCGCCTCCGACCTGGGCTTTCTGACCGCGCGCGCCGAACAACTGCTGGCGGTGTGGGAATTGTTTGAAAAAGAAACCGAGCCCGCCAGCCCGCCCATCGCCAAATGGATCACCCGCCGCGCCGAAGGCAAGGGCGATTACCTGTTCTCCGCCTCGCCGGTCAGCGCCGCCGCCAGCCTGGCCGCCACGCTGTGGCGCCGCGCCGCCGGCGCCATCCTGACCTCGGCCACGCTGCGCTCGCTGGGCGAATTCGACCTGCAGCTGTCGCAGACCGGCCTGAAATGGATGCCGGAAGTCAGCTGCGTGGCGCTGGACTCCCCGTTCAACTTCGACGAGCAGGGCGAGCTGTATCTGCCGCCGATGCTGGCCAGCCCCAAGGACGCCGGCGGCCATACCCGCGAAATCGTGGAATGGCTGCCCAAGCTGATCGATGTGAAAGAACCGGTCGGCACCCTGGTGCTGTTCTCCTCCCGCAAACAAATGCAGGAGGTCGCCGCCGGCCTGCCGGCCGCGCTGCGCGAGCGGCTGCTGATTCAGGGCGAAATCCCCAAGAGCCTGCTGATAGAACAGCACCATCAGCGGCTGAAACAGAGCGAACCCAGCGTGATCTTCGGCCTGGATTCCTTCTCCGAAGGCCTGGACCTGCCCGGCGAAAGCTGCGTGCACGTGATTATTGCCAAACTGCCGTTCGCAATGCCGGACGATCCAGTGGGCAAAACCCTGTCGCGCTGGATAGAGAAACGCGGCGGCAATCCCTTCATCGAGATCACGGTGCCGGAAGCTTCGATCAAGCTGGTGCAGGCCGTGGGCAGGCTGATCCGCACCGAACGCGACTACGGCCGCGTCACCATTCTGGACAACCGCTTGCAAAAACAAAGCTACGGCAAGCGGCTGCTCGCCTCGCTGCCGCCATTCAAGCGCATCTGATTTTCGGGTAAAATGCTAAATATTCAGCAACAAACAAAACGCCTGAACATAAAACGCCAAGCGCAAATCGCTTAGCAGACGATAAAAAACAGGCTAAACCAAAAGCAAACACTCCGGTCCACCGCCATGATCTGCAATCCATACGAAATAGTCATCCAGGGCATCACTTCCGAGGGGCGCACCTTCCGCCCCAGCGACTGGGCCGAACGCCTGGCCGGCATCCTAGCCTCCTTCGACGATCAGAAACTGCACTACCACGCCCATGTCCGCCCGATGATGCTGGACGGCGTGCGCTGCGTGGCGGTGGACAAGAAACTGGAGAAAATCAGCCCGCAGGTGTTTTGCTTTCTGATGGACTTCGCCAAGGACAACGATCTGCGCATCGTCGATTGCCGCACCCTGCTGGACGAGGTCTACCCCAATCAATTCTTGGCGTAATTGCAACACTACCCCTGTCCGAATTGTCTTGATGCAACAACATTGCAACACCCACGTCATATTTTGTGGCTAAACTAAGACATGTGTTGTGGCGATACCGCACTTATCTACTATAGATATTGCAGGTCCGCCAGCTTCGGCACCTGACTTTAGTAAAGCAAAAACTGACTTGGAGCATTCAAGATGCAAAAGAAAAATCTGGCAGCCCTGCTTGCCGCAATGTTCGCCTTGCCCGTTGTCGCCCACGCTGACGTAACCATCTACGGTTTCCTCAGCGGCGGCATCGAATCGAGCAAAGCCACCGGTTCCGGCGGCAGCGAATACAGCAGCCGCACCCGCATCGTCGACCACAACTCCCGCATCGGCTTCAAGGGCTTTGAAGACATCGGCGGCGGCACCAAGGCGATCTGGCAGGTGGAAAACAGCCTGCGCAACTTCGAACAAGGCGGCACCAACGACAAAGGTCAGAGCGCGACCTTCGCCACCCGCAACACCTTCATCGGCCTCGACAACGGCGACTTCGGCCGCGTGCTGCTGGGCCAACACGACTCCGCCTACAAGATGTTCACCGGCAGCAGCAACAGCGCGCTGGGCACCGACCTGATGGTCAACACCACCGCCGACAACTTCGGCAGCAGCTCGGTCAACAGCCGCGGCGAAGCGCGTATGGCCAACTCCGTACACTACTTCTCCCCGAGCTGGGCCGGCTTCAAGCTGGGCGCGTCCTGGGGCGTGGATGAAAACCGCGTATCCGGCAACGACTCCAAACGCATCTCCCTGGGCCTGGGCTACACCTGGCAAGGCCTGAACCTGGCCGCCGCCTGGGATCGCCAGTACGATACGGCGGTTACGGCTAACAGCAACAGCTACAACACCTCCAGCAGCAACAGCCCGGCGGTACTGTCGCTGAACTCCGGCAAGAACGTCACCTTCTACGGCCTGGCTGCCAGCTATAAGTTCGACACCGGCACCTTCGTCGGCGGCAACTACGAATGGGGCACCTATGACCAGGTAGGCGGCGGCCAAGTTAAGCAAGACGACTGGCTGATCGCTCTGGGTCAGGACTTCGGCGCGGCTTCGGTCAAGCTGTCCTACGGCCAGCTGGGCACGCTGAAGAACACCTCCGCCGGCGTTAACGGCGACGACTTCAAGGCCAAGCAATGGACTCTGGGCGGCACTTACAACCTGTCCAAAACCACCCAAGTACTGGCTTACTACACCAAGATCAGCAACAACGCCAAGGCCAAGGCCAACTTCGCCAACAACCCGGTATACGATAGCAATCTGGGCGCCAGCAACGCTTCGTTGACCGCCGGCAACGACCCGCAAGCCTTCGGCGTAGGCTTCAAGATCGCCTTCTGATCCTGAACGACTGCCGTTCCAATCACGCCGCCGGCCCTGCCGGCGGCGTTTTTCATTTGCTCAGGCTGGCGCGCAAGGCCTCGATCGCGTAACGCACTTTGGCCGGCTGAATGTCGCGGCGCGGCGTCACCGCGTAAATCGCCAGCGGCGGCAAGCTCCACTCCGGCAATACTCGCAATAAGCGGCCGTCGGCCAGTTCCTGGCGTATCTCCGGCTCCGGCTGCACCGCCACCCCCATGCCGGCCAGCACGAACTGGCGCGCGGCAACGATATTGTTGCTGACCAGGCGTGCGTCCGGTTCGGCGGTGAAGCGGCTGCCGTCAGCGTGCTCGAAGGCCAGCCAACCCAGCTTGCGGTCAGACAAAGCCACCCACTGCAGCGCGGACAATTGCTCCGGCCGCGTGATCGCCGGCTGACGCGCGAGATAAGCCGGCGACGCGCACAGCACATTGGGCCAGTCCGCGAGGTGGCGCGCCACCAGGCTGGAGTCCTTCAGCACGCCGGCGCGCAAAGCCAGATCGATGCGGTTGTCCACCAGATCTATCATTTCATCATGGAAAAACAAACGCAGCTTCAGGCCCGAGTGCGCGCTCAGCAGCGGCGTCAGCGCCTCGCTCAACAAGGCGCCGGCAAAACCGGTGGGCGCGGCGATGCGCAGCTCGCCCACCGGCGCGTCGCGCAGCTCCAGCAAGCGCTGCTCGGCCAGCTGCGCCGCGGCCAGCATATCGGCGCAGCCCTGATAAAACAGGCTGCCGGCCTCGGTCAGCGTCAGCTTGCGGGTAGTCCGGTGCAACAGGCTGACGCCGTGCTGCTGCTCCAGCTTGCTGATGTGCTGGCTGACCGCCGACGGCGTCATGCCCAGTTCGCGCGCCGCGCCGTTCATCGAGCCCTTGTCCACCACCATGGCGAAGACCGCCATCCGTCTCAATGCATCCATTATTAAGCCCATCTAAACTATCAATCTTATTTTTGCCGGATTATCGCTCTATAATCAAGCTGCTATTCTGAACGCCATCAAACTTCATCACGTTTATCGCGAAAAGGAATCCCCATGAAAATCGCTCTGATCGGCGCCAGCGGCTTTGTCGGCTCGGCCATCTTGCAAGAACTGCTGGCCCGCAATCATCAAGTCAGCGCCATCGTCACCACTCTGTCCAAGCTGCCGCAACACCCGCAGCTGAGCGGCGTGGCCGCCGATGCCTACCAGGCCGGCCAGATCGCCGCCGCCGTGGCCGGCCACGACGCCGTGGTCAGCGCCTTCAATCCCGGCTGGGACAAGGCCGACATCCAGGCACTGGCCGTCAAGGGCCACGACGCCATCGTCGCCGGCGTCAAGCAGGCCGGCGTCAAGCGCTTCCTGGAAGTGGGCGGCGCCGGCAGCCTGGAAGTGGCCCCCGGCGTGCAATTGGTGGACACCCCGGAATTCCCGGCGGAATGGAAGGAAGGCGCGCTGGGCGTGCGCGAGGCGCTGCGCCGCCTGCGCGAGGAAAGCACGCTGGACTGGACCTTCGTCTCCCCGCCGGCCTTCCTCCACCCGGGCGAGCGCAGCGGCAAATACCGGCTGGGTGGCGATCAGCTGCTGCTCAACGGCGACAAGCCGGCCGATATCAGCGTGGAAGACCTGGCCGTGGCCATCGTCGACGAACTGGAAAAACCGCAGCATCTGCGCCGCCGCTTCACCGCCGCCGCAGTCTAATGAGGCGGTTCAAAGTCTTGCGAGCAAGAGCGAGACAAGGCGTTGCGGCTGAGAAAGCGGAATGTACGCGTGGTACATGAGCATTTCGAAGCGGTACTCACCGTGTCACATCTCACGACGCGCAGCAGATCGTAAACAGGTTCTAAGCTCCAAGCCCGGCTCGCCCGGGCTTTTTCACGCCCCATTCCCCTCCTCGCCTTGTACAAAGGGCCTCCCACCCGCCCGGTTCATGCCGTCCGAATGCGAAGCGGTTTCAACTCGTCGAATCCCCGACGCAACTTAGTCCTGACTCTATAATTCTAAATTGACAGCCGTCGCCGGCTTGTCTAGATTGCCCGGCTGCCGCAAGATGGCGAGGCGCAGGCCAGCCCTCGCGCCAAAGCCGTGCGAAACCATGACAACGACAATAATAAGGACGGCCCAGGCCGCCCGGACAACAACCCGCTTAGCGGGACACAGCCCTTAAAGAGAAGCATTATGGCCATCAGTGTTTTTGATTTGTTCAAGATAGGCATCGGCCCGTCCAGCTCCCACACGGTTGGACCGATGCGCGCCGCGCGCCAATTCATCGCCCGGCTGGAAAAAGACGAGTTGCTGGATCAGACCGCCAGCGTGCGCGCCGAAATGTTCGGCTCGCTGGGCGCCACCGGCAAGGGCCACGGCACCGACGTCGCGGTCTTGCTGGGCCTGCAGGGCGAACAGCCCGACCTGGTGGACACCGATGCGGTGGACGGCATGCTGGCCGCCATCCGCGCCGACAAGTCCGTCGCCCTGCTGGGCAAGCAGACCGTGCCCTTCGTCGAAGGCGAACACCTGATTCTGCACAAGAAGAAAACCCTGCCCTATCACCCCAACGGCATGATTTTCGAAGCTTTCGACGCCGCCGGCGCCAGCCTGTCCAAACGCGCCTATTACTCGGTGGGCGGCGGCTTCGTGGTCGACGAGGCCGCCATCGACGCCGGCTTCGTGCCGCCGGGCGTCACCGAGCTCAAGCACCCGTTCAAGAGCGCGGCGGAATTGCTGGCCTTGTGTCAGCGCCACGGCAAATCCATCAGCCAGATCATGCTGGAGAACGAGCTGGCCTGGCGCAGCGAGGAACAAGTGCGCGCCGAGCTGCTGAAGATCTGGCAAGTGATGCAGGACTGCGTCAAGCGCGGCTGCGAGCGCGAAGGCATCCTGCCCGGCGGCATGAAGGTGAAGCGCCGCGCCGCCGACATGCACCGCAAGCTGCTGGCCTCGCCCGAGGCGGCGCTGCGCGACCCGCTGACGGTGATGGACTGGGTCAATCTGTACGCGCTGGCGGTGAACGAGGAAAACGCCGGCGGCGGCCGCGTGGTCACCGCGCCCACCAACGGCGCGGCCGGCATCATCCCGGCGGTGATGCACTATTACGCCCGCTTCGTGCCCGGCGCCAGCGACGACGGCATTGTGCGCTTCCTGCTCACCGCCGGCGCCATCGGCGTGCTGTTCAAGCTCAACGCCTCCATCTCCGGCGCCGAAGTGGGCTGCCAGGGCGAAGTCGGCTCGGCTTGCTCGATGGCCGCGGGCGCCTTGGCCGAAGTGCTGGGCGGCACCCCGGAACAGGTGGAAAACGCCGCCGAGATCGGCATGGAGCACAATCTGGGCCTGACCTGCGATCCGGTGGGCGGCCTGGTGCAAGTGCCCTGCATCGAACGCAACGCCATGGCCTCGGTCAAGGCCATCAACGCGGCGCGCATGGCGCTGCGCGGCGACGGCCAGCACTTCGTGTCGCTGGACCGGGTGATCAAGACCATGCGCGACACCGGCATGGACATGAGCACCAAGTACAAGGAAACCGCGCGAGGCGGCCTGGCCATCAACGTCATCGAAGTGCCGGTGAATATTGTTGAGTGCTGAGCCGCAGGCCTGTTAGCATCAAAGCCGATGGCGCTTGCGCCGTCGGCTTTTTTTACGACCTCATCCCGCGAAATCCGAACCAGCCATGCATCACATCGCCACTGCCAGACTGCAACTGCGTCCGCTGCACGCCAGCGACGCCCCCTTCATGCTCAAGCTGCTGAACGAGCCGGCCTTCATCGCCAATATCGGCGACAAGGACGCCCACGATCTGCTCGGCGCGCTGCGCTATATCGAGGAAGGCCCGCAAACCAGCTATCGCAAGCACGGCCACGGCCTCTTGCTGGTGGAACGGCTGGACGACGGCGCCCCGGTCGGCATCTGCGGCCTGGTCAAGCGCGACGGCCTGGACTATCCGGACATCGGCTACGCCTTCCTGGAGCAATACTGGGGCTGCGGCTACGCCAGCGAAGCCGCGCTGGCCGCCATAGAACACGGCCGCGAGCAACTGGGCCACGCGGTGGTGGTGGGCATCACCGCGCCGCACAACCAGGCGTCCATCCGCGTGCTGGAGAAAATCGGCCTGCTTTATCAGGGCCGGATCGAACTGCCCGGCATCGACGGCGACAGCTGTTACTTCGTGCCGCCGGCCCTGTTCAAAGATCAGCCCGCCTGAGCAGGCGCCGCCGGCCGCAGCCAGCGCCGGCACAGCAACACGCCCAGCGCGGCGGCGGCCGTCGACGTCGCGAACGTCGTCGCCATGCCGCCGTGCGGCCACACCAGCCCGCCGATCAGGCCGCCGGCGCTGCCGCCGACGCCGAAGGAGGCGATGATGTACAGACCCTGGGCGCGGCCGTGGTGATGTGGGTCGAACATGCGGTGGATCAAGCCCACCGAGGCGGCGTGGTGCAGGCCGAAAGTCAGCGCGTGCAGCAGCTGCGCGCCTATCGCCACCCAGGCCAGCTCGGCCGCGGCGGCGATCAAGGCGAAACGCAGCGCCGCCGCCAATAGCGACGCCAGCATCAGCGTTTCCAAACGCGCGCGCGCCATGATCTTGGGCATCAACAGGAATACCGCCACCTCGCTGACCACGCCCAGCCCCCACAGCATGCCGATCGCGCCTTGCTCATAACCCGCCTGCTTCAGGCCGATGGAGAAAAAAGTGTAGTAAGGGCCGTGGGCGAAGGCCATCAGGAAGCAGCAGCCGAACAAGGCCACCACCTCCGGCCGCCGCAGCGTGGCCGCCATCGGCGCCGACGGTCCGCTCTTGCGCTCGGCGGCCACCTCCGGCACCCGCCAGGCCGCCGCGGCCACCAGGGCCAGCAGCGCGCACAGCGCCCAGGGCAGATTGCCAATGCCGATGCCGTCCAGCAGCAGGCCGCCGCTCATCGCCAGACAGACGAAGCCTATCGAGCCCCAGACCCGCACCCGGCTGTAACGCCCCGGCTGCGCGCGCGTCAGATGGGCGGTGCTGGCCTCCACCAGCGGCAGCGCCGCCGCCCAGAAGAAGTGGGACACCGCCAGGCTGACGAACACCCACCAGAAAGCGCGGTCCAGTCCCACCAGCAGGAAGGCCGCCGCCGACAACAGCGACGTCGTCAGAATGATGGCGCGCCGACGGCCGCGGCGGTCCGCCAACCAGCCCCAGAAGCCGGGCGCCACGATGCGCGCCAGCGTAGACAAGGCCATCAGCACCGAGATCTGCCAGGCGGAGAAGGACAGCGATTGCAGATAGAGCCCCCAGAACGGACTGAACAGGCCCTGGAAGGCGAAATAACTGAAATAGAACAGGCTGAACGGCAGCAGGGATACGGCGGGTGACGCGGAAGACGACATGATCTGAAGCTCGGCCCTTGACGGGTTTCTGGTTGAAAATGGCGCGCAGGCTTTGAGCGGCTTTTTAGAGCCTGTTCAAAGTCTCGCCAGCTAGAGCGAGACAAGGCGAAAACGTTTTCAACGCCGTATCGCCGACGCGCAGCGGACTGTGAACCGCCTCTTAAAATTGCCCTTTGAACTTGCCGATATCCCGCCGCGCCTTCTTGGTGGGACGGCCGTCCCCGTGCGGGAAGCTGGCGCGCTCCGACTTCAACAGCAGCACCTGCTCTTCACGCGCGCGCTGAGAAGCCTCGTCCTCGCGGTAGAGCAGCCGCGCCTCCTGCGCCGGCCGGCGCTGGGTGCTCAGCGCCAGCACCTCGACGCGGTATTCCAGCTGATGGATGCGCATCACCAGCTGGTCCCCCTCCTTGACCACCCGCGACGCCTTGACCCGGTCGCCGTTGACCTGCACCCGCCCCAGCTCCAGCGCCTCGTGCGCCAGCTGCCGGGTCTTGAAGAAACGGGCGGCCCACAGCCATTTGTCGAGACGGACCTTGCCGTCGTCCTCGCCTGAGGCCGCCATCAGAGCACGCTCCATTCGGCGGCGGCCAGGCCCTCCAGCTTCAGGCTGAGCCGGTCGCCGGAACGCACCGCGGCCACGCCTTCCGGCGTGCCGGTATAAATCAGATCGCCGGCCTGCAGGCCGTAGATCCGCGACAGATAGGCGATGACGGCGGCCACCGGGAACAGCATCAGGCCGGTGTCGCCCTGCTGGCGCAGCTCGCCGTTGACGCGCAACTCGAAGCTCAGCCGCTGCGGATCGGCCACCCGCTCCGCCGGCGCCAAACGAGACAGGCAGGCGGCGGTGGGGAAACCCTTGGCCTTGGTCCACGGATGGCCCTTTCTCTTGGCCGCCGATTGCACGTCGCGCGCCGTCATGTCCAGACCGATGCCGTAGCCGGCCACATGGCCGAGCGCTTCGGACTCCGCAATGTCGCAGCCGCCCTTGCCTATCAGCAGCACCAGTTCGCACTCATGGTGAACGTCGCGGGAATAGTCGGGCAGCCTCAGCGGCTCGCCCTCTCCAGCCAGCGCCGACGTCGGTTTCAGGAACACCAGCGGCTCGTCCTCCAGCGGGTTGTTCAATTCCGCCGCGTGGGCGGCGTAATTGCGCCCGATGCAGAAGATATTGCCCACCGCGACCTCTTGATCGCCCAAGCGCGCCTTGAATGCCGTCATGACCATCCTTTCCCGTTCTGTTCAACGCCAAGCTTACCAGCTCGCGATTATCCCATAATTTCCACCCCCCCGGCATGCCAGGCCGAAAGGACAGCTAGGCAGATTGTGCACTGCGGCAACAAGATGCGGCTTTCGACGCGCCTTATCGTCCTCCTCCCGGTGAAAATGTCATGCAACCCTGTTACAGTCATGGCGTACCTTGCGACCGCACACTTTGTTACACGGTCCAATGCAGGAAAGCTTCGATAACGCTTCGGCACGTTTCAGGAGACAGCTTTGACCCAAGAAAGTACAAACCCGCTGGATAGTTTCTTCGCCAGCCTATCCGAGGCCAACCAACAATGGATGCAGCAGTTCGTCAACAACCTGCCGCTGCCGCCGCAACCTGGAAATGCTGAACTGCCGCTGGCCAACGCCTGGGGCGCCATGCTCAGCAACGCCGGCCAGCTGTTCGCCTGGCAAAGCAGCTTGTATCAGCAGCAAATGAATCTGTGGTCGCAATTCCTGGGCCAGGCGCCCGCCAACGGCGACGCCTCGGCGAAAAAGGGCGATCGCCGCTTCGCCTCGCCGGAATGGGATGAACACCCGTTCTACCATTTCCTCAAGCAAGGCTATCTGCTCACCAGCAAATGGATGACCGAGCTGGTGGACAACGCCCAGCTGGAGGAAGAAGCCAAGGACAAGCTGGCCTTCGCCACCCGCCAATACCTGGACGCGGTCTCCCCCAGCAACTTCATGCTGACCAACCCGGACGTGATGAAACGGGCGATAGAGACCAAGGGCGAAAGCCTGGTCGACGGCATGAAGAACATGCTGGAGGATTTCCAGAAGGGCCATATCTCGATGTCGGACGAGAGCCAGTTCGAGATCGGCAAAAACATCGTGGTCACCCCGGGCGAGGTGGTGTTCCGCAATGAATTGATCGAACTGATCCAGTACACCCCCACCACCGGCCAGGTCTATGAAAAACCGCTGCTGATCGTGCCGCCCTGCATCAACAAGTACTACCTGATGGATTTGCAGCCGGACAACTCCATGGTCCGTCACTTCGTCGCCCAGGGTTACCGCGTATTCCTGATCAGCTGGCGCTCGGCGGAACCGGAGATGAAGCATTTCACCTGGGAAAGCTATATCGAGAAAGGCGTGATCGCCGCGGCGGAAACCGTGCGCAAGATCAGCAAGCAGGACAGCATGAACGCGCTGGGCTTCTGTGTCGGCGGCGTGATCCTGACCACCACCCAGTGCGTGCTGCAGGCGCGCGGACTCAAATACTTCGACTCCACCACCTTCATGACCTCGCTGATAGATCACGCCGAGCCGGGCGAGATCTCCTACTTCATCGACGAGAATCTGGTGGCCAGCCGCGAAGCCAAGATCGCCGCCGGCGGCATCATCAGCGGCAAGGAGATAGGCCGCACCTTCGCCAGCCTGCGCGCCAACGATCTGGTGTGGAACTACGTGGTCAACAACTATCTGCTGGGCAAGACGCCGGCGCCGTTCGACCTGCTCTACTGGAACAACGACGCGGTGGACCTGCCGCTGCCGATGCACACCTTCATGCTGCGCCAGTTCTACATGAACAACGCGCTGACCAAGCCGGGTTCCATCACCCTGTGCGGCGTGCCCATCGACGTTTCCAAGATCGACATCCCTGTCTACATCTTCGCCGCGCGCGAAGATCACATCGTGTTGTGGAGCTCCGCCTACTCCGGCATCCACTACCTGACCGGCGCGCCGTCGCGGCGCTTCGTGCTGGGCGCCTCCGGCCATATCGCCGGTTCGATCAACCCGGTGACCAAGGACAAGCGCAATTACTGGGTCAACGACGCCCAGCCCCAGCACGCGGACGCCTGGCTGGAAACCGCGGAAAGCCGCCCCGGCAGCTGGTGGAAGGACTGGGACGCCTGGCTGGCCCCTCAATCCGGCAAGAAAGTCGCCGCGCCCAAGAGCCTGGGCAGCAAAGACTTCCCGCCGCTGCAAGCGGCGCCGGGCAGCTATGTGCTGGCCAAGGCCATGCCCAGCGTGGTGGCCAGCCTGCAATAAGAACCTGTTTACGATCTGCTGCGCGTCGGCGGGATGGATAGACATGGGCGTTGAAAGCCGCTTCGCAACGCTTTAGCGGCTTCCCCGCCCCGCCGCCGGCGCGCTGGCCGACACACCGACCTTCGCGGTCACATTGAAGAGAGAGACGGAGAAAAACATGGAAGTCGTGATTGTCGCAGCAACCCGCACCGCCATCGGCAGTTTCGGCGGCGCGCTGGCCAAGATCCCGGCCCCGGAACTGGGCGCCACCGTCATCAAATCCCTGCTGGCCAAAACCGGCCTGAAACCGGAAGACGTCAGTGAAGTCATTCTCGGCCAAGTGCTGACCGCCGGTAGCGGCCAGAACCCGGCGCGCCAAGCGCTGATCAAGGCCGGCCTGCCGGTCACCACCCCGGCCACCACCCTCAACGTGGTCTGCGGCTCCGGCCTGCGCGCCGTGCACCTGGGCGCCCAGGCCATCGCCAATGGCGACGCCGACATCGTCATCGCCGGCGGCCAGGAAAGCATGTCCCTGTCGCCGCACATCCTGCCCGGCTCGCGCGACGGCTTCCGCATGGGCAACGCCCAGCTGATCGACACCATGGTCAACGACGGCCTGACCGACGCCTACAACGCCTACCACATGGGCATCACCGCTGAAAACGTGGCGGAAAAGTACGGCATCGGCCGCGAAGAGCAGGACGCGTTGGCGCTGGCCTCGCAGCAACGCGCCGCCGCCGCTCAGAAAGCCGGCAAGTTCAAGGACGAAATCACCCCGGTGCTGGTGCCGCAGCGCAAGGGCGATCCGCTGGCCTTCGACAGCGACGAGTTCATCAAGCACGACGCCAGCGCCGAAGGCCTGGCCAAGCTGCGCGCCGCCTTCAAGAAGGAAGGCACCGTCACCGCCGGCAACGCTTCCGGCATCAATGACGGCGCCGCAGCGGTGCTGCTGATGTCGGCCCAGAAGGCGGACCAGCTGGGCCTGAAGCCGCTGGCCGCGATCAAGGGCTACGCGCTGACCGGCTGCGCGCCGGAAATCATGGGCATAGGCCCGGTGGCCGCCACCCGCAAGGCGCTGGACAAGGCCGGCTGGAAGGTGGAAGAGCTGGATCTGGTGGAAGCCAACGAAGCCTTCGCCGCCCAGGCGCTGGGCGTGGCGCGCGAACTGGGCTGGGGCCCGGACAAGGTCAACGTCAACGGCGGCGCCATCGCGCTGGGCCACCCGATCGGCGCTTCCGGCTGCCGCGTGCTGGTCACCCTGCTGCATGAAATGCAGCGCCGCGACGCCAAGAAGGGCCTGGCCACGCTGTGCATAGGCGGCGGCATGGGCGTGGCGCTGGCGGTGGAACGGCGCTAAAACCGGTACCCGTCAATCACAAAACCCACCGGCTCCGGCCGGTGGGTTTTGTTTTGGCCGCGCCCTCCGCGGCTAGCCCGAGCGCCCGTTGTCGCCGTGCTGGCGCAGAAAGTCCATGTTCAACTCCAGCGGCGCGCCCAGCCACATGGCGAAGTCGCTGTGGTCCTCGACATCGTCGCCGGTCAGCGGATGCAGCAGCACGCTCAACCCTTCCCGGTTCAGCATCAGCCACGGCACGATCTGGCCAAACAAGGCCGGCGCGAAGGCGATCTGATACGCGCCCACCGGATGCGGCCCGTAAGCCTGCTCTCGCCAGCGCCCCAATTCCACGGCGAAGCGCTGCGCCACCGCCTCGCGCAGCCGCCGCGCCGCGGCTTGCTGCGCCGCGTCGAAATACACATGGGCGTGATAGCCCGTCGCCTCGATGGCCTCTTGCATCGCCTGTCCCCCGCCCCCGCCGCGTTCACGGCGGCCGGCCCCGAATAAAGCCGGTAAAACTATCGTCTCCGCCGAAAAAAATCAACAAGCATATTTTGGCGGCGCGCGCCTGCCCTTGATCCGCATTCAATCCGCGCCAAACAAAAACCTCCTGGCCGCAAAGGCAGGAGGTTTGGGCGATTGGCCGGCCCGCTGGCCGGCGTAGACGGTCGGATGGACCGTGAAGGGAAACAGCGCACGGATCAAAACCAGCGAGGCGCTCAGCACATCAAGGCAGCCGCATCGCCGCGGCGCTCGCCTTAGTGAGGGACAATGATGGGCGCCCCGTCCGGCCCATGCTTCTTCTGATGTTTGGCCGCCCGCTTCTCCTTGGGCGTCATCAACGGCTGTTTTTTGGCTTCCTTGCTGCTGTGTCTTGATTTACTCATGATCAGCTCCTTGGCATGCATCGGCGGTGCCAATGCCGGCTCCAGTATAGACCTCATCCGGGCTTGCCATGGCGATAAAATACCCATCCGGGCGTCAAGGCCAGAGCGGCGGTTCCAATCGTCTTTTAAATGGTTCAATCAATACTTACACCTGAAACAAAGTCGCCGCCAAGGCCGGGATCGCCACGGCGAAACCCTCCGGCCCCAGTTGGCGAAAATGCTGCTGCGTCGCGCTAATAAAATCCTGGATGAAAGCGGGTTTTTCCCGACCATGTTTATCCTGCACGATCAGCGTGGGCGCGGGACTGAAATCGGAGAACGGTCTTCGTATCAACGCCGGTCCGTCCCGAGTGGCGCTGCCGGACGGGCACATATTCAGGATGGAACAGCCGAATCCCGCGGAAACCGCCGCGCGCACGGTTTCATAAGAGCGCGTCCTGAAGCGCACATGAGGCTGACAAGGCGATATCGCGAACAAGGCCAGCAAATACGCCGCCGTCTGCGGCAAATCCAGCAATACCAACGGCCGCAGCGCCAAATCCGCCAAGGAGACCGACTCTTGTTCCGCCAGCGGGTCTTGTCTCGACAGCAAGGCATGACAGGGCACTTTGCAGATACGGCTGACCTCCTCGTCCAAGTGAAAGCCGATATCGTAGGTCACGATCAAATCCACCTCGTCGGCCGCCAGCCAGCCGCGCAGTTGCGACTGATCTCCTTCCCGCAGCTGGATGTCGACTTCGCCCTGGCCCTGTATATAGCGCTTCAGCACATCCGGCATGAATAAAGCGCCAAACGGCTCAAAACAGCCAATCCGCAATTGCACGGCGCCCGGCCGCGTCAGATTGGCGATGCTGCGATTAAACGTCGACTTCGCCTCCAACATATCCTGCGCCGCCAGCATGAATTGCTTGCCCGCCGGGGTGATTTTTACGCCTCGCGCCGGGCGGCGTTCAAAAATCCGAAACCCGATTTGGTGTTCCACATGAATGATGGCGCTCAACAAGGCGGATTTGGAAATCGGTATCGACTCCGCCGCCGCCGCGATGCTGCCCGTCAACGCCACCTCATAGACATAACGGATTTGTCTAATCGAAATATTCATGGCCCCGCCCCCTCGCCGGCATTGAGCAGCTTGTTAAAAGTCCGCCGCGCTTCAGCGATACGGCCTTGAAAACATCTTCAGAATGCTCATGCGCCGTATGACCATTCCGCTTCTTCAGCCGCAACGCTTTGTCTCGCTCTCGCTCGCAAGACTTTGAACAGGCTCTTACACATAAAAACAGCGCAACTTGCCGCGAAAAATGCGTTTTTCCGCGCCGCCTCGTTTGCTTACCATCATCGCCAGGCAACACCACCGCCCAGTCATGCCATTGCGGCCACGCCGCTCCTTGCCTTGGAGCTGAGTATGTCATCTATTTCTACAAATCCGCTGTCGGACGCGTCCCCGCTCTGCCGGCTGAACGTGCAAACCATGACCGCCCGCTACGCCGCGGCAAGCCTTTCTCCGCTTGAAGTCGCGGACGCGGCGCTAGCCAGGGCCTCGGCGGTCCAAGACCGATACAACGCCTTCGCTTCCATCGACCGCGCCGGCGCGCTCGCCGCCGCCGCCGCCGCCGCCGCCGATGAACGTTGGCGGCGGGGCCGTCCCTTGTCGCCCATCGATGGCGTGCCGGTCACGATCAAGGACATCGTCCAGGTGCAAGGCTGGAGTGTGCGCTATGGCAGCCACAGCAGCAGCGCGGCGGTTTGCGACAGCGACGCGCCGTCGGTGGCTCGCTTGCGCGCCGCCGGCGCCGTCTTGCTGGGCATGACGACAACGCCGGAATTCGGCTGGAAAGCCGTCACCGATAATCCGCTGCATGGGATTACGCGCAATCCTTGGCGGCCTGAGCTGACGCCGGGCGGCTCTTCCGGCGGCGCGGCGGCGGCGGCGGCGGCCGGCGCGGGCGTATTGCACCTGGGAACGGACGGCGGCGGCTCCATTCGCATCCCGGCGGCCTTCTGCGGCCTGGTCGGACACAAGCCGAGCTTTGGCCGGGTGCCCGCCTATCCCGGCAGCGCCTTCGGCACCCTCTCCCATCTTGGTCCGATCGCGCGCTGCGTCGGCGACGTCAGCGCCATGCTGGACGCGATGAGTGGCCGCGACCTGCGCGACTGGCATCAGCCCATCGGCAACCCGCCCGCCTTCCCGCCCTTGGCGCTCAGCCGGGCCAGAGTGGCGTACTGGTCCACCCCGGCCTGCGGCCAGCTGCGGCCGGAAGTGGCCGCGGTCATGGAACGGGCCTTGAGTCTGCTGCGCTCCTTGGGGGTGGAGATCCAGCCATTCGAGCTCCCCGATATCGATCTGCTCGATGTTTTCCAAAAGCACTGGTTCAGCGGCGCGGCCAACCGGCTGTCCAGGGTGGCGCCGGCCCTGCGCGGACAACTGGACCCGGGCTTTGTCGAGATAGCCGAACGCGGCCTGGCCCTGAGCGCGGCGGACTTGGTCGCGGCTCAGACCCGGCGCGCCGAGTTTGGCGCCTTCATGGACCAGACAATGAGCCGGTTCGATCTGCTGCTGGCGCCGGCCACTCCCTTGGCGGCCTTCCCCATCGCCTCGCGACAGCCGGCCGGCGATGGCGCGGCCTGGACGGAGTGGGCGGGCTTCAGCTTCCCGCTCAATCTGAGCCAGCATCCCGCCTGCGTCGTCCCCTGCGGCCTGACTCCGGACGGCAGACCGCTTGGGCTGCAATTCATCGGCGCGCGCGGGGCGGACCGGCAATTGCTGTCGCTGGCCGGCCAGTTTGAAGCGCTGGGCGCCTTTCCCCATCTATTAGACTCAGGAGCCGACGATGAGCGCTGAACCCCTATCCGCCGCCGACTGGCGCGCCCTGGCCAAAGAGCCCCCCTTGGAACTGGGGCTGTTCATTGACGGGGACTTTCACCAGGCGCGTTCCGGCCGGCGCTTCGCCAGCGTCAATCCCAGCAATGACCAAATCCTGGCCGAGCTGCCCAGCGCCGATGGCCAGGATGTGGATCTCGCCGTCAATTCCGCGCGGCGCGCGTTTCAGTCCGGCGCCTGGTCCAGACGGCCGCCGCGCGAGCGTATGGCCGTGCTCAATCGGCTCGCCGATTTGATCGAACAACATCAGCGCACCTTCGCCTTGCTGGACTGCCTGGACATGGGCAAGCCGATCAGCGAGATGCT
The DNA here is from genome assembly GCF_059916605.1 of Chromobacterium sp. CCUG 30098. Taxonomy (NCBI): domain Bacteria; kingdom Pseudomonadati; phylum Pseudomonadota; class Betaproteobacteria; order Neisseriales; family Chromobacteriaceae; genus Chromobacterium; species Chromobacterium sp. CCUG 30098. The sequence goes on along the minus strand of NZ_JAUCGS010000002.1, from coordinate 90,824 downwards.
GACGGTGGACCTGCCCCTGAGCGTGCAATGCCTGCGCTTTACCGCGGAATCCATCGACAAGGTGCAGGGCACGGTGGGCGCAACCGCCCACCACATCCATAGCTTTGTGCTGCGTCAGCCCTTGGGCGTGGTGGCCTGCGTGGTGCCCTGGAATTACCCCCTTCTGATGAGCTGCTGGAAGATCGCGCCCGCGCTGGCGGCCGGCAACTCCGTGGTGCTCAAGCCGGCGGAGGAGTCTCCGCTCAGCGCTTTATGGCTGGCCAAGCTCTTCGTCGAGGCCGGCGGCCCGCCCGGGGTATTCAATGTGCTGACCGGCGATGGGCCTGGCTGCGGCCGGCCGCTGGCCTTGCATCGGGATGTCGACAAGATCGCCTTCACCGGTTCGGTGGAAGTGGGCAAGCTGATGCTGGGCTACGCGGGCCAGTCCAATATGAAGCAACTGTCCTTGGAATGCGGCGGCAAGTCCCCCCATGTGATTCTGGCCGATGTCCAGGACCTGGAGGCCGCCGCGCGCTGGGCGGCCATGGGCGTATTCGGCAATCAAGGCCAGATATGCTGCGCCGGCTCCCGCCTATTGGTGGAACAAAGCATTCTTCCCGACTTCCTCGACGCCTTCCTAAGCGCCGCGCGCAGCCATCACCTCCCGGGAGACCCGCTGGACCCGGCCACCCGCATGGGCCCGTTGGTGAGCCGCGGCCAGCAGCGCCGCGTGCTGGATTACATCGCGCTGGGCCGGCAAGCCGGCGCGCAATGCCTGTTGGGCGGCGACGCCCCGCGCCATCTGGAGCACAGCGCCTACGTCAATCCCACGGTGTTCGCCGGCGTGGACAACGGCATGCGCATAGCGCGGGAAGAGATCTTTGGCCCGGTGGCCTGCGTGCTGCCGGTATCCGGCTTGGACCAGGCCATCGCCATCGCCAATGACAGCCGCTTTGGCCTGGCGGCGGGCATCTGGACCCAAAACCTCAACCATGCGCATCGCTTCGCGCGCGAGGTCGAAGCCGGCATGGTCTACGTCAACAGCTATATGGACGGCGATATGCAACTGCCGTTCGGCGGCTGGAAAGAGTCCGGCAATGGCCGCGACAAATGCTTTGACGCGCTGCTGGCCTACACCCAGACCAAGGGGGTGTGGATGACGCTGAATCAGGAGCAATAGGACAACAGAACGCCGGCCATCGGAACCAACCGGCGCCGCATCGTAAAACCGAGGAGAGAACATCATGAGCAGCACAGCCAATCGCCATCCCACCGGCCACCTCTTATACCCCTTCGCCAATGCCAGCCATATTGCCGCGCATCCGCCGTTGCGGATCGATCGCGCTTCGGGTTGCCATGTCTTCGATCAAACCGGGAAACGCTATCTTGACGGGCAAGGCGGCTTGTGGAATGTGAACGTCGGGCACGACCATCCGGAAATCAAGGAGGCGATCACCCAACAATTGAACCAGCTGGGTTTTTATTCGATTTTTGGCGGCACCACCACGCAGCCTGCCCAGGCGCTGGCCGAACGCTTATGCCGGATGACGGAGCCGGAAGGCATGAGCGCCGCCTTTTTCTCCTCCGGCGGCTCGGAAGCCAATGAGGCGGCGTTTAAACTGGCCCGCCAGTACTGGCGGCAAAGCGGCGAGCCGGAGCGCCATAAAATCATCTCGCTGAAGCAGGCTTACCACGGCGTCACCCTGGGAGCCTTGTCGGCGAACGGCAGCACCGCTTATCGCCAGGCTTACGAGCCCTTGCTGGCGGGCTTCAGCCAAGTGGACACCCCCCATCTATACCGCAACCCCTACACCGACGATTCAGACACCCTAGGCCGCTTATGCGCGCAATTGCTGGAGCGGGAAATCCTGCATCAGGGCCCCGGCAGCGTGGCGGCCTTCATTGCCGAACCGGTGCAAGGCGCCGGCGGCGTCATCGTCCCGCCCGCCAATTACTGGCCCTTGGTGCGCGAGGTGTGCGACCGCCATCGCGTGCTCCTGATCGCGGACGAAGTGGTCACCGGTTTCGGCCGCATTGGCAAGCTGTTCGGCAGCCGGCATTGGGGAGTGAAACCGGACATCATGGTATTCGCCAAAGGGATTAACAGCGGCTACATCCCGCTGGGCGCGACTTTGATCAACCAGCGGGTGGAGTCGGCGTTTCACTCCAGCGACGCCCGTCAGTTCAGCCCAACCGCCTTCTATCACGGCAACACCTATGCCGGCCATCCGCTGGCCTGCGCGGCGGCGCTGGCCAATCTGGAGATCATCGAAAGGGACAAGCTGACGGCAAACGCGGCCAAGGTGGGCGGTCATTTATTGCAGCGCCTGACAAGGATAAAGAGCACGCATCCCCATATGGGCGATGTCCGCGGCCTGGGCCTGATGATAGGCGTGGAGCTGGTGGCCGACCCCGCCGGCAAACAGCCTTTTGATCTGGATCTGGGCTTCGGCGCCTATATCTCCGACTACTGCCGTCAACACGGGGTGTTGATACGCAATCTGGCGGACACCTTCATCATTTCGCCGCCGTTGACCCTGAGCCTGGAGCAGGCCGATCTCATCGCGGACACTTTCGAGCAAGCCGTCGAGGCCGCGGAGAAAGCCTTGCTACGATAAACGCCATGGATAGCAAGCGGCTTGAATCGACAACAATAGCCGGTCCCAAGAGACGGTTAACGACGCGCAGCGGACTTTGGACAGGCGCCAAAGCGCTGGCCGACAATAGAGGAGCATCATGATGCCAGGATCCCCCCCGTTCCCCATGACGGCGCCCGCGCAGCCCCTGCCCTACGCCGGATCGCTGCGCCGAGTCTTATCGCTGCCGGCGCTGACCTTGTTTGGCCTGGTCTATATGGTGCCCTTGACCGTATTCACCACCTATGGCGTGGTCACTCAAGTCACCGGCGGCCGCACCGCTTTGGCTTATCTGCTCACCTTGCTGTCCATTTTTTTCACCGCGCTGTCTTACAGCCGCATGGTCGGCCGTTACCCGGTTGCAGGCTCGGCCTATTCTTACGCCCGTAAAAGCTTTGGTCCGATGGCGGGCTTTCTGGCCGGCTGGTCTTTATTGCTCGATTACCTGTTTTTACCGATGATCAATTATCTGGTGATCGGCATCTACCTGCATCAAAGCTTTCCTCAAGTGCCGGCCTGGGGCTTTATCGTGACCATGATCGCGCTGGTCACGGTGTTTAATGTGCTGGGCATTCAATCGGTGTCGCGTTTCGGCAATGTGCTGGTGGCCGCGCAGCTCGTCTTTGTTCTGGTGTTTGTCGCGCTGGCCGCCCGGCAGATCATGACTCAGACCAGCGTGGATCTGCTGGCCCCGTGGCAGGGGGACGGCAGCGCCATCGGCATGGCTCCGGTGCTGGCCGGCGCGGCCATTCTGTGTTTGTCCTTTCTGGGCTTTGACGCGGTGTCCACTTTGGCGGAAGAGGCGCGGGAACCGCACCGCGACATCCCGCGGGCCATCATCATCACGACGATAGCAGCGGGACTGCTGTTCATCCTGCTGGCGGCCATCAGCCAGCTGGCTTTCCCCGGCAGCCGGTTCCAGCATGCGGATTCTGCCGCCAATGAGGTGATGCAGCGCATCGCCGGCCCCTATTTCGTCAGTTTTTTCACCGCCAGCTATGTGGCCGGGGCTTTTGGATCGGCGCTGGCCTCCCAAGCCTCGGTCTCGCGCATTCTGTACAGCATGGGCAGGGATCGCGTCTTGCCGCACCGGGTCTTCGCCGGTCTGTCGCAACGCTTCAACACCCCGATCTGGTCGATACTGGTGGTATCCCTTTGTTCCCTGCTGGCGCTGGTGATGGATTTGGCCACCCTGACCTCCCTGATCAGTTTCGGCGCGCTGGTGGCGTTCTCGGTGGTGAATCTGGCGGTGATCAAAACCTATCTGCTGGACGGCAAGCCGCATCCGTTCAGCGCCTGGCTGCGTTATGGCTTGCCTGCGGCGATTGGATTTGCCCTGACGCTATGGCTATGGACCAGCCTATCGGCGCTCACCCTGCAAATCGGCCTGGCCTGGCTGGCCGCGGGCGTGGCGTATTTGCTGTGCCTGACGCGCGGCCTGCGCAAAGCCGTGCCCACGGTTCAATTCGACGACAGCGGGTCTTGAGCGAAGGCGGGCGTCCGACGCCCGCGCCCCCAGCCAAAATGACATGGCAATCATCAGCTATGCTCATACTCTTGCGCCCCGGTTTCATTAGCCACAGAATGCATGGCATACATCCCCCGGAGCCGGCATGAACACCCTCGCAACCCCGCAATTGGACACCATTCCGCAACGCATCGCCTCTTTGCGCGCCGCCATGAAGAACGCCGGCGTCGACGCCTGTCTGGTGCCCTCCTCGGACCCGCATCTGTCGGAATACCTGCCGGCGCGCTGGCAGGCCCGCCAATGGCTGTCCGGCTTCACCGGCTCCATGGGCACGCTGATCGTCACCCGCGACTTCGCCGGCGTCTGGGCCGACAGCCGCTACTGGGTGCAAGCGGAAGCCGAATTGGCCGGCAGCGGCATCCAGCTGGTCAAGATCGTCAGCGCCGCCAGCGCCGACCACCTGGGCTGGATCGCCAAGACCCTGAGCGCCGGCCAGACCCTGGCGGTGGACGGCGACTCGCTGGGCCTGGCCGCGGCCAAGGCGCTGCAAGCCGCGCTGGAACAGGCCGGCGCCCGGCTCCGCACCGATCTGGACCTGATAGACGCCATCGACCCGCAGCGCCCGCCGCTGCCGGACGCGCCGGTCTATCAACATGAATCGGCCTTCGCGCCGCAAAGCCGCGCCGACAAGCTGGCGCGCTTGCGCGCCGCCATGGACGAGGCCGGCGCCGACTGGCACTTCCTGTCCACGCTGGACGACATCGCCTGGAGCTTCAATCTGCGCGGCAGCGACGTCAACTACAATCCGGTCTTCATCAGCCACGCGCTGCTGAGCCGTCGGCAGGCCACCCTCTTCGTCGGCGAAGGCAAGGTTTCTGCCGAGCTGCGCGCCCAACTGGCGGCCGACGGCGTCGAAGTGCGGCCTTACGCCCAGGCCAAGCCGGCGCTCGCCGCCTTGCCGGCCGGCGCCAGCCTGCTGCTGGACCCGCGCCGCGTGACCCTGGGCCTGCGCCAGGCGGTCAATCCGGCCGCCCGCGTGATCGAGGCGATCAATCCCAGCACCCTGTTCAAGTCCTGCAAGACGGAGGAAGAGGCCGCCCACATCCGCGGCGCGATGGAACAGGACGGCGCGGCCCTGTGCGAGTTCTTCGCCTGGTTTGAAGGCGAGGTCAACCGCAGCCGCGTCACCGAGCTGACCATAGACGAGGAAATCACCGCCGCGCGCGCGCGCCGGCCCGGCTTCGTATCGCCCAGCTTCGGCACCATCGCCGGCTTCAACGCCAACGGCGCGCTGCCGCACTACCACGCCACCGAAGCCGCCCACAGCGAGATCAAGGGCGACGGCCTGCTGCTGATAGACTCCGGCGGCCAATACCTGGGCGGCACCACCGACATCACCCGCGTGGTGGCGGTCGGCGCCCCGTCCGCCGAGCAGAAGCGCGACTTCACCCTGGTGCTGAAAGGCACCATAGGCCTGTCCATGGCTCACTTCCCGCGCGGCACCCTGTCGCCGATGCTGGACGCGCTGGCGCGCGCGCCGCTGTGGCAGCAGGACATCGACTTCGGCCACGGCACCGGCCACGGCGTCGGCTACTTCCTCAATGTGCACGAAGGCCCGCAGAGCATTTCCCGCGCGGTGCCGGACGCCAATATGGCGATGCAGGAAGGCATGGTCACCTCGATCGAGCCCGGCGTCTACCGCCCGGGCCGCTGGGGCGTGCGCATCGAGAATCTGGTGCTGAACGTGGCCTCGTCGCAGAACGAATTCGGCGACTTCCTGCGCTTCGAAACTCTGACCCTGTGCCCCATCGACACCCGCTGCCTGGACTTCAACCTGCTGTCCCGCGCCGAGGTGGACTGGCTGAACCAGTACCACGCCGAGGTGCGCGCGCGCTTGCTGCCGCTGGTGGACAGCACGGCGCGCGAATGGCTGCTGGCCAATACCGAAACCATTTAAACCCCTCCCCGCCCGGGCGCTGCCGCGCCCGGGCCACGCTCATGCTCGATCGACTCAACGACCTACGCCTCTTCCTCGACGCTGCCCAGCTGGGCAGCTTCTCCGCCGCCGGCCGCAAGCAAGGCCTGTCCCCCGCCGCCGCCAGCGCCTGCATCCAGCGGCTGGAAGCGGCGCTGGACAGCCGGCTGTTCCAGCGCACCACCCGCCAGCTGCGGCTGACCGAGGCCGGCGAAGTGTTCCGCGACCACTGCCAGCGCGCGCTGGACACCCTTCAGCAAGGCCAGGACCGGCTGCAGCGCGAGCAGCGCGAACTCAGCGGCCTGATCCGGCTGTCGGCGCCGTCGGACCTGGGCCGCCACGCCTTGCTGGACTGCCTGGACGAATTCCGCCGCCTGCACCCGGCGGTGCATTTCGCCTTGCAGCTGGACGACACCCCGGCCGATTTGATCGGCGAGGACATCGACATCGCCATCCGCTACGGCCAGCCGGCGGACAGCAGCCTGATCGCGCGCGAACTGGCCGCCAGCCGCCGCGTGGTTTGCGCCGCGCCGGCGCTGCTGGCGCGCACCGGCATGCCCAGCCATCCGCGGCAGCTGGCCGAGCTGCCGACGCTGACCCTGGTCACCGGCGACGGGCCGATGCATGAATGGCCTTACCGCGAGCACGGCCAGCGCCGCGCGCTGCGGCTGGAGCGCGCGCAGCAGAGCAACGACGGCGAGGTGATCCGCCGCTGGGCGCTGCAAGGCCAGGGCTTCGCCTACAAATCGCTGCTGGACATCGCCGACGATCTGCGCCAGGGCCGCCTGCTCACGGTGCTGGACGAATACTTCACCGACAGCGCGCCGCTGCACCTGCTCTACCCCGGCCAGCGCGGCCAGCCGCTGCGCATTCGTCGGCTGATCGATTTCCTGCGCGAGCGGCTGTCGACGCTGCCGGCCACCGCTCTGCTGCCGGAGGCCGGCGCCCAATTGTAAGAACCTGTTTACGATCTGCTGCGCGTCGGGGATACGGCGTTGAAAACGCTTTCAGAATGCTCATGTAACACCTGTACATTCCGCTTCTTCAACCGTTTTCGCCTTGTCTCGCCTTAGCTCGCGAGATCGTAAACAGGTTCTAAGAAAACCGCGGCGCGGCCAATGGCCGTCCCGCGGTTGTGGAACGCTTCTCAAAACCCAAGAACTCAGTCCGCCGGCACTTTGTCCGCCTGCAGCGCGTAGCGCGCGATCTCGTCCTTGCGCATGAAGGCGACGCCGGCATGGCTCTGCGCATAGCGGATGAACTGCTCCAGCGCCTTGACCCGCGCCGGCGAGCCGGAAATGCGGTCGTGGGTGCTGATCGACATCATCCGCCGCCGCGAACCCGCCTCGGCGTAGAGCACGTCGAATTCGGCCTTCAGATCCGACAGATAAGCCTCATTGCTCAGCGCCGGCGAGTCGAAACGCACGATGTCGTTGTTGCGCAAGGTATAAGGCACCACCACGAAGGGCTTGCCCTTGACCGCCACCGTGAACGGCTCGTCGCGGCTGACGTTGTCGATGTGATAGAGAAAGCCCAGTTGCTGCAGAATGCTCAGGGTATTGGGCGTGCCGCGCAGCCAGAAGGCGTTGAAGCCCACCGGCCGCGTGCCGGTGGCGCGCTCGATGCTGGCGATATTGGCGCTGTAGGCCGCCAGTTCCTGCTCCGGCGTCATCGGGTATTGCGGCTCCCAGGTTTGGCCGTGCGCCGCCGCCTCGTGGCCGCGCGCCACGATCTCGCGCGCCAGCCGCGGGCTGCGGTCCACCGCCTGCCCCACCATGTGCGAAGTCACCTTGACCCCGGTGCGGTCCCACAAGTCCAGTAGCCGCGGAATGCCCTCCTTCACGCCGTAGTCGTACCAGCTTTGCATCGGCAGATCCGCGTACTTGGGGTCCAGCGGCGGAAACGGCCCACTGGCGCCGCGCTCCGGCTGCGCGCCGGCCTCGAACTGCATGGAAATCGAAATCGCCAGGCGGGCGCCGTTCGGCCAGAAGGCGCCGCCGCTTGTTGAAATTGCCGTCATTTTGCTTGCTCCTGTCGCCGCCAGCACCGCGCCGTGCGCCAGCATCAGCGCGGTGCCGCCCGCGGCCGCGCCGGCCAGGAACTGGCGACGATTGATGGGTAGGGTATCGGACATCTCGAGTCCTCTCTCTTGGGCCGAGGCCTACAACAAGGCCCCGCCCTCCACGTCCAGCACCGCGCCGCTGATGAAGCCGTTGGCCATCGCCAACAGATAGGCTTGCGCCAATTCCCGCGGCTGGCCGACGCGGCCGACGGGCAGGCCCTGGCCGATGCGCGCCAGCGTCGCCTGGCGCGCGGCCGAGCCGGCCTCGCCCCATAGCTCGGTGTCCACCACGCCGGGGCTGACCACGTTGACGCGGCGCGGCGCCAGTTCCTTGGCCAGATTCTTGGCCGCCGCCTCCAGCGCGGCGTTGACCGTGCTTTTCAGCAGGCCGCCGCTGGAGAATTTGCGCGCCAGCAGGCCGGAGGTGAAGGTCACCGACGCCCGCTCCGTCAGATAGGGCAAGGCCTCGCGCACCGCCAGCAGGCTGCCGAACAGCTTGACGTCGAAAGTCTGCCGCAAGGCCTCCTCGCTCAACTCGGCCAAGGCTGGCGCGCCGACCCGGGCGCCGGCGGTCAGCACCAGATGATCGATGCGGCCGATGTCGGCGAAGGCCCGGGCCAATGCCCGGCTGTCGGTCATGTCCGCCTGGATGCCTTCGCGATCCGCCTCGGATTGGGCGCTACGCCCCAGCACATAGACCCGCGCGCCGGCCGCCGCGGCCGCGTCCGCCACCGCTCGGCCGATGCCGGAGCCGCCGCCCAACACCGCCACGGTCTGGCCGTGGAAAGAAAAATCCCCCGCGCTCATGGCTTCACCACTCCCAGTTGCTGCATCAGGGTCAGATTGTCTTCCAGATGCCAGTTCTCGGCGATGCGGCCGTTCTTGACGCGGTACAGGTCGAAGGCCTGGAACTCCACCGGCTGGCCCTGGCCTTGCACGTCGCCGAAGCGGCCGCTGAAATGGCCCTGGAAATGCAGGCGCAGCGCGACGCGGTCGCCGGCCAGCACCATGTCGGTGACGTCCACCTTCAAATCCGGCACCGCGGCGCGGAACTGGCGCGAAGCCTGCAAAGGGCCGGCCACGCCCTGCTGACGGCCGGCGGGCAGGGTGCGGTCGATGAAGTCGGGGTCCAAGGCCAGTTCGGCGTAACGCGGATCGCCGCTGTTCCAGAACGCCGCGTAACGCAGCGCGGCCAGCTTCACCGCCGCCGTGCTGCCGGCCGGACGGTCCGCCCACACCCGCGCCGGCTGCGGCAGGTTTTCCGCCGCGCCGGCGAAGGCCGCGGTCAAGGCCAGGCCGAAGCCCAGCGCCAAGGTCAAAGCTTTCATCATCGTCTCCCGATTGCGGCGCCGCCAACACGGCGACACCGGACCAGCGCATTGTGTCGCCGCCGAAGGTATTTGATAATTGGCTTTAAATTTGGATGATCTGCTTGTTTAATTTGAAAATAGGCGTAAAAAAAGGCGAAGCTCCAGCGCTTCGCCTTTCTCAAAGAACCTGTTTACACAGGTTCTTTGAGCCTGTTCAAAGTCTCGCGAGCAAGAGCGAGACAAGGCGAAAACGAGTGAAAAAGCGGAATGTACAAGTGGTACATGAGCATTTTGAGCTCGTTTTCAACGCCGTATCGCCGAAGCGCAGCAGACTTTGAACAGGTTCTTAGCCGCCGGTGCCGCCCACGGTCAGCCCGCCGTCTATGCGCAGCGTGGGCTGGCCCACGCCCACCGGCACGCTCTGGCCTTCCTTGCCGCAGACGCCGACGCCCTGATCCAGCTGCAAATCATTGCCTATCATGCTGACGTAGTTGAGCACGTCCGGCCCGTTGCCTATCAGGGTGGCGCCCTTGACCGGATAGCTGAGCTTGCCGTTTTCGATGCGCCAGGCTTCCGACGCGGAAAACACGAACTTGCCGCTGGTGATGTCCACCTGGCCGCCGCCGAAATTGACCGCGTACAGGCCGTCCTTGACCGAGGCGATGATTTCCTGCGGATCGTGCTGACCGGCCAGCATATAGGTATTGGTCATCCGCGGCATCGGGATGTGGGCGTAGGACTCGCGGCGGCCGTTGCCGGTGGCGCCCACCTGCATCAGGCGCGAATTCATCGCGTCCTGCATATAGCCCTTGAGCACGCCGTCCTCGATCAGCACGGTGCGCTGAGTGGGATTGCCCTCGTCGTCTATCGCCAGCGAGCCGCGGCGCTCTTCCATCACCCCGTCGTCCACCACCGTGACGCCCGGCGCCGCCACCCGCTGGCCGATCTTGCCGGAAAAGGCCGAAGTGCCCTTGCGGTTGAAATCGCCTTCCAGGCCATGGCCTATCGCCTCGTGCAAGAGCACGCCGGGCCAGCCCGGCCCCAGCACCACGGTCATCTGGCCCGCCGGCGCCGGCCGCGAATCCAGATTGGTCAGCGCCTGATGCACCGCCTGGCGGGCGTAGCGCTCCAGCACCTCGTCGTCGAAGTAGGCCAGGTCGAAGCGGCCGCCGCCGCCGCTGGAGCCCTGCTCGCGGCGGCCGTTCTGCTCGGCGATCACCATCACCGACAGCCGCACCAGCGGCCGCACGTCGGCGGCCCGCACGCCGTCGTGGCGCGCCACGTAGACCACGTCGTATTCGCTGGCCATGCCGGCCATCACCTGGATCACCCGCGGGTCCTGCGCCCGCGCCATCCGCTCCACTTTTTCCAGCAAGGCCACCTTGGCCGCCGCCTCCAGGCTGTGGCAGGGGTCCAGCGCCGGGTACAGCGGCTTGGGCGCGCGCCGGGTCTGCGCGCCGGCGGAACCGTCCCCGCCCGCCTGGCCGATGGCGCGCACCGCGTCGGCGGAGCGGCTCAGCGCCTCCAGGCTGATGGCGTCGGAATAGGCGAAGGCGGTCTTGTCGCCGGCCACCGCGCGCACGCCCACGCCTTGGTCAATGCTGAAGCTGCCGGACTTGACGATGCCCTCTTCCAGGCTCCAGGCCTCGCTGCGGGTGTATTGAAAATAGAGATCGGCGTAGTCGATGGCGTGGTGGCGCATGCGCGCCAGCGTGGCTTCCAAAGCCGCCTCGTCCAGACCGTAAGGCTTGAGCAGCAGGCTGTCTGCCGCGGAGAAAGCATCTTGCATAGTGTCGGGTTCTTTCACGCGAGTACGCGGTGCGCCAGCGCCGGCAGGCGGGTGCGCACCGACTGGATCAATGTCGGGTCGATTTCAGCGAGGATCACGCCCTCGCCCTTGTCTATTTCGGCCAGCACGCGGCCCCAGGGATCGATGATCATCGAATGCCCGTGGGTCTTGCGGCCGTTGTCGTGTTCTCCGCCCTGCGCCGAGGCCAGCACATAGCTCTGATTCTCTATCGCGCGCGCGCGCAGCAAGGGCTCCCAATGCGCCTCGCCGGTGGTGGCGGTGAAGGCCGCCGGCAAAATCATCAGATCATAGGGCGACAACTGGCGGAACAGTTCAGGGAAACGCAGATCGTAGCAGATGCCGAAGGCCATCTCGGCGAAGCCCAGATCCGCCTTGACCGGCTGTTCGCCCGGACGGATGGTGTTGGATTCGCAATAACTCTCGCCCAGGCCGGAGAAGCCGAACAGATGGATTTTGTCGTAGCGGGCGCGCACTTCGCCGTCCGGGTCGAACAGCAAGGTGGTGTTCAACACCCGCTGCGGCTCCGGGCTGCGCAAGGGCACGGTGCCGGCCGCCAGCCACACGCCGTTCTCCTGCGCCATCCGCGCCAGCGCGCTCTGGATGGGGCCGTCGCCGTAGGCTTCGCACACGGCCACCTTATCGGTTTCCTGCCGCCCCATCAGGCAAAAATACTCGGGCAAGACCACCAGCCGCGCGCCCTTGCCGGCGGCTTCCGCCACCCAATGCGCGGCGCGCTGCAAATTGGCCGTCACGTCGGAGCCGGACACCATCTGCACCGCCGCCGCCAAAAATGTCTGCTTCATGGTTTTCCCCCTTTGTTCTGCTGTATCGGACCGATCGCCGTGCGCACCACCTTGGGGTCGCGCAAGGAGCCGCTCACTTCGTAATCCACCGACAGGATGCGGCCCACCGGATCGCGCAGCACTTTCTGCGCCGCCAGCGTGGCGATGCCCACCACCGGATTGAGCAGGGCCGCCCCCGCCGCCAGCGCCACGCTTTCCGCCAGCCGCGGCACCACGTGCACTTTCAAGGCCTGGCTTTCCTTGCCCAGGTCCAGTTCTCCGGAAATCGTCACGTCCGCGCCCGGCCCCTTCATCTCCACCTTGGACGAAGTGAACAGACCGTTGCGCGCCTGCGCCTCGCCCTTCAGGCTGTCGAAGGCGAAGCCGTCGCTGAACACGTCGGTGAAGTCCAGCCGGATGCGGCGCGGCAGCGATTGCAGGCTGAGCGCGCCCAGCAGTTTGACCACGCCCGGGTCCACCTTGGCGAAGCGTCCGTCCTTGAAGTCTAGCGCCAATTCGCCGGATACCTTGGCCAAATCCAGATCGCCCAGGCCGCCGGGCCAATTCAAACGGCCGTTGAGCGTGCCCTGGCCGTTGCGGAAAATCTCGCCCTGACCCAGCCGCGTCAGCAGCTTGCCGGCGTCGCCGACGAGCAATTCGAAGCGGGCGTCGACATTGCCGGCGCCGCGCGCGTCCGAACGCACCGTGGCCTTCAGCGTGCCGTCGTTGGTGGTCAGCCGCAAGGGCGCCATCTGCCAGACGCTGCCGTCGCGGCGCGCCTCCAGCTCCAGCCGGCCCACCGAGCGCCCCTGCAACACCAGCTCGCCGACGCGCACCTTCATCTCCGGCAGCCTGCGGTTCAGCACCGAGGCTTCGCCGCCGGCCGCGGCCTTGGCCTCCGCCGCGCCCTCCTTCTTCTCCGCCGGCAGGCTCAAGGCCAGACGGCTGAGATTGGCCTGCAGCAGGCCGTTGCCTTCCGGCCGATAGCTGGCGTCGCCGCTCATCTCGTTGGAGCGCAGCTGTACGGTCCAGGCCTTGGACAGCTCGCGGTTGCCCAAGCGGGCGTTGACCTTGTGCAGGCTCAGGCCCGGCAACACCAGTTCCGGCGTTTCCAGTTCCAGCTGCAAGGCCGGCAGGGCCGCAGGCTCTCCGCCGCCGCTGGACTGCGCGGCGCCGTCGGCCAGTTTCAGCCAATCGTCCAGCACCACCTTGGGCTGCGCCACCCGCACCGCCAGGCCGGACGCCGCCGGCTCGCCCGGCGCGCGGCCCACGCCCAGCGCGCCGGCCTGCAAATCGCCGTGTTCGTTCAAACGCAGGCGGCCGGCTATCATGCCGTCCAGACTGAAGTCCAGCCGCTGGGTCTGGACGCCGCGCATCTGCTGCGGCCGCAGCTGCAGTTGCAGGGGCAAAACCGTCGCCGCGGCCTTGGCCAACGGCGGCGGCAAGTCGAAGGCGGTGCCCTGCAAGTCCGAACTCACCGCCAGGCTCTCCAAGCCCTGCTTGACGACGAACTGCGCGCGGTAGCCGGACTTGCCCGACACCTGCTCCGCCAGCGCCGGCAGATACTGCTTCAGCACTTGACGCGAATCGGCCTGGCCCGCCAGTTCGAAACGCATGCGCTTGTCTGCGCCGGTGTTGGCCTTCAACTGGAACGGACCGCCGAAGCCGACGAACTGCAGGCCCGGGCTGTCCACGCCGCGTTCGGTAAAGGTCAGCCGGCCGCGCGCCTTGCTCAGCGGCGGAATCGGCAGGGATTTGAAGCGCAGCGCGTTGTCGGCGAAGCAGATGTCGCCGCGCACCGTCACGCCCTGTTCGCCGGCCAGCGGTATCCCCAGTTTCAAGTCCAGGCTGGCGTCGCCGCCGGCTTCGATCTGGCCGGTGAAACCGTCCAGCCAGCCGTCCACCGGGCTTTGCGTGGTAAAGGCCAGCATGCGCTGCAGACGGTCGGCCACGCGGCCCTCCACCGTCAGCATGGGCACGTCGGCGCCCAGATTGTCTATCACCGCCTTGACGCCGCTCAGCGGCACGCCCACGGTGACGGCGCGGCGCGCGTTCACCTCCATCCGTTCGTTGCGGAACAGCAATTGGGCGTCGATGTCGTCGATGCGCGGCCAGCCGGACTGATAGCTGAGACGCGCGCGCTCCACCTCGGCCTCCACCAGAAACTCGCCGCCCTTGCCGCCGGCAAAGGGGAACTGCTCCAGATCGCCGCGCAGCTTCATCGTCGCCTGGCGCAGCTGCCCGCCCTGCAAGGCCTGGCGCAGCCAGCGCAAAGTGTGCTCGCCCACCTCGTGCGGCAGATACTCCGCCACCCTGGCCGCCGGCACTCCGGCGATGCTGGCGCGCAGATCGGCTACGCCGGCCCCGGCGCCCTGATGCCGATAACTGCCTTGCAGGCTGCCGGACAAATCGGCGTTGGAGAAGGCGGCCTGGCGGAAGTCCAAGACCACCGCCTGCCCTTCCCGCCGCCAGCCCACGTCGGCGGTCAGCTTGTCGAAATTCAACGGCGCGACAAAAACCGATGGATAGCTGACCTGGGACTTGCCGGTGTCCAGCTGCAGGCGGCCGCCTTTTTCGTCGAAGCTGATCGCGCCGCTGACGCCGGACACGCCGGGCAGCTCCCCGAACGGCTGCCAGGCCAGCTTTTCAAAACGGGATTTGAGTTTGAAGGCCTTGGGCGCTTCCAACGCGCCCTTCCAGCTGACGGTCAGGTCGCGCAGCGCGCCGCTGGGGGAAAAACGCGCGAACAGCGGGTTGCGGTCGGCGCCCAGCGCGTGGATGAAGGGGGTCAGGTGGCTGAGGTCCACATTGTCCAGCGTCAGTTGGCCGAAGCCTTGCTCGCCGTAACGCCACTCGCCGTCGATATTGGAATTGTCGAAAGCCAGGCCGCTGGCGCTGGCCAGGCTCAGCCGGCTGGCCTTGACCTTATAGCTGCCGCTGAGCTGGCGCGTCAGCTGCAACTCGCCCTGCAGCCGCGGCAGCACCAGTTCGTGGGAATCCGGCGGCGTGTAGGCGGCGTCGTGGACGTTGACGCTGGCTTTCAAGGCGTCGATGGCGCCGTCGGAGAAGGACATCTCCACCGTGCCGCTGCCCTCGCCGCTGCGCAGCATGCCCAGTTGTTGCAAATAACGCGTCCACGAACCCACTTTGGCGCCGTCCAGCGCCACCTTGAGCGAGCCCGACCACTGCTGCCAGGCGGCGATGTCGTCGCCGCGCCAGGACGCCGTCAGATCGAAGCCCTTGCCCAAGGACGCCGCCGGCTGGCCGGACAGCTTCAGGCCGTGGCCGAACAGGCCGGCGCTCAGCTTGAGCTGGCCCTGGCTCAGGTCCAGCCGCGGCAGGCCCAGCAATTCATCCTGCCAGCTCAGCCGCGCGTCGCTGATCTCCAGGCTGGGCTGGCGCAGCAGCCAATTGCCCAGGCCGCTGTCGGCGGAGCCGGAACTCAGATCAAAGCCGTTCAGATAGATCACGCCCTGGCGCGAGCGCAGCAGCTCCACCGTCGGGCCCTTGACCACCACGCTGGCCAGCCGCGGCTCCAGCGCCAGCAAGGAACGCCACGACGGCTCCAGCGACACCTGGCGCAAGGTCAGCGCCTTGCCGTCCTGCGGATTGGCGATGGTGACGCCGCCCAGCTCGAAACGCGGCCCCACGGTCAGCCATTCGCCGGACAAGGCCGCCACCTGCACCGGCCGCCCCAGCGACTGGCTCAGATAACGCTCCAGCGGCTGGCGAAACTGGTTCAGATTGGGCAGCACCCAGAAAGTGAACGCGCAAAAGGCCGCCAGCAGCAGCGTCAAGGCGGCGGCGGCGGCCATTCCCAACAGCGCACAGGTCCGTTTCAGAACCTTGATCACATGGATATGGGACAGAACGGAGAAGAGCTTTTCCAAATGCGGCAAACCGTTACAATGTGGCCATCAAGAATTGACATGCCGTAGAGGCCTATTATGCCAGCAAACACGGCCGCTGCCATTGCCCGCAGCCGCGAGTTCTCTCACTATCTGCAGCGTCTGCTGACCGCCCGCCCCGAAGAATTGGAGCGGCTGCAAGCCAAGCTAGGCCGGCCTTTCGACGCGGCGGAGATGGAAGCCTTCGCCGACTGGCGGGCGCTGAGCGACGCCGAAGGGCTGGCGCCGGCGCTGCGGCGGCTGCGCCAGGCAGTGGTGGCGCGGCTGATCTGCCGCGACCTCAACGGCCTGGCGGACCTGGACGAGGTGGTGTCCACCGTCAGCGCGCTGGCCGATTTCGCCGTCGAACGGGCGCTGACCTCTGCGCGCGCCGGCCTGGCCCACTACGGCCAGCCGATAGGCGAGGACAGCGGCGAGACCCAGCAATTGATCGTCATCGGCATGGGCAAGCTGGGCGGCGGCGAGCTCAACGTCAGTTCCGACATCGACCTGATCTTCATTTACCCCGAAAGCGGCGATACCGACGGCGGTCGCCATGGCGGCCGCAGCATCAGCAACCACGAATACTTCACCCAGGTGGGCAAGCGGCTGATCGCCCTGCTCAACGACGTCACCGCCGATGGCCAGGTGTTCCGCGTCGACATGCGGCTGCGGCCCTACGGCGATTCCGGCCCGCTGGCGATGAGCTTCGCCGCGCTGGAAAACTATCTGCTGAGCCAGGGCCGGGAATGGGAACGCTACGCCTGGATCAAGGCCAGGCCGCTCAGCGGCGACGCAGCGGCGCTGGCCGACATGGCGCGCCCCTTCGTTTACCGCAAGTACCTGGATTACAGCGCCTATGGCGCGATGCGCGAACTGCACGCGCAAATCCGCCGCGAGGTGGCGCGCCGCGACATGGCCGACAACATCAAGCTGGGGCCGGGAGGCATCCGCGAAGTAGAGTTCATCGCCCAGGTATTTCAATTGATACGCGGCGGCCGCGACCGCAGCCTGCAACTGCGCGGCACCCGAGAGACATTGCGCCGGCTGGGCGAACTGCGGCTGCTGGAGCCCGCCGCCGTCGCCGAACTGCAGGAGGCTTACGCCTTCTTGCGGAATCTGGAACACCGCTTGCAATACTTGGACGACCAACAAACCCAAACCCTGCCCGCCGGAGCCGACAACCGCGCCCGTATCGCCGCCGCCATGGGCTGCGCCGACTGGGAGCAGTTCATGAACCGGCTCAACCAGCAGCGCCGCAAGGTCACCCGCCACTTCGAGCAAGTATTCATCCTGCCCACCGAGAGCGCGGCCGATCACCCGCTCTCCGAGCTGTGGCTGGACATCGCCGACTGCCTGCCGGTGGAAAAACTGCAAGGGCTGGGCTTCGCCGAGCCGGAACAGGTGGCGCGTCAGCTGCAAAGCCTGGCTCAGGGGCAGCGCTACCAGCAAATGCCGTTGAATGGCCGCAAGCAGTTCGACCAATTAATGCCGGCGCTGATCGAAGTCGCCTCCCGCTTCGACAACGCCGACGCCACGCTGGCGCGCATCATCGCGCTGATGGAAGCGATCAGCCGCCGCGCCTCCTACTTGGCGCTGCTGACCGAATACCCGCAAACCCTGCAGCGGCTGGCCTCGCTCTACTCGTCCAGCGCCTGGGTCTCCGGCTACCTGACCCGCCACCCGATACTGCTGGACGAACTGCTGGACGCGCGCGTGCTCTACGCCACGCCGGACTGGCCGCAGCTGGCGGAACAGCTGGAACAGCAGCTGCGTCAGGCCGACGGCGACGTGGAAGCCAAGATGGACGCGCTGCGCCATTTCCAGCACGCGCAATCCTTTCGCCTGGTGGCGCAGGATCTGGCCGGGATGTGGACGGTGGAGGCGCTGTCCGACCAACTGTCGCTGCTGGCCGACATCGTGCTGGCGGCCACGCTGCGCCACGCCTGGCTGGACATACCCAGCCGCCATTGCGACACGCCGCGTTTCGCCATCATCGGCTACGGCAAGCTGGGCGGCAAAGAGCTGGGCTACGCCTCGGACCTGGACCTGATCTTCCTCTACGACGATGAGCACCCGGACGCCGCCGAACTCTATTCGCGGCTGGCGCGCAAAATGTCCACCTGGCTGACCAGCGCCACCGCCGCCGGCGTGCTCTACGACATCGACCTGCGGCTGCGCCCCAACGGCGCCAGCGGCCTGCTGGTCAGCTCGGTCAACGCCTTCCGCCAATACCAGGAGCAACAGGCCTGGGTCTGGGAACACCAGGCGCTGACCCGCGCCCGCTACGTGGCCGGCGACGCCGAAGTCGGCGTCCAGTTCGAACAGGAACGCCACGCCATCCTGACCCGTCGGCGCGAGCCGGCCGTTTTGCGAGACGAGGTGCTGGCGATGCGCCAGCGCATGTTGGACAGCCACCCCGCCCGCGACGAAGACCCCAAGAACGCGCGC
This sequence comes from Chromobacterium sp. CCUG 30098, assembly GCF_059916605.1. Lineage (NCBI taxonomy): Bacteria > Pseudomonadati > Pseudomonadota > Betaproteobacteria > Neisseriales > Chromobacteriaceae > Chromobacterium > Chromobacterium sp. CCUG 30098. The sequence continues at coordinate 72,464 of NZ_JAUCGS010000002.1, read as the reverse complement.
GGCGGCATCATAGACATCGAATTCCTGGTCCAATACCTGATCCTGGCCCACGCCCACGCGCTGCCGGCGCTGACCGCCAACGCCGGCAATATCGCGCTGCTGGCCACCGCCGCCGAGGCCGGGCTGATCCTCGCCGCCGACGCCGAGGCCGCGCGCAACGCCTACCGCCACTACCGCCGGCGGCAACACGCCGCCCGGCTCAACGAAAAGCAGACCGTGACGCCGGACGCCGCCTTGCTGGAGGACTATCGCCAGTGCCGCGCGCTATGGCAGCGGGTATTCGAGCAAGCGCTCAAATAACGGTTCACAGCGTCATGAGGGCGAGATAAACTCATTGGATAAGAACCTAGTTCAAAGTCTGCTGCGCTTCAGCGATACGGCGTTGAAAACCAGCTCAAAATGCTCATGTACCACGAGTACATTCCGCTTTTTCGCTCGTTTTCGCCTTGTCTCGCCCTTGCTCGCGAGACTTTGAAAAGGTTCTGAGGTCGGACAAGATCCGGCCCCATCCCAAAGCGAAAACACAATATTGGAGAACACCAAGATGTCGATGGCTGATCGTGACGGAAAAATCTGGTATGACGGCGAAATGGTGGACTGGCGCGACGCCACCACCCACGTGCTGACCCACACCCTGCACTACGGCATGGGCGTGTTCGAAGGCGTGCGCGCTTACGAAACCCCCAAGGGTCCGGCCATCTTCCGTCTGGAAGACCATACCGCGCGGCTGTTCCGCTCCGCCAAGATCCTGGGTATGGCGCTGCCGTTCACGCCGGAACAGATCAGCCAGGCCCATCTGGACGTGGTCAAGGCCAACGGCCTGAAATCCTGCTATTTCCGCCCGATGGCCTTCTACGGCTCCGGCAAGCTGGGCGTGGCGCCGCTGAAGAACGACGTGCGCGTGATCGTGGCCGCCTGGCCCTGGGGCGCCTATCTGGGCGACGAAGGCCTGGAAAAAGGCATACGCGTGAAGACTTCCTCCTTCACCCGCCACCACGTCAACATCACCATGTGCAAGGCCAAGGCCAACGGCAACTACATGAACTCCATCCTGGCCAACAACGAAGCCACCGCCGACGGCTACGACGAGGCGCTGCTGCTGGACGTGGACGGTTTCGTGGCGGAAGGTTCCGGCGAAAACATCTTCATCATCCGCAAGGGCAAGCTGTACACTCCGGACCTGACCAGCGCGCTGGAAGGCATCACCCGCGACACCGTGGTGCAGATCTCCAAGGAAATGGGCCTGGAACTGATAGAAAAGCGCATCACCCGCGACGAGGTCTACAGCGCGGACGAAGCCTTCTTCACCGGCACCGCCGCCGAAGTGACCCCGATCCGCGAACTCGACAGACGCGCGATCGGCGACGGCAATCGTGGTACCATCACCGCCGAAATCCAGAAGCGCTACTTCGACATCGTCAAAGGACTGGATGCCGAACACCAGCACTGGCTGACCTACGTCAACTAAGCAAGACGAGCCGCCCGCGCGGCGGCTCTGCAAGGAATACAGAATGGCTGAACAGAAAGAAAACACTCAACGCGTGATCGAAGTCACCCAGCACGACCTGCCGCTGCATTGCCCGATGCCGGACATGGTGTCCTGGAACTCCCACCCGCGCGTGTTCCTGCCCGTGCACAAGACCGGCGAAGCGCTGTGCCCCTATTGCGGCACCCGCTACAAGCTGAACGGCCCGGCAGGCGGCCACCACTGAGACCGGCTCCGCGCCGGCAACGCAGCTAAGGTGTGGCGCGAGCCGCACCTTTTTTGCTTGCCGGCCCGCCTCGTCTGCAAACCCAAGCCGGGCCGCGCCCCGGTTTCGGTTTGCAATCGGAACATCTGCAATGAAGAAGAAAATCCTCGTCATCGGCCCTTCCTGGGTCGGCGACAGCGTCATGGCGCAACCGCTGTACCAAAGACTGCACCAACGCCACCCCGATCTGGAGCTGCACGTGTTCGCGCCGGCCTGGACCCTGCCCTTGCTGGCGCGGATGCCGGAAGTGGCCAAGGCTCATCTCAACCCCTTCGGCCATGGCGCGCTGCGCCTGGGCGAGCGCTGGAACGTGGCGCGCCAGCTGGCCGCCGAACGCTTCGATCAAGCCATCGTGCTGCCCAACTCGCTGAAATCCGCCTTGATTCCGCTGTTCGCCGGCATCCCGCTGCGCACCGGCTTCCTCGGAGAATCGCGCTACTGGATTCTCAACGACGCGCGCGAACTGGACGAGCAGGCGCTGCCCATGATGGTGGAGCGCTTTTGCGCGCTGGCGGAAGACAAGGGCGAGCCGCTGCCGCGGCCGCTCAGCCATCCGCGGCTGGCGCTCACCGACGCCAGCCAGCGGGCGGCGCTGGACAAGCTGCAACTGGACGCCGGCCGGCCCGCGGTCGCCTTCTGCCCCGGCGCCGAGTACGGCCCGGCCAAGCGCTGGCCGGCCCGGCACTTCGCCGAACTGGCGCGCCGCTTCGACGCCGCCGGTTACGCGGTGTGGTTGTTCGGCTCCGGCAAGGACCGCGAAGTGGGCGACGACATCAGCCGCCTGTCCGGCGGCCTGGCCGTCAACCTCTGCGGCGCCACCGGCCTGGAAGAAGCGATAGACCTGATAGGCTTGACCCAGCTGGCCGTCTGCAACGACTCCGGCCTGATGCATGTGGCCGCGGCGCTGGACAAGCCGCTGGTGGCGCTGTACGGCTCCTCCAGCCCCGACTTCACGCCGCCCTTGTCGACCCGGGCCGCCATCGTCTCCCTCAACCTGGATTGCAGCCCCTGTTTCGAACGGACCTGTCCGTACGGCCATACCGATTGCCTGGAAAAAATGGAGCCGGAACGGGTCTGGCAAGCCGCGCTTCCGCTGCTGCCCGCCCACTCCCAAGAAAAAACACAATAATGAGCACAGACAACACCGCACCCGTCGAAGAAAACAGCCGCCGCATGGAGCTGATCCGCGCCGCGGCGATACTGTTCCGCGACCAGGGCTACGAGCGCACCACGGTGCGCGACCTGGGCAACGCGGTCGGCATGCAGTCCGGCAGCCTGTTCTACCACTTCCGCACCAAGGAGGAGATCCTGGTCGCGGTGATGGCGCTGGGCATCACCAGCACCACCGAACAGCTGAAGCGCGCGCTGGACGCGGCCGGATCGCCGCGGGCCAAGCTGGCCGCGCTGTTCCGCGTCCACCTCAATTCGCTGCTGGGAGACAATCAGGCGGCGCTGGAAGTGATGCTCTACGAATGGCGCAGCGTGTCCGCCGCCGCCCGGCCCGGCCTGGTCGTGTTGCGCGACCGCTACGAAGCGCTGTGGCAGCAAGCGCTGGACGAAGCCGCCGCCGCCGGCCTGGTCAAGCCCGACACCGCGCTGCTGCGCCGCACCCTGCTGGGCAGCCTGCACTGGTCGGTGCAGTGGTACCGCTCCCAAGGGCCGCTGAGCGTGGATCAATTGGCCGAACGCATGCTGGAATTGGTATTACTGCCACAAATCTGACCTTTAGGCCTGAAAAAATTCGGCAATCCGGTAAAAAAGATTCTAGAATCAGCGATATAGGGCAACTGGGCTCTATACCGTCCTGCGCGACGGCAACGGCACCCACGGTTTGGAGAGAGCGATATGGCAAGCACCGGCAGCATAGGCAGCCTCAACTCTCTGCAGCAATTGCAATCGCTGCAGAACACGCGGCCTGAGCAAAAGACGCTGGAAGAACCGCGGTCCGCCACTCCTGCGGTTTCCCAGCAAAACGTCAGCCAGGCCGCGGTCCGGCAGAACCCCGACACCGCGCGGGTCGAACAGCAGCTGCAACGCCAGCTGAACACCGCGCAGACCAATGCCGCGCAAACCCGCAACGGCGAGCAGCAAAGGGTCAGCCAGGAACAGGCGCAAACCACCGCCCTGGCCAGTTCCGCCGCGCCGGCCGCCGCGGCCAACGACACCCCGCGGGCTCAGCAGCGCGCGGCGGAAGCGGCCAGCGCCAATCGCGCCGCCAGCGCCCCGCCGGCGACGCCGCCGCGCCCGAACACGGTGCCGGCGGCCAATGAGCAGCAAGCCGCCAACAATCAGGCGGAACAGCAGACCAATCAGACCAATAACAACGCGAACAACGCGGTGGCCCGTTCCCAACAGCAGAACGCCAGCGGCCAGCTGGCGGTCACCCAGTACCAGACCACCCAGTCCCTGCTGCAGAACAGCACCTACCGTCCGCGGGTTTCGGAAGTGGCCTGAGGCCTCCTCACTGAAAAAAAACGGCAATCCATGCGGATTGCCGTTTTTCTTGCCGGATCGCCGCTCGGACCATCCCGCCGACGCGCAGCAGACATCGAACAGCCTCTCAGGCCTCTCCGGTTTTGCGCCCCGGTCGCCACAGCACGTCCGGCTCGCCGGCCTGACGGTTCAGATAACGCGACAGCACGAACAGCAGATCGGACAGACGGTTCAGATAACGGCGCGCGGCGTCGGACACCGTCTCCCGCTGCGCCAGCGCCACCACCGCACGCTCGGCGCGGCGGCATGCCGAACGCGCCTGGTGCGACAGCGCCGCCGCCCGGCAGCCGCCGGGCAGGATGAACTCCTTCAGCGGCGGCAAATCCTCGTTGAGGAAGGCCACCACGGCCTCCAGCGCCTGCACGTGCTCGGCGCCCAAGGCGCTGTAGCCGGGCACCGCCAGCTCCGAGCCCAGATCGAACAAATCGTGCTGCGCCTCGGACAACCAGGTCCTGACCTCGTCCGGCAAGGTCTCCGCCAGCAACACGCCCAGCACCGAGTTCAATTCGTCCACCTCGCCCAGCGCGCAAATGCGCAAGCTGTCCTTGCCCACCCTGCTACCGTCGCCCAGGCCGGTGCTGCCGTCGTCGCCGGTGCGGGTGACGATATGCGATAACCTATCACTCATCGCGTTTTCCATCCTTTTCAATCTTGCCCAAAGAATTGATGGTCTGGCGCAAGCTCTCCTTCAAGGCCTCGCCGAACAACATCTCGTAATCCTCCTTGAGCTGATGCATCACGCCGGACAACATCTGCTTGGCCTGCAACTCCAAAGCGTCCTGCAACCACAAGGACAGCTCCACCTTCATCCGCGGCAGCATTTTCTCGTACATGGACTGCAACAAGGCCTGCTCGTCTATCACCGCCACCGTGCCCGGCGGCGCATTCACCGCCTGAGGCGCCATCATCGCGGCGGCCGCGGCGGCCGAAGCCACCTCGGACACTTTCAAGACTTCCACGCCGCGCGCCGGCGGCGCGTCGGAAACGGCTTCCCGCTCGGGTTCTCCCGACGACGCCGCGCCGGCAGCCAGCGCCAGGCCCGCGGCCGCCAGCGCCCCGGCTCCCGCCGCCAACTCCGCGGCCCCCATCCCATCCGTCCCGGTCTCGGGTTCGGACTCCAGCACCGTCAGTTCGGGAATCTCGCCCTCGGCCAGGGCCAAGGACTCGGGCTCGGCGTCCGCCAAGGGCATTGCCGGCTCGGCTACCGCTTCAACTTCCGCCGGCTCGGCAAACGCAGCGTCCAGATGCGGGACTTCCGGTTCGGCGGCTTGCGACTCCAGCGCCTCGTCCAGCACAGGCTCTGCTACCGCTTCGGCGTCCGCCGGCTCGGCGAACACAGCGTCCAGTTGCGGGACTTCCGTCTCAGCGGCTTGCGGTTCCAGCGCCTCGTCCAGCACAGGCTCGGCCGTGGCTTCGACTTCCGCCAGCTCGACAAACGCAGCGTCCAGATGCGGGACTTCCGACTCGGCGGCTTGCGGCTCCAACGCCTCGTCCAACACAGGCTCGGCTACCGCTTCGGCTTCCGCCAGCTCGGCAAACCCAGCGTCCAGCTGCGGGACTTCCAGTTCGGCAGCTTGCGACTCCAGCGCCTCATCCAGCACAGGCGCGGCTGCCGCTTCGGCTTCCGCCGGCTCGGCAAATTCAGAGTCCAGATGCGGGACTTCCAACTCGGCGGCTTGCGGCTCCAACGCCTCGTCCAGCACAGGCTCGGCTACCGCTTCGGCTTCCGCCGGCTCGGCAAACCCAGCGTCCAGCTGCGGGACTTCCAACTCGGCGGCTTGCGGCTCCAACGCCTCGTCCAGCACAGGCGCGGCTGCCGCTTCGACTTCCGCCTGCTCGGCAAACGCAGCGTCCAGATGCGGGGCTTCCAGTTCGGCGGCTTGCGGCTCCAGCGCCTCGTCCAGCACAGGCTCGGCCGTGGCTTCGGCTTCCGCCAGCTCGACAAACGCAGCGTCCAGATGCGGGGCTTCCAGTTCGGCGGCTTGCGGCTCCAGCGCCTCATCCAGCACAGGCGCGGCGGCCGCTTCGGCTTCCGCCAGCTCGGCAAACCCAGCGTCTAGCTGCGGGACTTCCGGTTCGGCAGCTTGCGGCTCCAGCGCCTCGTCCAGCACAGGCTCGGCTACCGCTTCAGCTGCCGCCGGCTCGGCGAACACAGCGTCCAGATGCGGGACTTCCAACTCGGCGGCTTGCGGTTCCAGCGCCTCGTCCAACACCGGCTCTGCCGCCGCTTCGGCAAACGCGGCGTCCATCATTGGCGCTTCCGCCGCAGCCGGAGGCTCATGCGCCTCCGCCTCAACGGCCTCCGGCATCGCCAAGACAGGCTCCGTCTGCAAGCCCGCCAGCGCCTGGTCGATCTCGGCCAGCAAGGGCTCCTCTCCCGGCGCGGCAAGCGCCGGGGCGACGGCGGACTCCGGCGAAATCATCGCATCGGGAAGCGCCACCGCCGGTTCAAACACCGCTTCGGGCGCTACGGCCGGCGCGACGTCAAACGCCGGCACAGGCAGCGCCTCCATCTCGGGCGGCGCTTCGACGGCGCTCTCGCCCTGGAGCGGCGCAGATTGTTCCAGATCGTCCACCGGCGCGCCGGCGGACGGGGCCTCGGCGGGTTCCGGCCAAACGGGGGCGGCTTCCTCCGCCGGGCTCTCCGGCCAATTCGGCAGTAAGCTGTCCACCTGGGTTTCCGGCCCGACTCCGCCGCCCAGCACGCCGGTGGGCAGGCTATCCAAGGAAATGGAAGTGAAAGGCGTCGGCGCGGGCGGCTCGATCAGCGTCTCGGCCACGCCGACATCCGGCGCGGGCGGTACGGCGGTCGGCGCCTCCGCGTCCGGAATCTCGATGCCAACGGGCTCCGGTTCGGCGGCCGCAGACACGGCGGCCATTGCCGGCTCAGCCTCGGCGACTAGCGGCTCGGCATCGAGCGCCGGAGCAGGCGCCGCGGCCGGCGGCTCTTCCCCGATGGACGCGGACTCGTCGGCCAAAACCTCCGCCGGCTCCTCGCCGGCCGGCTGCAGCGAAAATTCGAAATCGCCGGCTTCCGCCGCCGGCAGCGCCGCCTCCGGCAAGGCCGCGGCGGGGTTCCAGCCGGGCAGCACTTGCTCGATGCCCAGTTCAGAGGCCGGCATGTCGTCCAGATCCAGCGACGGCAGCGAAGCCAGGTCCAGCAAAGGCTCTTCGCCGGGAACGGGAGCGGCGATCAGCTCCTCCAGGCTCAGTTCGGGAATTTCCAGTTCGGCGGGCAGGTCCTGCGGCGGCTCGCCCAACTGGTCGGCCAGTGCGTCCAGTTCGCTGGAGAAATCAAAATCGGGGATGTCGATGACTTCGTCGCCCAAGGTAGGCACTTGCGACTCATCCACCACCTCGGTCAACACCGGCAGGTTGAGGCCGGACCAGTCAGGCTCTTTGGGCTTTGACGGCTCGCTCATGGTCACTTATTGCTCATGTCGTGATGTTCGATTGCATAACCGCGCTCGCGATACGCCTTGAACCGCAGGCGCGCCGTCTCCAGCGACGCTTCGTCGCGTCCGACTATTTCCAGAATACGATCAAAGCGCTCCATCCGCTCCGGCAAATTCGAACCCAGGTTCAACAATACCGGGTGCTCCAGCGCGTCCGGCAGGCGGGCGGTCAGCCAGATCGGCGTGTCCGCCGCCTCGTCGGCGCCCAGCCTGCAGTGCGGCACGAAGCGGGTATCGCCGAAGCTCCACAGCTGCCGGCTGAAGGTGTCGAGCTGCTGCTCGCTGTCGAACCAGATCAGCAGCCGCTCCCCCTTGCGCATCACCGTGGCCGCCAGCAAGCAGGCGAAGCCCTGCGGGTCGGCCACCTTGGTGTAAAAATCAATCCTGCTCATCGTCCACCGTTTCAGGGGTTTCGCGGCGCGGACGGCCGCGGCGCACCACATTGCCCAGCGCGATGTCGGCGCGGTCTTGCAGGAACTGCACCAGCAAAGGCACCGGACGCGCGGTGGCGCCCTTGTCCTTGCCGCCCTTCCAGGCGGTGCCGGCGATGTCCAGATGCGCCCAGTCGTATGCTTTGGCATAGCGCGACAGGAAGCAGGCCGCGGTGATGCTGCCGCCCGGACGGCCGCCGATGTTCGCCATGTCGGCGAACGGGCTCTTCAGCATGTCCTGGTACTCATCCCACAACGGCATATGCCAAGCACGGTCGGCCACTTCCTCGCCGGCGGCCAGCAGTTCGCGCGCCAGGCTGTCCTGATTGCTGTACAGCGCGGTGGCGATATGGCCCAGCGCGATCACGCAGGCGCCGGTCAGCGTGGCCACGTCGATCACGGTTGCCGGATCGAAGCGCTCGGCGTAGGTCAGCGCGTCGCACAGGATCAGCCGGCCCTCGGCGTCGGTGTTCAGAATCTCGATGGTCTGGCCGGACATCGAGGTGACGATGTCGCCCGGCTTCAGCGCGTTGCCGTTGGGCATGTTCTCGCAAGTGGGCACGATGGCGACCAGGTTCAGCGGCAGGTTCATTTCCACCGCGGCGCGGAAAGCGCCCAGCACGGTGGCCGCGCCGCACATATCATACTTCATCTCGTCCATGCCCTCGCCCGGTTTCAGCGAGATGCCGCCGGAATCGAAGGTAATGCCCTTGCCCACCATCACGATGGGCTTGTCGCCCTTGTCCTTGGCGCCGTGATGGCGCAGCACGATCAGGCGAGCCTCTTCCACGCTGCCCTTGGCCACGGACAGGAAGGAGCCCATACCCAGTTCCGCGATGTCTTTGGGGCCCAGGATTTCAGCGTCGGCGCCGAAGGCCGCGGCCATCTGGCGCGCTTCTTCGCCCAGATAGCTGGGGGTGCAGACATTGCCCGGCAGATTGCCCAGGTCCTTGGCCAGCTTCATGCCGCTGCCGATGGCCAGGCCGCGCTGCAGGCCTTTTTCGCCGTCGGCGAGATCGCTGCGGCGCGGCACCGCCAGCGTCAGTTTGCGCGGCTCGCGCACCGATTCGTCCACCTTGCTCTTGAAGCGGTCGAAACGGTACAAGGCGTCCAGCGTCACCACCGCCGCCTGTTCTATCATCCACTCGACGTCGTGTTTCTTGACTGTCAGTTCGCTCAGGTAGCTGACCGCCTCCACCGCCGAAGTCTGGGTCAAGGCCTTGACCGAGGCGCGCACCGCCTCGCGGTACTCCTTGGCGCGGAACTCCCGCTCCTTGCCCAGGCCCACCAGCATCACCCGGTCGCACAGGGTGTGCGGCACCGAATGCAGCACCAGCGTGCTGCCCAGTTTGCCCTCCATATCGCCGTGGCGCAGCACGTCGCTGATGAAGCCGTTGGAGATACGATCCAGCAGGTCCGCGGCGAAGGTCAGCTTGCGGGATTCGTACACGCCGACGATAACGCAAGCTACCCGTTGCTTTTCCGGACTGCCGCTTTTTATGTTAAATTCCATTGAGAACTCCCGTGTAGAGCGAGTGTCTGTAGCTCCACCTCTTAACCGGCCGTCGATGCGCGGGTAGAATCCTGACGGCCCGGCCTTCCGGTGAAGACGGATTTTGTTGTTGATTCCGAAATCGTCCGTTTTTGACGTTTCTGGATGGTCCCCGGAATTATCACAATGCTTTTCATGAAAAGTCAAAAAGGCACTGAATAAATGGTTTTTCAAAAAAGCCTGACTCGCGAGCTGACTTTGAGCGCTTTAGGCGTTTTCATCGTGCTCCTGGCGATTATCGTTTCCACTCAGGCAGTCAATCTGCTGGGCCGCGCGGCCGAAGGACAGATGGCCAACGAGGCCGTTGCCGCGGTGCTTGGCTTCACTACGCTGGGCTTTTTCCCGGTATTGATGATTTTGACGGTTTTCGCCACCATTTTAGTGGTGTTGACCCGTATTTGGCGCGATCATGAGATGGTGGTCTGGCTCAGTTCCGGCCTGTCTCTGAGCAATTGGGTGTGGCCGGTGATGCGCTTCACCCTGCCGCTGGCGGTGCTGATCGCCGGCGTCACCCTGTTCATCGGTCCCTGGGCCGACCAGCGCAGCCAGGACTATGCAGAACAGATCAAACGCCGCGAGGAGGTTTCCGCGATCTCTCCCGGCGTGTTCAAGGAATCAGCCTCGTCCAACAAGGTGTATTTCATCGAGAACTACTCCGGCGAGCACGGCGCGGCCACCAATATTTTCATGCAGGAAATCACCGACGGCAAAGTGGCGACGATTTTCGCCAAATCCGGTTTTATTACCACTAAGCCGGACGGCGAGCGCGTGGTGGTGCTGGAACACGGCCAACGCTACGTCGGCGAACCCGGCAGCGCCAACTACGAGGTGGCGGAATTCCAGCGCTACACCGCCGGCATCGGCGAAAGCCAGCAGATGCCGGGCCCGTCCGGCAATCGCCAGGCCATTCCCACCGCCCAGCTGCTGAGCCAGGACTCCGCCGACTACCGCGCCGAGCTGGCCTGGCGGCTGTCCATGCCGATCAGCTGCGTAATCCTGGCCCTGCTGGCGATTCCGATGTCCTATTTCAACCCGCGCAGCGGCCAGACCTACAATCTCTTGCTGTCGCTGCTGGTTTTCTTCGTTTATCAGAACGGACTGACCGTGGCCCGCAACTGGGTGGCCCAGGGCAAGGCCGGCGTCTGGCTGGTGCTTCTGGTGCATCTGGCCATGCTGGCGCTGGCGCTGGCGCTATTGAGCTACCGCAACCGCCCGGCCCGTCCCATCGGCCAGGCCTTGTCCCTGCTGTTCCGGAAATCCTGATCCCGTCATGAAACTGATTCATCGCTACATCGTCGCCACCCTGAGCCAGGCGACCTTGTTCACCCTGCTGGCCCTGCTGGGCCTGTACGGCTTCTTCGACCTGCTGGCCGAGGTGCCCAATCTGGGCAAGGGCAGTTACACCCTGGGCAAGATGCTGGGCTATGTCGCGCTGCTGATGCCCGGCCACGCCTATGAACTGATGCCGCTGGCGGTCTTGATCGGCGGCATGGTGGCGATGACCCAGCTGGCCACCAACAGCGAATACACGGTGATACGCACCAGCGGCGTGACCCTGCCGCAGATCGCCGCCACGCTGTTGAAATTCGGCCTCGGCTTCGCCCTGCTCACCGTGCTGCTGGGCGAGGTGGTGGCGCCGCGCACCGGCCAGCAGGCGCAGAGCCTGAAGCTGTCCGCCACCCACTCCATGGTGGCGCAGGAGTTCCGTTCCGGCATCTGGGTCAAGGACAATCAGAACTTCATCAACGTCCATGAAATGCTGCCGGACACCTCGCTGCTGGGCGTGCGCATCTACACCTACGACGATAATTTCCGCCTGGTGCGCACCCGTTACGCCGAACGCGGCTCCTTCTCCAAAGACGAGCAGCAATGGCGGCTGATCAATGTGCGCGAAACCACGCTGACCGCGGACCAGGCCGTCAGCCGTCATTACCCCGAGCTGTCCTGGAAATCCATCGTCGAGCCGGAAATCCTGTCCGTGCTGCTGGTGGTGCCGGAACAGATGTCGGCCAGCGCGCTGCTGACCTATCTGGAGCATTTGCGCAGCAATAAACAGCAAACCCAGCGCTACGAGATCGCCTTGTGGAGCAAGCTGTTCTATCCGCTGGCCTGCATCTCGATGGCGCTGGTGGCCCTGGCCTTCACCCCGCAGCAGCGCCGCCACGGCCAGTTGGGCATCCGTCTGTTCGGCGGCATCTGCCTGGGCATCGCCTTTCACTTCGTGAATCGCCTGTTCGGCCATCTGGGCCTGTTGTACGACTGGAATCCCATCCTGTCCGCCACCCTGCCCACCTTGCTGTTCTTGGTGGCCGGCGTCGCCATCATCGCCAGACAGGAAAGGCGCTGACATGAGTTCGCCGGCCGCGGAATCCCTCGCCCGCATGCGCCAGGAACTGGCCGGCAAACGTCAGGCGCTGGCCGAGCAATACCGGCAGCAGCGCAATCCCCAGGAATATCTGAAACGGCACAGCCAGACCGTGGACGCCGCGCTGCAGGCGCTGTGGGCGCAGTCCGGCCTGGACGGCGCCGCCAGCCTGATCGCGGTGGGCGGCTACGGCCGCGGCCAGCTCTTCCCCTATTCCGACATCGACCTGCTGGTGCTGCTGGACCAGCCGCCGTCGCCGGAGCTGGGCGAACGCGTCGGCGCCTTCATCAGCCTGCTGTGGGACGTGGGCCTGGAAATCGGCCACAGCGTGCGCACCGTCGAGGAATGCCTGGCCGAGGCCCGCGGCGACATCACCATTGAGACCAATCTGCTGGAAAACCGGCTGATCGCCGGCGACGCCGCGCCCTGGCGGCGCATGAGCGCGCTGCTGGACCGCCAACGCGACCCACTGGCCTTTTTCGAGGGCAAGACCCAGGAACAGCAGCAGCGCCACACCCGCCACTTCGGCGTCGGCAACAATCTGGAACCCAATATCAAGGAAAGCCCGGGCGGACTGCGCGATCTGCACACCATTCTGTGGATCAGCAAGGCCATAGGCCTGGGCGACAACTGGGACGCGCTGGTGCGCCGCGGCATCCTGACCCTGGCCGAAGCGCGTCTGATCAAGCACAGCGAACGCCAATTGCTGGGCCTGCGCATCGAGCTGCACTTGCTGGCGCGCCGGCGCGAGGACAGGCTGATCTTCGATCTGCAACAACAGCTGGGCCAGGCGCTGGGCCTGCAGGACACGCCGGCCAAACGCGCCAGCGAACAGGCGATGCAGCTGTATTACCGCGCCGCCAAGACCGTCAACCAGCTCAACGGCATCCTGCTGCCCAATCTGCGCGGCCGAATTTATTCGCAAGTGCCGCGCGTCACTCAGAACCTGAACGAACGCTTCTACTCGGTCAACGGCATGCTGGGCATCCGCCAGCCGGACGTGTTCGAAAAATACCCGTCCGCCATCCTGGAAGCTTTTCTGATGCTGCAGCGCAACCCGGAGCTGAGCGGCTTCGCGCCGCGCATGTTGCGCGCGCTGTGGCACGCGCGCAGCCACATCAACGAGCGCTTCCGCAACAACCCGCGCAACCGCGAGCTGTTCCTGCAACTGTTCCGCGAGCCCAACGGCCTGACGCGCTGCCTGCGGCGGATGAATCTATACGGGGTGCTGGGCCGCTACCTGCCGAATTTCGGCCACATCGTCGGCCAGATGCAGCACGATCTGTTCCACGTCTACACCGTGGACGAACACATTCTGATGGTGGTGCGCAATCTGCGCCGCTTCGCCAGCAGCGCCTTCACCCACGAATACCCGCTGATGTCCCGGCTGATCAACGACTTCGAACGCCCGGAAACCCTGTATCTGGCCGGCTTGTTCCACGACATCGCCAAAGGCCGCGGCGGCGATCATTCGGCGCTGGGCACGGTGGACGCGGCGGACTTTTGCCGCCAGCACGGCTTGCCGGCCGAGGACGGCGAGCTGGTGGCCTGGCTGGTGGGCCAACATCTGACCATGTCCAGCGTGGCGCAGAAGCAGGATATCTACGACCCGGAAACCGTGCGCCGCTTCGCCGAGCTGGTCGGCACGCCACGCCGGCTGACCGCGCTCTACCTGCTCACCGTGGCCGATATCCGCGGCACCAGCCCCAAAGTCTGGAACGCGTGGAAAGCCAAGCTGCTGGAAGACCTTTACCACGCGGCGATGCGCCAACTGGTGCGCGGCGGCCAGCTGGACGTCGCCTCAGAGCTGGAGGAACGCAAACACCAGGCCCAGGCGCTGCTGCGCTTGCACGCGGTGCCCGGCGGCGTGGAGGCCGCGCTGTGGCAGGAGCTGGACACTGTTTACTTCCTGCGCCACGAGGCCAAGGAGATCGCCTGGCACGCGCGCCTGCTCAACCGCTTCGTCCACGCCGAGCAGCCCCTGGTCCGCGCCCGGCTGTCCGACGACCACGAGGGCATCCAGGTGCTGATCTACACCCGGGACCGGCCGGAACTGTTCGCCCGCGCCTGCGCCTTCTTCGGCCGCACCCACTACAGCATCGCCGACGCCAAGGTCTACACCACCCGCCACGGTTACGCGCTGGACACCTTCCACGTCTTCGTGCCCGAGCATCATGACGGCGATTATCGCGACATGATCAATTTCATCGAGTTCGAACTGGCCGAATGCCTGCGCCAGGAGGGCGAACTGAGCTTGCCCGCCTCCGGCCGCATCAGCCGCCACCTCAAGCACTTCCCGATCACGCCGCAAATCCTGATCCGCCCGGACGACAAGGCCAGCTTCTACGTGCTGTCCATCGTCGCCGGCGACCGCCCCGGCCTGCTGGCCCGCATCGCCAAGGTGCTGTCCGACTACCGGATGAATGTGCAATCCGCCAAGATCATGACCTTGGGCAGCCGCGCCGAGGACTCTTTCCTGATCTCCGGCCCCGGTCTTAGCGACGACAAAACCGTGCTGGCGCTGGAAAACGCCTTGCTGGCCGCGCTGCGGCTGTAAGCGCCCGTTTAACGCCAGGCGGGCAGGCGCCAGACAAAGCGTTTGCGGCCATGACGGCGACTCTTCGAAATACTCATGCCGCTCATGAGCAAAGCGCTTCCCCGCCTACCCCTATTTTGCGCGCCAGGTCTTGAATAGACCCAAAACGCAAGCCGCAAACCATCAGGCATACTCATTAGATCAATCAGAAAAACGCATTGCCATTGTCATTTTTTTGCGTTTTGCATACAGATTTGACGCTGATCAATAATTTACTTGTCATCGATTGAGATTTGGGATTACACATTCAGCGTTCCCCATCGGGAGCAGCCCTTCCGCACCAAGGGCAACCAACCTGGACCAAAGGCGCGCCGTCGAGCGACTACAAGCCCGGTCCAAGGGCCCTGCCCAAGCGCAGGCCCGCGCGGTACTTCTTCAGAGGAGAAGTGAATGTTTGCCAAGCAATACACGGCCGCACTGGTGTCCGCCGCTTTCTTCAGCATCGCGGCGCAAGCAGCAAACCTCAACTGGCAATCCACCAACACCCTGGCTCACCCGGTACAGACGCTGACCCCGCAGGCGCAAGACAGCGGCGAAGTCGCCGCCGGCCAGAGCGTCCACGTCGCGGTGGCGCTGAAAGTGCGCAACAAGGCGCAGCTGGACGCGCTGACCCAGGACATTCTTCAAGGCCGCAGCAAGCGCTACCTGAGCAAGGCCGAGTTTCTGAGCCAGTTCTCCCCCACCGAGGCCCAGGCGCAAACCGTGGTCAAACACTTGCAGGCCAGCGGCTTCCGCAACATCAAGGTGGCGCCCAACCGGCTGCTGATCACCGCCGACGGCAGCGCCGCCACGGTCAAGGCCGGCTTCCAGACCTCGCTGCACCGCTACGACATCAATGGCCGCCAGGCCTTCGCCAATGTCGCCAACGCCCAGGTGCCCGGCGCGCTGGCCGACATCGTGCTGGCGGTGCACGGCCTGCAGAACGTGCATCAATTCCACACCGCGCTGCGCCATCCGACGCCGCAGGCCTTCAAGACGACCAGCGTCAGCGGCCACGCTCCCACCGACTTCCCGTCCATCTACAACGCGAACAGCCTGCCGCCGGCCAGCAACACCACCGTCGGCATCATCGCAGAAGGCGACCTGAGCCAGACGCTGAGCGATCTGCAGGACTTCGCCAGCGGCGCAGGCTACGGCGCGGTGGCCACCTCGGTGATCAATAGCGGCACGCCCAGCAGCGACACCTCCGGCACCGAGGAATGGAACCTGGACAGCCAGGACATTCTCGCCGCCGCCGGCGGCGCGGTGCAGCAGATGAACTTCTACGTGGCCCCGTCAATGACCAACGCCGACATCACCGCCGCCTTCAACGCCGCGGTCAGCGACGGCACGGCCAAGGTGGTCAACGTTTCGCTGGGCGAATGCGAGACCAGCGCCCAGAGCGACGGCATGACCGCCAGCGCCGACCAGATCTTCCAGGCGGCGGTAGCCCAGGGCCAGACCTTCTCGGTGTCCACCGGCGACTCCGGCTCCTACGAGTGCGGCGGCCGCACCGCGCGCCAGAGCTACCCGGCGGTGTCGCCCTACGTGATCGCGGTGGGCGGCACCACCCTGTCCACCAGCGGCAAGACCGCGTATCTGTCGGAAAGCACCTGGAACGGCGGCGGCGGCGGCCCCAGCTACACCGAGAACGCTCCGGCCTGGCAAAGCAGCGCCGGCGTGCTGACAATTTCCAAGACCAAGCGCGGCGTGCCCGACGTCTCCTTCGACGCCGACCCCAATAGCGGCGCGCTGGTCCTGGTCAACGGCGGCACTTCGCAGATCGGCGGCACCAGTCTGGCGGCGCCCTTGTTCACCGGCTTCTGGGCGCGGATAGAGTCGGCCAACGGCAACAACATCCACTCGCCGGCGCCGTCGATCTACAAATACTTCAAGGCCAACCCCGCGCTGTACCACGACGTCACCAGCGGCAGCAACGGCGCTTACAGCGCCGCCAAGGGCTGGGACTACACCACCGGCTGGGGCAGCCTGAACATCGCCAATCTGAACGCCTTCATCGCGCGGACCCCCGGTTTTTAAAGCAGCGCTCTCTCGCCTTGAGCCCCGGTCCTCGGGGCTTTTTTGCGCCCGGCGGCGGCGCCGGCTAAGATGGGCCCACCTCGCGCCGGAAACCAAACATGAAAATCCCGCCCTCAGCCGCCGTCCATCTGCTGCACCGCTGCGTCCACGCCAGCCTGGCCACCCACAGCACTCAACTGGCCGGCTATCCCTACGCCACGCCGATACCCTGCGTGCCCGACCTACGCCACCGGCCCACGCTCTGCCTCAGCGCGCTGGCCGAGCACAGCAAGAACCTGCAAGCCGATCCGCGCTGCAGCGTGGCCTTGCTGGACCCGGCGGCGGCGTCCAGCCAGAGCGGCGCGCGCCTGACCCTGCTGGGCGATATGGAAGCCTTCCAACCCACGCCACTGGAACTGGCGCGCCATCTGCGCTACCAGCCGGAGGCCGAAGACTGGCTGCAGCTGGACTTCGCCTTCTACCGACTGCGGCCGCAACGGCTGCGCTATATCGAAGGCTTCGGCCGCATGGGCTGGCTGGAGGCCGAGCAGTGGCTGGACGGCCCGACGCTGGAGCCGGAACAAGAGGCTGAGCTGCTGACGCAGAGCGCCGCCTTGCCCGCCGGCGTCCGCTTGCTGGGGGCCGACTGCCACGGCATCGATTACGAGACCGCCGCCGCGCGCCGCCGGCTGGCCTTTCCCGCCGCGTTGGCGGCGGACGTGCTGGCCGCCCGCTGGACAGCGCTCTGCGCGGCGCTGGCATGAAAAACGGGAGCCTGTCGGCTCCCGCTCGCACATCCCCCCGACTGCGCCGTTCCGGCGCAGCCGCTCACTTGAACAACATATGGCCCAACTTGCTGGCCTTGGTGTCCAGATAACGGTCGTTGTGCGGATTGCGTCCCACTTCCAGCGGCACCCGTTCCACCACGTCGATGCCGGCATTGCGCAGGGTTTCGATCTTGCGCGGATTATTGGTCATCACCCGCACCCGCGACACGCCCAGCTGGTCCAGCATGTGGCGGGCGATGCGGAAGTCGCGCATGTCGGCGGGAAAGCCCAGCCGCTCGTTGGCTTCCACGGTATCCGCACCGCCGTCCTGCAGCTGGTAGGCGCGGATCTTGTTGATCAGGCCGATGCCGCGGCCTTCCTGACGCAGATACAGCAAGGCGCCGCGGCCTTCGGCGGCGATGGCGGACAAGGCCGCCTCCAGTTGGAAGCCGCAGTCGCAGCGCAGCGAAAACAGCGCGTCGCCGGTCAGACACTCCGAATGCAGGCGCGACAGCACCGGCTCGCCGTCGTCTATCGTGCCCAGGGTCAGCGCGACGTGCTCGCGCCCCCCCACTTCCTCAAAACCATGCATGGTGAACTCACCCCAGGGGGTGGGCAGCTTGCAACTCGCGATGTACTCCATCCTCGGCTCATCAGCGCTGAGCTCGACAGCAGGCAATGACATTGTTTCTCCGCTAAACCTGATGAACGCGCCTGAATCCGCGCGCGATAATCTTTATTAACTGTGGTCGGCTTCCGGATTTTCAAGCGCCAGCGGCAAGGCGGCGAAAGGCTCGGCCAGCACAATGGCCAGCGCGGCCAGCCACACCAGCCGCTCCGGCGTGAAGAAACCGGCGCTGGACGCCTCGGCGTCCAGAATGCCCAGCACATTGTCGTCCTGACCCAGCACCGGCAGGCAGACCTCGCTCATCACCTTGGGGTCGCACTCGTAATAGCCGCCGCCCTCGGCGCGCCAGGCTTTGACGTCCTCGATCAGCACCGCCCAGCCGGTCAGGCCCACCCGGCTGTTGTTGCTGTACTCGGCGAAGGCCTCGGTCAAAGGAAACTCCGCGCGGCTGGGCACGCCCTGATAAGCCAGCTTGACCAGCTTGGCTTGCTGGCCCTTGCCTATCTTGCGATACACGCCCAGCCAGTCCGCGCCCACCTTGAGGTTCACCGACTCCACCAGCGCCAGCAGATTGCGCAGCGCCGCCGTCGCCTCCGGACTTTCGCCGCCGAACAGCGGCGCCAGGTCGTAAGGCTCGTCGGCCAGTTCCTCGAACAAGGAGCAACTGCCGTCCTCGCTCAATTTGGGCACCCGATAGCGGTACAAATCCTGCCGCGCCGCCGGCTTGTCCGCGTTCAACACCGCGGACAGGGTCAGCACCGCGATCTGCAGCTCGGTGCGATCCAGATCCAGGCTCTGCTCGCGCAGATAGTCGGCCAGTTGGCTTACGGGTATCATGACTGTGCTCCTGAAGGCGGCCGCGCCGCCCGATGCGAATGAATATCGAAACCCAGCAGGATACCAAAAACCGCCCCGCGCTGGCCAACCCCAGCCCAGAATAAAACACCATGCCCGCCATCCATATCCCTTACCCGCCTCTCGTGATCAAGGCCGGCGCGCACGCCCGCAAGCTGCTGGCACGCCAGGGCCTGCCCGCCGCCAGCGTGGCCACCCTGCCCGGCGCCGCCGGCGGCCCCAAGGCGATAGGCATCACCGGCCTGGACCAGGCGGTGTTCGAATGGCTGAACCGCAGCCCGCGCCGGCGCGAGCTGGTCGGCGCCTCCATCGGCGGCTGGCGCTTCGCCTGCGCGATGCAGGCCGAACCGCGTCAGGCGCTGGCCCGGCTGGCGGAGCGCTACACCGCTGAAACCTACGCGGCCAAGATCGGCGTGGCCGACATCACCCGCCAGACCCGCCTGATGCTGGACGAGGTGCTGCCGCCCGAGGCGCGCGGCGCGCTGATCGATCACCCTCACTATCAGCTTAGCCTGTTGCTGGTGCGTTCCCACGGCCTGCTCGCCAGCGAGGCGCGCGCGGCGCTGCTGGGCGGCCTGGCGCTGAGCGCCGCGCTCAACGCCGTGTCCCGCGGCCTGCTGCGCCACGCCTTCAGCCGGGTGATCTGCCACGACCCGCGCAGCGACTTGCGCTTCAAGCCCGCGGACGACATCCCTACGCTGTGCCAACCGCTGGGAGCGGACAATCTGGACACCGCGCTGATGGGCACCATCGCCATTCCCGGCGTGCTCAACGGCGTACAGTTGCCGGGCGCGCCGGCGGCCACTTATCGCGACGGAGGCCTGACCGACTACCACTTGGACTTTCCCTTCGCCCAGGGCGACGACATCGTGCTCTACCCTCATTTCACCGAGCGCATCGTGCCCGGCTGGTTCGACAAATTCCTGCCCTGGCGCCGGTCCAATCCGGCCCACCACGCCAACACCGTGCTGATCTCGCCGTCGCGCGACTACTTGGCACGTCTGCCCGGCGGCAAGCTGCCGGACCGCAACGACTTCCACCGCTACCTGGGCCGGGACGCGCAGCGCCAGCAGGTCTGGCGCCAGGCCACCGCCGAGAGCCAAAGGCTGGGCGACGCCTTCATGGCGTGGCTGGAGCGGCCGGACCTGGGCCAGGTTCAAGCGCTCTAAAACAAAAAGAGCCGGGAATCTCCCGGCTCTTTTCATTCATGCCTCAGACACGCCTCAACCGGCGCGGGCCCAGCACGCCTCGTCCGACATATTCACCGGCGTCGCCAGCAACTGCACCACCACGTCCCGCGTTTGCGCGCCCTTGCGCACGCGCACGGTGATCTGGTCGGCCACGCCCGGCTGGTCCTGGTCGCGGCGGTAGTTGAAGGCGCCGTGGTCGGCCATGACGGCGCGGCCCAGCTTGGGACCGCTCACCAGGCTATAGCCGTCCGGCTCGCCCACGCCTTGCAGCTGGCCGCGCAGGCAGCGCACAGGGCTGGAATAGCTGAGCTTGGCCAAACCCAGCTGGGCGTCGCCGCCGCCCGGCTGCGACGGCTGCGACGCGGCCGGACCCAGCGGGCCTTCGCAGCGCAGCGCCGCGCGCTTGGCCTTGAAGTCGTAGTCGGTGGCCGCGCAGTTGAGCGCCATCATATTGTTGATGCCGCTGCCGCGCAGCAGGTTCTGCAGGGCGGAGTCCAGGGTCTTGTCCAGCTCCTGGCGCGCCATGGTGGCGGTGCCGGAACGCAAGGGCAAGACGCCGTCGCATTCGAAGCGGCGCAGAGCGCTGCGTTCGCCGTCGGCCCAGACGCGGCACGCCACCGGCAGATGACGGCGCATCGCGCCCTCGATCGCGCGAATCTCGCCGGCCTGCCACTCCGCCTGTTTCAGCCAGTCCACGCCCCGCTCGGTCGAGGTATTGCCCAGTTGACCGGCGCGCTGCGCCTCCACCTGGCGGCCCACATAATCGTGGAAGCCCTGCACCAGACCGGCGTCGCGGCCCATTTCCGCCACCAGGGCGTCGAAGCGCTTGACGTCGTCGGCGCGCAGCGAGGCCAGGATCTCGGCGATGCGGCCCGGCTGTTGCTGGTTCAGGTAGTAGAACCACAAGGCGGAATGGCTGTAGAAGTCCCAACCGTCGCTATAGCTGGAACGCATGATGCGGGACGGTTCCAGATAGCTTTGCGGCCAGCCGTTGGCCACCACGTCCACCACGTGGCCGCGCACCTTGATACCGTCGCGCGACGTGCTCCAGGCCATGAATTCGGCGAAGCCCTCGTCGTACCAGGCCATGCGGCGGTCGTCGCGGTAGAAGTCCGAGCTGCCCCACATGCCCGGCTGGATGAAGCGGCCGGACAGATAGTGCACGTACTCGTGGCGCACCAGTTCTTCCAGGCTCAGATAGCTCTCGCGCGGCACTTCGCGCTGGAAGGTGTAGAAGGTGCCGTCCTTTTCGATGTAAATGCCGCCGTTGTCGGTGGATAATTCATTGAGCAGGCCCTGGAAGCGCTGGTAGGCGGTCTTGCTGCCATAGATCACCATGCGCAATTTGGCGTTGGTGTCGCCGTTCACCGGCTGGCTGATGCCACTGACCCGGCCCAATTGCGCCTGCACCTGCTTCATCGCGTAGTACAGCGGCTCCACTTCGGCCAGCGCCAGCGGGGTTTCGAACACCAGATTGCCGTTGTCGAAGCTCCAGCTATGCGGGAACAGATGCGTTTTCAGCTCCTGTTCCGCCTGGCAGATGCCGTAGCGCTCGCACGGCACCTTGCCCAGTTTCTTCAAGGCGTACACCGCTTCCGCCCACGAAGCGCCGAACTTCTCCCCGCCCAGCAGGCCTGCCACCGCGTCTTCCGCCAGTTTGGCGGTGCGCGGGTATTGCATGAAACGGCCGGTTTCGCGCACGGTGTTCAGATACATCTGTTCGTCGGCGAAGGCCGGCTGTCCGGCGCGGGTCAGCCCTGCCAGGCTGGTCGCCAGCGCGTCCAATTGACCGGCGCCCGCCTTGTCGGCGAAGCCCTCGGTGTAATGCATATTGAACAGGGTGGTCTGCATCGGATGCAGCGCGATGCGCGCCCAGTTGTTCTTAGCCGCGGCGTTGTAGCGGCCGAAGAAGCGCTGCAGCAGCGGCAGCGCGTATTCCTGCTTGCGCACCGAATCCGCCAGAATCATGGTTTCCGCCACCGACTGACGCAGATCGGTCGCCAGATACCAGGCGTCGTGGTCGCCGCTGCCGTCGCGCACCGGCTCGCTCCACAGCGCCGGGTTTTCCGCCAGCGCGCTCACCGCCTGCATCACCGGCTCGTCCACCGGACGGCCGTAATCGCCCACTTCCGCGGCGTGGCTGTACTGGGTGAAGTAGCCGGCTTTCAGGAACACCGCCAGCGGCCACAAGCCGTTGGCGCTCTTGCCGTCCCAGCTTTGCGCGCGGGCGCGGGCCTCGGCCGCCACTTCCCGCATATTCGCCGGCGACACCACTCGGTAACTGAAGGCATCCGCCTGGAACAGGCGGTTCATGCACGTGCCCTGCACGCTGGCGACATAGCGCGCCAGCGCCGCGCCGGACAACTGGCCCAGCTTGGCCTCCTCGCAAGCGGCGTACTGCGGCCCGGCCGCGGCCTCCTTGGCGCGGCGCGCGCCGGTCTGCTGCATCGGGCCTTGCGGCTTGGCGCCGGGACCGGCGCCGTCGGCCGGCGCGCCGGGCGGCAGGCCGTGCGGATAAGACGGTTTCTCCGACAAAGCCGGAGAATGCGAGGAGTGGCCGGCCTGAGGCAGATTGGCCTGTGGCGCTGGCTGGCTGACCGCTGTTTTTTCGGAATCGCTGACGCAACCGGCCAATAAGGCGGCCGCCATCACGGAAAGACTCAGTGCGCGCACGCCGCTGAGCGAAGCTGTTTTTATCATGACGCTATCCAAGACATTAATAATGTCGCATCAATATTCAGATGCGCATTTCAAATCATATAGAATAGCCATCGTCATGAGAATTCAGTTTAAAATAAAACACCCAATTTAAACCATAATTACAACATTGGTATTTTTACCCTGTTTTTCACCGAAAAAAGGGCGTAAAAAAAGCCGCGCAAGCGGCTTCGATAAAGTTTGTTGCCCAACCAAGGGACAGGCGTCAATGCCTGGCCTCGCGCGCGGCGGCGATCACGTCGTAATCAAACAGACGGTTGGCGTCGTCCTCGTCGTAAACGTAATGCTGGTTGCAGTAGTCGCAGACGATTTCCACGCTGCCCTGTTCCAGCAACACCTCGCCCACCTCCTGGCCGCCCAACATCTTCAGCATGTCGCCGACGCGTTCGCGGCTGCAGTTGCAGGCGAAGCTCACCGTCTCCTGATCGAACACCCGCACCGTTTCCTCGTGGAACAGACGGTGCAGGACGTCCTCGGCCGGCAGGCCCAGCAGTTCGTCCGCCCTCAGCGTGGCGCCCAGCATCTGGATGCGCTCCCAGCCTTCCGGATCGCCATGGCCTTCCGGCAGTTTCTGCAACAGCATGCCGGCGGCGGTTTCGTCGCTGGAGGCCAGGATCAGCCGGGTTTCCAGCTGCTCGGAACGCAGCATGTAGTTCTCCAGCATCTCACCTATGCTGTCGCCCTCCAGCGCCACGATGCCCTGCCAGGTTTGCGCCTTGTCCACGCGCGGTTCCAGCGTCACCACAAAACGCCCGTGCCCGCCCAGCAAGGACTGGATGGAAGCGTCGTCGGCAATGCCGTCGTCCCACTTGGCGGTGGCGCGGATGGTGCGGTCGTTATTGCACTCCACCACCGCCAGCTTCAGGGCGCCGGCGCCGTGAAGCTGCAGGATCAGCGCGCCGTCGAACTTGAGGTTGGCGGCCATCAGCTCGGCCGCCGCCATCATTTCGCCGACGATCTTCTTCATGGCCGGCGGGTAGCTGCGGCGGGCCAGCACCTGCTGCCAGGCGCCGTCCAGGCGCACCAAGGCGCCGCGCACCGGCGCGCCGTCAAACAAAAATCGTTGCAATCTGTCTTGTGTGCTCATGCTGTGTCTTTCTTTTCCTTGTCCGCCGCCAGCTCTACGGTATAGACCGTCATCGGCATCGAGGAGCTGACGTCGAATTCGCAGCCGGCGCGCACGCCGATTTCGGCGATTTCGCGCGCGCTCAGCGCCTGGTCGTACACCGCGTACATCGCGCCCATCGCGAACTTGCGGCCGGAGCCTATCGCCCAGATGCGGGAAAACTCATAGATCTCGCGCATGGGGTAAACCCCGAAAATGCCGTGACGGTTGGCGATCACCACCATCATCTGGCTGGATTCGTACGGATCTTCCTCGTCCTCCTCGGGACGCAGGTAGAAACCGTCCTTCAGCTTGGGATGCAGCTTGCGGAAGGTCTCGAAAATGCCCTGGCGGCTGCTCAAGTCTTTTTTCTTCAACTCCTTCAGCGCGCCTTGCAGCACCAGGTCGTGCGCGGCCGAGCCGGAGATGGCCAGATAGCTGTCCCCGTGCTGGAAAATCTTGTTGTGGAAACAATCATAGCCGGCCAGCAGCTTCTGGTCGTCGCCAAAAGTGGTCTGGCTGTCTGCGGCGATCGCAATCTGATCGCCCTTTCTTACCGCCACGATGGTAGTCATCCCTGCGCCTTTTTCGTCGATGGCGGCCCCGGGTTCGGCAGCCGCGCAAAACCGCCTATTGTATCGGCTTACGCCCGGCAACCCAAGCTTTGCGCCCGCGGCCGGCTTTGGGGGAGATGGGGACCGCCGGCGCGAATCTCAAGGCCGCAGCGCGGCCGCGACGAGATGACAAAGCGGGTTTTTATCGATACAATGATATTGATTCTCATTTACAAAAAAGCCATGCAATTCCACGCTCAAGACTTTCCCATCGTCTGGCTGGATCGCCGCCGCCCGGATGGACAGCAGCCCACCGACATCTTCGCCACGCTGGACCAGCTGCTGCTCCAGCAACGCCCCTTCGTCTTCATCGCCAAGGAACCGGCCCCCACCGAGCTGGACCTGCACGCGCGCATCATCCGCAAGATGGCGGCGCTGTGGGTCAAGGACAACCGGCTGCAAATCCGCCAGCTGATCCGGGGCACCATCGTGATCGCTCCTCTGACCGACCAGCAGCGCTATCTGGACGAGTTCGCGCCGCGCTTCGAAAAATTCTGGGGCTATCCGCTGCGCCACCGCCCGGACTGCGACGCGGCGCTGAACCTGGCGGCGGAACTGCTGGCCGGCCCGCCCGCCGTCGGCCACGCCCTCAGGCGTCGCGCAGTTCGAAATCGTGGCTGATGTCGGCGGTCTTGCCCAGCATGATGGAGGCGGAACAGTATTTCTCCGCCGACAGCCTGATCGCCCGCTCCACCGCGTCCGCCTTCAGTTCGCGCCCGCTCACCACAAAGTGGAAATGAATGCGGGTGAACACCTTGGGCTCCTCCTCGGCGCGCTCGGCCTCGATCTCCACCCAGCAATCGCTGACCTGCTGCCGCGATTTCTTCAGAATGGTGATCACATCGTAGCTGGTGCAGCCGGCGGTGCCCAAGAGCAACAGCTCCATGGGCCGCGGCCCCAGATTCCTGCCGCCGCCCTCCGGTGCGCCGTCCATCACCACCGCGTGACCGCTGCCGCTTTCGCCCAGAAAACACACGCCGTCCACCCACTTCAACCTGGCTTTCATCCCCGCCTCTCCTCATAGTAGGAATTCCGAAACGGCCTAGCCTAACATCCGGATTTGGGCGAACAAAGATTCACCGGTAAAATAGAAAGATTGTCCCGCTATATCCGAGCTGCGCCCAAACATGCTGGTACTAGGTATTGAATCTTCCTGCGACGAAACCGGAGTCGCTTTGTACGACACAGACGGCGGCCTACTGGCCCACCAACTGCACACTCAGATGGCCATGCACGCCGAGTACGGCGGCGTGGTCCCCGAGCTGGCCAGCCGCGACCACATCCGCCGCGCCATCCCGCTGACCGAGGCCTGCCTGGCCGAGGCCGGCAAGACCCTGGCCGACCTCGACGCCATCGCCTACACCCAGGGCCCCGGCCTAGGCGGCGCGCTGCTGGTGGGCGCCAGCGTGGCCAACGCGCTGGCCTTCGGCCTGAACATCCCGGTGCTGGGCGTCCATCATCTGGAAGGCCATCTGCTGTCTCCGCTGCTGGCCGAGCCCAAGCCCGAGTTCCCCTTCCTGGCCCTGCTGGTTTCCGGCGGCCACACGCAGCTGATGGCGGTGCGCGGCGTCGGCGACTACCAAATCCTGGGCGAAACCCTGGACGACGCCGCCGGCGAGGCCTTCGACAAGACCGCCAAACTGCTGGGCCTGCCCTATCCCGGCGGCCCGCTGCTGTCGCGGCTGGCCGAGGAAGGCGACCCGGCCCGCTTCACCCTGCCGCGGCCCATGCTGAACTCCGGCGATCTGGACATGAGCTTTTCCGGGCTGAAAACCGCGGTGCTGACGCTGAGCAAGCAGGTGGCGGACGCCGACGGCCACATCGACGAACAGACGCGCAAGGACATCTGCCGCGCCTTCCAGGAAGCCATCGTCGAAGTGCTGACCAAGAAGTCGCTGGCCGCGCTCAAGCAGTGCGGCATGAAGCGGCTGGTGGTGGCCGGCGGCGTCGGCGCCAACAAGCAGCTGCGCGCCGCGTTGGACGAGGCCGCGCGCCGTCGCCGCTTCGAAGTCTTCTATCCTCCGCTGGCGCTGTGCACCGACAACGGCGCGATGATCGCCTTCGCCGGCGCGATGCGGCTGAAACACGCCCAAGCCCCCGGCAGTTACTCAATCAAGCCGCGCTGGGATCTCAGCGCGCTGCCCCCGGCCTGACCCACACCCATGCGCCGCGCCGGCCGCGAACGCCGGCGCGGCCGTTCGGACTCCTATGATTCAACTCAAAAACCTCAATCTGCGCCGCGGCCTGAAAGAATTGCTGCTAGGCGCCAACCTGACGCTCAACCCCGGCTACAAGACCGGCCTCACCGGCGCCAACGGCGCCGGCAAGTCCAGCCTGTTCGCGCTCTTGATGGGCGAATTGCACGCCGACAGCGGCGACGCGTTGCTGCCGCCGCACTGGACCATCGCCCATGTGGCGCAGGAAACGCCGGCGCTGGAACGCTCAGCGCTGGACTACGTGCTGGACGGCGACCATGAGCTGCGCCAGCTGGAACAGGGGCTGCGGGACGCCGAAGAGCGGCACGACGGCAACGCCATCGGCCATCTGCACGGCGAACTGGCGCGCATCGACGCCTACGCCGCGCCGGCGCGCGCCGGCAAGCTGCTGACCGGCCTGGGCTTCGACGTGGACGCCCAGCAACGGCCGGTGGCCAGCTTCTCCGGCGGCTGGCGCATGCGCCTCAACCTGGCCCAGGCGCTGATGTGCCGCTCCGACCTGCTGCTGCTGGACGAACCCACCAACCACCTGGACCTGGAAACCGTGCTGTGGCTGGAAGACTGGCTGCAAGGCTATCCGGGCACCCTGCTGATGATTTCCCACGACCGCGACTTCCTGGACAGCGTCTGCGACCACATCGTCGAAGTCGCCAACCAGGAACTGACGCTGTACACCGGCAACTACAGCCAGTTCGAAGTGATGCGCGCGGAAAAACTGGCGCGCCAGCAAGGCGAATACGAAAAGCAGCAGCGCCAGATCG
Organism: Chromobacterium sp. CCUG 30098; assembly: GCF_059916605.1. Classification (NCBI taxonomy): domain Bacteria; kingdom Pseudomonadati; phylum Pseudomonadota; class Betaproteobacteria; order Neisseriales; family Chromobacteriaceae; genus Chromobacterium; species Chromobacterium sp. CCUG 30098. Next base: position 44,969 of record NZ_JAUCGS010000002.1, on the reverse strand, counting down.
CCCACCTGGAATCCTTCGTCAACCGCTTCAAGGCCAAGGCGTCCAAGGCGCGCCAGGCGCAAAGCCGGGTCAAGGCGCTGGAAAAGCTGGAGCGCATCGCGCCAGCCCACGTGGCTTCGCCGTTCGACTTCCACTTCGACAGCCCGGACAACCTGCCCAATCCGCTGCTGAAGCTGGAACAGGCCGACGTCGGCTACGGCTCCGCCACCATACTCGGCGGACTGAATCTATCGGTGGAGGCCGGCGCGCGCATCGGCCTGCTCGGCGTCAACGGCGCCGGCAAATCCACCCTGGTCAAGCTGCTGTCCGGCGACCTCGCGCCGCTGCGCGGCGAAGTCGTCAACGCGCAGACGCTGAAGATAGGCTATTTCGCCCAGCACACGCTGGAGACCCTGCGCGAAGACGAAACGCCGCTGCAGCATATGCAAAGACTGGCGCCCACCACGCGCGAACTGGAGTTGCGCAGCTTCCTGGGCGGCTTCAACTTCTGCGGCGACGCCGCCACCGATCCGGTGGGCCCGATGTCCGGCGGCGAGAAAGCGCGGCTGGCGCTGGCGATGATAGTCTGGCAGAAACCCAATCTGCTGCTGCTGGACGAACCCACCAACCACCTGGACCTGGAAATGCGCCACGCGCTGACCATGGCCTTGCAGGATTTCAGCGGCGCGCTGATCGTGGTGTCCCACGACCGCAGCCTGCTGGAAGCCACCACCGACATCTTCTGGCTGGTCAGCCACGGCAAGGTGCAGCCCTTCGACGGCGATCTGGAAGATTATCGCCAGTGGCGGCTGACCCTGCTCGCCGACGCCGGCAAGCCCTCGTCCGGAGACGCCCAGGGCCTGAATCGCAAGGAACAGAAACGCCAGGAGGCGGAAGCGCGGCAACGGCTGTCCCTGCTGCGCAAACCGCTGCAGAACAAGCTGAACAAGCTGGAAAAGGAACTGGACCAGCTCAGCGCGGCGAAAGCCGAACTGGACGGCTTCATGGCCTCCGCCGACGCCTACGAGGACGCCAACCGGCAACGGCTGGCCGACGCGGTGCGCCGCCAGGGCGAGGTGGCGACCCGTCTGGCCGAAGTGGAGGAAGCCTGGCTGGACGCCCAGGCCGAACTGGAGGCCTTGGAACAGGCGGAATGAAGGCGGCGGCGGCCCGGGTTTTCCACAGCAATCGCCGGATAACTGTGTGGATAACCCCGGCCGGACGCCAAAAAAACTTTTGCAATTAGCCACTTGCCTCTTACGCTTATAAAAAAGGCAAATCCGGGGAACTTTCCCACCTTGCCAATGGGCAAATCTGGTGACAGCATGTGGATAAGATCGGCAACTCCATGATTGCAAAAAACAAATGACTGCCGCCCATTTTTTACGCAAGGCCGCGCAACGCCTTCCCCGCCGCCACGCATGCCCGTCGCCCATCCGACGCGTCCTGCTTGCCGGCCTGCTGCTCGCCGGCGCCGCCGCCGCCGAGCCCCCCATCCGGCTCAACACCCATCAGCAAGCTCCGCTTTCCTTCCGCAAGGAGGACGGCAGCGCCGACGGCCTGGCGGTGCAAGTGGTGCAATGCGCGCTCAAACAACTGCAACGCCCCTACTCCATCGCCTTCCTGCCGTGGCCGCGCGCGCAATGGCAGGTGCAGCACCAGCAGGCCGACGCCTTCTTCACCGCCACGCCGTCCGCGGAGCGCGACGGCTACGCGGTGTTGTCCGCTCCCATCCTGCCTTACGAGCGGCGCTGGTATCTGCTGAAGGACAATCCGCAATCCCCATCCGGCAGCGATTTCAAGCGCCAGGGCCGCACCGCCGCCTTCAACGGCTCCAATATGGACGACTGGCTGCGCGAACACGGCTACCAGCTCACCTCCACCCCGCCCAATAGCGAACAGCTGGTCAAGATGCTGCTGAGCCGCCGCGTCGACGCCATTCTCGGCAACGCCTACGTGGTGGACGCGCTGATCGCCAAGATGGGCGTGCAGGAGCAGCTGCGCAGCGAACTGGCGCAAAGCCTGCCCTTCGGCGTCTACTTCGGCAAAGCCTTTCTCGCCCGCGAATCGCCGCAGTTCCTGACGCAATTCAATCGCGCGGTGCAAACCTGCCGCGCCAAATAAAAAAGCCGCCATCTCTGGCGGCTTTTCAATGCGGCTTGGCTGCGGATCAGACCGGAGCCGGCTCCTTCATCAGCAGCGTGGACAGCTCCGCCAGCTTGCGCTTCAGCTCGCGGCGGTCCACCACCATGTCCACCGCGCCCTTGCTCAGCAGGAACTCGGCGCGCTGAAAGCCTTCCGGCAAGGTTTCGCGCACGGTTTGCTCGATCACCCGCGCGCCGGCGAAGCCGATGCGCGCCTTGGGCTCGGCCAGCACCACGTCGCCCAGGAAGGCGAAGGAGGCGGACACGCCGCCCATGGTCGGGTCGGTCAGAATCGAGATGAAGGGCAGCTTGGCGTCGGTCAGCAGCTGCAAGGCCGCGCTGGTCTTGGCCATCTGCATCAGCGAGTTCAAGCCTTCCTGCATCCGCGCGCCGCCGGAAGCGGCCACGCAGATGAAGGGCGCCTTGGCCTCCACCGCGGCGCGCACGCCGCGCACGAAGCGCTCGCCCACCACCGATCCCATGGAACCGCCGATGAATTTGAATTCAAACGCGGCCACCACCACCGGCATCGATTCGATGCTGCCCTGCATCACCACCAGCGCGTCGTCCTCGCCGGTGTCGCTCTTGGCGGCGGTCAGGCGGTCCGGATACTTCTTGCTGTCCTTGAACTTCAGGATATCCACCGGCTTGACCTCTTCGCCCAACTCGCGACGGCCTTCTTCATCCAGCAGCAGGTTCAGACGTTCGCGCGCGGTCAGCGGATGGTGGTGATTACACTTGGGACACACCTGCAGATTGCTCTCCAGATCGGTGTAATACAACACGGCTTCGCATTCCGGGCACTTGCTCCAAAGCCCCTCCGGTACCGCGGAAGGTTTGTCGGCGCGGTTGTCGCGCTTGATCTTCGGCGGCAGGAGCTTATTCAACCAGCTCATGCTGACTCCTTGATTCTTGGGCCCGCCGCCAAACGGCGGGCACAGTAAAACGGGGGCTGAGCCCCCGCAGTGTTCTATCGGATGGCGGCCTTCAGTTCGGCCACCAGACGGGTTAACCGCTCTTTGGCGGTTTCGGGTGTCGCCGCCTCAATTTCCTGCACCAAACGGCTGCCCACCACCACCGCGTCAGCGGCGGCGGAGATCGCCTTGGCTGTCGCACCGTCGCGAATGCCAAAGCCGACGCCTATCGGTACGGTCAAATATTCTCTAAGGGCAGCAATTTTACGCGCTACGTCGTCAATGTCCAGATGCCCGGCGCCGGTCACCCCCTTCAGAGACACATAATAGACGTATCCGCGCGCCAGTTTGGCGATTTCCGCCACACGTTGCGGCGGCGTGGTGGGCGCGATCAGAAATACCGGATCCAGGCCGTTGGCGGTCAAGGCCGCCGACAGATCGGCGGATTCCTCCGGCGGGCTGTCCACGGTCAGCACCCCGTCGACGCCGGCGGCCTTGGCCGCCGCGGCGAAGTCCTGATAGCCCATGGCGAACACCGGATTCAGATAACCCATCAGCACCACCGGGGTGTGATCGTTGTCGCGGCGGAACGCCGCCACCAGCTCCAGCACCTGGCGCAGACCCACTTTGTGGACCAGAGCGCGCTCGGAGGCGCGCTGGATCACCGGGCCGTCGGCCATCGGATCGGAAAACGGCACCCCCAGCTCGATGATGTCGGCGCCGCCCTCCACCAGGCCGTGCATCAGTTGCACGGTCAGCTGCGGCGACGGGTCGCCGGCGGTGATGAAGGGGATCAGCGCCTTGCCGCCGGCCAACGCTTCAAAACATTTGGCGATACGTGACATAGCGCCTCCTTACAGAGTGATGCCGGCAAGACCGGCCACAGTGTTGATGTCCTTGTCGCCGCGGCCGGACAGATTGACCAGAATCACCTGGTCCTTGCCCATCTTCGGCGCTTCCTTGACGGCCCAGGCCAGCGCGTGGCTGGATTCCAGCGCCGGGATGATGCCCTCGAAGTGACAACAGTCGTGGAAGGCGCGCAAAGCCTCATCGTCGTTGATCGCCACGTAGTCGGCGCGGCCGATGTCCTTCAGATAGCTGTGCTCCGGCCCCACCCCCGGATAATCCAGGCCGGCGGACACCGAATGGGTTTCCACCACCTGTCCGTTCTCGTCCTGCATCAGATAGCTCTTGGCGCCGTGCAGCACGCCCAGGGGCGCGCCGCCGGAAATCGGCGCCGCGTGCTTGCCGGAATCCAGGCCCAGACCGCCGGCCTCTACGCCCACCATGCGCACGCCGTCCACGCCGATATACGGGTAGAACATGCCGATGGCGTTGGAGCCGCCGCCGACGCAAGCCACCACCACATCCGGCTGGCGGCCGATCACTTCCGGCATCTGCACCTTGGCCTCCTCGCCGATCACCGACACGAAATCGCGCACCAGCATCGGATAGGGATGCGGACCGGCCGCGGTGCCCAGGATGTAGAAGGTGCTGTCGATATTGGTCACCCAGTCTCGCATCGCCTCGTTCAAGGCGTCCTTCAGCGTCTTGGAACCGGACTCCACCGGCACCACGGTGGCGCCCAGCAGCTTCATGCGGAACACATTGGGCGATTGACGCTTGATGTCCTCGGCGCCCATATACACCACGCACTCCATGCCGTAGCGCGCCGCCACGGTGGCGGAGGCCACGCCGTGCTGGCCGGCGCCGGTTTCGGCGATCACCCGCTTCTTGCCCATGCGCCGCGCCAGCAGCGCCTGGCCGATGGCGTTGTTGATCTTGTGCGCACCGGTGTGGTTCAGGTCTTCGCGCTTCAGATAAATCTGCGCGCCGCCCAGCTGCTCGGACCAGCGTTTGGCGTGGTAGACCGGGCTGGGCCGGCCGACGTAGTGCTTAAGCTCGTGGCGGAATTCTTCCCAGAACGACGGGTCGGCCTTGACGCGAGCGTACTCGTTTTTCAGCTCGTCCAGCGCCGCCATCAAGGTTTCGGCGACATAGACGCCGCCATGCGGGCCAAAATGGCCCTGGGCGTCCGGCAGGTCATAACGATCCATGTCTAACTCCTGATATGAACGCCGCCATTCTGGCGGCATCTTTGATTCCCTTGGACGCCTCCACACCGCTGGAGACGTCGACCGCGGCCGGGCGCACCTGCGCCACCGCCGCCGCCACATTGTGTTCGTCCAGGCCTCCGGACAGGATCAGCGGCAGAGGCAAGGCCTCCGGCAGCAAGCTCCAGTCGAAGGTGGCGCCGGTGCCGCCGTGCGCGCCTTCGACGAAGGCGTCGCTCAGCACCGCGCGCGCGTCCGGGTAGGCGGCGGCGATCTCGGCCAGGTCCACGCCCGGCTTCACCCGCACCGCTTTCAGATAAGGCCGCTGGAAAGAGCGGCAGAAGGCGGCGTCTTCCTCGCCGTGGAACTGCAAGATATCGATCGCGCAGGCGGCCAGCACTTCGCGCACGTACTCCGGCTCCGGATTGACAAACAAGGCCACCACGCTGACGAAGGGCGGCAGCGCCGCGATCACCGCGCGCGCCTGCTCGAGGTCGACATGGCGCGGGCTCTTGGCGTAGAACACCAGGCCGATGGCGTCGGCGCCCAGCCGCGCGGCCTCGACGCCATCTTCCGGCCGGGTAATGCCGCAAATCTTGATTCGGGTCGTGCCGCCCACTCTCATCTCCACAAAGCCAGCCGCGCGGCGTCCGCCTGCGACGGCAAATCGTATATTTCCGGATAACCCACGCCGGTCAGGTACAAGCCGTCCGGCATGAAGGTGGGCGGCGCGAAGGTGCGGTCGCGCGCGGCCAGCAAGCCCGCCATCTCATCCGCGCGCAAAGCGCCCTTGCCCACGTAGACCAGCGCGCCGACGATATTGCGCACCATATGATGCAGGAAGGCGTCCGCCAGCAGATCGAAGCGGATCAGGCCGTCTTGCTCGCTGATGTCCAGCCGCTGCAAATCCTTGAGCGGCGATTTGGCCTGGCACTCCGAGGCGCGGAAACTGGAAAAATCATGCCGCCCCAACAGATGGGCCGCCGCCTCTCGCATCGCCGCCACGTCCAGCGCCTGATGAAACCAGCCCATCTTGCCGGCCAGCAGACAGGGCCGCACCGGGCTGGTCAGCAGAAAATAGCTGTAACTGCGGGAAAACGCCGAAAAACGCGCGTGAAAATCCGCCGACACCTCCCGCGCCCACACCACCGCCACCTCAGCCGGCAGCAAGGCGTTGACGCCGCGCACCCAGGCGTTCAGCGGCCGCTCGGCCGGGCTGTCGAAATGCACCACTTGCATGGCCGCATGCACGCCGGCGTCGGTCCTGCCCGCGGCCAGCGTGCCGATGGCCTCCACGCCGGCGATCTGCGCGATCGCCTGATTCAATCTGTCCTGCACCGTATTGCCATGCGGCTGAGTCTGCCAGCCGGCGAACGCCCGACCGTCATACTCGATGCCGAGCGCTATCCTCATGCCCACACCTTCTTCAAACTCCGACGCGGTGCGCCGCGTCGTTTCAGCAATAAAGCACTCACTCTACCTTATCCTGCCCGGTTTGCGCCACGACCAAACGATGACGTTTGCTGCGAACGCACGAGAAAAGCGCCCAACCGCGGCATAAGACGCCGTCGAAGCAAAACGAAAAGAGGCCGGCTCGCGTCAAGCGCGGCCGACCTCTTCCATGCGCGCGGGCGCGACCGGCGCTTTAGCGGCCGGCCTCCTTCATCAAGGCGTCCGCGGTTTCCTTGTCGCCCATCTCCAGATACAGCTTGGCCAACTCCATTTTCTCCTCGTCCGGGCTCGCCGCGGCTGCCGGCGCGGGCGTCGGCGCTGCCGCGACGGGCGCGGGTGCCGGTGTGGGCGCTGCCGCGACGGGGGCCGCGGGAGCGGCCACAGGCGCAGGCTCGGCGGCCGCGGGCGGCGGCGCATCCGCCGCCGGCTCGGGCTTGGCCTGGGCGAACAGCGGATGGCCTGGCGCGACGGTCTGGCCGATTTCGCACACCCTCATCCATAAGGTGCTGTCCTTGCCGAACACGCCCTTGGCGGTGGTGGCCTCGGCGATGAACATCTGCTTGTCCTGCTGGGTGGACAAGACTTCCAGCAATTTGTAGCGCAAATCCTGCCGCATCGGCTCGTGAGCCAAGCCTTCGCGCAGAATCTCCAAAGCCTGGTCGTCGCGGCCGTAGGCCAGGTAGACATCGGCTTCGGCCACCCGGTCCACCGAGGACAGGTCGATGCCGTCGCCCTTCTTCAAGGAGCTCATCAAGGTCGTCAACGGCCCCAACATCGACGCGCCCGCCGCCGTGCCGCTCAAGGCTGGCGCGGCGGGCTCGTCCTTGCCGCCGCCCTTGCGTTTGCGCCGCGCCAGCAGCAAGGCCACCAGGCCCAGCGCCGCCGCGGCCCCGCCCAGCTTCCAGCGCATGGACTCGTCGGACAAGGCCGCGGCCAATTCGTCCGTCCAGCCATTGGCCGCCGCCGTGACCGGCGTAGCCTTGCTGTCGACGGGTTTGGCCGGCGGCGGCTCGTGCTGAGCGGCCGCTTCGACAACCGGAGGCTTCTCCGCGTGTTCCGCCGTCGCCGCCTGCGGCGCGGACGCCGCCGCGACCGGCATGGAACTGACGGCCGCCACCTTGGGTTCCGGCTTGGGTTCCGGCTTGGGTTCCGGCTTGGTCTCGACCTTGGGCTCCGGCGCGGACTCGGGGCCGGGCTCTCTTTCCGCCGGCGCTGGGGCCGGCGCGGCCTTGGCCGCCGCCTGGCGCTGGTAATCCTGGATTTTCTGTTCCAGCGCCTTGGCCCGCTGCTCGGCTTGCTGCAGGGCCTGGTCTTGCCGCTGCAGCATCTGCTGCAAATGCCGTTCCTGCTGCGACGGCGCGGCCGCTTGCCTCGGGGCTTCCGCCGCCGGAGCCGGTTTGGACGCTTCCTTGGCGACAGGCGGATGCGCCGGCGCGAGCGGAGCGGCCGGCTTGGCCGCCGATTTGGCCTCTACGGGTTTGTGCTCCTGCGGTTTGGATTCCGGCGGCTTGTGTTCCTGCCGCGCGGCTTCCGGCTGCTTGCGTTCCGGGGACTTCTGCGCCGGAGGCTGATGCTCCTGCGGCGCGCGCGCCTGGGGCTTGCTGTCTTGCGGCGCGCTTTTCTCAGCCGCGCGGGCCTCGGGCGAAACCGCCGGCCGCTTAGGCTCCGCGGCGCGGGCGGCGCTCTGGCCGCGCAGTTGCCACTCCGACGGATATTCCAGCGCCACGCCGGCGCGCAGGCGATTGGCGTCTCCGGCGATGAAGGCCTCGGGATTGCCTTGCAATAGTTGCTGCGCCACCGCGCCCGACTCCCCGCCGCCGCGCACGCGGCTGGCGATGCCGGACAGCGTGTCGCCCTTGAGCACCCGGTACACTTTCAAACCCTGCGTCTTGGCGACGGGGGCCGGCTTGGCCGCCGAATGGGGGTCCAGCAACACCGAGTAGTTTTTCTGCGCTTTGAGCTTGCCCGCCGCCACCTCCAGCCGGAAGGCCAGCATCGGCTCGGTCACCGGCTGCTCAGTACGCAATTGCACATTGAACCGGCCCTTGGCCACTTTTTCGACGTGGGGCACGATGGAAGCCACTAGGCGCACTTGCTGGGCGTTGGGCTCGCCCTGAGCCGCCACAGCGAACAAGGCCAGCCGCGGCGGTTCCGCCTGATCCAAGGCGCTGCCCTGCAAAGTCAGCTCCAACAGCAAGGGTTCGCCCAGACGGGAACGCAGGCGGGCGTCGCTCAGGCCCAAGGAATCCAGCCGCGGCGAGGCGTCGACGCCGGCCAGCGGCTTCTTGCCCTCCTCCCGCGCCGGCGCGGGCTTGTTGCGCGGGCCGTCTCGCCGATAATCCACTTCGAACTCGCGCACCAGCCGGCCCGCCGGCCAACTCAGATCCACGGCGAAGCGCAGCAGCGGCTCCGGATAACTGGCGGCGCCCTTGACCTGGATTTTCTGAACATTGCCGTCCGGTTTGCGGACGATGGAAAACTGCAGGCTGCCGGCGGAACCGCTGTAAGTGGACAACAGCGGATAGCGGTTGCGATCCGCCAGGCCCACCAGCACATTGTCGGAGGGCTCCTCGTCCACCACCGGAATTTCCGCCAGGAAAGGCTCGCCATCGGCGGACAACACCCGGATCGGCCCCAAGCCGGCCGTAGCGGCCGCCGCCAGACCAAGACCGGCCAGCAGCGACGCGATTTGACTCATGCGTGTCTTGAAAGACATGAACGAATTTCCCCACCCTCATTCTTCGAAGCCGCCGCGCCGCTTGCCTTGGCCGGCAGCCGGGTCTCGACAGGCCCTTATAACGTTTTAATTATTGCAACGAAACTATACAACAACCACTTAGCGAGGATAAATCGGGCGTCCCCGCCTCATTGCATCCAGGCAATGGCCAAAAAAGCCACACATTTTCCGGTTTTTCGCCTAAAAACCACGCACCGGCGCGAGATCGTCAAGCGGCGGGAGGAGTGACTCCATCCCGCCGCTCATTGCCTTTGAAGCCGCCCCATGTCCGCAGCGCCGCGTCGGACGTTCACGGCGAGCGCCGCTTCGCAATCCTCATGCGCCAAGCGGACACCCGCTTTCTCAGCCGTTTTCGCCTTGGCTCGCGAGACATTGAACCGGCTCTCAGCCTCTATCTCAGGCGCTGATCGTGGCCAACAAGGCCTCGGCCTCCGCCTTGAGCGGCCCCTGCGCCTCGGCGATCAGATCCTGCAATACTTCTTTGGCGCCGTCGCGGTCTCCCATGTCCAGATAAACCTTGGCTAGGTCCAGCTTGGTGGCCAGCGGGTCGTCCAGCACCGACATGCCTTCGGCCTGCGCCGCCGCAGGGGCTTCCGCCTCGGCGGCCGGCGTTTCCGCCAACATGTCCTCGTACAGGGACTCGAAGCCCGCGGGCGGGGCCGCTTGCGGCGCCGGCGCTTCCGCTGCGGCCGGCGCTTCCGCTGCGGCCGGCGCTTCCGCCGCCATGCCTTCCAGATTGAAATCGAAGTCCAGCAAATTGTTTTCCGCCGGCGCCGGCGCCGCTGGCGCGGGCTCCGGCTTGGGTTCGGCCGCGGGCGGCGTCAGTTCCGTGTCCAGATCGAAATTGAGCAGATTGGCTTCCTCCGCCTTCTCCTCCTCGGCCTGAGGTTCGGCGAACAGCGCGGCCAAGGGATCGTTCTCGGGCGCGGCCGCTTCCGGCGCGGCAATCGGTTCAGGCGCGGCGGCCGGCTCCGTCGGCGCGGCCTCGGGCTCGCCGAACAATTCCCGGTCCAGATCGATGCCGCCCGGGGGCGACGTCGGCGCGGGCGCGGCTTCGATGTCCTCGCCCTCGCCGTCCGACAAGTACAAAGAGTTGGTCGGGTCTATCGAGCGCCCCATCGCCGCGGCCTTGGCCCAGATTGGTCCATGGCCGTCGAAGGTGGCGTGCATTTCCCGCGCCAGTTTTTCAAAGCTGGCGACGTCCGGCCGCGCCGCGTAGATCTCCATCAGCTTCAGCCTGACTTCCTGGCGCGACGGATCTTTGGCCAGCGCGTCCTTGAGGATGTCCTCGGCCTGCACGTCGCGGCCGTAGGCGATGTACACCTCGGCTTCCGCCACCGGGTCGACCTCGGCCGCGTCGATGGCGCCGGCCGCCTGGGTGAAGTTACTCATGAAGGAATGGCCGCCGCCCACCGACGGCGGCTCCATGCCGGAAGACGCGCCGCGGCTCAGGGCGGCGCTGGTATTGTTGGCGGACAGCGACAAGGGCTTGCCGCCCTTGCGCCGGCGCGCCAGCAGCAGGCCCAGAGCGCCCAACAGGCCCAGGCCGGCCACGCCGCCGCCCACTAGCGGCAGGTGGTCTATCACTTTATCCAGCAGCGAAGGTTCCGGCGGCGGAGGCGGCGCCGCCGGCTTGGCCGCGGGCTTGTGCTCCGCCGGGGCGGGCTTGGCCGCGGGCGCCGGGGCCGGCGCGCTGGCGGCGTGCGCGGGAGCGCTGGCCGCCGCCGGCTCGGCCGCGGCCGGAACGGCGCTGGGGCTGGAGCTGGGCATGGCCGGCAAGGGCTTGCCGGCCTGCAAGGCCTTCAATTGCTCTTCCAGCGCGCTGATGCGCGCCTCCGCGTTTTTCAGCGCCTGCTCGCGCGCCGCCACTTGCTGCTCGAGATCGGTCAGCTTGCCGCCGCCCGGCTCGCTGGGCACCAGCTTCAGCACATCCGAGCCGGCCTTGGCTTCGCCCGCCGGCGCAGCGGGCTGGCCGCCCAGAATGCTGGCCACCTGAGCGGCGCTCAGGGCTTTGATCTTGCGGCTGGTCGGCACTTTCAGCACCGCGCCCAGCTTGAGGCGGCTGACGTCGCCGTCGACAAAGGCGTCGGGGTTGGCCTGGGCCAGCGCGGCCATGGTCTGGTCCAGCGTGGCGCCGCGCGGCCTCACCTTGCCGGCCAGGCCGCGCAGGGTGGAGCCGGACTTCACTTTGAGAATGCCGGGCTGCGGCCGCGCGATGGGCGCGACGTTGCCGCGGTAGCGGCTGGACAGATTGTTGTCTGCGTAGCTGGGCACGTCCTGCACAATATTGGCGGACGGCGAGGCCATAGAGTAATTGCTGGGGTCCAACAGCACGGTGTACTCGCGCACCGCGCGTCCCGACGAGGTCTTGGCCTCCACCACGAAGCGCAGATAGGGATCGTTGATGGGGCCGGAAGAACTGATGCGTATCATGGCGCCGCGCGAGCTGGGCGCCACGCTGAAGCGGAGCATATTGAGCACCGTGGCGTAATCGACGTTCAAATCCTGAAACGTATCCGCCCCGGCCAGCCCTATCCTCGCGCTCTCCAGTTCCGCCGCCCTTACCCCGGTCAATTCGATATCGGCGCGGAACGGCTCGCCCAGATTGGACCTGACGTTGATTTTCCCCAGCCCTGCCCAGGCGCTGGCGGAGCAGGCCAAAGCCACCGCCAGAACGCCGATTCTGATTTTTGCCTGATGTGTCACTGTCAACCTTCCGGCACGGTTTATCTTGATTTTATTTGCGCTGGCCCAGCGGGCGCAGACGGTAACTGTTGCAATCTTAGGCCCTGCGGCTGTTTTTAGCTAGATTTCATAATGACGCCGTTTACCCGCGATTTCCGCCGCAGCCATGAAACAGGGCGGCACTCTCGCGAATGCCGCCCTCTGTCCGCGCGATGCGCGGCTTCAGCCAAACCGCAGGATCAGATCAAGCCATTCTGCTTTAACAGGGTTTCGGCGATATTCACGCAATTGAGCGCGGCGCCGGCCTTCACATTGTCGGCGGCCAGCCAGAAACTCAGCGTCCGGCCCTTGCCGCGCAGGCGGCTGACCCACACCGCCTCGTTGCCGGTGGCTTCCATCGGCGTCACATAGCCGCCCAGCTTATCCGCGGCCACCACTTGCAAGCCTGCCGCAAGCAGACGTTTGCGCGCTTGCTCCATGTCAAATTCATGTTCGAATGCCGCGTTCACCGCCCAGGCGTGGCCGAAGAACACCGGCACGCGCACGCAGGTGGCCTCCACTTGCAACTGCGGCAGATCCAGCAGCCGCGTGAGCTCGCGCTCCACCGAGCGCTCTTCCTCGGACGCGCCGTCCGCGTCCAGCGCGCCGATCTGCGGCAACACGTTGAAGGCGATGCGCTTGTCGTAGACCCGGCTTTCGGTCTCGCGCTGGGAGAACAGCGCCGTGGTCTGGTCCGCCAGCTCTTCCATCGCCGCCTGGCCACTGCCGGACACCGATTGATAGGTAGCCACCGACACGCGCTGCAAACCCAGCGGGCGCAGCGCCGCCAGCGCCAGCGCCAGCGGCGTCACCGTGCAATTGGGCGCGGAGGCCAGCGCGGCTTCGCCTGCGTCCGCCAGCAAGGCGCCGTTGATGGCGGGAATCACCAGCGGGACACTGTCGTCCTCGCGGAAGGCGGAGCTGAAATCCACCACCGCCGCGCCTGCCGCGCGCGCCAACGGCGCGTACTCGCGCGCCAGCTCGCTGCCGGCCGCGAAGATGGCCAGCGCCACGTTTTCAAAGGCGAAACCGTCGATGGGATGCACGTCCAGCTCCAGATTGCCGTAGGCGGCGGTCTCGCCTTCCTTGTCCGCCGCGTCCACGGCAAAGACCCGGCCAACGGGCAATTGGCGCTGGGCCAGCAGTTCCAGTACCGCCTGGCCCACCAGGCCGGTGGCGCCGACTACGGCGAGCTGAATAGAGTTCGACATCGCTTTACTTTCTCAATCAATCATTGCAAACAGAATACCGCGCGCAAAAAAGGGCACCTCAGTGCCCTTTTCAACTAGGCCGCGCGTTTGACGCGCGGCTTCGGCAGTAGGTGCTCGCCAAGGCGAGCCCCAGGCTGCCGCCATTCTACCCTGTCAGCGCTCGATCAGGATACGCAACATGCGACGCAGCGGTTCGGCCGCGCCCCACAGCAGTTGGTCGCCCACGGTGAAGGCGGACAGGTATTCGCCGCCCATCGCCATCTTGCGCAGGCGGCCCACCGGCGTGGCCAGCGTGCCGGTCACCGCCGCCGGGGTCAGCTCGGCCATCGAGGCCTCGCGGGTATTGGGCACCACTTTGGCCCAGGGATTGGCGGCGGCCAGCATGGCCTCGATCTCGTCCAGCGGCACATCGCGCTTGAGCTTGATGGTCAAGGCCTGGCTGTGGCAACGCATCGCGCCCACGCGCACGCACAAGCCGTCCACCGGCACCGGGTTGGCGGAGCGGCCCAGGATCTTGTTGGTTTCCACGCCGCCCTTCCATTCTTCCTTGGATTGGCCGTTGCCCAGGTCCTTGTCTATCCAAGGGATCAGGCTGCCGGCCAGCGGCACGCCGAAGTTCTGGCTGGGGAAATCGTCCGCGCGCAGGAAGTCCGACACTTTGCGGTCGATGTCCAGAATGGCGGACGCCGGGTCCGCCAGCAGGCCGGACACCTGGGCGTTGATCGCACCCATGCCGGACAGCAGTTCGCGCATATTCTGCGCGCCGGCGCCGGAGGCGGCCTGATAGGTCATGGAGGTGGCCCACTCCACCAGATCGTTCTGGAACAGGCCGCCCAGCGCCATCAGCATCAGCGACACGGTACAGTTGCCGCCGACGTAGTCCTTGACGCCGCGCGCCAGGCCCTGCTCGATCACCGCTTTATTGACCGGGTCCAGGATAATGATGGCATTGTCTTCCATGCGCAGCGCGGAAGCCGCGTCCACCCAGTAACCGTTCCAGCCGGCGGCGCGCAGCTGCGGGTAGACTTCATTGGTGTAATCGCCGCCCTGGCAGGTGACGATCACGTCCATGGTCTTGAGTTCGGCGATGTCCTTCGCGTCTTTCAGCGCCGGGGCGTCGCGGCCGATGTCGGGGGCTTTGCCGCCCACATTGGAGGTGGTGAAGAACACCGGCTCGGCGATCGCCGCAAAATCGTTCTCTTCGCGCATGCGCTGCATCAGCACGGAACCCACCATGCCGCGCCAGCCAACAAAACCTACTCTCACTGGGTCTCTCCTGGTATCTGTCTGTCAAATCGTCGCGCCCGCCAGTGCGGCGGGCGGCTGTAATGTTGTCACCCCATTGTGCAGCGCGATAAAGCGTCAGGCAATGGGGTATTTCGTTTTTATTGTATTCAAATCAGAACAGATGGTTCGCCCGGCGCAAGCCGGGCGGACCACTGCCATTTACAGCGCCGACACCACCGCATCCCCCATCGCCGAGCAACTGACTTTCTCGCAACCGGCCTCGTAGATGTCGGCGGTGCGCAGGCCGCGCGCCAGCACGGTTTTCACCGCGTTTTCCACCCGCTGCGCCGCGTCTTCCAGGCCGAAGGTGTAGCGCAGCATCATCGCCGCGGACAGGATGGTGGCCAGCGGATTGGCCAGATTCTGCCCGGCGATGTCCGGCGCCGAGCCGTGCGAGGGCTCGTACAGGCCCTTGTTGTTTTCGTCCAGCGAGGCCGACGGCAACATGCCGATGGAGCCGGTCAGCATCGAGGCCTCGTCCGACAGGATGTCGCCGAAGATATTGCCGGTCACCATCACGTCGAACTGCTTGGGATTGCGCACCAGCTGCATCGCCGCGTTGTCCACGTACATATGGGACAACTCCACCTGCGGATACTCCTTGGCCACGTCTATCATCACCTCTTTCCAGAACTCGGTGGTTTCCAGCACATTGGCCTTGTCCACCGAGCACAAGCGCTTGTCGCGCTTCATCGCGATGCCGAAGGCGACATGGGCGATGCGGCGCACCTCGCCCTCGCTGTAGCGCATGGTGTTGTAGGCCTCGCGCTCGCCCAGCTCGTTGACGGCGATGCCGCGCGGCTGGCCAAAGTAAATGTCGCCGGTCAGCTCCCGCACAATCATGATGTCCAGGCCGGACACCACTTCCGGCTTCAGCGTGGAGGCGTTGGCCAGTTCCGGATACAGGACGGCCGGGCGCAGGTTGGCGAACAGGTTCAAATCCTTGCGGATGGCCAGCAGGCCGCGCTCCGGCCGCAGCGGACGCTCCAGCTTGTCGTAGGCCGGGCCGCCCACCGCGCCCAGCAGCACCGCGTCGGATTCGCGGCACAGCTTCTGGGTGAACTCCGGATACGGCTGGCCGAAGGCGTCGTAGCCGGCCCCGCCCAAGGGCGCCTGTTCGGTTTCGATGGGCAGACCGTCCTTGCGCAGCACTTCCAGCACGCGCTGCGCCTGGGCGATGATTTCCGGACCGATGCCGTCACCCGGCAGAATGGCGATTTTCATACTGTTTTCCTTTTCAGTCTTGAGGACCGCGCCGGGTCAGCCGCTCCACCAGCACCCGCTCGCAACATTTGAATACGATATAAGCCGCCATCGCGGCATAGCCGGACGCCAGCAGTTCCAGCAATTGGCGCAACGCGCCGTCCATCGCCGCCTGCCAGCCGGCGTCCAGCCACAGCTTGAAATTCAATTGCAACAACAGGGCCAGATTGACCGTGCCCGCGCCGAACACCAGAAAGCTCAAGCCCAGCAGCGCGAAGGCCCAGCAGGGATGGCGATGCAACCAGGCCATCGCGCCGCGCCGGCCGTCGCCGCGGGCGGCGTTCATGTTCTGGCCCACAACACCATCACGTCGGCGCTGAAACTGCCGTCCGCCTCGATGGCGAAATAATCGCGCACCTCCCGGCCCATGCGCTGCTGCAGCAGGCGGATGGCCGCGGCCATCTCCGGCGGCGTGCGCATGCGCGCGGTCCAGGCGTCGAAGGCCAGCCGCAGCCGCTGGCGGCGCAGGCTGTCCACCGCGAAGCCGGCCTCGGCCAGCATCGCCAGCCATTCTCCGGCGCTGTAATCGCGCACGTGGCTGGAATCCCGCAGCACCTCCACCGCCTGCAGATGCGTGTCCAGCAAGGGCTGCCCCGGCGACATCACGTCTATCAGCGCCAACCGGCCGCCCGGCTTCAGCACGCGCCGCGCCTCGCGCAGCGCCAGGCCCACATCGCCCCAGTGATGGGCGGAATAGCGGCTGAACACCAGATCGAAATCGCCGTCGGCAAAAGGCAGCCGCTCCGCCGCGCCCTGGCGCGTGCTCAGATTGTCCAGGCCGCGCCGGGCCGCTTCCGCCGCCACCACCTCCAACATGGCGGCCGACAAATCGTAAGCCACCACCTCCCGCGCCGCCTCCGCCACCTGAAAGCCCACATGGCCGGCGCCGCAGCCCAGGTCCAGCACCCGCGCCGCGCCATGCTCCGCCGCCGCTTGGCGCAGCTCGGCGAACTCCGCGCCTTCCGCATGCACCTGGCTGCTCAGATAGGCGGCGGCCTGGCCGCCGAACTGCTGCTCCACGTGCTGCTTATGCGCGTGGCCGCCCTGCTGTAGCGCGCTCATCGCCGGCCGCCGTTCAGGCGAACAGCCACGGCTGCTCGCCGCGGCGCTTGGCTTCGAAAGCCTTGATTTCGTCCGCGTGCCGCAGGGTCAGGCCAATCTCGTCCAGGCCGCCCAGCAGGCAGTGCTTGCGGTGCTCAGTGATGTCGAAGGAGAACACCTGCCCGGCCGGCGTGCTCACCGTCTGCGCCGCCAGGTCCACGGTCAGTTGATAGCCTTCGGCGGCCGCGCATTCGCGGAACAGCTGATCCACCGCGTCCGCCGCCAGCACGATGGGCAGCAGACCGTTCTTGTAGCAGTTGTTGAAGAAGATGTCGGCGAAACTGGGCGCGATCACCACGCGGAAGCCCTGGTCGTCCAGCGCCCACGGCGCGTGCTCGCGGCTGGAGCCGCAGCCGAAGTTCTCGCGCGCCAGCAACACCTGCGCGCCCTGATAGCGCGGCAGGTTAAGCACGAAGTCGGGGTTCAGCGGCCGCTTGCTGTTGTCCATGCCCGGCTCGCCGTGGTCCAGGTAACGCCATTCGTCGAACAGATTGGGACCGAAGCCCGAGCGCTTGATGGATTTCAAGAACTGCTTGGGAATGATGGCGTCGGTATCCACATTGGCGCGGTCCAAGGGACAGGCCAAACCGGTCAGGGTGGTAAATGCTTTCATCGTCAATGCCGTTTCCGGGCGCTAGCGCCCGCCTTCATTAGAGAGTGCGAGGAGACAACCGCCCCGGCGGACGCCGGGGGCGGGCCGCCGCATCACATTTTGTTGGACACGTCCTTGGCGGCGTTTTCAATCGCCTGCCCGCCCTTGGACACGTCCTGGCCCACGCCCTTCACCGTATTGCAAGCGCTCAGGGTCAGCGCGGCCAGTACCAACAACAGCAGTTTTTGCATGATTCTCTCCTTGGAACGGTTACAACGAACGCACATCGACGAAATGACCGGTGACGGCGGCGGCCGCCGCCATCGCCGGGCTGACCAGATGCGTGCGGCCGCCCTGCCCCTGACGGCCCTCGAAATTGCGGTTGGACGTGGACGCGCAACGTTCGCCCGGCAACAGGCGGTCCGCGTTCATCGCCAGACACATCGAGCAGCCCGGCTCGCGCCACTCGAAGCCGGCGGCCAGGAACACCAGATCCAGGCCCTCGGCCTCCGCCTGCGCCTTGACCAGGCCGGAGCCCGGCACCACCAGCACCTGCTTCACATTGGCGGCCTTGTGGCGGCCCTTGGCCACGCTGGCGGCCTCGCGCAAATCCTCAATGCGGCTATTGGTACAGGAGCCGATGAAGACGATGTCCACCGCGATGTCGTGAATGGGGGTGTTGGCCTGCAAACCCATATAGCTGAGCGCGCGCTCAATGCCGCTTTTCTTCACCGGATCGCTTTCCCGCGCCGGGTCCGGCACCGCGCCGTCGATATCCACCACCATCTCCGGCGAAGTGCCCCAGGTCACCTGCGGCAGAATGTCCTCGGCGCGCAGCACCACTTCCGCGTCGAATACGGCGCCCGGATCGGAACGCAAAGTGCGCCAATACGCCACCGCCCGCTCCCACTGCTCGCCCTTGGGCGCAAACGGCCGGCCTTTTACATAATCGATGGTCTTCTGGTCCGCCGCCACCATGCCCGAGCGCGCGCCGGCCTCGATCGCCATATTGCACAAGCTCATCCGGCCTTCCATAGACAGGCTCTCGATGGCCTCGCCGGCGAACTCGATCGCGTAACCGGTGCCGCCGGCGGTGCCGATCTTGCCGATGATGGCCAGCGCCACGTCCTTGCCGGTGATGCCGCGGCCCAGCTTGCCGTCCACCCGCACCAACATATTCTTGGATTTCTTGGCCACCAGGCACTGCGTGGCCATCACATGCTCCACCTCGGAGGTGCCGATACCGTGCGCCAGCGCGGCGAAAGCACCGTGGGTGGAAGTGTGGCTGTCGCCGCACACCACGGTCATGCCCGGCAGCGTGGCGCCCTGCTCCGGCCCCATCACATGCACAATGCCCTGGCCCTTGTCCTTGAACGGGAAATACGCCAGCGCGCCGAAAGCCTTGATGTTGGCGTCCAGCGTTTCCACCTGCTGGCGCGAGATCGGGTCCTTGATGCCCTCGTCCCAATGATCGGTGGGCGTGTTGTGGTCCGCGGTGGACACCACCGAATCCACGCGCCACAGCGGGCGGCCCGCCAGCTTCAGCCCCTCGAACGCCTGCGGGCTGGTCACCTCATGCACCAGGTGGCGGTCGATGTACAGCAAGGCCGTGCCGTCCGCCTCCTGGCGCACCACGTGGCTGTTCCATAATTTGTCGTACAAGGTCTGTGCGGTCATGGTGTTTGCTCGAATCCGGTTATTCAACTTGAGACTGCCGCCGGCGCCGCGGGTTTCCGCGCGCCGGGCACAAAGCTCTGCTCCGTGGACTTATCTTGGAGCCAAACTTTCCCGGCAACAAGCCAGTTGCTTATACTAGTAGCGATACTAATACCCAGAGCCCTACGCCCATGACCGCCAGCAAAGACAGCGCGCCGCTGGGCCAATTCATCCGCGCCCACCGCGAGCGCCTGAGCCCGGAACAAGCCGGCCTGCCGCCCGGCCAGCGCCGCCGCGCCAAAGGCCTGCGCCGCGAAGAAGTGGCCGCGCTGTGCGACATCAGCACCACCTGGCTGACCTGGATAGAACAAGGCCGCACCCAATCCGTGTCCGCGCCCACCCTGGCCCGGCTGGCCGAGGCGCTACGCCTGACCACCGCCGAGCGCGACTACCTGTTCAACCTGGCAGGCCTCAAAGACCCGGAACCGGAATGGCGCGGCCCGTCCGAACAGGCCAAGGCGCTGTTAAAGCAGGCCACCGCCCATATCGATTCCCCCGCCTACGTGCTGGACGCCGAATGGCGCGCCGTGGCCTGGAACCCGCCGGCCCAAAGGCTGTTCCGCGACTGGCTGGGCCGGCCGGACGCCAGCCGCAGCCTGCTGGACTTCATCTTCCTGGCGCCGGAAGCGCGCAGCTTCATCGACCAATGGGCGGAACGCGCCGGCCGCATCGTCGCAGAGCTGCGCGCCGATCTCAGCCCGCGGCTGAACCAGCCCGCCGTGGCCACGATGATTGCGGCGCTGGAAGCGACAAGCCCGGAATTCCGCCAATACTGGCAGCAGCAAGACGTCCAGGGCCGCGAAGGCGGCAGCCGTGTGTTCCACCACCCCAGCGCCGGCCGCATCGAGCACCAGCAAATCACCCTCAAACTGGCCCAGGCGCCGGAATACAAGCTGGTGATGCTGCTCTGAGCGCATGCCGGGGACATGGCCATTTCTTTATATTGAACGCTCCCGGGTTTGGGCACACTGCGCCGCACCAACAAAAAGGCGGCGCTAAACGCCGCCCATACCGCCTCAGGAGCGCTTATGAAAATTTCCGACCTATTGCTCAGCTGCATTCACCCGCGTGGTTCCGCGGACCCGGATACCCCGCCGCAAACCGCGCTGGCCGGCGAACTCAAACGCGCGCAGAACAGCGACGCCAACGCCGCCCTGCTGCGCGCCGCGCCCAGCCCAAGCGCCGCCCGCTCCCGCGCCCACGACAGCGCGCTGAACCAGGCCAAACGCCGCTTCGCCACCGCCGCCCCGGCCGGCGTGGACCCGGCGTTCAAACCCGCCCAGCAACGCTTCGCCCACTGGCTGAACCAGCAACCGCTCAATACCTGGCGACAACTGCTACACAATCACCAAGCCCGCGAAGTGCACGCCTTCATCGACATCCACACCGAAGACATGGTGCGCCGCGACCTGGCCAGGATGCCGGGCGCAGACGCCAAAGCCCTGATCCAGGCTTACCGCGAAGCCATGATCGCCGCCGCCGCCCAGCTCTACCCGCAACAAGCCGAGCGCTTTCGCCAAGGCGGCGTCAGCACCCTCAGTCAGCAACTGGAACGGCTCAGCCAGCAGGCCGGACTGGACTGCAGCAACAAACGCCCGCTGCAACAGCAGGCGCTTCAGGAGCTGATACGCGCCACGGCGGACCAAATAGCCGATGCGCTGGAGCAAACCAAACCGCAGTTGCTGCGCAAAGCGCTGGAACAGGCCAGCAACGCCTACCAGGCGCACCCGGCCGCCACCCGTCGGCAAGCCGCTTGCCAGGCCGCCGCCCAGACCTTTGCCGGCGAACGCGAAGCCAATGACCAGAACACGCTGGGGCTGTCTCTGCGCCGCGCCGGCGGCACCCGCCTCAGCCGCCGTCATTACGACTCCATCCGCCTGAGCCGGGAAACCTTCGCCCAGCGCCGGACCTCCCTGGGCAAGCGCGCCAACTAAGCCCGTCCTAAAGCCCCGCCCAGCGCCCGCCGCATCGCCGGCGGCTGGGCCGGGGCGGCTTGGCCGCAAACCCAAGCCCAAAACTCGGCGGCCGCGCGCCCTTGACCCGCCCCGCCCGCGCCGCCACAATCGCCTGCGTGCCGATCCACATCCGGCACTGGGACTGGAACCCCATGTTTCTTTGAGAATAGGCATTGCCCGCAACAGGCAATGCCGATGAGACGCGCGCGCCAGTACGGCGGGGGCGGATCATAGGTGCGGCCAACGCCGTACCGGTTTCTTGAAGAGCCGGAGTTCCAGCCTGTGATCTCGCTCCCGCCACCCGACTGGAACCGGACAACGGGTCACTTAGCATCTTCAAGGAGATAGCAAATGTCTCATGAACTTCCCCCGCGCCGTCATTACCGGCCCAAGCCTCACGAAACCCAGGCCACGCAGCTGCCCTTCGTCCGCCACCTGCCGCAACGCGGTCAGCCCCACCATTGGCAGATGCCGCCCGCCGACGACTACGTGGACGCCTGCGCCTACGGCCGCGAATGCGCCGCTCATCTGGCCCAATACCTGAAAGACAATCCGGACCGCCACAGCAAGGGCCTGCTCGGCAAAATCGCCTACGACATCGACTTCCGCGACCCTCACCACGCCCGCGGCTATTGGGTGGGCTTCTTCAACTACGCGGAGCAATTGATGTTGCTGGGCGCGCTGCGCTGCGACGTCTTCCAGCACGTGGACAGCGTGCACGCGCTGCAACGCGCGCAAGTAGCCAAAACCGAGCTGGAAGGCAAAACGCCCGGCCGCAATAGCTAAGGCGTAAAAAAAGCGGCGCTCCGGATTGGCGCGCCGCTTTCAAATTCTCACTCATTAAAAAATCTTAACCCCAGCAATTCAAATCAGCCCAACTTTGTTAAAAACACCTCTTTAATCAACTCCATATCTTCTCTCAGCCCATCCGCCTCCTCGTGGTAGGTTTCAAAAAACTGCTCATCCACGCCCATATAAATTTCCTTCAGCTCATGCAACACATCCCAGTCAAATGGATCATCCACTGCAAATCCATCACTTATACCTCTCACTCGCTTAAATAGCGCAGTATAAATAGCAACCTTTCTGAATTGCGACCCAAGTTTACATGGCCTCTCTAGTTCATCATAAGCACATGCGAACTGCTGCCCAAGGTCGTAGCCGAAACTAGCGCCCCTTGAAAACTCAGAGTCAACTGTCTTTAACACTGCCGCATAAGTACGGTAACACTCAAAATCTACCTTTTTTTCTGGAATCACAGCTTCTCATTGCAAAATTAATCATTCCTGCAGCGCCCCAATAGGTAGCACCACCCTAGGACACACTCCCTCACCCCACCACTTACCTACAACATGCTAGCTCACACCACATATCCAACTTAGAGCCGGCCCTCGCTCCACATATGCCGACGAATCTCCAGCAATTCATAACCTTCCGCTGATGGAGTCAAGCCATACTCGCTAATTAAGCCCCCCTTCACATCCCACTCTTTTCTTTCTATCAAAATTCCACACTCATAGCTACAAGCGATCTTCACCCCGCCATGCTCAAACCACTCAACGCAGCATCCATGCAAATAATTCCTGCGATACGACTCTTCTTTAAACGGCTTGCCAGAGGAATACCAGATCTTGGCCGTCCCATCTAGCAGACCATCCACATACATAGTCTCACTGATTAAGACATCCTTTATCTCTTCGCATGCAACACCACTAAAAGGTGCCCCAGCATAAATGCAAATTCGCTCAACCGAATAGTCCAACTCACCCTCATCAACCCTCAACATTTACCCCACCTCTCCGAACCTTATCCGCTTACAAAACAACAAGACCTGAACGACTCGCAGAAACAATTCACACTCGTTCAACACAATCAAAGGTGACTTACCTGATTTTTTAAAATTTAAATATATTTTTTTACTCAGCAACTTCAGGCTCTGGGCTGCACGAACACCCAGATCCGGGCGCTGTTTCAACACTTCCTCTTCAAGCACGCCAAACTCACCCGTTACTTCATAAGCATGGCTCAATATATCAGGGCACAAAAAAACCCATTCTGCATCACTCTTTTAAAATTCCAAAAAACACCGGCACACTCTTCCTTTGCCGCCACTGAAATCAAATCATACATATAGGTCGTATCATCCGGGTGCACGTGTTTCATCACTTACAAAAACACCTAGATCCTTCCTAAAGCCGCCATGAGAATTATTACGCCCACAGCCAAGCTCAGCAATAAATTCTCAAACTAATTTGCGCTCTGAAGCAAAGACAAGCCATTAATACTTTCCTCGGGCAACCCTCTTACACAGACCCAGCAAAGCCTTCCTGAAAATCCAACCCCAAATTCAACACAATCAGACACGGCAATCCACTCCGTCGCATCAACATCAGCCCAAGCAATCATTATCTTATTTGAATTATAGAAAATCCGAACCTCAGCCCTCTCATCCAAAAGCATCTCTTCATGCCACCAATCAACCGAAAAACATGGCACTCCAACCTCTTCTCGCAATGAAGTACTCAGCTCAGGAACTCCACGCTCAAAACAATCAAAAATCACCAAAGAAAAGCTGGCCACCACCCCACTTTTTCGATCAACCCCTATTTCAATTAATGAACTCTTAAAATTACCTAGCCTCCAATAAACACAATTACAACTCTCTTCATCAGTCAAATCAAATTTAAATGGAAGATAGTCTCCAAATTCAGCGACCACCTTCTCGCCTCGTTTCAATCCTATTATTTTCAACAGTTCACACTCTTCTGCCAAGGCGTAAAAAGTAGCGAATCACATTCAAATCCTCACGGACTATTTTTATGTAAATAATCTTCAGCCACTCAAAATTCAGATCATGCACACAGCTACCTTTTAAGTTTTGGAAGAAAGAACTCCTTTCCTGTTTCTCTATCTACAAACACATCCACACCATCATCTTGTCGCAAAAACACCAAATTTGATGGAGCATCAACGCCAGCCACAAATTTGCCATTAGCACTCAAAGAGTCTGCATAACGCCATCCTTCTGGCGCCATGACTTTTGCTTTAACAGCAGGAGGCACAAAGCAAACTGCAACGGGTTGCCTTGGATCATCATCCCAATCCGCGCAACCGAACCCTAACCAGTCACAAGAAACCATCGGCCCATGCATTTGATCAACAACCACAAGATCCACAGCTGCTCCATCATCGCCCTTGTACCTCAAGCCCATTCCGCTTAGAGTTTCCACATAACTTCGCGTCTCATGAGGACTCACAAAGTGAACGCATGCCAGTTCACCATCCGAGCGGAGTGTTTTATTTGGGAGCATCCGCATAAAATGCGCAATACCCCCAGGCACCTTCTCAATAATCGATCGACAACGAATAACTACCGATATACCTTCAATTAATACTGCCATCATTCACTCCAGTTTATTTAGAACGTTGCACCCTATGCCATTGAGTAAACGCCCTCTCGTCAGGTTCATTGCCTAAAGCTTCATAAAACTGAATTCTATCCGCCATGAGCAAAGACTCTTCTCTACAAAAAAACTCTACCGTTTGAACAGATTGATTATATAAAGCACAAAACGATGGATCAGTAAATTTTTTATAATAATCACACACTAGGCCAATCGCCCCTTCCTCTGTGTGACCATAATCCTTCTGCAGTTGAAAAACTATTCGTTCAAACAACCAAGCCTCATCCTCACCTGTTGATGGAAGCAACAATTTTATCTCCTTAGCATATATTTATTAAACAAATCCACCGCTTCTTTTGTATGTATGCTTGTTTGATTACCTCTAGCAGGCAATGTTCTTATCCCATTTCTGCCAACCCCACCAAACATTGGCCCTGTTACCAAATCAAAAGTATACTTCCACTCATCAGGCGGAAGGTAAGGAACAGTTGTCAATTGCCTATTCATTGCAACAAAGTCAGCCCACTCTCCATTTGCCCCTCCAAAAACCTTGCTATTCAGTTTTTCAAGCTCTGATTTAGGCACTGAGAATTCAACGACATCTTGCGAATTTTTGCTCATCATAGTTGCGGAACTAATAGCTTCATCACGAGAGGTTGTCATATAAAAACCAGGACCAAAATCATTGGTCAATTTCGACTCAGACAAATCCACACCTATCGATCGAATATTGGCGGCATTCTTTGGCGATGTGCCATGATAAAACATTACGAAATCATTCGCTGCAGATGAAGCATCTAATCCACTCGCAGTGCCGACTCCCCCTCGGAGACTAGCAAGGCCCTCACTCCCCAGCAATGGTCCTGTCGCAGCCTTAAACGCTCCACGCAAAACACCAAATCCAGCAAACAGATCCAACTCTGGCATTGTCTGCACTAGGCCAGGCTCGCCATTCTTGATGGTGTGCTCAGACGAAACAATGTTTGCAATCTGCTGCAACACACCCTGCTCTCGTTTGGTCTCTCGGATTAAAAGCTGAGTAAACGCGAGCTTTGCCTGATTAGCTTCCAGATCACACTTGACAGCCACAATGGAACAACCCGACTCGACTCTCTTCTGGAGTTCCTGCGCCTGCGCCTCCAACTGCTCCAATTGCTTTTTCTGATCATCTATATTTCCGATCAAAGGCCCTAAACCAGAGAATGCGCCAAGCATGCCCTCGTCACCTTCTCGCGCCAGCTTATCAATTTCAGCATTACGCGTGGCATCCAACCATTTTAGCTGATCCCGAACCTGACACGCTTTTGCATCCCCTTCACGGCATGCCACCTCCGCCGCGATCAACACTTTCTTCTCAGGCAGGGACAGAGTGTTGTTCTCCATCTCCGTCTTCGCCGCATTCACCGTAGTCGCGGCGGTGTCCATCCCGCCCGTGGCAGTAGACAAACCTGCCAGCAAGCCGCTCACCAGGCTTTCTCGTTGCAACTTCTGTTCCGCCGTCATGGTGTCCGGGCTGGTTTTTTGCAACGCGTCCAAAGCATTGTTCAACGCCACCGCTGCGGCGGCCCCGGCGGCTCCCGCGCCGCAACTCTGCCCGCTGGCGCTGGCTCCGCCGCAGGCCAGCGCGGCGTGCAGCACGGCGCGAACAATTTCGCCTTCCGGCGTTTTGGCGCCGCCCTCCATCCCGTCAACCAACGCTTTCACCTGCTGAGCACCCAGGCCTTGCAGATAGGCGATGCCGGCGTTTTGCGCCATGCCGCCAAGGCCGTTGGCCACATTGCCGCCGATGCCGGCGGTGACCGCAGTGAGGATCTGGCTGTAGGCTCCACCTGGCGCCCACTTGGCGGCATTGGCTGCCGTCGCTTGCAGGCGTTCCTTCTCCGCATCGCTCTTGGCCGGATCCTTTTGCGCCTTGTCCGCTTCCTCCTTCGCCGCCTTGGCTTCCGCGGCCTTGGCGGCGGTGAACACGCTGACCTGCTCGGTCAGCGCCTGCACCACTGCGAAGGTGGTTTGCAATTGCTGCTTGTCGAACTTGTCCTGTAGGGAATTTGCGCTGTCCCTGTCGCTGCTGACGTCGCGGTTGAGCGCGGCGGCGGCTTGCTCCGCCGTCTGGCCGGTCAAGGCTTGCTGACCGGCGCTGTCGACAATGCTCAGCTTGCCGCCGCTGACCCCGGCGCGGGTGACGCTATCCGCGCTCTCATGGGCGGCTATCGCACCGAAGGCGTTGGCTCCGCCCCCGTTGCCGAATTGCTGAGCATGGATATCTTGCCCGCCCACAGCGTCCATGGAGCCAAACTTGACCTCTCCGCCCTTCATGCTGCCGCTGCCACCCAGGCTGATGCTGCTGCCGCTGTAGTTGGCGTGGTTTTGCACATCGCCGACGATCAGCGTGCCGGTGCTCAAACTATTCTTGTCGTCCGCCACCGCCTTGTCGCTGCTGGCGATGACGCCACCCGTGAGATGGGTATTGCCTTTGACCACCACTTGGAAGCCGCCGTTTCCGGCCTTGAGGCCGGACTGGTTCTGCACGCTGGCGTAGTCGTTGTCCATCTTTTGCTGGCTGTAACTGCCGCTGGCGCTGAAGCCGAGTCCAACGGTGACGCTGCCGCCCAGGCTCTTTCCGCTGCTGTGGTACTGGTGCAGGTCTTGCTGGCTCTGGATGTCCAGATTGCCGCCGACATTGGCCACGATCTCTCGGCCACGCGCCTCCGCGCCCTTGAGCACGGCGTCGCCGCCGGATTGCAGGGTCAAGGTATTGCCGGCGTTTACCGTGGCGTGGCGTTGATCGACCGTGTCGCCGCTTTCACGGCCGAAGGAGTGGTTGGCGTTGGCGGTGACGCCAACGCTGAAGCCCCCCTGGCCGAAGGAAGCGCCGATGCCCACGCCCCAGCCGGAGCCGCTGTTCTCGCCGCGCAAGCTGCTGCTGTCCTGCGCCGACTGCAGCGCAACTTGATTGTCCGCCTTCAGCGTCGCGTTGCGGCCGGCCTGCAATTGACTGCCGACGATATCGATATTGGAGTCCTTGCCGCCGCCGCTGGCCTGTATCAGCAGATCTCGCCCCGCCTCCAGCCGGGTGTCGGTATGCGTGAGGGACTGGCTTTCCTGCTTGCTGTCGCTGCGGTTGGCGCCGATGGTGACGCTGGCGGACACCAGTTGACCATCAGCCGCCGCCTGAGCCGCTTTATACCCGTTGTACGCGGCCAATGCGGCGGTGCCCGTCGCCAAGGCGCGGGTGCGCGAATCGGCACTCTGCCCGCCCGCCGCCACCTGGCCCATCTTATCCACCGCATCCAGCGCGCTGAGCACAGGGCTGCTGACTCCGGCGGTGACGCCCCATTGGTCCATGTGATGGGTTTCGACGCGGCTATCCTGATCCACGCCGGGCCGGATTTGCACGGACTTGCCGCTCAAGGTCAAATCCTGCCCCGCCGCCAACTGAGCTCCGGCCACCCGCACCGCGTCGGCGGCGCTGAGTGCGACATTGCCTTGCAGGCTGGTGATCTGACTGAGGGCTGCGCTTTGCTGACTGCCGCTGCCCGACGCCTTGTCCTCTGTGTGCTGGACGCCGACCGTGGCGGAGTGATTGCCGCCGCCGACATTGCCCAGGGTGAAGCCCTTGTTGTCTTGGTTGAATTGGTAATGAGCGGTGGCGGCCAGCACGTTGACGCTGCCTTGATCCGCCGCCACGGTCACGTCCTTCACCCCCTGCAACGCAGAGCCCACCACATTGACGTCGCCGCCCAGGCTGACCACCCGGATTTGCTCGCCGCGAACCTGGCTGGGGTTGAGTTGCTGGTCGTTCTGCCTGCCGTTGCCGTCTTGCCGCGCCTGGTTGTACGGCGTGAGCGAGGTGCCGCTGTGGTTGGGCACGCCCTCGAACGCGCGAACCAGATCGCCGAGCTGCGGCGCATACAAAGAGGTGCGCGAAGCGTGGCTGTAGCTGCTGAAGCTGTCTTGCCTGTCGTTGACGCCCGCCAGAATGTCGACATTGCCCTTGGCGAACAAGTCCACCTTGCCCCCGGCCTGCAGGCTGGAGCCGATGACGGACAAGTCTCCATTGCCCGGCAGTTGCTCCGGCTTGCCGCTGGCCAGCAGCTTGATGTCGCCGCCGGCCAGGATGGCGCTGCCCACGCTGCTGACGGTGCGGTTATGTTGCTGATAGCCCTGCTCCAGCGAGGAATAGGACATATCCTGGCTGCTGCTGGACAGCGCGAAGGCGGAGATCTCCGCGCCCACGCCCTTGACCAGACCAAAACCGTGGCGGGTGCTGACGATCTCTTTCAGGTTGTCGAACGTGTCCTTCAGCGTATTGACGGTTTTCATGGAGAAGCCGCTTTGCTTCTCCACATGGCTGCGGTCCACCACCATGACGTCCCGGCCATCCTGCACCAGCACGGAGTTGGCCCCCACCGCCACGTCGCCGTTCAAGGCGCTCAGGCTGCTGCCCTGCACCAGCAGCTTGCCGCCGGCCTGCACCGTTAAATCGCCCTTCAAGCTGCCCACCAGGCTCTTGCTTTGACTCTGGGTGGTGCCTTGGGCGTTCATCGCGTCGCTCAGCTCTTTGCTGCCTATCATGAAGCCGCCCCAGCCCGTGCCGAAGAAGCCGGACTTCTTCTCGTAGTGGTACTGGAAGCTTTGGCTGGCGTTGGTGCCGGCCTGGACGCGGATGTCGTTGCCCGCTTGCAACGATGCCGTGTCCGTGCTCGCCACCTGACTGGCCAGGATGCCCAGATCACGCCCGGCGCTGACGGCGACCTTGTCCGCTGACAGATTGCTGCCCACCTGGGTGGCGCTCTGATGAGAACTGATGTCCACCGTGGTTTTCTTGCGCATGAAGCCGCCGGACGAACGCACCGTCTTGCTGTAATCGCTGTGCAGATTCGTCGCCGAGCTCAAGCTGACGTCGCGTCTCGCCGCCAGCGCGGCCTCGCCGTCGCTGGACAGGCTGACGGCCTGAGCTGCGACGTCCCGGCCGGCCAACAGCGTTAGCCCCGTCTCTCCCCGCAGCGCGCTGCCGTGCTGGGTGAGGTCGTAATTATTGTGGACATCCTGGCCCCAACTGTTGTCGCTGCGGTTCTCAGTGGCCACCGCGCCCAGTTTGATGTCGTTGCCGGCGGACAGGCCCAGCTTGCCGCCGCTGAGCAGGCTGGCGCCGTTCAGCAAGGCGTCGCCGCCGGCTTGCATTTGCAAGTCGTTCTTGCCGGAGAGCGCGGCCACGGTCAGGGAGTCGGTTCGCCAGTTGTGACTGCTGCCCCCGCTGCTGCCGATATCTTGCTTGGTGTTGGCCTCGCTCTGTAGCGTCAGTTGCTTGCCGGCCAGCGCCAGCAGGCCGCCGCCGGCCTGGGCTTGGGAGCCGTTGAGGGCTAGATTGCCGCCGGCTTGCAGCAGCATATCGCCGCCGGCCTGCAGCTGGGTGGCGTGGCGAGTCTGGTCCAACGTCGAGTACGCGCCCCAACCCCAACCATTCCAGCTGCCCTGGCCTTGCTTGCTATCCAATGTGGATTGCAGGGTCAGCTCATTGCCGGCCACGGCCAGCAGCTTGCCGCCGGCTTTGACGTCCGCGCCGCTAAGCGTGAGGTCGTGCCCAGCGTTGAAGCCCAAGCTGCCGCCCACTTGCAGCGTGCTGCCGACATGGTCGACCTGCTGGTAACTGTACTGGCTGCGGCCGATGTTGCCTGCATGGCTGTAGCGGTTTTCGCGGCTGGCGATGTCAAGATCGCGGCCGGCCTGCAGTTGCGCGTCGCCGCTGACCTGCAGCTGCGCGGCTTGCAGCTTCAAATCATTGCCGGCCTGCAGCTGCAAGCTGCCCGCCTGGATCACGCTGCCGGCCTGGCTGTGTTGCTTGTCATCGCCAACAAGCAGATCGTGGCGAGCGCCAAGGCCCAGGTCGCCGCCGGCCAGCACTTTGCCGCCTTCGATGCGGATATCGCCCGCTTGCGCCAACAGGCTGTTGTCCGCCTTCAACGTACCGCTGTTGATCAGCGAGCCATCGGCCAGCAACGCCATATGGCTGCCGGCCAGCACCGCACCCTGGCCGCGCAGCGATTGCTCCTGCGCCTTGGCCAAGTACACCACCGGCACCAGTACGTCGTGGCCGTCGACATTCTGCTTCACCAGCCACACCATGTCCGCGGTGAGGCGGGACATCTGCTCCGCAGACAGCGCCACGCCCGGCGTCAATTGGAATTGCTTAGCGTATTCCGCGCCCTGGCTCATCAATTGCTGGTACTGCTGCGTCGCGTTGGCGTTGCCGCCGATAAAGCGCTTGCCGGTCAGCTCGGTCACCGCGCGGCTGACCAGTTGCTGCTCGTAGAAACCGTCGCCCAGGCGTTTTTCCACGCGGCTGGGGTCGTAGCCCAATTGTTTGAGCAGGTAATCCGACGAAATGAAATTGTTGTACTGGGTGAAGCGCGGGTCGGTCTCCACCAGATAGGGCTGCGCCGGCGCCGGGCGCGTCTGGAACAGACCGTTATTAGGCAGGCTATAGCCGCCGGCCACCGGGTTGGCCGCCTTGGTGCCGGCGGACTCCAGCAACACTTGCTGCGGCAACACCGAGGTTTTGGTCCCGTCCCACTGCGCGCCGGCTTGGCTGGTCACAGCGGACTTTTGCAGCTCCACCGCCGCTTGCGCGCCAGTCAGCGGCCCAGCCAACGCTTGCGCGGAGGCAAGGGCATCCAGCGGCTTGCCGCCCAGCTTCTTGCCCGCGCTGGCCGCGTCGCCATCGGCTTGCGCCAAAGCCTTGCCCGCCGTGGTGTTTACCGCCGTCGCTTTGGACTGGCTATCGCCGGTAGTTAGAGAGATATCGAGCTGAGAAGCCTTGCCGTTGGAAATGGTGGGGGCTTGTAGCGTGAGTTTTTGGCCGGTACTAATAGTGGCATCCAACGAGGCTAGGACTTCCGAACGCGTTGAAACAGTTGGGCTACCAACTCTACCCGCATAAAACACAGCCTGTGTTGTCTCCGTAACGGTCTTTAATAGCTGCTGACCTACACCATTTATTTTATTCCCTGCCTTCATAACCAAATTTTGACCAACTGCAATAGAGCTGTACTTATTTAACACATCTACAGACTGAATAGACAAATCCCCAGCCACTAATAGGCTCGCAGGATTACTTTCCCCTGACGCCATATCCGTCTTAGTTGAAATAGAGTAATTTCTCGCCACCTCACCCGGGACTCCAACTTCATCCCTCCCAGGCACTGAAATAGACACTGGAATGATATTTATTTTCCGTGACGCGCCATAGCCATCAACTCTAGCCCCTGCCTTCATCAATGACTCCGCCTTGCCATATTCCAGCACCATTGGATCAAGATTATTCATCATTACCTGACGAGAATCCGTTGGCAAGATATGTTTTTTAGGATCATATCCAGGCAAATAGTAATAACCAGCCTGCCACCCACTCTCCACCTTCAAAAAATATGGAACTGATACCGGTTTATCGCCAACAGAACCTTTAACCCTAAGATACTTACTTCCTTCATCAACAGATGCTACCGCATAAAAAGGGACAAAACCAACGTAGGATATGCTATGCTCGCACTGCCTCGAACCATCCTTTCCACAATCCACATATTCATAGATAACGGAAGGAAGTTCATATAGTGTTTTTTTATAACTCTCCGCAACTTCGCTACTTGGCAATATCTCTATTGGGCTCGATTCGTTACTCACCCTCCCCGCATCAATAAACATATTGCCATCGGACTGCAAAGTCGCCACATGGTTAATCACCTGCCCTGCGGCCGCTCCGGCCTTGCCGATGCGCATATCCCCCTGACTATACAACCAGCTGCCGTCGTGATTATTCAGCGTCTGGCCGATATCCAGCGCCATATTGCCGGCAGAGGCGATCAGACCCTGATTGCCGCCGTTGTCCAGGCTGGCGGCCTGGATGGAGATATCGCCGCCGGTGATGGAGTGGGTGTTCAACACGCTGGCGGCGTTCAGTTGCAAGGCGCCGGCGCTGAGCTTGCCGCTATTGCTCAGCGCCTGGCTCAGCGCAGCGCTGAGTTTGCCCCCGGCGTTGACCTCGCCGCTATTGGTCCAGCGGACGCCGCTCAAAACCAAATCGCCGCCGGCCTGCAACTGGCCGCTATTGATCAGATTGCCGCTGCTGCTGATGCTGAGCTTGCCATTGGCCTGCAACTTGCTGCCCGCGACATGGATGAAGTCGCTGGCCAGGGTCAGGCTCAAATCCTTGCCGGCCAGCAAGGAACCGGAATTGCCCAGGGTCACCGTGTCTATACCCAGGCTGCCCACGCTCAGCAGGCTGCCGCCGGCATTGTCCAGTCCTTGCGCCTTGATCCGCCAATCGCCGTTGCCGGCGATCTGGCCGCCGTTGTTCAATTGCCCGCTAAGCGTCACGCGGCTGTCGCCGCCGCCCAGCGCCAACAGCTTGCCCCCATGGTTGAGCAAGCTGCCGCTATCCAAGCTCAAGGTGTGGCCGGCCTGGATCAGGCCGCCGGCATTGTCCACGCTGGCGCTGTCCAACTTCAAAGCGCCGTTGCTGCCCAAAGCGCCCTGGCGATTGTCCAGCGCTCCGCTCGCGCTGAGTTGCAAATCGCCCTGGCTGCTGAGCGTGCCGCCGGCATTCAGCAAGCCCGCCGCCGTCACCTGTAGCTGGCCGTTGGACAGCACTTTGCCCTGCCGGCTATTGTCCAGCTGGCCGCTTAACTCCAGCTTGGCCGCGCTGTCACCGGCCTGGCTGAGCAGACCTTGCTGGTTGTTCAGCTCGGCGGCTTTCAGCTGCAGTTGCCCGGCCTGGATCTTGCCGCCCTGGTTCTGAGCCAGTTGCGCCACTTGCACGTCCAGCTTGGCCGCGCTTTGCAAAACGCCCTGGCGGTTGTCCAAGGCCAAGGCGCTCACCTCCAGACGGCCATTGCCGGCCAACAGGCCTTGAGCGGAGTTGTCCAGCGTCCCGCCGATGGCGACCTTGCCGTCGCCGGCTCCCAGCGCCTTGATGCTGCCGCCCTGATTGCCCAGGCTGGCCGCGTGCAGTTGCAGGGATTCGGCCTGCACCGTGCCGCCTTGGTTGTTCAAGACCGCGCCCAGCTGCAATTGCAGCCCCTGCCCGCTGACCAAGGCGCCGCCCTGATTGTCCAAGCCTTGGGCCAACTGCAATGATTGCGCGCCCAGGCTGCTCAACGAGCCCTGCTGATTGTTCAGCGATTGGGCTGCAAGCGTCAGGCCGCCGTTGCTGAACAAGGTGCCTTGCTGATTGTCGAAACGCTGACGCACCTGCCATTGCGCCATGGACTGTCCCAAGTGGCGGATTTCGCCACCCTGGTTGCTGAGCCTGTCCGCTTTAAGATTCAGGTCTTTGGCGACGATGTGGCCGCCGTCGTTGTTCAAGCCGGCTTGCTTCTCCAGCTTCAACTCTCCGGCCGACTGCAGCGTGCCGCCGTGGTTGTCGATGTCGGCGGCGTTGACCTTCAGTTCTGTATTGCCGGCGATCTTGCCCTGGTTGTTCAGCTGGCCGCTGATCTCCAGGCTGCTGGCGGCGTCCTTGCCCAAGGCCAGGATCTGCCCCTTGTCGGCGTTGTTGACGCTGGCCGCCGTCAGTTGCATATCCTTGCCGGCCTGGATCAGGCCCTCGCCGTTGTCCAGCTGGCCGACCGTCAGCTTGAACGTGCCGTCGCTGCCCAGCAGGCCATCGTTGCGCAGCACCTCGCTGGCGCTGAGAGTGAACCCTTGCGAGCCGATCAGGCTGCCCTTGGCGTTGTTCAGTTGCCGCAGCTGGGCGTCCAGCTGCTGCTGGGCGAAAACTTCGCCGCCCTGATTGCTGAGCGTGTCCGCCTTCAGGTTCAGATCCTTGGCGACGATGTGGCCGCCGTCATTGTTCAGACTGGCTTGCTTCTCCAGCTTCAACTGGCCGGCCGACTGCAGCGTGCCGCCGTGGTTGTCGATGTCGGCGGCCTTGATATCCAGCTGCGCGTTGCCGGCGATCTTGCCCTGGTTGTTCAACTGGCCGCTGATTTCCAGGCTGCTGGCGGTGTCCCTGCCCAAGGCCAGGATCTGGCCCTTGTCGGCGTTGTTGACGCTGGCCGCCGTCAGTTTCAAATCCTTGCCGGCCTGGATCAGGCCTGCGCCGTTCTCCAACTGCCCGGCCGTCAGCTTGAGCTGACCGTCGCTGCCGAGCAGGCCGTCGTTGCGCAGCACCTCGCTGGCGCTGAGGTTCAGGTTTTGCGAACCAATCAGGCTGCCCTTGGCGTTGTTCAGTTGCCCCAGCTGGGCGTCCAGCTGTTGCTGGGCGAAAACTTCGCCGCCCTGATTGCTGAGCGTGTCCGCCTTCAGGTTCAGATCCTTGGCGACGATATGGCCGCCGTCGTTGTTCAAGCCGGCTTGCTTCTCCAGCTTCAACTGGCCAGCCGACTGCAGCGTGCCGCCGTGGTTGTCGATGTCGGCGGCCTTGATATCCAGCTGTGCGTTGCCGGCGATCTTGCCCTGGTTGTTTAGCTGGCCGCTGATCTCCAGGCTGCTGGCCACGTCCTTGCCCAAGGCCAGGATCTGCCCCTTGTCGGCGTTGTTGACGCTGGCCGCCGTCAGTTGCAGGTCCTTACCGGCCTGGATCAGGCCCGCGCCGTTCTCCAGCTTGCCGACCGTCAGCTTGAACGTGCCGTCGCTGCCCAGCAGGCCATCGTTGCGCAGCACCTCGCTGGCGCTGAGAGTGAACCCTTGCGAGCCGATCAGGCTGCCCTTGGCGTTGTTCAGCTGTCCCAGCTGGGCATCCAGCTGTTGCTGGGCGAAGAGTTCGCCGCCCTGGTTGCTGAGCGTGCCCGCCTTCAAGTTCATATCCTTGGCGACGATATGGCCGCCGTCGTTGTTCAAGCTGGTTTGCTTCTCCAGCTTCAACTCGCCGGCCGACTGCAGCGTGCCACCGTGATTGTCGATCTCGGCGGCGTTGACGCTCAGCCCGGCATTGCCGGCGATCTTGCCCTGGTTGTTCAACTGGCCGCTGATCTCCAGGTTGCTGGCGGTGTCCTTGCCCAAGGCCAGGATCTGGCCCTTGTCGGCGTTGTTGACGCTGGCCGCCGTCAGTTGCAAATCCTTGCCGGCCTGGATCAGGCCTGCGCCGTTCTCTAGTTGCCCAGCCGTCAGCTTGAACGTGCCGTCGCTGCCCAGCAGGCCATCGTTGCGCAGCACATCGCTGGCGCTGAGGGTAAAGCTTTGCGAGCCGATCAGGCTGCCCTTGGCGTTGTTCAGTTGTCTCAGCTGGGCGTCCAGCTGCTGCTGGGCGAAGACTTCGCCGCCCTGGTTGCTGAGCATGCCCGCCTTCAGGTCCAGGTCCTTGGCGACGATATGGCCGCCGTCGTTGTTCAAGCTGGTTTGCTTCTCCAGCTTCAACTCGCCGGCCGACTGCAGCGTGCCGCCGTGGTTGTCGATGTCGGCGGCCTTGATGTCCAGCCCGGCATTGCCGGCGATCTTGCCCTGGTTGTTCAGCTGACCGCTGATCTCCAGGCTGCTGGCCGCGTCCTTGCCCAAGGCCAGAATCTGGCCTTTGTCGGCGTTGTTGACGCTGGCCGCCGTCAGTTTCAAATCCTTGCCGGCCTGGATCAGGCCTGCGCCGTTCTCCAACTGCCCGGCCGTCAGCTTGAACTGGCCATCGCTGCCGAGCAGGCCGTCGTTGCGCAGCACGCCGCTGGCGTTTAGCTCCAGGCCTTGCAAGGTGGTCAATCGCCCTTGCGCGTTGTCGATCTCCGCCGCCTTGACCTCGGCTTTGGCGTCGCTGTGCAGCTTGCCTTGTTCGCGGTTGTCGATTTTGTCCGCGCTCACTCTCAGCGTATCCGCGCCGGCGTGGCTGATTTCGCCATGTCGGTTGTCGATGGCCGCCGCGTCCACGGTCAGCGTTTTGCCCTGGCTGGCGATCACGCCGTCGCGGTTGTCCAGCAGCCCTTGCACGTCCACCAAGCCGGCGGCCGCGCCGCCTTGCGCAATCAGGCCGCCGCGGTTGTCCAGCGTCTTCGCCTGCAGTTCTAGCTGTCCGGCGCTCAACGCGCCTTGCCGCAGCTGGATCCCCTCGCCGGCTTGCAAGCGAGCCAGGCCTCGGGCGCCCAGCTTGGCTTGCGAGGCGTTCAAATCCCCGTCCGCCGTCACCCGCAAATCGCCGTGGCTGGCGCCTAGAACCGCGCCCTGCAACTGGGCCTTGCCCGCCTGAATGCTCGCATCGCCGCCGGCCAGCAATTCGCCATGGAAATCCAGACCCCCGCGGCTGCGCAGCGTCAGCGCGCCGGTCTCGCCCAATTTGCCGTCGGCTTGTGCGCCGGCGGCCACGCTGCCCTTGCCCGCCACCGCGGTCGCTTCAATGTCGAGCGCGCCGCCCGCCGTCAGACTGCCGTCCAGTTGGGCCGCGCCGACGGCGGCCACTTGCAGCGCGCCCTGACTGCGGGTCTGGCCGCCGTGCTCCAGCTTGCCGCCGCTGTTGAGCCTCATGTCTAGCTGACTGAAGGTCTTGCCCTTCAGCAACAAGTCGCCGGCGCTGGTCAACTGCAGATCGCCGGCGCGCGCGGCCATCTCGCCTTGTTGATTGACGCCCACCCCGGCCTCGGTGCCCACCAAGCGGATGGCGTTGGCGTACATGCCGCCCAGTTGCGCCACGTCCAGCGCGAAGGTCGGCGCGGCGGAGCCGTCGGCCGCCAATGGCCGCGCCTGCAGGGTGTCGGCGTCCACCTGGTTGCGCCCCAGTACCAGATCCAGTTGCTTGGCGTGCAGTTCGGCATTGACTTGCAGCGCGCGGCTGATGATGGCGAATTTATCGACATTGCCGGCATTCAAGCCGGCGCCGCTGATGCTGACGGCGCCGCCGTTGACCTGGAAACCGGTCAGCGCGCCCTGGGCGTTGAGTTGCGGCGCGCCGGTGCTCAGCATCGCTTGCTGGGTGTTGATGAAGCCGCAGCCGCTGCAGCTGATGCCCCATGGGTTGGCCACCACCACTTGCGCGCGCTGGCCGGCCACTTCCAGATAGCCGTTCAGCTGCGAGGGGTTGGCGTGGGTGACTTCGTTGAGGATGATGCGGGCGCTGCCGCCGGCCAGATTGGGATTGCCGCCGACATAGCCGGCCAACTGGGCATTGACGACTTGCGCGCTGTTGTTGAGCACCACCCCTTTGGGGCCGACGTTGAACTGCTGGTACTGATTGTGGGATACGCCGGCGGCGGTGGGCGCAGCGATCTGCACCACCGGCAGCCCGCTATTGGCCTGAATCACCGTCGGCCGCTTGCCGGCCGCCGCAGCCGGATCGGCCACGATGTCCGCCGCCAGCGCGACGCTGCCCAAGCCGACGCCCACCCACAGCGCGCACAGTTTGAAGCCGAAGCCGCGCGCGGCGGCGAATCTCGCCCCCGCCGCAGTCTGGCCGCGGCCGCCGCCCTTGCCCTGCCCGCTTGCGGTTTCCTGCACCGCCATCAGTTGGCCGCGCGCTTGATTGAAGATGATGCGATAGAGAGTCTTGTTCATGATGGCGTCGTCGAAACGGGACAGGGCCCGGCCTTGAACGCACGCTCAAGGCTGGGGGCTCGGCAAAACGGGCTTATTGCCAGAGCAGGGTCAGATTGAAATGGGTGATGGCGGGCCGGTTCCAGCCTTGCGGCTGGCGCATCGCGCGTTCGTGGCTGAGCTCGGCGCTGAGCTTGCCCGCCAACTGCGCGCGCAGGCCGGCGGCCCAGCCGGAAAGGCTGCGGCTGGTATCCTCGGCGTAAGCCGGATGCGACACCCGGCCGGCGTCCAGGCCCAGATAGCCTTCCAGTTGCGCGCCGGCCGGGGCCGACAGCGGCGCACTCAGCTCATTGCGCCAGTACAGGCCGCCGCGGCCGCTGAGGCTATTGCTGTTGAAACCCCGCACGGTGTAACGGCTGCCGATGGAGAACTGCTCGGACGGCAGCAGCGGGTCGGCGCTGTACTGGCCGCGCAGCTCGCTGCTCCAGCGCCAGGTTTGGCCGCCCAGACGCAGCGGCAGCTGCAAGGCCAGCCGGCTTTGGAACAGTTCATGGCGGGCGGTGAAACCGGCGGCGGCGGTTTGCGCCTCGTTTTGCGCGCCCCAGCCGCCGATGCCGCGCTGATAGCCCAGCGAGGCGTCCAGCACCGCTTCGCCCAGGTAGCGGCGATGACTGAGCTCCAAGCCGGCGATGGTCAGATCGCGGCGTTGCTGCGCGATTTCCGCGTCCTCGATAAAACTGCGCGAGGCCTTGCGGGTCAGGCTGGCCTTGAGTTCGGTCTTGCTGCTCTGGTCTCGATGCAGCAAGCGCGCCAGCGACAACTGGGTATTGCGGCTGTGGCCGCTGGAAGAGAAAGACTGATTAACCGCCTGCACCGTTTGCCGGTAGGCGAACGCGCTATAGCTGGCGAACGCGGTCCAGTCGCCCCAGGGCAGCAGCCAGGACACGGTATGCGCCTGGCTCAGCGGATGGGCGATATGCTCGGCGTCCTGGCTCCAGGACAGGGACAACAGGTCGTTGAAGCCGGTGGTGCCTCCCAGCAGCAGGCTGGCGTTGCTCTGCAGCCTGCCGGTGGCGGGCTGGCCGCTGTCGTCCAGGCTCAGTTGCCCGGTCAGCTGGCGCGCACGGCTGCGGCTGACCGCCACATCGCTTTCGCCCGGCTGTCGTCCAGGCACGATTTCCATCGTCGCCTGCTGGGTGGGCACTCGCCCCAGTTGTTCCAAGCCCTGCTCCAGCGCGCGCACATTGAGGATGTCGCCGGCGCCCTGCGGAAAGGCGGAAGCCAGGCCGCGGTCGCCCGGCCCGTCCTTGAGCCGGATTTGATGGATGCGCCCCGGCACCACCGCCAGCCGCAAGCGGCCCTGCCCCAGGTTCTGCTCCGGCAGATACACCCGGCTGGTGACATAGCCGCGCTCCACCATCGCATTGCTCAGCTCCGCCACCACCTGGTCCAGTTGGGCCAAGCCCAGGCATTGGCCTTGCCAGCGGGCCGCCGCCGCAGGCAGCCAGCCGCGCCAGGCGACGGGCATGCCCTCCAGCGCGATTTGCCTCACCGTGAAACACGCGCCTTCATGAGCTCCCGCGGCGGCGGGCAGAGCGGCGGGACTGGGCGCGGATGGGGATTGGAGCACGTCGGGCCGCCGTTGCAGCTCTTCCCGCTGCTGCTCCAGTTGTTGTTGCTGATGCCGAAGAATGTGTTCATCCAGCGCGGCGGCGCCGGCGGCGGGAACAAGAAAGCCGCC
This sequence comes from Chromobacterium sp. CCUG 30098, assembly GCF_059916605.1. NCBI lineage: Bacteria > Pseudomonadati > Pseudomonadota > Betaproteobacteria > Neisseriales > Chromobacteriaceae > Chromobacterium > Chromobacterium sp. CCUG 30098. The sequence continues at coordinate 5,255 of NZ_JAUCGS010000002.1, read as the reverse complement.
CAAAACGGCGGCCTGAATCAGGGTATGGTTCACGGAGACTTAGAGTGATTATTTTAAATTATTTAAATGGTATTTATGTTCCCATTTTAAATAATGACAATCACAAGGTAACTACGTGAAAATACGTAACACATAAAAAAACCGGAAGCCTCGCTTCCGGTTTTTAGTCTGCCGCGTCTTGTTCCGCTCAAGCCAGAACAATGCTCTCCAGCTCCGGCAAGGCGATTTTGTGATCCTTGCTGTATTGGTAGTCGTGGAACACGTGCTCGGCGCTGAGCAGTTGATAGCCGCCGTCTTCGCGCCGGACTGTGGTGTCTTTGAGACGATAGGCGTTGTGGCCGCAGGTCCAGCAATCGAAATTGCGCATCTGCGTGCACAAACAGGTCTTGTCCCACACCTTGATGCGGCGCTCGCCGGGGTGGGCGGCCACTTCGCGGTTATAGGCCTCGATATAGGAACAGCCGCCCTTGGCGTCCAGCAGATAGCCGTAGGCCTCGCAATTGGGCCGGATGCCGTCGCCGATGGCCGGACAGTGCTTGATCATCCGCATCGGATAGCCGGTGGGCGACAGCTGGTTGACTTCGATGTCGTCCTCGTTGGCCTTGAAGTATTCCTGCTGCACCTTCTCCGGCAGGCCGCATTCGCGCGCCACGGTGAAGCGGGTGGCCACCTGCACCGCGCCGGCGCCCATTTCCAGGAACTGGGTCGCATCGCTGCCGGTGAACACGCCGCCGGCCGGAATCAGCGGGATATCCAGTTGTTCCGCCCGCAGCCAGTCGCGGATTTCCACGACGATGGCGGCCAGATCGTATTGCGCCCAGTCCATGCCGAAGCCGAGGTGGCCGCCGGCCAGCGGGCCTTCCACCACCACGTAGTCCGGCAAGCGGTTGCTGCGCGCGCTCTTTTTCAGGAAGAGCTGCAGGGCGCGCAGCGAGGAGACGATGATGCCGAGTTTGGCGTCGCGAAAGCGCGGGTGGTCTTCCATCAGCGCGAAGGACCCCAGGTGCAGACCGGCGGCCAGGGTGATGCCGTCGATGCCGGCGTCCAGCGCGGCGTGCATGCGCGTGCGCAAGGTTTCCTTGGGCGCGTTCATGGTCAGCTTTTCCATGCAGTTGATGAAGACCAGGCCGTCGCCGCGTTTGGCTTCCATGGTCTTGCCCACATGCATGCGGGTGGCCTCGGCCAGCAGGCCCAAGTCGAACTGCACGACGGATTTGTCGCTGTTCTCGACATTGAATTTGTACTGCTTGAGCTTGTCTTTGACGTATTTGGTGTTGAAGCGGCGGTCGGTCACCGTGGGCACCATGGCGTCGGAAATATGGCCCACGCCGCCCAGCCTGGCCGCTTCCAGCGCCAGCGCCGAGGTGGAGATGTCCACGCCCATGCCGCCTATCATGATGGGCACCAGCTCCTGCTTGCCCAGCCGCAGTCTGAAATCGTCAACGCACTTCATTAAATCAGCCTATCTCTCCTGAATGCTGGCGGGCATTATCCCCCCGCATTGTGGGAAAATCCATTTTTTTAGAGTTTTTGCTCCGAGCTCTCGGCCGGGGCCGAGACCGCCGGGCCGCAATCTGGACTTTAGCCCGCCCAAGCCACTATGCGCCCGCCAGATTGCAGCCGTGCTACGCGCCTGCCATTGAAAAAGCCGGGAGACCCCGGCTTTTCCCAGCCCGCCGACGCGCGGCGGGCATTGCGCCGGCGCTTACCAAATGCGAATGCGCTCGTCCTGGGGCTTGAACATCTTGTCGCCGGGCTTGACCTCGAAGGTTTCGGCGAAGGCGTCGCTATTGCTCGCCGCGCCGATGGCGCGGAACTCCCCCGGCGAATGCGGATCGGTCACCAAACGCGACAACAAGGCCTCGTCGCGAATCTTGGTGCGCCACACTTGGGCGAAACCGTAGAAGAAACGCTGGTCGCCGCTCATGCCGTCTATCGTCGGCGCGCGCTTGCCGTCCAGGGACAGCAGGTAGGCTTTGTAGGCGATTTGCAGGCCGGCGTTATCGGCGATGTTCTCCCCCAGCGTCAGTTCGCCGTTGATATGCTTGCCCGGCAAGGGTTCGTAGCCGCTGTACTGCGCCACCAACTTGCCGGTCAGCTGGTCGAAACGGGCCCGGTCTTCCGCCGTCCACCAATTGCGCATATTGCCGTCGCCGTCGAACTGGCTGCCCTGATCGTCGAAACCGTGACTGATTTCATGGCCGATCACCGCGCCGATGCCGCCGTAATTGGCGGCGTCGTCCGCCTTGGCGTCAAAGAACGGCGGCTGCAGAATGGCGGCCGGAAACACGATTTCGTTCAGCGACGGGTTGTAGTAGGCGTTGACGGTTTGCGGCGTCATCCCCCACTCCTCGCGGTCCACCGGCTTGCCCAAGCGGGCCAGCATGCGGCGGTATTCGAACATCGAGCCGCGCTTGATATTGCCCACCAGATCGTCCCGCTTGATCTCCAGGCCGCCGTAGTCTCTCCACTTGTTGGGATAGCCTATCTTCAGCATGTATTTGGACAGTTTTTCCTGCGCGGCCTTCTTGGTGGCCGGGCTCATCCAGCTGAGCGTGTCTATGCTCTGGGCGTAGGCCTTCATCAGATTGCCCACCAGCGCTTCCATCTTGGCCTTGGACTCCGGCGGGAAGTAAGTCTGCACATAGAGCTTGCCCAGGGCTTCGCCCAGATTGCCCTCCACCGCCTTCACCCCGCGCTTCCAGCGCGGCTGTTGCTCCAGCGTGCCGGCCAGCGCCTTGCCGTGGAAATCGAAACGGGTTTGCGCCAGGACGCCGTCCAGATAAGGCGCGTAGGCGTCCAGCGTCTGCGCCGTCAGATAATCCTGCCAGTCTTGCAGCGGCAACGCGGCCGCCAGCTTGGCCCAGGCTTCTGCATAGCTGGGCTGATTGACGTTGACGGCGCTGACGCCGCCGGCTTCGGCCGCATCCAGGAAAGCCTGCCAGTCAAAGCCCGGCGCCCGCTTTTTCAGCTCGGCCACGCTCATCTTGTTGTAAGTCTTTTGCGGGTCCCGGTTCTGCACCTTGCTCCACTGGGCTTCCGCCAGCTTGGTTTCCAGCGCGAACACGCGCTGGGCGCGCTGCTCCGCGTCGGCGTAGCCGCCCAGCTTGAATAGTTTGACCAGATAGGCGCGATAGGCCAGGCGCGCCTTCTCGAAGCGCGCGTCCTTGCCCAGATAGTAGTCGCGGTCCGGCATGCTCAGGCCGTTCTGATACAGGCCGGCCAGGTATTGGCGCGCGTCCTTGGCGTCCGCTTCAACGTAAAAAGCCAAGGGCTGTTGCACGCCTAAGCCCTGCGCCGCGCCCATCCAGGCCGCCAAGGCGCTCTTGTCCTTCAAGGCGGCGATGGCCGTCAGTTCGCCGCGCATCGGCGTCAGGCCCAGCTTGTCCAGCGCGGCCTCGTCCATGAAGCTGTGATACAGATCGCCGATCTTTTGCGCCTCAGCCGACGCCTTCGGCTTGGCGGCGGCCTCCTCTATCAGCTTGCGGCTGCGTTCCAGGCTCAGATCGCGCAATTGCTTGAAAGCGCCGTCGTTATCTTCGGACGCCGGCAACACCGCGTGCTTGACCCAGGCGCCGTTGACCGCGTGATAGATATCGTCTTGCGGACGCACCGCGCTGTCGAAATGCTGTTTGTCGATGCCGGACACGGCGCTGGCTTGCGCTTGCCAGGCCAGCAACAGGCTGGCGGCCATCAGGGCTAACTTCATTTTCATCGGGGTTCCTTTCACTCCATTTCTCTGCGGCCCTGTTTTCCTTGTTTTGGTTCCGGTGAAAATGCCGGGCCGGCTCGCAATTGCAAAATAAAGGCAGCCCGAAGGCTGCCTTTTCCTTACAAGGGGTCAAACATCAATTTCATGACAAAGACAATATATGGATCAAGACAAGTTATATAAGGCGTGCCTTGGCCGGACTCGCGGGGTCACTGCACAAACTGCTCGGAGCCCACGATGCCCAATTTAGTCACCCCCAAACGCTGAGATTCCGCCAGCACCATCGCCACCGGCTCATACCCCGCGTCCTTGTTCGGCTTGATGTGGAACTCCGGCTGCGGCGCCCGCGCCGCCGCTTCCGTCAGCTTCTTCTCCAAAGCCTCCCGGTTCGCCAAACGCTCTCCGTTCCACAAGATCCCGTTGTCCGCCGCAATGTCGATCTGCACCACCACCGGCTTCTCCATCGGCTTCGCCGGACTGCTCACCGGCATGTCCAGCTTCACCGCGTGCGTCTGGATCGGGATGGTGATGATCAACATGATCAGCAGCACCAGCATCACGTCGATCAAGGGCGTGGTGTTCATCTCCACCATCAGCTCGTCGTCGGACGAGCCTACATTCATTCCCATCTTGCTCTCCCTTCTAGTTGCGCGGCGGCGGTTCGGTAATAAAGGCGATCTTCACGATGCCCGCCTGCTGCACCGCCAGCACGATCCGGCCGATCGGGCTGTACTTCGCCGCCAGATCCCCGCGGATGTGCACTTCCGGCTGCGGCTCCTTCTTCGCCTCCTTCACCAGCCGCGCCAGCAGTTCTTCCTGCGTCTTCACCGGCGTGGTGTTCCAGTAAATGGTGTTGCCGGTGTCCACCCCCAGCACGATGTTCTCCGGCTTGGTCTGCGTCGGGATATTGCTTTCCTTCGGCAAGGCCATCTTCACCGTCTGCGTCACCACCGGCACCGTGATCAGGAAGATGATCAGCAGCACCAGCATCACGTCCACCAGCGGCGTGGTGTTGATCGCGGACATCACCGCGTCTTCGTCGCCCTTGCCGTGGCCTTGGCCGAATCTTGCGTTGCGCCCCTTCATCGTCGTCGCCTCAGCGCGCGTTCAGCAGGCTGGCGTGCAGGCGGCCGGCCACCACGCGCACCATGTCCAGCACCAGCTTGTTGCGACGCACCAGCCAGTTGTATCCCAGCACCGCCGGCACCGCCACGCCCAGACCGATCGCGGTCATGATCAGCGCCTCGCCCACCGGGCCCGCCACTTTGTCGATGGACGCCTGGCCGGACATGCCGATCGCGGTCAGCGCGTGGTAAATGCCCCATACCGTGCCAAACAGGCCGACAAACGGCGCGGTGGAACCCACGGTGGCCACCACCGACAGGCCGTTTTGCATATGGTGGCTGGCGGAGTCCACCGCGTCGGAGATGGCCATCGACACCCAGGTGTTGAGGTCCACGCGGCCAGCCAGTTCGCCCTTGTGCTCGGCCGCCGCTTCAATGCCGGCCGCCGCCACCGCGCTGAACATGCCTTCGTCGGCCAG